>CAJTGB010000019.1:3772-92677 GCA_910575835.1 Lachnospiraceae bacterium | reverse complement strand
CTATTGCTGTATTTTATCACAATTGCTACTGAAAGGAAATGCCGCTAAAGCTTGACCGCCTAAAAGGCGGTGGATTTAACCTTGCGCTTGGAAATTAAAAGAGGATACACCAGAATATCGAAAAATTAAGAATCTCAGAATTGCATTTGTTGTGGATGAGTGTCATCGTGCGGTTAGTCCGGGAACAAAAAGAGAGTTGGAGCGGTTTTTTAACAGGTCTTTATGGTATGGATTTACGGGTACACCAAGATTTGCAGAGAATCCATATCCGCAAAAGGGAGACCTTCCAAGAACGACAGACGATTTGTATGGGGAACGTCTGCACAAATATACGATTCAAAATGCAATTCATGATAAGGCAGTGCTGGGATTTCAGGTAGAGCACAATGGCCCGAAAGATGTGGAAGATGAAACAGACAGCAGTGTATATGACAGCGAAACACATATGTTAAAAGTATTGGATATCATTTTGAATAAGTCTTATCACAAACTAGGTTTTCAAAATGGAAAAGGACAGACTTACGAGGGATTGCTTACCACAAGTTCGATTCAGAGAGCACAGCAGTATTACGAATTATTGACGAGGGTAAAAAATGGAGAAACATCTCTTACAATTGATGAGCGAATCAAACAGGTCCTGCCGGATTTCCCGAAGTTTGCAATTACCTATTCTGTAACAGAAAATGAAGAAGGTTCTCAGGTTAATCAGGAGAAAATGCAAAACTCTCTGGATGACTATAATGGAATGTTTGGCACGAAATATGAATTGTCTCAGATACAGGGATATAATGGAAACTTAAATAAGCGTCTTGCAAGAAAAGATTCCAAATATAAAAGCAGAAATGAACAGTTGGATTTAGTGATCGTGGTAGATCGCTTGCTGACAGGATTCGATGCTCCGTGTATGTCTACGATTTTTATGGACAGACAGCCGATGGGCCCGCATGACCTGATCCAGGCATTTTCAAGAACAAATCGAATCTTTGATAAGAATAAAACATATGGACAGATCGTTACATTTCAGGCGCCGGTTCTTTTTAAGGAAGCGGTTGATAATGCAGTTAAATTATATTCTGCGGGAGGAACAAAAGAGGCGCTTATGGCAGAATGGAATGAAGTGGAACCCGCTTTCAGGAAAGCGCTTGCAGCGCTTCGTGTCTCTGCTGAAAAACCGGAAGTAATTCCAACCCTGTCTTTGAATGAGAAGAAAATATTTGCAAAAATGTTTCAGGAGTTTGACTCTTTGTTTGCACAGTTAAAGTCGTTTACTGCATATGATGACAGCATGTTAAAAGAATATGGAGTTTCTGAAGAAGAATATGATGACTATGTGGGACATTATAAAAATGTTGTACAGGAAATCAAAGATGCAAAGGGAGAAGAACCTGATGGTCTGGATGGGAAAGATGGCGGAGATGATATAGAAATTGATCAAGACTACGAGCTGATGGCATACAGCACTACAAAGATTGATTATGAGTATATTATTAACCTGATTCAGAATATCGTTACACCTTATGATGAAATGGAAGAAGTTACGCCAAAGGAACGTCAGAAAAAAATTGATGAAGTGAAACAATATGTAGGAGATTTGCGAAAAGAGAATCCAAAAGTCGCAGATATTATGTCGAATCTGATTGCAGAAATTGAAATGGATGATACAAAATACAGGGGACAGTCCATTCTTCATATTGTGGAAAATATGAAACAGGATTGTATCGAGCGTGTGATTTCTGATTTTTGTATTACCTGGTGTGCATCTAAGGATGATGTGATGTATGCGGCAACACATTATCAAAACGGAGAAATTCCAAACGAAAGTGCAATTAAAATGACTGTGGATTATACAAGCTATAAATCATCTCAGGAAAAAGCACTTCCAAAGTTTAAATATTATACAAAAATGATGGCGGAGTTAAGAAAACTCCTGGATGAAGAAATAAAACCGCTTTTAATGGTTGTGTAATTTGAAAATTGCTTTTTAATTGTTTATATCAGCGTAAGTATTTCGGAAAGAGAGGGAACTTATGCTCTGTGATATGAACAGTACAGCATTATTTTATGAGTATTATGCTCAGTGGATTGAAGTATATAAAAAGGGTGCAATAAGGGAAGCAACCTTAGCAAAGTATTTGATGACACAAAAATGGGTGGAAAAATTGATCCCGGAAGTGAAAGTTTCTGAATTAACAAGAACCGCATATCAACAGCTTTTAAATGAATATGCAAAGGAACATGAAAGACAGACAACATTGGATTTTCATCATCAATTGAAGGGAGCAGTTCTTGATGCAGTGGATGAAGGACTGCTTTCAAGAGATCCGACCAGAAAGGCGATTATTAAGGGAAAAACACCAAAAACAAAGAAAATCAAATATCTAAATCAGTTCGAATTACATACATTGATTGCGGATCTTGACATTAAAGATACACCAAATTGGGATTGGTTCATTCTTTTGGTTGCAAAAACAGGGATGCGTTTCTCGGAGGCATTGGCAATTACTCCGGAAGATTTCGATTTTGCCCGGCAGACTTTGTCTATCAGTAAAACATGGGATTATAAAGGAGACGGGGGTTTTTTGCCGACAAAAAATAAATCATCGGTTAGGAAAATTCAAATTGACTGGCAGATTGTAGTAAAATTTTCAGTTTTGACCAGGGAACTTGCGCCGGATAGGCCCATTTTTGTTGGTGAATCAAAAATATACAATTCAACAGTAAATGATGTGCTTACCAGACATTGCAAAGCATGTGGAATTTCTGAAATTTCAATTCATGGTTTACGGCACCCGTATGTCAAGCCCGCGACAAAAAATATATACCTGTATACTAGGTTTCGATTTGAAAATGCCAGCCGGTCGCTGGCATTTTCTGGATTGTCAGCACTTTCTTTGATTTAACAGATACTATCTGTTGAATTGAGTAGAAAAGTTATTTGGGTTCGATATATTCAAGTAATGTTTCTTCAATAAAGTCAACCGTTTCCTGTAAACGCTTTATCTGATAACGATACCAATCCGATTCATTGAAACTATCATATTCAAATTTTGTGTAAACATATTTTGTGTAACGACCATTTTCATATTCTTTCCAGCCCTTTCGGACAAATTGTTTTGTGCATGTAAAAACATAGAAGAAAGTAGGGCTATATACAAAAATAAATGGTATTACATAGTCGGGCAAATTGCCATTCAGGGCCTTAAAGTGGATAGCGAAAACAGATGGAAGTTGATTTGCCACGGATCGATATGATACAGGAATATCCTTATAGTTTGAAAAAAGTGATTCCACCAGAGGATTTTGTTTTTTGACGGAGGTATACTCCATTTCAATGAACAAATTTTCCTTATCCATCCTGCCATGTAACATTTTCACAAGACTGGTATCTTCATGGTATCTATGATATTCATAAGGAAAATTTGTTTTGCACTCATATTCATAAAACTCATTCAAAAAGCTGTGTTCCAATTTCCAATTATTTAGAGCATCTTGAATTTTCTCAAGCATTGATTTCACATCACCATCATCCCGGCATTTACCTAAATACGCTTTAACAGCATCAATGTTCGACTGAGAATTATCGTTGATATCAGGAGTTTCTGGATGAAGACTTTGTAAATACGCTAATACATTTGAGTTTTTTTCAAAAAACAACTCCGTGCCATCACACTGCGTGCTAAAATATGGAGTCTGTATGCCTCCTGCTGAATTGAAAATGTCACTCAAGTAATTTTGAATGTCTGTAAATTTTACGGCTGGTGCTGATATACTTTCAACGGCATCTATGATAGCTTTGGTAAATTTACTATAAGGATCCTCAGCATAAGATGATTGAGATTTTAATGACGAATAGATGAAAATACAATTCTCAAATCCTTTTGCTTCAATGCACTTGAAATCGCCATCTATTTCATCAATGCCTTTTATGTAGGCAACCCCAGATTGGCAAGCATCAATGATTTTGACATATAGCTTAGGAGCACATTTTCGAATAATATCATCAAGTTCAGAGTTGTTGAGAGAAGTGCTATTGATTTTACTTACATCGGTATCGCACAACGCATAATGCATTCCCTGTTCATCCTGTTTTCCATGACCACTAAAATAAAACAAAATCTCACCAATATCTGTAGAATCTAAGGGTAAAAAAGAAGATATTTCTTCTTGTATTTGATGCTTTGCCGCATTATTTGCTATTCGCAACACTTCATATTTTCCTGTTGCTGTTAGTAATCCCTCCATAAGATTGGCATCATTTTCACAAGATGGTAATGCGGAAGCATATTTATATTTATCAACACCAAGAATAATTGCATAGTTGTTCATATTTATTTCATCTCCTATCTAATGTATTAGCAAACCCTTCCAGAAAACCAATATTCCTGTGGGCTTCAATCAGTAAAACAGTCAATTCGTCATCCATCTGATACATATAATATCAAAGAGTATAAGGTAAGGGATTCAATTCTTTTCTTCCAACTCCTGTAATTCTTCTATACTTTCAAGAAAATGGCATTCCACCAGAGAAAGGACATCCTCCTGCTTTTTCCGATATTTCTCGTATTCTCCATGTGCCTTTTCAAGAGCCTGTTTATGAGTCACTCTTCCTTTTGTAGTTAAAATATCCCTTCTTGTCATTTTCAGATAGTCATCAATTGTTTCCAGCCAATCTTTCATATACATTGGTTCTTGATTCAAGGCATGAACTTCCGCAATATCTAAATACGCCATAACGATTTTATTTAACGCATCTATTTCTTTTTCGTTTAAATAATTCTTTGCAACTCCTACATCAGAACGTTTAATCTCCTTTCCCGCCCACGAGGTTAATCCCATATTGTCTTTATCTGCATCTGCTCGCTGATAGATTACTTCTGCCGCTGTGTGCTTATGAGCCGCCCAGTGCATTTTATTTTGTACCTGCTTAAAAAATATAATTGAACTTTCTGCTTTTGGGTCATAATCAATACTTGTTGCATATATTTCCAGAACTTTTCTCCAAAATACTTTTTCAGAAGAACGAATATCACGGATACGAGCTAGCAATTCATCGAAATAGTTTCCGCCTCCAAGATTCTTAAGTCGCTCATCATCTAATGCGAACCCTTTTTTCATATATTCCTTCAAAATAGAAGTAGCCCATATTCTAAACTGTGTTCCTCTCAGGGATTTTACCCGATAACCAACGGAAATAATAACATCTAAATTATAGAAATCCACCTGATAGGTCTTGCCGTCAGAAGCAGTGTAGGCAAATTTTGCCCAAACTGCTTCTTTTGCCAATTCTCCTTCTTTAAAAATATTTCTTACATGCTTTCCAATTACGCTTTTATCCCGTTGAAATAAGTCGGCCATTTGATCTATAGAAAGCCAAACTGTATCATGGTCAAATGTAACTTCAATTTTTGTGACTCCATCTTCTGTAGTGTACATGATAATATTTGATTGCTTCATTATGTCCTCCAAATCTTAGATATTTATCGCTGCCTAAAGTTCAAGAATAAAGAGCCAATAATTTAATCTTATCGAATATTCCCTTAAAACGAACATTAATCTTGTATCAAATGGGATGCAAGCGCAGTATACTTCCAAATACGATTCCTCATGTTGTCGTTTTCTTGAGTGACGATACCATTCTCTCTCAACAAGTGCAGGGCATTTGAGATTGAATTGAACGAACTTCCCAACTGTGTGGCGGCATGGGAAATGCTAGTCACAGGAAAAAGCTTAAGATAATCATATACACGCCAAACACTTTTGGGTAGCAACTGTATATCTTCTAATTGTTTTATATCTTTTGCTACAATATCTTCATACTGTATCAGTAACTGAGCTAACCGCTTTGCAGTTTCATTTATAGCATTTACACAAAATTTAATCCACCGAATATAACCACCACTGTATTGAGTAGTTTGAAGCAAGTCGAAGTATTCATTTTTGTTGTGATACAAATACTCGGACAGACATACTAGCGCTTTTGTTTCTCCAACGATATTGCACAATATCGTTGGAACAATGATTCGTCCTACAATCCCGTTATATCTCTCAAACGGATGTATCATCTCAAACTGATAATGCACTAATGCAGCCTTAATTAACGGATCAGTGTCTTTGTCATTATATAGATAAGCGGAAATATCGGCCAACGCTGGTAAAACTGCGTCAGGGGCTGTAGGGTTGTAAGATATAAGGTTCGTCCTGACACCCAATAAAAAAATCTGCTTGTTCCTAATATCAACCAGCTTATTAACTACATCACCATATAATGCAATTCCGCAAAGTTCACTTAGAACTGGAGCTGAAATTGTCCTATCTATCGCTTTCTTGTATGCCAGTTTGAGATTAGTAATTGATGCAATATCGTTTTTACCACTCCCGCGACTGGCAAGTACATCGGAAAAAGTGAGAGTATCGTAATCAATCATTCGGGAATATGTGCATTCTTTTAATAGCATTAATTCGACGAACGCTTCTCTATTTGGGGCATACTTAAAAAGTCCCTTTAAAAATCCAATATTTCGATGAGTTTCAATTAGCAAGGCGGATAATTCATCGTCCATTTTATACATATCCCCATGCATCAGGGGACGTGGGGTAAATGTGTAATATTTAAAATTATCTATGCTACCATCAATATGTTCAATGTAATCTCCAGTATAAGGAATCATCTCATATACCTCAATAGTAAAAATCTATTTTCAGTATATCACTAAAATTGAAATAAATGAAGTGCCATTTATCGAGTTTATTTCAAAATCAAAGAAATTAGTGCAATATAAATATAAAAACAAGTTTCATGACTTAGGCATACACATGCTTCATTGCTGTTGTTTGGAGGAGTATCGATTGCAAGCGTGGCCAGAAGGCTTGGACATGCGAGTATGACAACCACACAGAAAACATATTTGCACATTATCCAGGAACTTGAAAATAAAGATGTAGATCTGGTCATGAGAACATTGTCAGGATTATAGAAATTAAAGTGTAATAGAAATACTTACGTTGATTATGGTTTCATGAGGAAAAGATTCACTTTTCATGTTGGTATCGGTGAGAGCGTACCAAACGATGTACTTTTTAATATGTTATTGATGTTTGAGTTGGTTTAGTGAAAAAGGGATATGAAAAAGTACCTCTGCATACATTGTAAAAACAATGAGTGCAGGGGTTTTGTATGAAAGATTATATTGAGGAGCGGGCAGTAGAGATCGTATGGAGAATTAAATAGAACAAGCCACTTCTTGGTGTACGGGTGTGACCGGGAAGTGGTTTTGTTTTTTTGATTGTGAAATAGGGAGGGATAGGGTATAATATTGAAAACCAGTGCGGTTTGAGGAAGGAATAATAATTTTAATTTTGGCATATCAAATATGAAAACCAGGGTTGGATGGAGGTGGCATGTTGAAAAAAGCATTGCCAGTTGGCGTGGAAAATTTTGAAGACCTGATAAAATCGGAATATTATTATGTAGATAAAACAATGTTTATAAAAGAAATGTTGGATTTGAAGGGAAAGGTGAATTTATTCACCAGACCCAGGCGTTTTGGAAAAACATTGAATCTAAGTATGCTTCGGTACTTTTTTGAGGATACAGGAGACAAGCTAAAAAATGATCAGAATAAAGAACTCTTCCGTGGTATGAAAATTACGGAAGCCGGAGAGAAATATACGGAGCAGATGGGAATGTACCCTGTGATAAATCTGACATTAAAATCAGCCAAACAGGAAGATTTTGAAAATGCTTATTATACGATGCAGGTTGAAATAGCATCTGAGTTTGACAGACATAGAAGTGTGATTGAAACAGGCAAAGAAAAACTTACTCAAAAAGAATATGAACAATATATACGAATTGCAGATGAAGAAGCAGATGAAAAACAGGTCAGAGGTTCGTTAAAATTATTTAGCAGATGTATGTATAAAATCACAGGTAAGAATACTGTCGTTCTAATTGATGAGTATGATGTGCCATTGGAGAATGCATATTTTCGGGGATTTTATGAGAAGATGGTGACTTTTATCCGTTCGTTGTTTGAGTCTGGGCTAAAAACAAATGATTATCTACAGTTCGCTGTCATTACGGGCTGCTTAAGGATCTCTAGAGAAAGTATTTTTACCGGATTAAATCATTTGAAGATTATATCCATACTTAACCTGCAATATAGTGAGCATTTTGGTTTTACGGAATCAGAGGTGCTGCAGATGATGCAGTATTATGGTGCCAGGAGTCGCTTTTCGACAATGAAGGAATGGTATAATGGCTATACATTTGGTGATACGCAGGTTTACAATCCGTGGAGCGTAATTAATTATATGAGTGATCTGAATGCTAAGCTGGATGTATTTCCCCGCCCGTATTGGATCAATACCAGTTCCAATGACATTATTAAAGATCTGATTGTTCGTGCGGATCGAGAGACAAAAAGCCAGATTGAGACGCTGTTAAAGGGGGATACGCTGGATATTCAGGTGCATGAGGAAGTGACCTATGGGGATATGCATAGCAATAATGAAAATTTGTGGAATTTCCTTTATTTTACCGGATATCTGACGAAAGAAGGAGAATATTTTAAGGAATCGACTATTTTTTTAAAGGCGCGTATTCCAAATATAGAAGTAAAGACAATTTATCAGAGTACGATTCTAAATTGGATGAAGGGAAATATCAAAAAAGAGAATTTCCATGATTTATATCGAGCGCTAGAGGATGGAAATGAGGGTAAGATGAGAGATATTTTGAATGGCCAGCTTTTTCAGACGATTAGTTTTTTTGATAGTGCAGAGAATTTTTATCATGGGTTTCTTACAGGGATACTAAGTCAGAGCGAGAATTATCTGGTCAAATTTAACCGGGAATCTGGAGATGGACGGTCAGATATTACGGTGAAGAGCCCGTCTCTTCGGGGTAGGTCATTTGTCTTGGAATTAAAGGTATCGGATTCGGTTGATAATCTGGAAGTGGATGCGGAAAGAGCATTACAGCAGATTTATGATAGGAACTATATGGAGGAACTTAAGACAGAGGGGTATCGGAAGATAGATTGCTATGGAATATCATTTTATCGAAAAGATTGCGAAGTTAGGTTTGGAAATGGACGAAAGTGATTTAATAAAAAGGATAATGACCGCATTGAGATTTTTAACAAAGCATACTGTAGATGGATATAGTGCAGAAATCGTATTGTCGGAAGAATCCAGTGGTACAAGAAAATTGTTCGAGTTACTTTTTACTTCACAAGGAATATGAAAATAAACCTCTGCATACATTGTAAAAACAATGAGTGCAGGGGTTTATATATGAAAGATTATATTGAGGAAAGGGCAGTAGAGATCGCATATTATATTATTGAGAATAAGGCAACGGTGAGGCAGACGGCGAAGGCGTTTGGAGTCAGCAAGAGTACCATACATAAAGACGTAACAGAGAGGCTGCTCCAAGTCAACCCGTCGCTTGCCGTGGAAGCGCGTAAGATCTTAGACCTCAACAAGTCTGAACGCCACATACGCGGTGGACTTGCTACCCGGGAGAAATATCTCCATCAGCAGAGAGCATAAGATACTGCTTCAGCCTGAGGGTGCGGCAATATTTAACTGTTAAAAGGCATCGTACTGCTGTAAAACAACAGAATTTGCAGCAGTACTGTATATGCTCCGTATGCGATATTGCTGACATTGGATATAACTATAAGTATACAGTGCGAAAGAGGAGGAATGATTGATGATAGCGGATGAAGCCTGCAGAGAATGCAGCAGAAATAAGATCAATATATATACAAGGCTTTATAAGGCGCCCAAGCAGCGGGAGCAAGAGATCATCGGCCGGGCAGAGCGGTATCTGGACGAGGAGGCAGTTGGCCTGTCCGCGCCCCGGATGATGGCGGGATTGCTTAAGATATTGAAGGAAGAGACCGGAATTAAGGATCCGTATGAGAAGATCAAGAAGGACTATGATCTGCTGCTGCTTGGAATGGAAGAGAAGATCCGCGGGAATATCCTAAGATCAGAGGATCCGTTTACAGCGGCCCTTCAGTATGCGATCATCGGAAATTATATTGATTTCGGGGCATTTTCAGAAATAGACGAAGCGAAATTAATAGAACTGCTGGATTCTTACGCTGAGATTGACCTGGATTTGAAGGAGACGGAATATCTTCGTGAAGAACTTGGACGGGCAGGACGGATGCTGTATATTACGGATAATGCCGGAGAGATCGTGCTGGACAAGATCTGCATAGGGATTCTCAAAGAATTGTACCCTCAATTAGAAGTGACGGTTCTGGTGCGGGGAATACCGGTTCTTAATGACGCAACGCTGGAAGACGCCGAGCTTATAGGCCTTGATCAGATTGCCGGAGTCATATCAAACGGAACCGATATTCCGGGGACGGAGTATGATCAGATATCGGAGGAAGCCAGGGCTTGTATGGATTCGTCGGATCTGTGTATCGCTAAGGGCCAGGGGAATTTTGAAAGTCTCAGGGAATGCGGGAAGAATATCTATTATCTTTTCCTGTGCAAATGCGATCTGTTCGTGGAACGGTTCCAGGTGGAGCGGCTTACACCGGTGCTGCGAAATGAGCTTCGCATGTAAGGAAATTCAAAATCTTAAGGAAAATGTGCTCCCGCCCCCTTCCGTATCTTCTGCGGCAAGCCTGAGTCCTTGTATCTTAGCAAGGGCAGCGGCGATGGATAAGCCAAGCCCGAAGTGTTCTTTATCATTTCTGGAACGGTCGCTTCTGTAGAACCGGTCGAAGATCAGAGTCTTCTCCTCATCGGGTATTCCCGGCCCATGGTCGGTTACGCGAACGCAGATATGACCGTGGGAAATATCTGCCCGAAGAAGGATCTGATATCTATCTGTATTGCGTGCAGCGTGATCCGCATGCGGTGACAGCGGATCCGTCAACGCATATGCAACTGCATTATCCAGTAATATCGTAAATATCTGCCGGCATAGATCCGGGTCTGCGGATACGGAAGGAAGAGGTTCCTGGGGGAGATGAAGCAGCAGTGCGCCGCCCTTGGAGCGGCAGAGAGGCTCATATATTTCCAGCAGGTTCAGCAGCAGTTCGTCGATCTCAAAATCCTGTTTTTTTACGGCCCATTCCTTCTGCTCCGCCGTGACCAGAAGGAGAAGGTTCTGGATCAGCGAGCTCCCCCGGCGGCATTCGTCCTTAATAACGGCTAAGCCCCGGTTGTATCCTTCGGCTCCAACAGAAACTTTGTCAGCAGAGACGGCACTGCCAGAATCGGCATCAGCAGAAACAGCATTGCCAGAAACGGCCCCAGCAGAAACAGCACTGCCAGCAACGGTGTCAGCAGCAACGGCATTGGCGGTAATGGCATCAGCAGTTGTCCGAATGACTGCGAAGGGAGAACGCAGTTCATGAGAGACGGCGGCGACGAAATCCTGCTGTTTTTGACAGGTTTCCTCCAACGGTTTAAGAGATCGGCCGACGAACCACCGTCCTGACAGGAAGAGAAGCAGGATTCCGCACAGATCTATCAGCAGATAGATGCAGCCGGTGTCCAGAAGCCGGTGCCTGTACCCGGTTATATCCATAAGCAGAGTCAGACGCTTATAGCCGGAAGAAGTCCGAAGGATGAGGACATTTCCAAGATAGGTATCCTTCTTATCCCCGGTGATCTGGAATACGGAGGATTGCAGGATATTAGAGGAAATGGGATGGGAATCGTCGTAGATGTATTCCTTTTTTGCGGCATTTTTTGCGTATGTCAGCAGAGTGGCACGCGGCGTGCAAGACCGGAATGCGCCGGGAAAGAAAAATGGAATATCATTTTCTTCTATATAAATAAGAAGCTTGTTGTTCTGCTCCATCTGTGCCAGGAAGGAATCTGTGAATTCAGAATCCGTCTGCATCTGTGCCGTCAGTGTAAACAGGTGCTCCTGGAAGGCTGACCGCTGCCGGTTATCCTGTGAGGAGACATAGAATAAGAAAGCTACGGACAGAATAAAGGTCATGATCAGTCCGGTGCTGAATGTATATAAAATTACGAATTTTCTCTGAAGTCTAGGAAACATGGTCTTCCTCCAGACGATATCCTTTGCCGTGTACAGTGCGGATGCACGCCCGGCTCTTTAAAGTCAGAAGATGCTTCCGCAGAAAATAGATATAAGTATCCAGGTTCCCGTCCTCCACAGTTCCGTCAGGTCCCCATACCCGTGCGTAGATCTGCTCTCTCGCCAGTGTTTTGTTCGGATTGCGCAGGAAGAATTCCATGAGGAGAGATTTCCTTCCTGATAGAAGCTGTTCCCTGTTATTGCACGCCATGATCCGCGTATCCGGGTTAAAAAAGATATCCAGGAAGGACAGGCAGGTATGTTCTGAGAAGTCCTTCGGACGCCGGGACAGCGCCCGGATGCGCGCCAGCAGTTCTTCAATGGCATAGGGCTTGACAAGGTAATCATCTGCACCGCAGTCAAGTCCTTCGATGCGGTCGTCTATGGAACCAAGGGCGGTGGTCAGGATGACGGGAGCGCTGATGCGGTTCTGCCGGATTGATCTTAATATGGACAGTCCGTCGATCTCCGGCAGCATGCGGTCCAAAAGGATCAGGTCGTAAGCGCCGGACATAGCGTGATAGAGGGCCTCGCTTCCGGTGTGGCAGCAGTCG
The DNA here is from genome assembly GCA_910575835.1 of Lachnospiraceae bacterium. Taxonomy (GTDB): domain Bacteria; phylum Bacillota; class Clostridia; order Lachnospirales; family Lachnospiraceae; genus Sporofaciens. The sequence continues at coordinate 80,041 of CAJTGB010000019.1, read as the reverse complement.
GCCGTGTGATTTCTGGCAAGGAGCTGAGATCTCAGGGCGTTGCATAATTCTCTGTCATCTTCAATGATTAAAATATACATCTTCTATATCAAACCTCCTGGTACGGTATGATGATAGTATACCAAAGAAATCTCAAAAAAATCTTTAAAATATTCTGATGATTTTCAAAGATTTTTTGAGATAAACTGTGTATAGTGTCAAGTAGCATCCGGGAGGGCGCTTTTGTCTGTATATTGCACAGATAAGAGGAGCCTGACGGAGCGGTCAGGAACGATAACGATATAGAAAGAAGGTAGACAGACATTGGCTAGAAAGTACAAGAACAGGCAGAATAGCAGATATTTGAAGTATGTAAGACGTTCCATAGCGCTTCTTTTTACCGCGGTTATCACTATAGGAGCGCTGTCAGGCTGCGGCAGGGGAGAGGACGGCAAAGAAGCGGGCCAAGGAGACTCTGCAAAAGGACGCTATGTAGAGGAGGATATGGAGCTTCCGGTACAGGAAGGCGAAGAGATCTTGAACATGGCGAAGGCGAAGGAGGGGAATCCTGTTCTGTATTCGCAGTCGGAAGACGGTCAGGTGTTCCGTTATGAATACAGGGACAGCAAGTGGGAGAAGGAAGCTCTGGAATGGATCCATAAGCTCTACGGGGAACAGGATATTTACCTGCAGGAGATAGCGGAAACCAAGGACGGAGCGCAGATAGTGAGCGGTATGGATGAAGAGATGGCGCCTCATATCGCAAGGAGTACAGACGGTCAGACAGGAGAAGAGCTTGAGATCCCCTATCTGAGACAGCAGAGCGATTATGGATATCCGGCGGTTACCAATCTTCAGATCGACGGCGCCGGGAATTACTGGATAAATGATATGTATCAGGCCAAGTGTGCCGTGATCGATCCGAATTCTTTGGAGACGTTGCAGGAATTCAATACGGCAATGTTATTATCCAGTGAACAGAGAACGATTTTCGGCGCTTCAAATGGGGATACCGCGGTCAATACGGAGGATGGCTTATTCACGATCTACGGTCAGGATTTGAAGGAGAAGGGAACGCTTCAGGCAGATTATCAGGAGCAGATCAGGATGTGCAGCGATGGAGAGCTCTGGTATATCCTCACCGAGAAGGGCATCACACGTATGGCACCGGGAAATGAGACCAGTGAGGTGATCATGGACGGCAGTGTGGGGCAGATGGGTTCTTCGATGAACATGGCGGCGGGATTTATCAGAGGGCAGAAGGATGACTTCTATGCACTTTACCGTCAGGCGAAGTCAGGTACATGCAGCCTGGTACACTATGTATATGATGCAGAAGCGCCGGCGGTGCCTGAGCATACTCTGCGTGTGTTCGGTCTTTCGGAAAATACGACGGTTCAGGATGCGATCCGGGGATTCCAGAAGTCGCATCCCGATGTTAAGGTGGAGTTCGGAACCTCTGGAAAAGAGGAGGGGATCAGCATGGACGATATCCGCACGCTGAATACAGAACTATTGAGCGGAAACGGCGCGGATGTCCTTCTGTTAGACGGACTGCCAGCAGACGCCTATATTGAGAAGGGGATCCTTGCGGATCTGACCGATCTGGCAGACGGCCTGCTGTCACAGGAGCCGTATCTGGAACCGATCTTAAAAAATGCCGCACAGAAGGACGGCAAGGTCTACGGAATGCCGGTGAAATTCAGCGTTCCGATCATCTACGGGAACGAAGAGGCAAAAGAAGCCTTTGCTTCTGCGGATAAGCTGAAAGCGTATGTCGATGCGCATCCTAGTGAGAGCGTTGTCGGCGTTGCAGAGAGGAGTTATATACGGGACTTCCTGTTTCAGATGTATCAGGACGAGGTCATTAAGGAAGACGGAAGGGTCGATCAGGAGAAGCTTGCGGCGCTGCTTGAGACAGAGGTTAAGATCGCAGCTAATGCCAGGCCGGAAGTATTCGATGATGCTAAGGTATCTCAGGTGGGAATCGGGACGACGGCCCGGCTCATCCAACAGGGCATGTTCAATAATGCTGGAAGCCAGGCGATCGTTAACCATCCAGACAGTATTGCGACGGATACACTCTACAGTGTGACTAGTATGATGATTCCTTATACGATCATGCGGGAAATGAACCTGTCGCCGGATACGCTGAAGGATTTCTATATACCGCGGGGAATCGTGGGAATCAACAAGAATTCAAAGCAGACGGAGCTTGCAAAGGAATTTGTGCAATATCTGTTCTCTGGGGAGATCCAGGGCAAACCGCTGGATGACGGATTGCCTGTGCTGGAGTCTGCACTGGCAGGACTTAAGGATGAGGTGAGCAGTGATTATGCGCAGGAGATTTCTATGACGTCAGGATGGAATATTGACGGAGAGGAGCCGATCCAGATAGAAGCAGGGTATCCTACAGCAGAAGAGGTGGAGGATCTGATCGGCAAGTGCCGTACGCTGGGCAGGCCGGCAATATGGGACTGTATCATCTGGAATATCTATCAGTCAGAGGCGGATGCATGTCTGGAAGGAAGTATGGATGCAAAGACGGCGGCAAAAAATATAGCGCAGAAGGTGGATACTTATCTTGCTGAATAAGAGAAAGTGGCAGATGAGAGGATATCTGTTCCTTCTTCCAAGCCTGACAGGGACGGGATGGTTCGTTCTCCTCCCGTTCCTGGATGTGGTCAGGAGATCATTTCTGCAGGCGGTGGGAAACGGATTCGTAGGAGTTGAGAATTACCGGGTGGTTCTTACGAACGGGGCATTCAGGCTGGCAGTGGGGAATACGGTCAGGTTCATGCTGGCCTGCCTTCCGCTCCTGATGCTCCTTTCTTTATTTCTGGCGGTTCTGGTGAGGAAAGCGGCTAAGATTCAGAGGTGGGTGAAGACAGGTTTCTTGCTGCCGATGGCGATACCGGCGGCTTCTGTTGCAGTATTTTTCAAGCTGGCATTCGACGAGAAGGGCTGGCTTGGACAGCTTGCCGGACTGTTTGGATTCGAAGGACAGGATTGGCTTGCATCGGATTCGGCGTTCTGGATACTGGTTGCCTGCTATATCTGGAAGAATCTTGGCTATGATATGATACTCTGGCTTGCAGGACTTGGAACGATACCGCAGGAACAGTATGAGGCGGCAAGAGTGCAGGGGGCAGGCGAGTGGGCGTGCTTTTGGTATATCACGCTGCCGCAGTTGAAGGAGACGATATTCGTGACGGGGCTGCTGTCATTTGTCAATGCGTTCCGGGTGTTCCGGGAAGCGTACCTGCTGGCGGGAGACTATCCCCATGAGAGCATCTATATGCTGCAGCATTTGTTCAATAACTGGTTCGTGAATCTTGATATTCAGAAAATGACGGCTGCCGCGGTCATGCTGATCGCCTTTTCGGGAATCATACTGGTCCTCTTCGATAAAAATAATGAGGAAGATAAGGAATAAGTAGATAAGGAATAAGTAGATAAGGAATAAGTAGATAAGGAATAAGTAGATAAGGAATAAGTAGATAAGGAATAAGTAGATAAGGAATAAAAGGAAGGGCAGGTGAAAAGGACAGGTATGAGACGGAGAAAATATGCAGGGCGGCTGATCGGAGGGATCCTGCCGGTATTATTTGCAATTATGGTATTTCCGTTGTTGATGCTGCTTGCCAATTCACTGATGGGAAGACAGGAAATGCTGGAAACATACGGCGCGGTTCTGGCAGATTCCGGGGAGAGCATCAGGATGCGAGTCTTTCCGGCATATCCTACGCTGCGCGCATATGTAAGGCTTCTTCTAGATACCCCGGAATATTTCACCGCATTCTGGAATTCCATGCTTCAGACTGTAGGAGTATTGACCGGGCAGCTTCTTACGGCTGTTCCGGCGGCATGGGCGTTTGCCCGGTTCCGGTTCCCCGGCAGGCGTGCGCTCTGGCTGTTGTATGTGCTTTTGATGATCCTGCCGTTCCAGGTTACGATGGTGTCAGGCTATCTGGTGCTGAGTGCGATAGGTCTGATGGATACGCGGGCGGCGGTGATCCTGCCGGGGATATTCTCCACACTTCCGGTGTTCATCCTTCGGAAAACATTTGCGGGAATTCCAAGAGAGATCTTAGAAGCGGCACAGATCGACGGTGCGGGGGACCTGCGTATATTCTTGGGTATCGGGATCCCTCTGGGGATGCCGGGAATCTTCTCGGTTCTGATCTTAGGGTTTTTGGAATACTGGAACGCTATCGAACAACCCATGACATATCTGAAGACTCAATCCATGTGGCCGCTGTCGCTGTATCTGCCGCAGATGATCAATACGGAGACAGAGGCGGCATTCGCGGCATCCATTGTGACGCTGCTTCCGGCAGTTCTTCTGTTCTTTGGCGGCCAGGATAATCTGGAACAGGGAATCACGGCGTCCGCCGCGTCGGTACATGCCCTGCGGGAGGATAAAACGTAACAGTTCAGACAGGTCTGCGCATTCACTGCGCTGACCGTGCCATAGAACAGAGCATGAAAGCATCCGGTCCATCGCGAAGCGATTGTTAATGGCCGGATGCCTGTAACAGTGAAGATATCTGAACTGTTACGATAAAACGGCAGCATCAGAAGATTAACAGTATCAAAAGCTTGACAGCATCAAAAGATTGAGGAGGTATTGGCTGGATGAATCGGAATAAGAAGCGGGCCGCACAGGTTTTCGGCGGATTCCTGGCGGTCATGGTATTGGGGACGGTCATTTCCCGGGCGGCATCGTCAGCGCTGGTGGCGCAGGTAGAAACAGGAAAAGCCGGACGGGGGAGGTTATCTTATTCCTGCGAGGGAAAGGGAACGGTGGTTCCGGTTGAGGAAAATCAGATCTTCCTGTGGCCAGAACAGCAGGTGGAATGGACGGCAGAGCAGGGTGCGGCCATCAAAGCAGGAGAGTGTCTCGTACAGTTTCGCATGGAGCATCTCCAACAGTCCATTGAGAAAAAGCAGGCAGAGCTGACACAGCTTGAACTGCAGGCAGCGCAGCAGAGGATATCGGCCAAGGGACAGGCGAGAGTACCTGCGGCTGCCGGTGCAGGGCGGACGCTTGCGCAGGCGCAGCAGCAGCATGGTATTGCACAGCAGAAGGAGGCAGAAGCAGAGGAAGCTTATGAGCAATTCCTGAATTCGGCCATGCCAATGGAGAATGCAGCAGAATATGAAGGAGGCGGAATGAGCGGCGACAATGCAGCAGAGTATGAAGGAGGCGGAATGAATGGCGGTAATGAAGTAAAGTCTGAAGACAACGGAATGAACGGCGGCAATGAAGTGAAGTCTGAAGACAGCGGAATGAACGGCGGCAATGAAGTGAAGTCTGAAGACAGCGGAATGAATAGCGGCAATGCAGCGAAGTATGAAGACGGAGGAATGAATGGCGGCAATGCAGCAGAATATGAAGGAGGCGGAATGGACAGCGCATGGTTGTCCAGGAAGCAGGAGTTAGAGGCGGCGCTAATGGAAGCGCGTGCAGGCGTGGAGGCCGCAAGTCAGGCAGTGCGGCAGGCGCAGGATGGATATGAGCTTGCCGGGCAGGAGGATGCCGCACAGAACCTCAATGAAGCAAATGCGGTGAAAGCAGCGCAGCTTGGTGCGGATGCGGCCAAAGTACAGGCAGAGTGCGCAAGAAAAGAGCTGGAAAGACTGCAGTCCTATCAGGCGGCAGGAGGTAAGATTCTTGCAGATCAGGATTGCACGGTACTGCAGGCAGGGGTACAGGCAGGCGCCGTCACCACGGGCTGTGAAATATTAGTGACGGGCAGCGGCGGATTCCGGCTGAGAGGACAGGTGAAGGCAGAGGATAGAGAAAAGCTGAAGACAGGAATAGAGACAGAGATCCGGCTTGGCACCGGTAAGAAGAGGACCGTGAATATAGAATCCATAGGAATCGACAACAATGGATCAGGAAATACTGCGGGAGACAATTCGGGCGCTGCAGGCGGTGCAGGAGAAGGCCCGGGCGATACGGCCGGCGCGGATGTACAGGGCTTCTGGACTGCAAAGCTGCCGGAGAATGCAGAGGCACAGAGCGGAGACGGTTTTACCTGGAGCATAGAATCGCCGTCAGAGAGGGAATACGAACAGATCATTCCGCTTGGTGCGCTGAGGGAGGATGTAAACGAGACATACTGCCTGGTTCTTGCAGAAGAGGAGCAGATGCTTGGAACCGTGCAGGTTGCGAAGAAGGTTCCGGTCACCGTGCTTGAAAAAGATGCAAAAAGCGCGGCTATTACTTCAGGACTCACTGGTGAAGACCGTGTGATTACGGCTTCAGAGAAGTATGTTACAGAGGGAGACCGGGTGCGTCAGAAGGAATAAAGGAGAAGTATGTTACAGAAAGAGACCGGGTGCGTCAGAAGGAATAAAGGAGAAGTATGTTACAGAAAGAGACCGGGTGCGTCAGAAGGAATAAAGGAGACATGAATTGAGAAAATTTCTGGCAAGAAAACGAGAACTTTGGGCCGCGGCATGTATTCTTCTATATCTGGCGGTAAATGTATGGATATTGTATAAGCTGTTTCATATCCGGGAGTATGCCGATATTGCAGCGTTATCCTGTCAGGCAGGAAGTATCGCGGAGACAGCGTTCGATCAGTGGAGAGAAAATGGAGACGGCGGCATGTATTCCTGGGCGGCAGTTTGGAAAACCGAGAAGAAGAGACGGATCATATCTGAGGACACAGGGGGCGGTCGGTCAGTCTCCTGTTACATGATCAAGGGGCAGCCAGGCGCAATATTCGGAAGAGGACTGACGGAGGGACGATATTTCACAGAAGGAGAAGAAGAGGTGTGTCTGTTAGATCAAAGCACGGTGCGTCAGATATTTGGGTCGGATAAAGTAACAGGGCTGACGGTGCAGATGGATGGGAAATCTTTTCAGATCGCGGGAGTTCTGGAAGGCAGCGCGCCGGTCTGTGTGATTCCTGCCAGGAAGGGAACTGCATTTGACGGGATAGCAGTGAGGAAAAATGAAGCCGGATGTTCTTCGAATCAGGTTTTTAGTATGTTGGAGACGGCGTTTGGAGGCGCGGACGGGCAGAAGGTTGACGGGCAGTTATATTATGTTACAGCCTGGCTTTTGTATACGGGCACAGCCATGATGATACCGGTTCTTCTGGTCGATGCTATGTTGGGATATATCCGGTACGGAAAAAGGGGCAGCAGCCGCAGCCCGGTCATTTGGACCCGCCTGAAAAATCCGGTATTCAGATACGGTATGTATCTCACATGTCTTACTATGACGGTTGGAATACTGATTTTGGGTGTGAGGATGGCAGATATGGGAAGCGATTACCTTCCTACATACTGGTCGGATTTTGAATTCTTCTCCAAGCTGTTTAAGGATAAGGCAGAACAGATCAGAAGCCTTGCCGCACATCAGGAATTCTCCGTGTGGGAGGAAATGTTCGGCGTCTGGAGGCGTCTCGCAGGGGCGGAGATCTTCGCAGGGATGCTGGCGGGAGTACTTCATTTATCCCTAAAATGGGGACAGAATGTACATTCGACCTATGAATCGGAAGAGATGGAATAAATTTCTTGTTCATGTTGTATATTTCTATTTTTGGAAAATTATGATATTATCATTCCGAAAAGGAGAGGTTGTTATGAGCAAAATAATTGTAGTATTTCAAAGTCCAGATGACATCTTAGAGTTTGTACAGAAGGTGGAAAAGTATCCGTACAACATGGATATGAAACGCGGCAAGTATGTAGTAGATGCGAAATCTCTGCTGGGGTTGATGAATCTTGGCTTCCATCGTGAGATTGAGCTAGAAGTTCATGAAGAGGAATGTGAAGATCTTCGTAAGGATATTGAAGAATTTATTGCTGCGTAGTGGGGTAACAGAAGCAATATTGGTTACTTCGAAAATGATACTTGTATAATAGGGCTCCTCGTCGTATAATGATTCGATGAGGAGTCTTCGTTATGAATAAAAAAATAAAAACAGACAGGAGCGGCTATCTTTTTGATAATAAAGCTCTAATAACACTTATTATTCCGCTCGTCATTGAACAGCTATTGGCAGTGCTGGTCGGGATGGCGGATTCTATTATGATCGCAAGCGTAGGCGAATCAGCAGTGTCCGGTGTGTCGCTGGTGGATCAGATCATGGTGCTGCTCATCAATATCTTTGCGGCGCTTGCGACCGGCGGCGCGGTCATAGCCGGACAGTATTTGGGACACCGGAGAAAGGACGCTGCGTGCGAGTCGGCTACACAGCTTGTTTGGTTCATCACCATATGTGCGATTGTGATCACGGCTATTGTATATGCAGGGAAATCACTGATCCTGCAAGGAGTCTTCGGTAAGATCGAACCAGATGTTATGCGTCATGCAGACATTTACCTGATGATCGTAACTATGGCGATTCCATTTATGGCGCTGTATAATTCAGGGGCGGCGATCTTCCGTGCAATGGGGAATTCCAAGGTGTCCATGCAGGTGTCTATTATCATGAATATTATTAATGTGGCGGGGAATGCGATCCTGATCTATGGTTTTCACAGAGGGACAGAAGGCGTGGCGATCCCGACGCTGGTATCCAGGATCGTGGCAGCGGTGATCATTATCGTTCTGCTCTGTGATGAGAAGCAGACCTTACATATCAAGCGTACCTGGAGATATCGCTTGGACTGGTCTCATGTGAGGAAGATACTGAGCGTGGGGATTCCTAACGGGCTGGAGAACAGTATGTTCCAGCTCGGCAAGATATTGGTGCTGAGTTTGGTGTCGACCTTTGGTACTTACGCGATCGCAGCGAATGCGGTAAGCAATGCCATCGCGTTGTTCCAGATTCTCCCGGGCATGGCGATCAATCTCGCGGTTACGACAGTGATTGCAAGGTGCGTGGGCGCCGGTGATTACGATCAGGTTCGGTATTATAATAAGAAGCTTTTGATCATTACGCATATTGGCGTGGCGGTAATGGTCCTCAGCGTATTCTCAGTTCTTCCGCTGATACTTAAGGCGTATCATCTGTCGGATGCTACGGCAGAGGTGACGCGTTATATTATATATTTCCATGGGATCAGTGCGATCGTGATATGGCCGGCTTCATTTACCCTCCCGTCAACCTTCCGGGCTTCGGGAGATGCAAAGGCATGTATGGTCATATCCATGATATCAATGTGGATCTTCAGGATAGTGTTCAGCTATATCCTGGGTAAATATCTGGGGCTGGGAGTGTTCGGCGTCTGGGTAGCGATGGTCGTCGATTGGGTCTTCAGGGCACTGTGCTTCATTGTGCGGTATTACAGAGGCGGATGGAAGAAGCAGGCGTTGGTATAAATGTGTTTGGAGGACGATATTATTCCGGCGGGTATATATTGATGTTAATAAAAGCCTCAGATGAGAGTCAAAAATGAAGCGTTTTTAAAGGCACAAATGACAGATACAAATTTAACATAATAATTTAGAAAGGGATATATATGAAGAGAGAGTTAGTGATCGTGCTGGATTTTGGCGGACAGTATAATCAGCTTGTGGCAAGGCGCGTCCGAGAGTGTAATGTGTATTGTGAGATTTATTCTTATAGAACAGACATTGAGAAGATCAAGGCAATGAATCCCAAAGGGATCATCCTGACCGGCGGCCCTAGCAGCTGCTATGGGCCGGATGCTCCGACATATTCCAAGGAATTATTTGAGCTTGGTATCCCGGTGCTTGGCCTGTGCTATGGGGCTCAGCTTATGATGCATGTGCTGGGCGGGAATGTGACGCGTGCGGATGTCGGTGAGTATGGCAAAACAGAGGTTTTGATCGATAAGAAGGACTCGGAGATATTTGCAGATGTTTCCGGTAAGACGGTCTGCTGGATGAGCCATTCTGATCTGATCTCTGAGGTAGCGCCCGGATTCGAGATTACAGCGCATACAGCGGATTGCCCGGTGGCAGCTGCAGAGAATGCGGATACCGGCCTGTATGCGATTCAGTTCCACCCGGAGGTGCTCCATACAGAAGAAGGTACGAAGATGTTATCCAATTTTGTGAGAAATGTGTGCGGATGCATCGGAGACTGGCGGATGGATTCTTTTGTGGAAGAATCTGTAATGCAGATCCGTAAAAAAGTCGGAAATGGGAAGGTCTTATGTGCATTGTCCGGCGGGGTGGATTCCTCTGTAGCGGCAGTTCTGCTTTCAAAGGCAGTCGGCGGGCAGCTTACCTGTGTGTTCGTGGATCATGGGCTCTTGCGCAAAAATGAAGGCGACGAGGTTGAGACGGTATTCGGCCCGGAGGGCGCTTATGATCTTAATTTTATCCGCGTTAACGCACAGCAGAGATTCTATGATAAGCTGGCAGGGGTGTCTGAGCCGGAGAAAAAGCGTAAGATAATCGGAGAAGAATTTATCCGTGTGTTTGAGGAAGAAGCGAAGAAGATCGGCGCTATAGACTTCCTGGTGCAGGGAACGATCTATCCGGATGTGGTAGAGAGCGGCCTGGGCGGTGAGTCGGCGGTGATCAAGTCCCACCATAATGTAGGCGGTCTGCCGGATTATGTGGATTTTAAGGAGATTATTGAGCCTCTCCGGGATTTGTTTAAAGACGAGGTCAGGAAGGTGGGACTGGAGCTTGGGATACCGGAGTATCTTGTATTCCGTCAGCCGTTCCCGGGACCGGGGCTTGGTGTGCGGATTGTCGGGGAAGTGACAGAAGAGAAGGTACGGATCGTGCAGGACGCGGATGCAATTTACCGGGAGGAGATCGAAAATGCGGGGATTGCACGGGAGATCGGACAGTATTTTGCGGCGCTTACGAATATGCAGAGTGTTGGGGTGATGGGGGATGAACGGACCTACGACTATGCGGTGGCGCTGCGGGCGGTGAATACGGTTGACTTTATGACGGCGGAGGCGGCGGAGATACCGTATGAGGTGCTTAAGAAGGTTATGGGGAGGATTATTAATGAGGTTAAGGGGGTTAATCGGGTGATGTATGATCTGACGAGTAAGCCGCCGGGGACGATTGAGTTCGAGTAGTAAACAGAAAGCCGGGAAACCGCATAAACAGCGGACTTTCCGGCTTTTGATGTGGGGCGTGATACCTTTTTGATACCTATATAGCTAAAACTGAGAATTTACTTTTGAGAGTAAATCTTTGAAAGCAGTTGTTTTATGTACTTTACTTAAAGGTTCAGAACATGTAGCAAGATAATTTAATGCGTCTACAATAAAAACATTTTTACAATGAGAACCATGAGCAGCACATAATTTTTTAAATCTCCGATTAGCTTTAGCGGTATCAAGATCCATGAGTAAAATGGGATCATCCATTAAGTTGAGCAAACATACAAGCGCCTTGTTGTCAAAATTCTTGATAAATTCTTTATAATATGGCAAAGCTCCTTCATCAACACCTTCTCTATATCCATTACCATTTCCAGAATAACAAATAACAATTGTTTTTACCCAATCGGACAATATGCTTTGAGGTATATTTCCAGATATGGGTAAAAGTGTTTTTAATTGCCGTGCCCAAGGTTCTTCATTATAAAAATTATTGATGCTATTGTGGGTGGTCATTAAGTTGGCTAAAGAATCTCGAATTTCTTGAGCAATGCTATCTTCATCTTTGTATGATAAACCGTCAACAACAAGAAGAAAATCATTGGCTTTACCTTTTCGTGTAACATCTCCATTTTTCCTAAAATAGCCAAATTTTTCTCCAATGGAATGTTTTTTTGGCTCGCTACTGAGATTCCAAACATACCTTGCGATTCCCTCAATATTAGAAGAAACATTTGTGTTAATATTGGAATCTGTATACATACCAAAAATAGTTGAAAGAAAATCTTCAATCATAACTTTGGGAAGTTCTGCAATGCTTTCTCCAATATATTTAAAGTCTGATTCGGGTATAACACTGGTGCGCATATTGTAAAGTAACTGTTTCAATTTAACAGCTTCTTCGTTTGGAGTAGCATTGATTGCATATTTTATACAATTATTTAACCAACTTAATAAATCAAATGCACTGATTTCGCTATCATTAGGATGTGCTGCACTGGAATGGTTTCTCATATAGTTTATAAATTTGAATACTTCAAAAACGTGATCGGTTATTAGCCCCATTCTATTGCATGCATGAAGTAAATCAAAATCAGAAATTTGAGAAAGGTCATCTTCAGTCCGTAAATTTTTGTAACGGTTATTTAATTCGGAACTAACTTTTAAAAAATAGTCTAAGTCAAAATTAACAATCATTTTTCTTAAACTTTTTATTGTTTCGTTCCAAAGATAGGTAACAGCTCCGTCAAATAACCCTGCGGCAACAGAGGAAAGAAAACGAGTTAGATAGGTGGCGAATTGTCTGTTTTCAACTGATATTTTTTGTATTTCTGATTCAATGGAATTAATAACAATTTGTCGTTCCTCGATAGGTGCTAAGATGCCTTCGACAGGTAAGCCTAAATTAACAAGGTAGTTAGTAAAAGGTTCATTAAAATCGCTTATAGAAGATTGAATCTCATTTTTTATTGTCGTTAAATCATTCATTATACTATATCCTTTCTTTTATGGTATTGTGGTATTTATGTTCTTCTCCATTGGTAACTGCATTTTTTGTCATCTTTTCCATTATAATCAACTTTACTACTCGTAGCAGGCCAGTTGATTTTCCATTCAAAATACTCGTCCTCTGAAATCTCTCCGCTTTTTAACTGCTCTTTCCGCAGACACCACTCCCGCATGAAATCATTGACTAATCCATACTCTAGCCACATACCCACCGGGGCATGTGCAGGCCAGTCGTCATTGTCATAGTAACGCACTGATTTATCATCAGAAGCGTTGCACTTGCCGGGATTGCGTACAAGCTGAAATAAATGGATCGTGCTACGGTCATCTTCATCAAGCCAAAGGAATGTAAGCATAATATCTTCGGCGCAGCCGGGGGTAACGCCAATAAAATGGATATAATTGACGTTCAGTATCTTTGCCATTTCCATTAAAGTGTTGTTTTTGGGAACACGATAGCCGGATTCATACTGTGCGATACGTACATCAGCATTGCGTTCCTCATATCCCAATTTCAAGCCTAGTTCACGCTGTGTCAAGCCCCGGAACGTGCGTATTCTCTTTATCCGTTCTCCTAATACCATAGTCATGTTTCCTTTCTGAAAATTAGAATGATTGTTTTGAAATTATCATGTTACATCTGCTCCACAACTCGTCTTTATATGCAAATACATCTTTATCAATCTTTCTTTCAACAAAGCCGACTTTTTCATAACATTGCTTTGCTAGTACGTTTTCACTGAAAACATTTAGTTGAACCGCTTTTGCGCCGGTTATCTGAAAAGCGAATTGCAGAGCTAGATTCAGCATTTCTTTTCCGTAACCTTTTCCACGTTTGGTTTTATCAACAATAACAAATTTAAGAAAACCAATATTGTCTACTGTATTGACAGAATAACAGAAGAAGCCTAGTGCCTGTCCGCTGTTTTCAGTTGCGATATAAGCGCTGTCTGTCCAGTCCATTGCATTTTTCTCTAATAAATCATGGAAAGATTTTCGTGTCATGGGGTAAGGCAAAAGATTTGCACACCAAAAAGCATGAGTTCTTTCGTCATCAATCCATTTTGATATATATTCGTAATCTTTGCTTGGTATATATGGTCGGATTCTCATAAATGGAATGTCCTCTCTCCAATTTATTTATAAATTTGTTATAGGTAGTACACCATAATGTATTCTTCCTCATTCTCCTTTACAATCTCAAAGCCAATTTTTAGATACATCTTTGCCGCATAATTGGCTTTTTGAACGGAAAGAGAAACTTGTTTATACCCATGTGATTTAAGCAGGGTAAGAATTTCTTTCATCATAGCCGTTCCAATGCCAAAGCCCCGGTATTCTTTATAAAGAGAGATTGCCAAAGAGGGCGTTTCATCATCTATATGTCCGTAATCGTTCATAATGCGAACCCAAACAGCCCCAACAATCTTACCGCCAACCTCTGCCACTAATCCCCAATCATCTTTGGATTCCCCGAAATGCTTAACATAAATCTGTAATTCGGGAGATGAAATAATACTTTTGGTTGGAGGTTCGATACCCTCTGGAACAAAAATTGCTTCATATAGAAAATTATCCAGTAACGGATATTCCTGTTTTTGTATTTCCCGTATCGTATACTCCATAGCTTACCTCTCAATTCTGTATTCTCCATATATTCTAGCATAATTCAGATAATACAGCAACAAAAACTTATCAGAAATGCTAAATTTAATAAAAAAGATAAGTTTAACAAATAAGCTATTGACAATAACAGAAATGTTAAGTATAATTCAAATACAGAGCTTAACAAAAACGCTAAACAAAAAGGAGGATATTGAATGAGGAATGAACTATTTGTAACTGCCGGGGAGGTAGCGCAGGAGTTGGGCGTTTCCAAACCATTTGCTTACAAATTAGTACGACAGATGAATGAGGAACTGGAAGAAAAAGGTTTTATCACAATCGCCGGACGTGTCAGCAGAAAATATTATGAAGAAAAATTCTACGGCATGGCGCAGGCGGCGAACTAAGGAGGGCAGATTATGGCGGCATATAAAGATGAACAGCGTGGAACGTGGTATGTATCGTTCCATTATTATGACTGGACGGGCAAGAACTGCCGAAAAGTCAAGAGAGGTTTCAAAACCAAAAGAGAAACTACGGAGTGGGAACACCATTTCCGTATGAAAGAAGCGGCTGACTTGGATATGACTTTCGGTGAATTTGTGCAGGCATACACAAGAGATATGAAACCTAAGTTAAAACACAATACTTGGCTGACAAAGGAGCATATCCTACGCACAAAATTGTTACCGTACTTTGAGAATAAAAAAATGTGCGATATTCGTGCCAAAGATATTATCCAGTGGCAGAATGAGCAGATTTCCTATCGTGATGAAAAGGGAAAGCCCTATGCGCCGACTTATCTGAAAACTCTGCGATCAGAATTGAGCGCATTGTTTAATCATGCGGTGCGGTTCTACGAATTAAAAAGCAATCCCGTTGTCAAAGCCGGGCCGCTTGGGAAAGGGAAAGCAGAGGAAATGCTTTTTTGGACGAAGGAGGAATATCTGAAATTCATTGAAGCAGTAAAAGACAAGCCATATTCCTATCAAGCATTTCAAATTTTATACTGGTGTGGCTTGCGTGTTGGCGAACTTTTAGCACTTACGCCGCAGGATATAGATTTTGATAACAAAGTCATTCGTATAACAAAATCTTATCAGCGGTTAGAGGGAAAAGATGTGGTAACAGACCCAAAGACACCGAAAAGCAAGCGCAACGTCAGTATGCCGGATTTTTTGTGTGAGGAATTAAAAGAGTATATTGGCAGGCTGTACGGGCTTCTCCCGACTGACCGTATCTTTCATCTGACAAAAAGTTTTCTGCACCATGAAATGACGAGAGGGGCAGGAAAAGCAGGTGTAAAGCGCATTAGAATCCACGATTTAAGGCACTCTCATGTTTCATTGTTAATCAGCATGGGATTTTCAGCGGTATCAATCGGGAACAGGGTAGGGCATGAAAGTGTGGATATTACGTTTCGATACGCCCATATGTTCCCGACAGAACAGATACAAATGGCAGAGTTGCTGAACGCAGAATTTAAGGAGGGTACAGAAGAATGAGCGGCACACACAAATATCCAACAATCAGTTTTCGCATTTCTCCCAGAGAAAGGGAAGAAATCGAAGCAAAGATTTTTGCAAGCGGCATGAAAAAGAAAGATTATTTTGTCCGTTCCTGTATTTACAATCGTGTATGCGTGGTAGGGAAGAAAGAAACGGTATATCAGATTGTGGAAAAATTACAGGAAATGCAGAGCCGTATGGAAGAACTGTCAGAGCAGATAAAAGGCGAAAAGCCGGAGGTTGCTACCGAAGAAATCAAAGAGTTACAGACATCTTATGAGGATATGTTGAAAGCAATTCTTTGGATGTTGGACGGAGCAAAATATCTGTGGCAGGGCAACACCAATGGAGAAGAAAAAAGCCCCGACAGCGGCAACTGTTAGGGCTTTGATAACTGGAAAACCTCTGTTATCAATCTCACAATTTAAGTATAGCAGAGGTTTCTTCCAGTGACAACAATTTTTCAGAAATGGAGGGCATTATGGAAGAAACAAAAACAGAATGACAGTTGATTAAATTGTCAGAGATACAGTCGCAGGAAGTTTCTTGGCTGTGGTTCCCGTTTATCTCTTATGGCAAGCTGACAATCGTTCAAGGCGATCCGGGCGATGGAAAGACAACCTTTGTGCTGAACATAGTGGCGAAACTGACAAAAGGAGAGGGCTTAGACGGTGAAATGAAACTTACAGAGCCTTTGAATGTAATCTATCAGAGTGCGGAGGACGGGCTTGCCGATACGGTAAAGCCCCGGTTAGAACAGGCAGGGGCAGACTGTGAGAAAATCTCGGTCATTGATGAAAAAATAAAATCACTTTCTATGATAGATGAACGCTTGGAAGAAGCTGTTATAAAGACAGGCGCAAAGCTGCTGATTTTAGACCCGATACAAGCCTACTTAGGCGGTGGTATGGATATGAACCGGGCAAACGAAGCAAGGGATATGACAAAGAAATTAGCGGCACTGGCAGAGAAATACCAGTGTGCGATTGTCCTTGTCGGTCATATGAACAAAGCGGCAGGGAATAAGGTGGCATACCGGGGAATGGGTTCGATTGATTTCTTTGCAGTCGCTAGAAGCGTTCTCTTAGTCGGCAGGGTTGAGGGAGAAGAAAATATAAGGGCTGTGGTGCAGATTAAAAACAACCTTGCGGCGTTCGGACACCCGAAAGCATTTACATTATCGGAGAACGGTTTTGAATGGCTTGGGGATTATGAGATTACGGCTGATGAAGTGTTAGGCGGTATTGCTCCCAAAGCAAATAAAATGGAACAGGCGAAGCGTCTGCTTCGGGAACTGGCAGAAACAAATAATGCTATGCAGAGCAATGAGATTTTCAATCTAGCGGACGAGCAGGGCATATCAAAGCGGACACTTGAAAACGCAAAGAAAGAGTTAGGTATCCGGGCAAAGCGGATAAACAACACATGGTATTGGGAGCTGGATAAAATCAGACAGTGACGGACAGGCAAGGTAACAGCGCAACAATGCAGGGTATTAGAATTTTGCAGTCTTGGAATTGCGTTCTTGAAGATTGCAAGGTTGCAAAAATTATAGACATTGCAATGTTGCGCTGTTGGGAGAAAGCCGGAAAGCGGCGGCAGAAAGGCGGCGAAAAGCCGCCCCGTCCGTAAGGACGGAAAAGCCCCCGGCAGGGCGCAAAGGCACTTTTGATAAAGCGGAGCGTGTCGAAAGTGCTTTTGCGTTACTTTCGCAGAAAGTAACAAAGGCTATGCGCCGTATCCGGCGTTCATTACCCGATAGGGAGAAAGGGAAATTGATTGAAGCGGACTATCAGCGTTATGACAGGAAAAGGCTCTGTCAACCATAACAGCAGAAAATTCCATGCAAAGAACACTGACCCGGAGCGGAGCTGTCTGAATGTGGAATACTGCAACGAAAATATCAAAGACGTATACCACGAATTATTTGATGAAGCACTTGCCCGGTACAATGAGAAGCAGACCAGAAGTGACCGCTGTATTGATGATTACTATGAGAAAATCTGTTCCGGCAAACAGGAGAAGCCATTCCATGAGATTATTTTACAAATTGGGAATAAAGACGATATGGGGGCAAAGACAAAAGACGGACAGCTTGCGGCAGAAATACTTGACGAATATATGCAGGATTTTCAGCGGCGCAATCCTACATTGAGGGTGTTCTCTGCCTATCTCCACATGGACGAAGCTACTCCACATTTGCATATAGATTTTATACCCTATACTACTGGAAGTAAGAGAGGGCTTGAAACAAGGGTATCATTAAAAAAGGCACTGGCAGAACTTGGCTTTAAAGGTGGCACAAGGAGCGAAACAGAGCGTAACCAGTGGGTAGCGGCGGAAAAGGAACGGCTTGCGGAGATTATGTTGCAACATGGTATTGAATGGGAGAAAAAGGGAACACATGAGAAACATTTATCCGTTTTGGATTTTGAGAAAAAGGAGCGTGCAAAAGAAGTTGCCGAACTGGAGCAAACAATTTCCGGCAGTAAAAAGGAATTATCCAATATTCTTCATCAGCAGATAGCGGCAGGACAGGAAACGGAGCAGATGCGGAAAGAGAGCGAAACAATCCGACAGGAAGTATCAGAACTTTCTGCTACAAATCTTCTTTTGAAAGAGCAGACGGAAGAACTAACAGAGGATAAAGAAAAGTTGCTATCTGAAAATGAAAAATTGGAGAAACAGCAGAAAAAGTTACAGCAGGAAATCAACAAAATGGTGCAGTCAAAGGAAGTCATGGAGCGCAATATTCACGCTTATGATGAAGATGTGAAATGGCAGTTGGCAGAGCCGGGGGCATTGATGAGCGCAAAGGCTTATCGTGATAAAAAGGCTTTACCGCTTGTGGAGAAATTGAAAGAAGTGGTAAAAAATCTGACTATCAAATGCGTACAGCTTGCAGAGCAAAGCAAGAAGCTGACCGCCAAAGTGGACGGACAACAGAAACAGATTAGCCGCTTGACAGATAAGGTCATGGAGCAGAGCGACACCATAGACCGATTGCAGGAAAAAGCGAATGATTTAGGACGCTTGGAGCGTCATTTAGGCAGGGAACAGGTACAGTCGATAGTAGAACGGTCAAAGGCATTAGAACAGGCAGAAAAGGCAAATAAACGCCAAAAACGTGCCTTTGAAATGAGCCGATAGGAAAGGGGGGATTGATAAATATGACCGATATGGAAAAGAAAGTTATGATACGGCTGTGTGCTAAAATCGTAGCAGATACAGACCTTTACGAAACGGACGAGGAGGTGCAAAATCTGATAGATTGGGTGTGTTTATCGGAGCAGATAAAAGAAAACAATAATACAATCCGTAATCTGATCGGGGAAAATAAAAAGATAGAGCCGGATTGCCGGGAGGGAGTGCGGGCGCAGTTGGAGCATATGAAAGAACTCTGTAAAGAGCGAAATAATCTGTATGAGAAACAGAACGATTTGAAAGGGCAGAAATGGAAGATTGAGAAGTCGTTGGAGCGATAAGAAATGTGGGGTATGGCGGTTGCTATGCACTGTATTTTATAATAGCAAACAGAGAGTGGAAGTAGTATAATCAAATGGAGAAATCAGGAGTGAGGGAATAACGTGAATAAGAAAACAGAAGAATCAAGAATTGCATACAATAAAATAGCATCTGAATATGATGCGTCACGGGAAGGACAATATACAAGATTTCATATTATGGAACTATCTAACACTATAGATTTGCATGAGGGTAATGTTGTCCTTGATGTTGCATGTGGAAATGGAACTTTGCTGCGAGAATTATCGAAAAAAGCAAAAATCCAAGCAAATGGAATAGATATATCTGAGAACATGATTTGTTCTGCAAAGATGCGATACCCTAATATGAGTTTTGAGGTCAAACCATGCTATCCGCTTGAATGGAGTAATGAAAGTATTGATATTATAACTGTATGTTGTGCGTTTCATCATTTTGACAATCCGCAAGGTTTTGTAAACGAGTGCAAAAGAGTTTTAAAGAAAAACGGTACAGTGTATATAGCTGATCCTAATTTTGGAGCAGTAGTCAGATTTATAGCAAATAAATTTTGGTTTCCCTTTTCAAAAAGTGGAGATGTAAGAATATATAGCAAAAAGGAATTAGAGGAAATTTTTTACAATTGTGGATTTAAAACAGTGCAGGTTTATAGAAAAGGGGAAGGGGTTTTTCTTAAAGCTGAAAAATGAGTATCAAATTTTCGTCTGTAAGAAAGGCAGAATATTTTTCCTTAGTAATGATTTGAACATGGTGCTAGCACCATGTAACTTAAAGCAGATAAGGGAAATGATAATATGGCAGTTTGCAGTTATAGGCGGATTGCCATATTTTTGTGGAAAAATGGGCGTTTATGTGGTAATATATAGGGGCAAAGATAAAAACACAACGCAAGGCAAACTTGCAGAACTGGTAGGTAGTCCAGTCGCACCGATTTGGTGTAAGTAGCCCTCCCTCCTTAGGGTCGTCCGTTCTTTGTTCATTACAATTATTTTAAGGAGGAATTGTCATGGACAAAGTTTCGGGAAAGCTGACAGTATTTTTTGAGGAACCATTTTGGGTAGGTATATTTGAACGAATATCAGAGGGTAAATTATCTGTATGTAAAGTTACATTTGGTGTAGAACCCAAAGACAATGAAATATATGATTTCGTTCTGAAAAATTACTATCGACTACGATTTAGTCCGGTTGTGGCAATTGATGTAAAAGAAGTAGGTTGCAATCCTAAGCGGGTACAGCGTGAAGTGCGGAAGCAGGTACAAAATATTGGGATAGGAATAAAATCACAACAGGCTTTGAAATTACAGCAGGAGCAATTGAAAATCGAACGCAAAATTGTGAGCCGGGAACAGCGGGAAGCAGAGAAGCAGCGGCAGTATGAATTGAAACAGCAGAAAAGGAAGGCGAAGCACAGGGGGGCGGTGATATACATTTTGCTTTACTCAAATAAATTGTCTATTGTTATCTTTTAGAATAGTAAGAACATTTATTTTGTGAGGGTTTATGGTAGAAATACATGGTGATAGCGCTATATTGAAATGTACAAAATAGAAAAAGAAAGAGTGTAAAAATGGGAATTTTAGAGAAAGCAGGAGAAACAGCATTGGATTTGGCAAAAAATGAAGCTGTGTTGGATAAAACTTCCAATATTATGAGTATGCTATTTCCATATGCAGGATTAACCCAAAAAGCATTGGATATGTATATTTCAGATGTTGAAAAGTCAGATATGCCAAGCGAATCCAAACTAATTGCAGTTTTAAATGCTAAGAATACAATAAAAAGGTTAAAAAATCAAAAAAATATAGCGGAAATAGCAAGTAGTACAGCTAAAGACGATACTGATTTTACAGAAAAATCAGGGGTAAATAGAGAATGGCTCGAGAGATTTATGGAATCTGCAGGGTTTGTGTCAGATGAAATGGTTCAGATGATGTGGGGAAAAATCTTGGGAAAAGAATTTGAAGAACCAGGCTCAACGCCGTTTAACATGATAAGAATTTTATCTGAAATAACACCAGCATATGCACAAGCATTTAGAAAAATATGCAGTATGCAGGTGGTAACAGTAGGATTAAATGAAAATGGTGTAATTAAATTTGCAAGGCAGGATGTAGTTGTTCCCTATAATAAAAACGAAGAGAAACTTAAGGAGTTGGGGCTGACATTTGGTATTTTAAGTGAATTAGAAACTCTTGGGTTAATAAAGTTTGATACGTTGGGTGGATTTGTGTCAACAGGAATAGATGAGAAAAAGGTCTTGTTATATATAGATGGAAAAACATTAGAATTCGAAGAACATACAGAGAATGAAGTACCCAGTGGAAATGTTATGCTTACTGTTGCAGGTAACTGTCTGAAAAATATTACACCAAAAGAGGTAATAGAAGGATATTCTGAATTGGTAAAAAAATATATTAAAAATAGTCAAGTGAAATTGAAGGATCATTCAAAGTATCATGTGATAAGAGATGGGGATACGATACACTGTGAGAAATTGGAGCAATGATTGTAATAGAGATGAGAGTTGTTTTTGCTTTGGGTGCGGAGAATGAATAATATTCGGGCGAGGGTGGAGGAGATTGTGAGGGAAGAAATTATATACACATTATAAAGAATTAGAATGGGGCAGAGGGCATCTGTCCCATTTGTAAGCTTTATGCAATTTTAAGAAGAATCTAAATGACAATTTGGATATTTTGTAGTAAAATTATTTTGGAAAATTATGCAAGGAGGTTGTCCGATGATTGACAACAAGAAAGAACAAGAGAGAGAGGAACTTCATCGTACCATATGGAATATGGCGAATGATCTTAGAGGAAGCGTAGACGGTTGGGATTTCAAACAGTATGTGTTAGGCATGCTGTTTTATAGATATATTTCTGAAAATTTTGTTAGATATGTAAACGCTGGAGAAATTGAGGCAGGGAATGCTGATTTTGATTATGCTAATCTTTCTGACAGTGATGCAGAGCCTGCAAGAGAAGAATTGGTTGATACAAAGGGTTATTTTATTTTGCCGAGTGAACTGTTCTGCAATGTGAGGGAAAAGGCACCACAGGACGAGAACTTGAACGAAACACTTGAAAAGGTGTTCCGAAATATAGAAAGTTCTGCACAAGGACATGACAGCGAAGATGACTTAAAAGGTCTGTTTGATGACCTTGATGTAAACAGCAACAAGCTTGGTGGAACAGTGGAAAAGAGAAATGCGAAACTGGTAAAACTCCTGAATGGTGTTGCTGAGATGAAGTTGGGAGATTACCAGGACAACACCATTGATGCATTTGGTGATGCTTATGAATATTTAATGGGTATGTATGCATCCAATGCCGGAAAAAGTGGCGGAGAGTATTATACTCCGCAGGAGGTTTCTGAACTTCTGACAAGAATTACGGTGCTTGGAAAGAAAAATGTAAATAAAGTGTACGATCCGGCATGTGGCAGTGGATCACTGCTTCTTAAATTTGCAAAGGTTTTAGGAAAAGAGAATGTTCGACAAGGATTTTTCGGACAGGAAATTAATATTACTACATATAATCTTTGCCGTATCAATATGTTCTTGCATGATATTGGCTATGAGAAGTTTAATATTGGACATGGCGATACATTGATAGAACCTCTGCATTGGGACGATGAGCCTTTTGAGGCGATTGTGTCTAATCCACCGTATTCGATTAAGTGGGAAGGAGACGATAATCCCATTCTTATCAATGATGAAAGATTTTCTCCGGCAGGTGTGCTTGCGCCAAAGTCAAAGGCTGACCTTGCATTTATTATGCACTCATTATCATGGCTTGCGACAAATGGAGTGGCTGCTATTGTATGTTTTCCAGGGGTAATGTATCGGGGTGGTGCAGAAAAGAAGATTCGAAAATATTTGATCGATAATAACTATGTGGAGTGCATTATTCAGTTGCCGGGCAATCTGTTTTTTGGTACAAGTATTGCAACCTGCATTATGGTTCTGAAAAAGAGCAAATCAGAAAATAGTACATTATTTATTGATGCATCAAAAGAATGTGTAAAGATTACAAACAATAACAAACTCACAAGTGAGAATATAGAGAATATTCTAAATGCCTATGAGGCAAGAGCAGATAAAGAGCATTATGCAACGGTGGTTGTAAATGACAGGATTGCTGAAAATGATTATAACCTTTCAGTTTCCTCTTATGTGGAGCAGGAAGATACAAGAGAAAAAATAGATATTAAGGTACTGAATGCCGAGATTGAACAGATTGTAGCGAGAGAGCAGGCACTTCGGGATGAAATTGCTAAAATCATCGCAGAAATCGAGGTGGATATTGATGAGTAAATTGAATGAACTAATACAAGAATTTTGTCCAGATGGGGTGGTGTATAGAGCGTTTGGAAAAATGGCACAGATTGTTAGAGGAGCGTCACCACGACCAAATCACGGCCATCGGCTCAACCACCAGCTCTGCTGGTGGCCTGGATAAGCCCCTCCGGGGCCTGTTGTGTCTCCGCCTAAAGGCGGTCTGACAAACCCTGTTCATTATGTTACTGGTGGCCGCTTAAAAGCGGCTCTGTTGTACTTACTTTGAGGGTTCTCCTTCCAGTCGATCCCTCTCATACTGTTCTTTGATATACTTTGTTATCGTTTCTTCATTTACATTACCGACTGTCTCGCAATAATACCCTCTTGCCCAGAAGTGACGGTTATACCGGTCTCTATACTCCGGATGTCTGTCGAAAAGCATAAGGCTACTCTTCCCCTTAATCCTACCCACTACCTTCGACACGCTCTCCTTGGGCGGAATCGACACGTACATATGTACATGATCCGGCAGCGTTGCTGCCTTGATAATTGTGACTCCTTCCATCTTGCATACCTTGCTAATGGCTTCGCCTACCTCTTTTCTCAAATCCCCAAACATCACTTTCCTACGATATTTCGGGATAAATACTATGTGATACGTGCAATTATAGCGACTATGTGATAAACTTTGAGTGTCCATGAATATACCTCCGTTGTGTTTTGTGCGGTTTGCCAGACCTGCACCTATTATACAACGGGGGATATTCTGGTACTCTGTTTATCGCCACTTGCGTCTGCTAGTCTCCCCAGCTCTGCTGGGGGATTTAGAATGTTTCATTAAAAATTATATTACAGATGACAGCAATGGAGTAAATTGGATTAAGATTGGAGATGTTGCGGTTGGAGATAAATATATTAGAAAAAGTGCTGAGAAGATTACAGAGGAAGGAGCACTAAAATCAAGATTTGTAAAAAAAGGTGATTTTATTTTATCAAACTCAATGAGCTTTGGTAGACCATATATTTTGGATATAGATGGCTGTATTCATGATGGCTGGTTAGCAATTAGTAAGTTTCAAAATTACTATATAACAGACTTTTTGTATTACTTATTAAATTCAACAGATATACAAAATGAAATGAAAAAAAGAGCCTCTTTTGGAGGTGCAGTACAAAATTTAAATGCAGATATTGTAAAGGCAATACGTTTGCCTGTACCTCCGTTGGAGGTACAACGTGAAATAGTCCATATTTTGGACTCTTTCACGTTACTTACAGCCGAGCTTACAGCCGAGCTTACAGCTCGGAAGAAACAATATGAGTTTTACCGGGATAAAGTACTTTCTTACAATAAAGAGCATCCTATAAAATCACTTTCTGATTTGGGAAAATGGTCAGGCGGAAAGACTCCAAATATGGCTGAAAAGAGCTTTTGGGAGGATGGTACAGTTCCTTGGATTTCATCTAAAGATATGAAAGCATCAACATTGTATGATACTCAGGATCATATTACAGAAAAAGCTGTGGAAGAAACATCTATGACGGTGCATCCGGCTAATAGTATTGCAGTGGTAACTCGATCTGGAATTTTAAAACATACATTTCCGGTTGCTTATATTCCTTTTGAAACTACTGTAAATCAAGATATTAAAATTCTTGTGGTTAATGAAGATATTCTTCCACGTTATGTGTTTCACGTTATTCAGGGAAAGGGAAGAGATATTCTTGCAAAAACAAAAAAGAAGGGGGGAACAGTGGATTCTTTAGACTTTCAGAAAGTTCTTGCATATAAGGTTCCGGTTCCATCTATAGAAGTGCAGAAAAAGTTAGTTGAGGTGTTGGATAATTTTGAAAAAATCTGTAACGATTTGGATATCGGACTTCCGGCAGAAATAGAGGCGAGGAAAAAACAGTATGAATATTATCGAGATGTGTTGTTGACATTCGCTGAATGCGGCGAGACAATTCTTGACAGACAGACAGACAGACAGACAGACAGACAGACAGACAGACAGACAGACAGACAGACAGACAGACAGACAGACAGACAGACAGACAGACAGACAGACAGAATGTAATTAGATTGATCCAGTATGTATTTGGCGCTATTTATTTAGAACTTGGAAGTGTGGTAAAAGTATTTCGCGGTGAATATATAACAAAAAAGGATACGGCTAGTGGGGATATTCCTGTCATTTTAGGCGGACAGGAACCAGCTTATTATATTGATAAGTCTAATCATAAAGGAGAAGTCGTTGTTGTGGCTCGCAGCGGTGCTTCTGCTGGATTTGTTTCATACTGGAATCAGCCTATTTTCATAACAGATGGATTTGGGTATGATGCAGACGAAAATACTCTTATTCCAAAATATTTATATTATGTTATGAAAAATATGGAGAAACAATTTAACGATATGAAACGTGGCGCAGGTGTACCGCATATTAGTGGTGCTACACTGTTGGAAACGAAAATACCCATTATATCTTTATCTGAGCAAGAACGTATTGTTGCAATTTTGGATCGTTTTGAGGCGCTTTGCAATGATATTTCAGAAGGACTTCCGGCAGAGATAGAAGCAAGGCAGAAGCAATATGAGTATTATAGAGATAAGCTATTAAATTTTAAAGAAAAGATATGAGTTCATTTAAGTAGGAGAAAACAATGGATAAATTGACTTTTCGGAATACATATTGGAATTATTATAAGCAATTGGAAAGTGATTTCTTTTCATATAGTCCATATTGCGAAGTTGATGAGTGCAATGATGATGCCTTTTCGGTAAGATATTTGCAGCTTTATTTATCTATATGTGGTGAAATTGATACTATTTGTAAAAGATTTTGTAAATTGCTGGATGATAATCTGGAATTGAATAGATGTGGAATCAAGAATTATATCTCTATTTTAAATCGAGAGTATCCGACAATCGCAGAGGAAAAAGTAAAGTTGTTAAATTATAAATACAATGAAATGCAACCATGGCAATCTATTAAGGATGGTGAAGTACCGAGTTGGTGGACTACATATAATGCTATTAAACACCATAGGGATGAAATAAAAAATGGGAAAGAAAATTATAAGTGCGCAAATCAGAAAAATGTGATAAATGCATTATGTGCGTTATATGTTCTGATTGAATATTGGGCAGCAAAGAATTTTGCTATAGATAAAAATGAAACACAAAATTCAGTTATGATTTTGTTTGTATCTAAGAAATTGAGATTGATTCATTGGAATTTTTATGAGTCATTTATAGGGGAGTGGTTCAATACAAAAAGATTCTATGAATATTTAGAAAAGAAGGTAGTATAATGAGCACATTCAATATGGTTGCATCCATGAATGAAAGTACGGTGGTGGCAGAGTATACATCGGAGAGCAGGCGTTCCGACAGTTATCAAAGTGAGGCGGAGCTTGAAAAAGAGTTTATCCGTATGCTGACGGAACAGAGTTATGAATATTTGCAAATCCATTCAGAAGCTGAGTTGATAGAAAATCTTAAACATAAGCTGGGGCAGTTGAATGGCTATGATTTCACGGATAGCGAGTGGGAGAGATTTTTCCGGGAACATATTGCAAATGCTAACGAGGGTATTGTAGAGAAGACGCGTACCATTCAAGAGGATTATACAAAGGTTTTAAAGCGTGATGACGGAAGTACGAAGAATATCAGGCTGATCGATAAAGGGAACATACATAACAATCGCTTGCAAGTGATTAATCAGTACGAAGTGCCGGGAAAAATAGGAAATGCTACGGAAGATGCGAAAAATCCGGCTAATTATGATAACCGCTATGATGTAACGATTCTTGTCAATGGTTTGCCGATTGTCCATATAGAGCTAAAAAGGCGTGGAGTTGCAATCAGAGAAGCGTTCAATCAGATTAACCGTTATCAGCGTGATAGTTTTTGGAGCGGGTGTGGGCTGTATGAGTATGTGCAGATTTTTATTATCTCGAACGGCACAAATACAAAGTATTATTCTAACACCACAAGGTTTTCTCATTTAAAGGAACAGGAGAAAGGTTCCAGTAAAGGGAAAAAGACAAGTAATAGTTTTGAATTTACTTCCTTTTGGGCAGATGCAAATAACAAAGTGATACCTGATCTTGTAGATTTTACAAAAACTTTTTTATCCAAGCATACTCTTCTGAATATTTTGACAAAGTATTGTGTATTTACCACAGAAGAACTGCTCCTTGTTATGCGTCCGTATCAGATAGCAGCTACGGAGAAAATATTAAACCGTATAGAGATAGCTGCGAATTATAAGAAATTGGGAACGCTTGACGCAGGAGGGTATGTCTGGCACACAACTGGAAGTGGAAAGACACTGACTTCCTTTAAGACAGCACAGCTCGCAAGCCAGCTCAATTTTGTTGATAAAGTGCTGTTTGTAGTTGACAGAAAAGACCTTGATTATCAGACAATGAAAGAATATGACCGTTTTCAGAAGGGAGCAGCGAACAGCAACACATCTACTGCAATTTTGCAGAGACAGTTGGAAAACAAGGACAAGAATGGTAATTATCACGAGTACAAGATCATTATAACCACCATTCAGAAATTAGACGGATTTATCCGCAAAAACAAAGGACACGAAGTATTTGACAAGCGTATTGTCCTGATATTTGATGAATGTCACAGGTCGCAGTTCGGGGATATGCACACAGCGATTGTCAAGAACTTTAAGAAGTATCATATCTTTGGGTTCACGGGGACACCGATATTTTCGGTCAATGCAGGAAGCGGCAAACACGCTGATCTGCGTACCACACCGCAGGCTTTTGGCGAAAAGCTGCATACATATACAATCGTTGATGCTATTAATGATGGAAATGTACTTCCATTTCGTATTGATTATATTAAAACTATCAAGGACAGCGATAAAGCAAAGGACAAACAGGTATCGGCAATAGATACAGAAAAGGCACTTTTAAATCAGTCGCGTATTAGTGAAATTGTATCCTACATATTAGGACATTTTTATCAAAAGACAAAGCGTAATCGGGGAGACAGTTTCGTATTTTCTATTTTGGAAAATGTGGAAGAAGTGGCTACAGCAAAGAATAGAAACGAGATAGAGGAAAAGAAGAATAAAATTCGTATAAAAGGTTTTAACTCCATATTTGCAGTAAGCTCCATAGCGGCTGCAAAGCTCTATTATACAGAATTTAAGCACCAAATGGGGAACTTGCCAGAGACGAAAAGGCTCCGGATTGTCACAATATTCAGTTATGGTGTCAATGAGGCGGAGAATGATGATTTTGTGGTAGACGAAAATTCTGAGAATACAGACGGACTGGATCAAAGCTCACGGGATTTTCTGGAAAGCGCTATTGATGATTATAATAAGCTGTTTTCTACTACCTACGATACCTCAAGCGACAAGTTCCAAAACTATTATAAAGATGTATCGCTTAGAATGAAAAACCGGGAGATTGATATTTTAATTGTTGTAAATATGTTCCTTACCGGATTTGATGCGACAACGCTGAATACTCTTTGGGTGGATAAGAATTTAAAGTACCATGGACTTCTGCAGGCGTTCTCCCGTACCAACAGGATTCTCAATTCGGTAAAGACATTTGGAAATATAGTCTGTTTCCGTAACTTGGAGCAGGAAACAAATGATGCGATTGCACTTTTTGGGAATAAAGAGGCAGGCGGTATTGTTCTGCTGAAAAACTATGCAAGTTATTATAATGGATATGATGAAAACGGAAAACACTATGAGGGATATGCAGAGCTGATTGACAAGCTGCAGGCCCTATTTCCCCTTGGGCATTTTTCGGAATTAGGAGAGCAGGACAAGAAAAAATTTATATCTTTGTATGGTGCAATTTTGAAAATGAGGAATATCCTCTCAACCTTTGATGATTTTGTTGGGCAAGAGATACTTTCACCACGGGATTTTCAAGATTATCAGAGCGAGTATATAGATCTTTATCACGAGTTCAAGCCCAAAAAGGGGGAAAAGGAAAATATTAATGATGACATTGTATTTGAGATCGAACTTATAAAGCAGGTCGAGGTCAATATTGATTATATTTTAATGCTTGTGAAGAAGTATCAGAAAGATGGGAATAAGGATAAAGAGATTGTAGTTACGATTGAAAAAGCAGTCAATTCAAGCTTGAACCTGCGAAGCAAAATAGCGCTTATCAGAGAATTTTTGTTAAGGGTTAATGCTGATACCGAGGTTGACGGGGAGTGGCTGAAATATGTTGATGAGCAACGGGAAAATGACCTTGTTGCAATTATAAAAGATGAAAAGCTAAAGGATAAGGAAACACATATTTTTATCGAAAATTCTTTCCGTGATGGAGTATTAAAAACTACAGGTACAGATGTTGATGCGATAATGCCGGCAGTATCAAGATTTGGCGGTGGCAGTGCAGGGAACCGCAGTAAGACGAAGAAAAGAGTTATTGATAGGTTGCGTGCATATTTTGAAAAGTATTTGGATTTAGTTGGGATGAAATAATGTTATCAGATACCTTTAAAACTGAAAATTTAAAAGTATTAAATTCGCTACATGCGTGTGGTGAATTGGAAAAGGTATATATCTAAATATAGAAATTTTGGATACGCTATTTTGTTTTGAGAAATTTGCAGATATTTTGTGAGAATTGTAACACTAAAAAAGTTATAAGGTGGAGAAATGGGAATGATACATTTTTATAAGGAACAAGTAGAATTGGCAGTAAAATTAGTTGATATAAAAAGCAAATATGATGATATAAAAGCGTCGAAGGATGTAACTGAAATAAATACTATGGTTAATACTGCAAAGCCGACTGTGGAGTTTGTCAATGCGGCGAAACAGTTAGATAAAAGAATCAATGAGGACTATCCAGAAATCAATGAAATGCATAACATAGCATCAAACATGGCAAATCCTGTAAGTCTATGTCAGGACAAGACATTTTCTGAATATGATGCAATTTTAGAAAGTTTGAATAGTGACTTATATGGAATTTTAGCATCTGTGTTATTAAAACATGGAAAGATTTCTTGTATTAAGGATTTCATTGAAAGCGTTGATTAATAATTATCAGATTGAATTCGCTACACGCGTGTAGCGAATTGGGGAGAATGAAAATGGCGAATACAGAATTGATGGATACAGAAGATGAATTGAAATTTTATAAGGATGTTCATGCAATATTGGATGAGGCAAAAAGTAAAACATATGAAGCGGCTAATAATATCATGACATATGCATATTGGAATATCGGAAAAAGAATTATTGAGCAGGAACAAAAGGGCAATAGAAAAGCAAAGTACGGTTCATATCTTATAAAACGTCTTTCGCAAGAATTGTCCAATAAATATGGCACAGGATTTTCAGTTGCCAATATTAGGAATTGCAGACAATTATATTTGACATTTCCAAAGGAATCCTACGGTTATTCATTGATTGGGAAAATTCATTGGTCACATCTTAGAACTATTATGCGATTGGATAATGAAGAAGAGCGGAATTTTTATTTGAATGAGGTTGCAAATGAATATTGGTCTGTCAAGGAATTGGAGCGCAATATAAAATCAGGTTATTTTAAACGGATTCTCTCGACGCAATTTCCTGAGAAAATTGGGCAGACACCTAAATTTGTAAAAGATCCATATGTGTTAGAATTTATGGGTATAAAAGATGATAGTGCAGTTATTGAAAAGGATGTTGAAAATGCAATTATCAGTAATTTGTAGAAATTTTTGTTAGAGATGGGGCGGGGATTTTGCTTTGTAGACAGGCAGATGCATATATGTACTGAAACATCAGATTTTTATATCGACTTAGTGTTTTACAATTATATACTGAAATGCTTTGTGTTGATAGATTTGAAAACTCATAAGCTGACTCATCAGGATATTGGGCAAATGGATATGTATATCAGAATGTTTGATGATCTGAAAAGACAGTCAGATGATAATCCGACTATTGGTATTATCTTTTGTACAGATAAAGATGAAACGATGGTAAAGTATTCCGTTTTGAACGAGAGTGAACAGATATTCGCATCTAAGTATATGACTGTGTTGCCTACGGTAGAAGAACTGAAGAACGAGTTAGAGCGTAATCAATTGATGTATGGAGAGGAATTGAAGGATAATTAGTGTTATTATTTCGCCCAATACAATTAAGATAAAGGAGATGCTATATGTATTTAAAGAGTCTGAAACTTACTAATTATAGAAAATTTTCTGCGGAACAAAATGAGATTGAATTTATTAGTTCCAAGCTTATTAAAGTAGACAAAAAAACAGGGAACCAAAATGATAAAGATATAGTTGAAAATGGTAGCTCTAATGAAGAAATAACAGAAATTGATGTTGCTTCTGACACAACTTTAATTATTGGAAAAAACAATGCGGGCAAGACAACGATAATTACAGCACTGGATACTTTGGTAAATCATGGAAAATTTGGCATTAATGATTTCAATTATAGATATTTGCAACGATATTTAAAGGAATACGACATTGATGATACGCGAATAAATTTACCATTTATAGAATGTGTTTTAACAGTGGAATTGGAAGAAAATAGCGATGACAGAATTTCTAATTTAGTACCATTTATGCTTGTTGAGGATGTTAATAACTCAGAATTGAAGATTTGTATTAGATATGAAATTGCAGATGCAAGTTTTTTTAAATCAGAAATGGAGAAATTGTTTTCAGAAGAAGTTACTTTTGCAGATTTTTTTGAGTTGCTAAATAGTATGGATTTTGAAATAAATTATTATGATAAAAATGGTGAAAAGATTGACATTGATTTTAAAATTTCTAATTTAATGGAATTACAATGTATCAAAGCGAATCATTTAAAATCAGAGCATTGTTTAACAGAAGCTTTTAACAAAATTATAAAATATAGATATGAACATACATTTCAAAACGAGAAAAGAGAAATAAATAAAAAACTGAAAGAAGTTAATAGTGATTTGTCTATAAATATTAGTAAAAATCATACTGATATTATTCGGAAAGTGTTAGAAAGACTAATTTCTATGGAACGTATGGGAGTACAGTTGAGTGCAGATATTACGTTTGATAAACTAATTAGAGATCTCATTAAATATGAGTATATTGAGGATAACGCAAATGTTCCAGAGGATCAGTTTGGCTTAGGATACACTAATTTGGTAATGATTATTGCTGCCATAATAGATTATATTGAAAAATATCCAGATTCATCATTTAATAGTAAAATTAATCTTATTTCTATAGAAGAGCCAGAAACATATATGCATCCGCAGATGCAGGAATTGTTTATTAAAAATATAAATGAGGCAATAAGGTTTTTATTATCGAGTAAAAACAAGGATGTAAATAGCCAAATTATTATTACAACACATTCGTCACATATTTTAAATAGCAAAATTCATAGTGCGAATACTTTTAATAATATTTGCTATTTAAGCGAAAAGCAATCTAATGCCATAGCTGTAAATCTAAATAACAAAAGAATTATGCCGGAAGAAAACGAAGATGAAGAGTCAGGAGGTTTTAGGTTTTTAAAAAAACACATCAAATATAAAGTATCTGAATTGTTTTTTTCCGATGCAGCAATATTTGTCGAAGGTTTTGCGGAAGATACAATATTGCCATATTATATTGAAAAAAAAGAAAAGTTAAATAGACGTTATATTTCTATCTTTAATATTAATGGTGCGCATGGTTTTTTGTATAAAAGGCTTGTTGAAGCACTTGGGATTCCGGTGCTGATAGTTACAGATCTGGATATTAAACGAGGAAATGAAGACGAGGATGAGAACGAAAGCATAGATAATACTAAAGCTAAAAGGACAGTTTCTTATGAGCAAATTGATTGTTTAAAAGGAAGGGAGACAACCAATGCTACCATAATTGATTTGAAGGGAGATTCTGATTTGTCCAATATTTCAACATTTATAGAAAATGACAATCTGTATTTGGCATATCAAGGAAAAATAAATGGATATTATGCCACAAGTTTTGAGGAAGCGCTTATTCTAAACAATTATGATAATGAAGTTATAAACAACATACTTAAAGAGTTAAAACCAAGAATTTATACGAGTATTGTCGGAATTAAGCCTGAATATAAGAAAAATATAGACAATTCATATAAATGGCAGGTAAAATTATCGAATTGTAAAGGGGAATTTGCAAGCAAATTGCTTTATCAAATTGTAAACGAGGACTTGGAAGAAAAAATCCCTCAATTGCCTAAATATATATCGGATGGACTTGATTGGATAGAGCAAAAGTTAGGAGGAAGATGATGGGATTATCTAAAATTAGTAATGAAGATCAGGATAAAGAAAAAGAGATTTTAAATCAGCTGTTTCAATATAGTGATAGATTTGAGAGTACTGTTTTTAATTCTGGTGCAGGTTCGGGAAAAACGTATGCATTAGTAGAGTGTCTGAAATATATTGTTGAACAGAACAGAGAAAGATTGAAACATCACAATCAAAAAATTGCCTGTATCACATATACTAATGTAGCAGCAAATAACATAAAAGTACAAATAGGCGCTTCTGATATAGTGGATATAACGACTATTCATGATAGGGTATGGCATATTATTAGTGGGCAAAAATCAGCTTTGCTAAGTTTACATATCGAAAAATTAAATAGTGCCATAAAAGAACTTGACGAGAAGTTGTCTAATAAGGAGGATTACAAAAAGTATAGGGAATTGAATAAAGAATTGCAGGAACATTTTTTTCAGTTAATGTTTGAAAATAAAACTAATTATAACAAGGCATATAATTTAAAGGCAAAAGAATTTAAGGATGCTATGCCTGATGAAATTAGAAGAGAATATTCAGAACTTATATCTAATGTTTCAAAGTTTAAAGGACTGGTTGATAGACTTTTTAGAAGAAAACGATATTCAGATTGCTTGGAAAAAATCAACAGAGGTGAGAAGGGATATAGAGAAGTTTATTATGATCCAATGTTTAATCGTGACCGTTTAGATAAGATGCGAATCAGCCATGATACATTACTGGATTACGGATTTGCATTAATTCAAAAATACCCTAAAATGAAACAGATAGTAATAGATTCCTATCCATATATTCTTATAGATGAATATCAAGACACAGCAGATACTGTTGTTGAAATAATGAATGCCGTAGGACAGTATGCAAAAGAAATAAAGCATGAGATATTTATTGCTTATTTTGGAGATTCAGTTCAAAATGTCTATGATACTGGTGTTGGAACTAAACTAAAGCAGTTGCATCCAAATCTGAAAACTGTGACTAAGTTGTATAATCGTAGATCCTATACAGAAATAATTGATGTTGCCAATAAGGTGCGTAATGATGAAATTAATCAAAAATCTATTTATTTAGATAGTGAAGGAGGGAGTGTTGAACTTTATTACGGTAATCAAGATGTGGTGAGAAAATTTGTAGATTTATGTGTAGAACAATGGAATATTTACATGAAGAATTCACTTCATTGTTTATTTGCAACGAACCAAATGGTAGCAGATTACAGTGGTTTTCCTAATGTATACAAGGCATTTAAGAGTACAGGGGTGTATCAAGGGATAGGATATAAGCAATTGAATACAGAATTATTGAGCCACGACACGATTCGTTTAGGAAAAGTTCAATCTTTGTTATATAGATTGCTGAAATTATATACAGAAGTACGGGAAAAGAAACAGGCATTAAGAGATATATTGCCGACAGACGAGTACAGAAATATGAGTTTTTCCGATTTAAAGAAACTTATAGTGTTGTTGCAATCATTAAATGGCAATACGTTGGATGAGTTATTAGTTGATATATTTGGAAAATATAAAGCATCTAGTGATAAAACATACAAATTTATTATAGAAAGAATATTTGACATTGATGAAATTTCTTATGAAGGAGTGTTAAAATATTTTCTGCATTCATTATATGATTCATATGATGAAGAAGTGGAAACAAAGCAAATTGTTGGAGAAATTCTAAATTTGAGAATTGAGGAAGTGTTATGCTGGTTCCATTATGTAAATCGAGACGAGGGTAAAGAAATTTATTATCATACTTTTCACAGCACTAAAGGATTGGAGTATGAGAATGTTATTATAGTTTTAGGAAAAGATTTTGGACAGGATAAAGGATTATTTGAATTATTTTTTAAGGAGTATGGAGAAGATATCGGTCAAGATTTGCCGAAATATGAACAGTATGAGAGGGGCAGAAATATTTTGTATGTAGCAGTTACGAGGGCAATTAAAAACTTGCGTATTCTGTATATTGATGATTTGGAGGAGATTAGGCATAATATTGAAAAGATATTTGGAAAGGCAGAAGCTTTTCCGATTCAAATGACGTAAGTGTAGGTAATTTGATATTGGGTACAATTTGGGTACACCAGCTTTGAAACCATATAAACGAGAAATAAGAACGCATCAAAATGATACGATTTTAAAAGGAAAAGCGATGTAAAACAGGACTTGCAACGAACTGAAAAAAGAGTTCGAATAGTTGGAGCTAAGCCGCAAAGCCTGTAAACACTCAACGTCATTAACTTAAGGAATCTTTTACATTTAAAGTTGTAGAAGGTTCCTTTTTTCTGTTTTTTGCTGTAAAATTGAAATAGGAAACTGATATTTTTCGTATTCCATAAGGCAGGTGATTATATGAATAATTCTCAAAAACGAGCCTGTTGTGATATCAGTTTGATCCATCAGGTTGAATTTCAGGATTTTTGTAGAAATGGGAATCCATCATCTTTTATAAGAAACCGAAAAATGCCTTTAACAGATCTTCTGTTTACCATGTTAAACCGAAAGGGGATTACATTGAGTCTGGAACTGAGAAATGATATGAAGACTGCACATCCAGGAATGGAAATATCAAAGACTGGTTACTTGAAACAGCGCATGAAGCTTAACTCGCTGGCTTTTTATGAACTTTACCGCCATCATAACAGGAACTTTTATGCAGAACCTGGGTTCTCTACATTCCAGGGATATCTGGTTCTAGCCGCGGACGGTTCAGGAATCAATATTCCTACTACAGGGGAAACCCTGAAAGAATTCGGAACTTCCAGCAGAAAAGGGACAAAACCGCAGGCTTCCATAGGGCTTGGATGCTTGTATGACGTTATGAACCGCATGATTCTGGAGAGTGACTGCTGCAGATGTAAGTTTGATGAAATGAGCCTTGCGGAAGAACAGATTGACCGCGTATGTGAAACCATCGGCGGTTCCCAACCGTTTCTGGTCGTCATGGACAGGGGATACCCGTCCACTGCAGCTTTTATCCGGATGATGGAGAAAGGCATCCTGTTTCTAGTGCGTCTGAAATCCTGCGATTATAAAAAAGAGCAGGCCGCCCTGTCTGAACCGGATGAATGGGTAGACATCCATCTGGATAAGAGCCGCGTTAGACATTATAAGGGAACGGATATCGGCCGGCGCATGGAGGATCTAGGAGAGATCACCCTGCGGATGGTAAAAGTGCCGCTGGTGGAAGGACGGGAAGAAATACTGATCACAAACCTCCCCTCTGAAATCTTTGACCGCGTACAGATTGCAGAACTCTATCATATGAGATGGGGGATAGAAACGGCATATGAGACGCTGAAGGACCGCCTTCAGATAGAGAACTTCACAGGGACGAAGCCGGTCCTGCTGCTGCAGGATATTTACAGTACAATCTATATTAGTAACCTTGCGGAAGATATCATCCGCGATGCAGAGGCGGAACTGAATGAAAAAGAGAGCCACAGGAAGCATAAAATGAAGGTCAACCGGACATTGAGCATAGGGATACTGAAAAATGACCTCATCTATATATTACTGGAACCGGACAGGCAGAAACAGGACAGGCTGTTCCAGCAGATCTATGAAGACATCCGTAAAAATCTTGTTCCCGTAAGGCCAGACCGTCATTACCATCGGACAAAAGGGCAGCTTGCGGGAAAAAATTCAAACACGCATAAAAGAGCTTACTAAACAATAGTGTAATTAGGCGATGCGTGGAAGAACTACGTGATAAATACAGTAAAATGACATAGCTATGAGGATTTCATATCCAAAACAATGCCGAATATCTTTACCCTATATAGCGGTGTAATGATATCCGGCATTGTTCTTTTTCTTAAGTTAATGACATTGTGATAAAAGTAGCATTTCCGGGACGAATTTATGTCTGTTGACTCTAAAATAGCTCTAATTGTATGTTGAATACTGAGGCAGGTACATGATACCCGTTTTATTTCTGCTTGCTTTTGTGTAAATAATATTGAAAGGCTTCTGCAACATAATCGCAGCCACCTGTACCGTACTCAGTATCGTTTACAGTTTTAAGATAATCATTAGAATAAAGTTCGATAATCATATTACAATATTTATCATCATCTCCAATTGTTTCAAACAGAGTGTTTCCGTGGGCGTATGCAATTATTTCCTTAACTAAGTTTTGTACGTTGTCTGAGGCAACGTCTTCTCCCTTGTGTGAGGCTAATTTAAAAAATTTATCATCTGTTCTCATTTCTTCCGAGACTTTAGAATGCCAGTTATCCATGAGTTCAGAGAAATGTTCTAAATTATGTTTCATGGATTCGGTATAATTTTCGATACTGCCGAATTGCTTGATAGCGAGTTTAGCTACCTCAGATTCATTATCTCTGATTTTCTGAATAAACATATCAAAATTTTCAATACTTCCCCAGTGCTTGACAACATCATCAGTGCTATTATTTTTAAATTCTTCTAATGCTGTGATGTAATCAGACAGATCAAATTCCTTAAAACTCATACATTGTTCCCCTTTCTCTAAGTGGCTAAGGAGCTGTATAAGTCTGTCTGTCCGATTGCGCTTCAGCAGAAGCAACTCTTTTTGTCTTTTGAAAGCCTTAATTCTATCAAAATCTGGTTTTTGCAGGATTTCTTTTATTTCTTTCAGCTTAAAGCCTAATTCCTTAAAAAATAGAATCTGCTGTAGTTTTTGCAAGGCTTCATCATCATATAGGCGATAGCCGGACCCGGTTAATTCACTTGGTTTTAACAGTCCAATCTCGTCATAGTATTGTAATGTGCGGGTGCTTATACCTGTCAATTCTGCAACTTGGCTTATGGTACGCATTTTCTTATCAGCTCCTTAAATTTGTGAAGAAGCAAGAGAGCGTTTGCCGGCGTACACTATTCTGCTTCTATGAGAAAAGAATATAGTATTACGTTACGTGGGAGTCAATACTTTTTATCAAAAATCAATAATTTTTTCTTTCTGCAATACCCACTGTCTGCAGAGAGCTCTTTTAATCCTTCATCAAAAGCTTTGATATGTCTCTGAATTACCGGAATCAAAGTATTGTAATCTGTTCTGTCATTACTTACATACCCATGGATGATAAAATAATTCTCTACGGTAATCGGAATGCCATCGATGACAAACATCTGAGCATTCCCCAGTCTGTATTTTCATCATATCTGTTTTCTTTGAGAAATCCGTTGTATCTGTGATAAAGAGAATCGATGGTAACAAGAAGTCCAACCAGATGATCATTAAGTGTTCCGCGTCATACAAAAGTGTAATGGTTTGCATTTGCTTCCATCTTTGTTCCGTCAATAAAAAGTGTTTCTAATGTTATGAAGCCTTCCTTTTTTATTGTCGTAAGAGTTGGTAATTCAGATTATCTAAGATTTCACCAGTAAGTTTATTATTGATAAAACTATAAAAAGCATCTCTTTTGAGCTATTCACCTTGTGCGAGCCAAATGAAATCCAGATCTTTTTTACAAAGTTCAACAATGCGGTCAATTTCACGAATACCATGCATGTTTGCATATGTAAGAACGCCATATTTCATGATTGGGTTACCTACTGTTCCCCTTCCCTGAATGCTCATGCACGGTAAAGAAGCAAGCAACTGAAAACAAGCGATAGGCCGCCAGCACCACACTATTCCAAACTATAAAGCATTTAAGAAGTGATTACATTTACAGAATAAAACTTTTCCATGCTTATGCAGTAACATACAGTGCGGGAGCAGGATAGCCTATTCCTATTTTCTTTAAGATTGTCATTGAGAACCGTGTCAAAGTACAGTATAATGTTGAATGGAATATAGAAAAATGGAGAAAAGCAGAATGATACATATAGCAATTTGTGATGATAACAAACAAAGCGTTTCCTGTGCTGAAACCATTACCGATAAATTTTTTAAGAAGCATTGTGTGGACTGTAAAATTCAGACATATCAATCCAGTGAGAATTTGCTGTACGACTTACAGGATGGAATCCATTATGACTTACTTCTTTTGGATATAGAGATGCCCGGAATTGACGGGATGGATTTGGCAAAAATGATTCATGATACTATGCCCGCTGCGAAAATCATTTTTATCACATCTCATCTGGAGTATGCGATTACAGCTTATGAATTTTCGGTGTTCCGGTATATTCCAAAAACAGCCATAAACGAAAAATTACCGTTTGCGTTGGAAGATTATTATAAACTGTATCGTCTGGAACGGAATGAATTTTACACGGTTGAGATTAAAAATCATGTTGAGCAGTTACCATATAGAGAAATACTGTATATTTTAAAAGATGGAAAATATGCTGTATTTCATTTGGCGGGAGGAAAAACGCAATCGGTACGAAAAACACTGTCGCAGGTCTTTGAGGAAATAAGCAGGGAATATTTCTGTTTTGCGGATAGAGGGTGTATCGTAAATCTGGTAAATGTGATTGGTATAGATGATGCTGGTATACTCTTTTCGGACAATCAATGTGTTGTAATCAGTAAAGCGAACATTTCCGATTTTAAGATAAAAATGCTCCGCTTTTGGAGGAAGCAAATATGATTGGCATTCAAATATGTGTAGAATGGTTGGTAACATTCGTTGAATCGTTATTTTATTTTTCAATTATCCATGTGTTAGCACCAACACAATTCAAAAAGAAAAAGCAGATTATTATGTTTTTGGCAGTTGCAAACATTATTACTGTTGGAGTAATTTTGTTGAATTTTATAGATATTTCATTTAGTCTCGCAACGATTGTTTATGGTGCTTTTGCATATTCATTTGGTGCATGTATACTGTTTCAGGGAAATTATTTTAGTTTTCTTTTTGTGGCGGTGGTTTATCTTACAGGACTGAATTTTGTGGAAGGTTCCATTTTAAGATTTATTGAGGATATTACTGGTTATGCGGTTTCAGCACAACTTCAAGCTGGCTTCAGCAATATGCGCTTATGTTTGATTATCTTATTTAAACTGGCAGATGGTCTTATTGTGTGGATTGTCCATTTTATATTAAAAAGGGCAACGGTACAATTGGGTAAAGTTAGAATTGCATTGGCGGGAGCTGTATTAGGATTTGTCAGCGCAACCTATTGGATGTCAACAAATATCGTAACAAATTTTAAGGCGGATTTGTTTCAGACAATTTTAGCATTGGCGTTTGTCTTTATGATCTGTTCGGTTTATTTCTATTATCGTTTGTGCCAGATACGGAAAGAACAGGAAAGTATTGCTCTGCAAAATGAGTTGCTGGCAAAGAATTATCAAGTTGCAAAAGAGTCTTATGAATCAAATGCCCGTCTATATCATGATATGGGAAATCATTTTTCCATG
The DNA here is from genome assembly GCA_910575835.1 of Lachnospiraceae bacterium. Classification (GTDB taxonomy): domain Bacteria; phylum Bacillota; class Clostridia; order Lachnospirales; family Lachnospiraceae; genus Sporofaciens. Next base: position 39,059 of record CAJTGB010000019.1, on the reverse strand, counting down.
ATTCAAAGCTATCTGGCAGACGGTAAGGTTGAGGAAGCAAGAATATATCTTGACAGGCTTGGCAAAGATAGGGCTGCTTATTCTGTAGAACGGTATACAGGCATTGAGGCTGTTGATTACATTTTGAGCCAGAAAGCCGAGTTTGCAAGACAACAGAATGTAGAAACAAGTATTCATGCGGAATATCCAAAAGACTGTAAGATAGCCCCAGTTGATTTATGCACAATCTTGACAAATCTGCTGGATAATGCGATGGAGGCGTGTGGAAAGTTGCCAGAAGCATCTGCAAAAATACTGTCCGTAATAATCCGGCGTATTAACCAATTCATTATTATACAAATTGCGAATAGCTGTATAGAAGAACCGGTAATCAGCAAAGGAAATTTTAAAACATCCAAGGCGGATAAGAGGCATCATGGATGGGGAATGAAAAATGTCAGACTGGCAGTAGAAAAATATTACGGAACGATGGAGTATGAATATAACAAGAATGTGTTTACTGTAAGCGTTATGCTTTTTTATCAATAGATTCGAGGGCAGTTACCCGCTGTTTTGAGGACAGTTGCGGTAGCTGCTTTTTTGTATGTTAAAGTATATGCATAGCAAAGGAGGGAAACGAATGCCGAAATTAATTCTTGCAATTTTAATCTTGATTGTACTGGCTGTCATTGCCGTGCTGGTTTATTCCCGCGAGCAATGAGCCAAGCGGGCATGCTTGCATGCACATTTGGCGACTGCCGCGAGGTCTTTGACTTCAAACAGAAATAGGGAGGAAATACTGTATGAATGAAAATATTATTCTGGATGTCCGGCATCTTCGAAAGGGATATAAGAAATATCCTGTATTGAAAGACGTATCTTTTCAAATTAAACAGGGGCATATTCTTGGTTTGATTGGAAAGAACGGCGCAGGGAAAACAACATTGATGAAGTCCATTCTTGGATTAAATATCAATTATCAGGGGGAAATCATCTTTCATGGAAAAAGGATGAAACTTTCAGATGAAACGTTGAAAGCGGAAATTGGTTCTCTTGTAGATGTAAGTTTTTACGATGATATGACTGCATATCAGAATTTGAAAGTTGTTATGATGTTGACAAAAGCTGTTCATGTTGCAGAGCAGGATAAACGCATCCACGAACTTCTTTCTTTTGTAGGACTAGAATCATCCGGCAAAAGAAGTGTCCGCTCATTTTCCTTTGGCATGAAGCAGCGGCTAGCACTTGCGCAGGCAATCATTACCAAACCTGCTTTGTTGATTTTGGATGAACCGTTCGTAGGGCTTGACCCTATCGGGATTGAAGATGTAAAAGAGTTGTTGCGTAAACTTTGTCGAGAAAATGAAACATCTATCATCTTTTCCAGCCACCAGCTTACCGAGGTCTGCGACCTTGCTGATGATATCATTATTTTGAATGATGGCATCATTGCATATTCCAACACATATACGGATATGAAAAACAGTGGCAAGTCTTTTGTAGAGTTGATGAGATAGAGGAGGAAAATAACATGAGTTTAGCACAAGTTATCAAAACAGAACTATATAAGAACAGCCGGAGAAAGAGCAGCTTGATGTTGTTTATCCCTATGCTGTTGGCAATCGTTGTTACATTTGGATATGCGCATGGGCTAATTGAACTAAATCTAATAACTGGCGACACAGGCATTTACTCCTGCATGGATTTTGTTTTTATCGTCTGGAATGTATTGTCTGGGCTTGGTATCATAGGATTATTACTCATTCTGTTTGCAGCATTTCAATTCTCAGGGGAGATTGAACGTGGTCAGATCAAATTGATGCTCTTACGGATTGGAAAAAGGTCAACCGTAGTCTGGGGAAAATATTTGGCTGTTATTATTGTGGCAATTGTTTTTATTGTGGGAACGATTCTGGTCTGTATTGGCTCTTATTATCTGTTTGTGTCTAGTTTGCCAATGGGAACGGGAACGTTCGCATCTACAATGGATGGCTTTTCCACTATAAATGTATTGAGTTCCATTGCTTTGCAGATGATGATGTATCTGCTCTTGATTGGTATTACTTTTTTTGTTGGACTGTTTGCGAATCCATTCGTTACTTTTATCTTAACGATAGTAATTATGTATGCTGAAAATTATCTGGCTGGTGCTGAAAATTTTGTTTCAAGGCTATTTCCCAATTATTGGAGTAATCAAATTATTCTGAATGGCACAGCTTCAACGATACTTGTATTAACCGCTGTATTTGTCATAGTGGCTTTAACAGTGATTTTAATGTTGGTGACGACAATGTTTTTTGAAAAGCAAGATATAAAATGAGAAATGTTTATGGAAATAGAGCGGAACATTACAGTATGATTGAAAGATAGTAAAAACAAGGTAAATACATCACAGATAGCAAAACTAGCTGAGCCAGTCAATGGTAGAATGAACGGAATTCGCCCGCCGTTGATAGTCCCGTTTTTCAGCGTGCCCCATTTTTGAAATATAAAGCAAAGAAAAATCCCGAAAGACCTTAATCACAAGGCTTCCGGGATTCTCATTCAATGCGGAGAAAGGGACTTGAACCCTCACAGGATGAACTCCCACTAGAACCTGAATCTAGCGCGTCTGCCATTCCGCCATCTCCGCTCACAAAAAGTATTCTAACACATAAGTGGAATTTTTGCAAATACTTTTTATGATTTTTTGCAAATTTTTTCAAATTTTTGTAAAAAGTTTATTCTCTGTATTCTGTACTGCCGGAAATAGCAGTGCATGGTATCTCGATTCCATTCACTTCCAGATGATCGTCGATAGCGATGACCAGACATCGTCGTCCGTCAATTACGCGGGTTTCTACAAGATCAGACCGCTCAGGATTAACTTTCACCACAACATCCGGGGTTTCAATTTGAAATGTCTTGACATTGGCAATATTGGACGCGAGAAGAGTCTTTTTCTCACCTACGGCCATTTCAAATTCTTCATCAAAGGACTCCAGCTTATCCAGAGGAACGCCGCTTCTTGTGAGCAGCTTCTTAACATCCGGTTTGGAGAGTTCCAAGGGTTCCGGTTCTTCTTTTGCTTCTTCCAGCATCTCGTTGAGATTATCGTGGATATTACGGACTACCTCATAATCGCATTCGTCGCCGAGCGTATCGCTGATAATTGTCTGAAAGGTAGTCTTCTGATCGCCTGCTGTCAGAGGGATTGTGCTTCCAAGTACGTTTGCGATCAATTCAGGCTGTAGATCCTCCGGCTTCTTGGTGTAATACAGGATGTTGTGTACATTGCTTGCACGGTCTTGAAAAGCGGGGAAGAGAAAACCTTTTACCGGCCCTTCTACGATCCAATCGCGGATCCGGTCCTCGATGTTGTTGGTCTCGGTATTGTATGTAAGCCCGGCCTTCGTCAGATTTACCGGACAGATACTACATAGAATGTGCTCGTACACGGTATCCGATGCATCAAACATCTCCAGTCCGTCCGAGGATCTGCCAGGGACATCATAGACCGCATGGATCAGGATGATATAGTAGTTTTCGGCGTAAATATAGTTCTCGATCACTTTATCGTAGAATTCTTCGATCAACATATCATCTTCAAGCCTGCTGTCCCGGAGCTTCAGAAGGAATTCCTGAGATCCTCCGTTCAATTCCTGATCCAGCGGGAATTCCATATTGATCAGATTCTTCCCGAGTGTGCCGGAAAGAGTATGCTTGAAAATATCAAAATATTTAAAAGCTTCTTCCTCTGGAAGGGACAGAAAAGCTTTTTTCAGTTCCGCTTTTTTCTCTTTTTCATGGTCTACATAACAGCCGCAGATGCGGGTGATCGCGCAGTTGTCTGGAGTAAACTGCTTGCGGATTTCCAATACTTCTTTTTTATTCATGATTATTTACACTTCCTCTTTCTCAGAATGTATTCAATCTTATCATATTTGCAGGGAGTTTACAATGTGGAAACCGGAAAAACTACGGCATACAGAAAAAGGACCCAGAAGCAGAACTTCAGGGGTCTTTTTTGAAAAATAATCTGAAAGGTAAAAATTATGAAACACGATCTCGGGGGGATGCTTGACAGCATTATTTGTGTTCCAAATACAATATAGCACGGACAAATGTCTTTTGCTATGGGTTGGAGAGACATATTTTTTAAAAATAATTGTATGCAAGGCACAAAAATGATATACTGTAGAAAATAACATACACGGAAAGCAGTGCATGTGCGCTGGACGGACGCGCTATGGCAAAGAAGGGCGGTGACAGAGAATGGCAGTTGAACTGGAATATCTGTACGCAAAGATTCCGCCGCAATATAATGTAAAGCTTCATACAGACAGTTGTTTTGATAAATCGATCGCCTGGATGCATACGGTAGAGGAGATTGAATTTATACCGATGCTGCATGGCGATGAACTGGTTTTTAATTCAGGCTTAAGCGCTGCGTCGGAAGAGTGGGTCAGAAGCTATATTGAAGAACTTAATAAGGTTCATGCGGGCGGAATGATTATGTCATTCCGAGGAGAAAAGACATTTCCGCAAAAAATCATAGACTATTGTAATGAGATAAGATTCCCGATCTTTTCAGCGACATGGACGACGCCGTACATAGATATTATGCGTCTGTTTGCTGAGATTCTCTTGAAGAATGAGCAGCGGGAGACGAATTTGATCGCAGCGCTGAAGAATGCAATATATTATCCGGATAATGAAGGGTTGTACCTCAGTCATTTTGAGAGGAACGGATTTTTCCGTGATATGGCCTATACGATCATTATTCTTAGCTGCCATATATATGATAATGAAGAGGGGAATGAATGGCTGCATAAGATTGAAAAGTCCGTCCGTTATATTATGGGGAATACGATCACCTATGAAGAGAAGGGGAGGCTTACGATACTGTCGGCCGGATGTACTATGGCAGAGATACAGGAAGAAGTTCGGAAGATATGTGAGAGTGATCCGAATATATATGTAGGAATCGGAACGATGGTAGAAGGAATCAAGGATATCCACCGCTCCTATAAGAATGCATATACGGCGTACAGGCTGACTAAGACAGCGATTCCCAGGAACTTGCTGAGTTATGATGAATTGGGTATTTATAAAATTCTTGCAGATGTTAAGGAGGATGCGATCTGTCCGGCATTTGTGCAGGAAACTGTGGGCGGGCTGCTTGAGTATGATAAGAAGAATCATACCGATTATATGAAGCTTCTGGAGATCTATTTTGAAAATGAATGCAGTGTCGTAAACACATCGAAGGCAGTTTATTGCCACAAGAATACGCTGTCTTACAAGTTGGACAAGATAAAGAAGATCTTGGGATATGATATTCTAAAAAATGAAAACCGTACAAAAATCATGGTAGCGATCTATATATTGAGACTGGGAAAAGAATATTTTTATTAAAATACGAACAGGAGCAAAGGAGGAAGAAAGAATGAATGAAAACCGCATAAAAAGAAACCGCTTATTGGGAGAAAGGATTATAAAAGGCCTTCAGTCCCGTAATATGGAAGGATATTATGCCGAGACGCGGGAAGATGCACTTGCCAAGGCGTTGGAGTGGATTCCAGAGGGAAGCAGTATTTCGTGGGGAGGATCGATGTCTGTAAATGAGATCGGACTGAAACAGGCAGTCTGCGAAGGTAATTATATGACATACAACAGGGAAGCGGCTAAGACTCCGGAAGAGAAGCGCAAGATCGAGCTGATCGCATATGATTGCGATTATTTTCTGACAAGTGCGAATGCAGTTACGGAAGACGGTGTTCTGGTCAATATCGATAAGATAGGTAACCGTGTATCCGCAATAGCTAACGGACCGCGGAATGTTCTGATGATCATCGGTATGAATAAGGTGGTTAAGGATGTGGACAACGCGGTATCTCGGGCGAGGAATGAGGCTGCTCCTGTGAATGCCCAGCGGTTTGAGCTGGATACACCGTGCTGCAAAGCCGGGATATGTTTTGACTGCAAATCAGTAGATACTATATGCTGCCAGTTTTTGATAACCAGATTCTCTGACAGGGCGAAGAGATTAAAAGTTATTCTTGTGAATGATGATTTGGGATTTTAGGCTTTTGGTAAAATAAATTGATTTTAAATTGATTTTGGAGATTTTTATCTTGACGGGACAATGAGGATTTGTTATAATGTTTTCTGTTGGAACATATGAGAATTGATGTTTTAAGCAATGATGTTCAATGATGTTTCGTCATGGCGCAGTAGCCAAGTGGTAAGGCATGGGTCTGCAACACCCTGATTCACCGGTTCAAATCCGGTCTGCGCCTCTTAAAAGCCTAGAAGTTTAAGACTTCTGAGGCTTTTTTCTTATATCTATTCCCGCGAGCAACGAACCAAGCAGGCATGCTTGCATGCACATTTGGCGACTGCCGCGAGGGTCATATACCCCACTGCTCTGCAGCGCTACAAATTTGCTGCCCTGTTGTTTGCAGCGGGGGCTTTGACTCAGAAAAATTTTGTCTGGGCGCTTATATAAGGTCTCGCCTGTATTCCTTTCATTCTTAAAGTACTGATAATGTACTAATAGTTTTGTCCGCTTAGAAACTGAATGTGTAATCTGTCTGTTTTGAATCGGTACAAGCGGTACTTATTCAACTGTGCATAAATAAATGTCAATTGAGGAAAAATATAACATGGAGGTTAGAATTATGCACAGTTATTTTTATGGATGGTATTTCAAATGCCAGTCTGCGTCTCAGACTTTATCGGTCATACCGGCAGTTCACAGGTCAGAACAGAAGAAATCATGCTCCGTTCAGATCATTACAGAAGATCACGCATGGAATGTTGATTATCCTGTTTCGGCATTTCAGAGGATGGGAAAGGGCATTCGGATAGAAAGAAATCGATTTGGAGAGAGGGGGATACTTCTGGCGATACACACGCCTGAGCTAAGTATTAGCGGGAAATTAAGATTCGGACCGCTGCTTCCGCTGAAATATGATATTATGGGGCCGTTTTCTGTATTGCCTTTTCTGGAATGCCGGCATAGCGTACTGAGTATGCGGCATACGGTCAACGGCAGAGTGTGTGTTAATGGGCGGGAATATTTGTTTCAGAATGCATTTGGATATTGGGAAGGGGATCAGGGCCGGTCATTTCCCAGGGAATATGCATGGACACAATGTAAGCTGCAAGAAGGTTCTCTGATGCTGGCTGTGGCTGATGTGCCGATTGCGGGGATTCGTTTTCGGGGCGTAATCGGCGTTGTGCTGTGGAAGGGCAGGGAATACCGTCTGGCGACTTATCTGGGGGCAAAAGCGCTTCAGGTACGGGATGGAAGGCTTCGGGTCGTCCAGGGGGATGTTATGCTGGAAGCAAGGCTGATCGAAGGAATGGGGAGCCGGCTAAGGGCGCCTGACAACGGAAGTATGACGAGAACGATCAGGGAGAGCGCGGCTTGCCGGGCATATTACAGATGCCGGAAGGGCGGGCGCATTTTGTTTGCATTTGAGACGGACAGGGCTTCTTTTGAATATGAATTCTGAGATCTGGCAATTGTTGACACTGCAATATGGATATGATATTATCCAATTGCAGTGAGATTAATTGCAGTTCAAGAATAGGAGAGATTATTTAATAATGAAGAAAACGATCCGGGAATTATTTGTGATGACATTAGCCACGCTGATTATCGCGGCAGCAGTATTTTTCTTTCTGATTCCAAGCCATGCAGCAGTCAGTTCGGTATCAGGTCTGGCGATCGTATTGTCCAATTTTATACCGTTAACCGTATCTGCGATCACTATGATCCTGAATGTGATCTTGCTGATAGCCGGCTTCCTGCTCTGCGGGCATGAATTTGGGTTTAAGACAGTATATACGTCTATTCTGCTGCCTGTATTTATCGGAATCTTTGAGATCCTGCTGCCGAATAACGGCTCGCTTTCCGGAGATGCTGTGCTTGATGTGGCTTGCTATATCTTTACAGTAAGTATCGGTCTTAGCATTCTGTTCAATATGAATGCATCCTCTGGAGGTCTTGATATTGTGGCAAAGATATTGAACAGGTATCTGCATATGGATCTTGGCAAGGCGATGAGTGTAAGCGGTATGCTGGTAGCGTTGAGTTCGGCGTTTGTATATGATAAGAAGACGGTGGTGTTAAGCGTTCTGGGAACTTATCTGAACGGTATGGTGCTGGATCATTTCATTTTCGGGCAGAATATCAAGAGAAGAGTATGTATCATTTCTAAGGATAAGGAAAAACAGATCCGTGATTGGATCTTACATACTTTGAAAAGCGGAGCGACGATTTATCAGGCAGAGGGGGCGTATGGAGGTACGGTACAGACGGAGATCATTACCATTGTGGATAAGAATGAATATCAGAAGTTAATGCAGTATGTTATCAAGGAAGATCCTGCGGCATTCATTACGGTCTACAATGTAAGCGATATGCGTTATATACCGAAGAACAGAAGTATCGTCAATGAAAGAGAGAAATAATGCGGCGCATGATGCGCATAAGAAGCGGCACGAAGGCCGCTTCAGACTAACCGAATCCTACGTTAACTTAAGTATGCAGATGCTTTCTGCGGTAAAAGTAATATAATATAAGCAGTACCGCAGTAGCCACCCACGACATAGGATAGCTGACCAATATCGCGGAGAGCTCATGGTGTCTTGGAACTACCAGGAGGATCCAGGGAAGGCGCACGAAGCAGACGCCGCCCAGTGTGATCAGGGTTGGGAACAGTACGTCGCCGATCCCGCGGAGCGCTCCGGAGAGTATCTCGATAAACACAAATACGATGTAACTCGGCGTTATGTAACGCAGCATATAGACTCCGATCTCCACGACATTTATATCCGTTGTGAAGATATGATACAGCGGACGGCAGAAGACCATAAGGAAGACCAGAAGCGCCCCGCATACGCCAAGTGACATTGCAAGGCAGATCCGGACGCTTCTAAATACCCGGTCGTACCGTCTGGCTCCGTAATTCTGGCCGGAAAAGGTGGTGATCGCGATGCCGAAGGCCCCGCATACGGTCCAGAATATTGCATCCAGCTTGCCGTATGCCGCCCACGCCGCCGCCGGGTCTGTACCGAAGCCATTCACAGCGGCCTGTATGATGATATTGGTAATCCCGTACATGCAGGATTGAAGTCCGCTTGGGAATCCGATCCGCAGTTCAGCTCTTAGCATGGACGGCGCGATGCGGATGGCTGAAGGCGTAAGCTTCAGCAGGTCGTAGCCGGTCATTAACGCCTTGGTAACCAGAAGGGCGCTGACAGATTGCGAGATGACGGTTGCGATCGCGACTCCGGCGATGCCGAGATGGAAGACAAGCACCATGATGATATCCAGCACGATATTCAGCAGACAGCAGATGATCAGGTAGTACAGAGGACGGCGTGAGTCTCCGATCGCGCGCATGACTCCGGATCCCATGTTGAAGATCAGGACGGAGATCATGCCCAGAAAATAGATCCTGAGATACAGTATAGAATCTGTAAGTACGTCTGCAGGCGTCTTCATGGCAGTCAGAAGCAAGGGAGTCAGGAACCATCCAAGGATGGCGATCCCAATGCTTGCAATGACGGAAAATGCATAAGCAGTGTGAAGGCTGTCATGGAGGCTGCGTGCATTCTTGGCGCCGTAATGCTGGGATATGATCACGGTAGCTCCGGCGGAAAGGCCGGTGAAAAATCCGATGATCAGGTTCGACAATACAGCCGCCGAGCCGCCCACGCTCGCGAGAGCCTGTTTCCCCACGAAACGGCCCACGATGACAGCATCCACTGTGTTATATAGCTGCTGGAACAGAGTGCCTATTACGATCGGGAAAAAGAAGATCAGTAATTGACGCCAGATCACTCCTTCGGTAATCTGGTTTTGGGTTACCTTTGCTTCTGACATGACATACTCCTTTCTGTCTAAAGGGGGATGATGATCCGGTTTGGATCACCATCCCCCTGACTTATGAATTGCTGCAGCAGTTCAGACAAGCTGCCTCGTTGTTATAGTTGTTCGCGATAACTTAAAAGAAAATATTACCGCCCACATTGATTCCGGAAACACCGGTCGACGCAGATCTAAACTGGTAGCAGTTTAAGACCGCGGAATGTCTGGCTCCGCCTAACGCAGCCTGTGCGACGGAATATGCGGTAGAGGAAGGTCCTCTTTGCAGCGCCTTATCAAGGCTTCCGTTCCATGTAGGAGAAAATTGTCCTGACTGATAGACAACTCCGCTGATGGTATTCGGATAGCTGGGACTTGCAACTCTGTTCATGATTACGGTCGCAACCGCAAGCATAGGGTCATATCCTCCGGCCTCGCATTCAAGGATCGCAGCGAATAAAGCAGTTTCACTCACAGTTGCAGGAGTTGAACCGACGTTCGTTGTACCGGAAGGCGTCGAAGGCTGGCTGCTGCCGGCCGGCGGGGTGCTGGGCTGGGCAGGAGACTGTCCGTTATTGTTCTGTTGGTTGTTCGAAGCTTGTCCATTGCCGCCCGGCGGAGTTACGGAACCCGATACTTCATTGTTCTGTGCGGTCCTGAGGGCTTCCTCCGCAGCGCGCGCACGTTCCAGCTGTGCGGAATAATCCTCTAAACGGCTGGAAGTGGAAGTGATCTTGGAATTCAGGGCGTCCCTTTTCGCAGTCAGATCACTGTGCATCACCGACAGCTCGGCCTGCTTGTTCTCGAGTTCCTTTTGCTTGTCTTCTACACTGACGCGGACATTGCTCAATTCTTCCAGCATAGCCCTGTCATATGTACTTATCGTTGTAACGTATTCGGCTTTGTTAAGGAAATCAGCCATGTTCTCCGAAGAGAATAGAATCTGGAGCAGGGAAAGATTCCCTCCTTCATACATGAACTTGATCCGGTCTTTCATGGCGTCATACTGCGCCGCCTCATTCAGCTGCGCTGCCGCCAGATCTAGTTTGGCTTTCTCTACTTCGGCGGACAATCCTTCTATCTGGGCCGAAGCGGCATCTAAATCAGCACTCAAAGATGACAACTGGCTATTCAGGTCATTCAAATCCTCCTTCAGATCAGAAGTTGTAATCTCAAGCTCTTTTGCAGAAGGAGCGCAGTGGGCCGGAATAGTCACAGAAGCAATTGTTACGGCAGAGACGGCAACAGCCAGAATCGACCGTAATATACGTTTCTTTTCTTGGGTTATCATATAAGTATCCTTTCTATCATTATCGTGTGCTCAATATATTATACAACAAATTGCTTTATAAAGCAAACTTTGTTATTATAGATTTAAAATAAAGATTGCGAGGAACGGATAAATATGAGAAAATACGAGGAAAACAGATATATTTTGGACAATATAAAGGAACATATATATCCCTGGGTGAGGGGAGAGCTTGCGTGTGCCAGGGCTTTGAACGGGAAAAATATTACAGAAAAAGATACTCCGATAGTGTCATTTATCAACGGGCTGAAGATTATATTTGTTATTAAGCGGGGCGAAGATGTGTATGAAGTGCTTAAGGATAACATGCTTCCTCCCGGATGCGACGTGGAGGCATTATATTTTACCGCATGTGAGAATCTGGTCAGGGATGTGGAATTTGTGATCGCCAATACCTGGTACGGGGGATTCGCGATACTGGCCGACGGGCGGCATGAGGCGAGTTGGCTGTGTTTTAAGCATATCTGGCAGGTGTGTGTGGATAAACTGAAGGATGATCTGGTGATCATGGCGCCGACTATAGAGACGGTCCTGTTCGTCCCGGCATCGAATGAGGCGGCGGTTGCGAAGCTTATCGAGCACGGCAAACAGGCTTATGAGCAGTCGAAAGACAGGATCAGTACCGGGCTTATGTTATTTACAAAGGACAGAAAGGAACTGACGGCATATGAAGATTAAGGTGAAGCTGATCGGAATGGATCTGGACGGCACATTATTGACGGCGCAGAAGGAATTAAGCGCATATACGGAGAAGATTCTCAGACGGGCGGTCGGCGAAGGGATCACCGTCCTGCCGGCGACCGGAAGGCCCTATAGCGGAGTACCGGAAGAGTTAAAGGAATTTCCGGGAATCCGGTATGCGGTCACGGCGAACGGCGGAAGAATCGTGGAGATAAAGACCGGCAAACCGCTGTATGAGAGCCTTGTGCCTTGCGAAACTGCAAGGAAGGTGCTTGAAGTGTTTGAGCATTATGATTCTCTTAGGGAGATCTATTATGAGGGCATCGGATATGCCCAGGAAGATGCCTTAAGGTCCGTCAGCCGTTATCTGGATTCACCTCCGATGGCCGGCTATATCCTGAAGACCCGTGTTCCGGTGCCGGATGTCAGGGCCAGGTTCGAGGCTGAAAACAGGAGCGTAGACAAGGTTCAGGGATTGTTTGTCACGGTAGAGGACCGGGATGCCGCGATAGAGGAATTGAAAGCAGTTGAGGGGATCGAGGTGACCGGGGCATTAGACAGGAACATAGAGGTCAATGCAGCAGGCGTCGATAAGGGGAAGGCGCTGGTATGGCTCGGCGGACTTCTGGGGATCAGACGGGAAGAGATCATGGCGTTCGGTGATGGCTGCAACGACTTGAAGATGCTTAAGGAGGCAGGAATCGGTGTTGCTATGGGGAACGCACGTGAAGAGGTAAAGGCAGCGGCGGACTATATTGCGGCTTCAAACGATGAAGACGGAGTGGCGCGTTTTATCGAAGAATATGTATTGGATTAGATCGAGAAGGTATCAAGGTGAAAAAGCTTAAGAATCAGATCAAGAAGGTATCGAGATGAAAGAGATTAGGAATTAATCAAAAAGGTATCAAGGTGAAAGGAGAAAGAGATGTTAGATATATTAAAGGTAATTGTACTGGGAATTGTCGAGGGTATCACGGAATGGCTTCCGGTCAGCAGCACAGGACATTTGATTCTTGTGGGGGATATATTGAAGCCGGGGCTTAGCGAAGAGTTCATGGAGATGTTCAATGTAGTGATCCAGTTAGGGGCGATCATGGCGGTCGTTGTGCTGTATTTCCATAAGCTGAATCCGTTTTCGCCGACGAAGACGAAGAAGCAGAAGATGCTGACATGGCAGATGTGGTTTAAGGTAGTGATCGCGTCGGTGCCCGCGGCGCTCATTGGGCTTCCTTTCAACGATATCCTGGATGAATTGTTCTATAAGCCTCTTCCGGTGGCGGTTATGCTGATCGTCTACGGTGTGCTCTTTATTATAGTAGAGAACCGTAATGCGGGAAGCAAGCCGTCGGTGAGAAAGATCTCGGAGCTGACTATTCCGATGCTTCTGATCATCGGTGTGTTCCAGATGCTTGCGCTGATTCCGGGAACCTCCAGATCGGGGGCGACTATCGTAGGCGCGCTGCTGATCGGTATTTCAAGAGAGGTGGCGGCAGAATTCACATTCTTTCTTGCCATTCCGGCGATGTGCGGGGCGAGCCTGATCAAGCTGCTGAAATTCGGGTTTGACTTTACCGGTAAGGAGTTCGGGCTTCTGATACTTGGGTGCGTGGTATCTTTTGCATTGTCTATCGCTGCGATCCGTTTCCTGATGGGGTATATCAAGAAGAATGACTTCAAGGTATTCGGGTATTACCGGATCGTTCTTGGAGGCATTATTGTGATCGCGGCTGCGGTTCAGACATTTCTTGCATAATCACAAGTGGCTTTTCTATAAATATGTAGAAAAAGCCACTTGTTTTTTGCTGAAAACATGGTAGAATATCTACTAGCTTGTATTTTTATGCAAAATAATTAATAAATAAATTCTGGAGGATATGAAAAATGAAATTTAAGAAATTAATCAGCGTACTGTTGACTGCGGTTTGCGTGCTTTCTCTTGCCGCATGTGGTTCTAAAGGAGATTCAGAAAACGGTTCTGGAAGCTCCTCTGACGGAAGCGGCGAGGGAGGCAGTGATTCAGCGGCAGTGACAGCGAAAGTTATCAACATTGACCTGACTGATGAAGAGTATGCATTCGGAGTGGACAAGACTCAGCCGGAGCTTTTGGATCAGGTGAATGCATTTATCGGCAAGATCAAGGAAGACGGTACCTTGGAAGCAGTCTGCGACAAATATTTCGGCGACGGCGAGCCGGAAGCGGTAGAGTCCGCGGCGCTTGATGATTCTAAGGATCAGCTTGTAGTGGCTACCAATGCGGCGTTCGAGCCTTTCGAGTATACAAAGGGCGAGAGTTATTATGGTATTGATATGGAGATCGCGTCTCTGCTTGCCAAGGAACTGAACAAAGAACTGGTGATCCAGAACATGGATTTTGATGCCGTATGTCTGTCGGTCAGTCAGCAGAAGTGCGACATTGCTATGGCAGGTCTTACGATCAATGAAGAAAGAGAAGAGTATGTGACATTTACAGATGCCTACTACGAGGCGTCTCAGCGCTTGATCGTGCCAAGCAGCGATACTTCATTCGACGGATGTGCAGATGCGGACGCAGTAGCGGCAGCTCTCGGTGAGCTTGGCGACGCAGATTCTATCGGCGTGCAGGCGGGAACCACAGGCCAGTATTATGTAGAAGGCGACGCAGACTGGGGATTCGACGGGCTTCCGGCAAAATGCGTCACATATAAGAGCGGTTCTCTCGCAGTGCAGGATATGTTGAACGGCAACATTAAGTATGTGATCATCGACGCGGCTCCGGCGACAGCAATTACAGAAGCAATCAACGAGATGCAGTAAAAGGATAGCTATGGGGAATTTTGAGCAGAAAGTAAATAAATTTATAGAGATATTCCTGGAACAGGGCGGCTATGTCAAGGTCGTGGAAGGGCTTAAGAACACGCTGACCATCGCGGTGGCAGGTCTGATCATAGGAATTCTGATCGGAACCGTTATTGCGACCGTGCGTGTGCTTCCGAAGTATAAGGTCTTGCCGCGTGTGCTGAACGGAATATGCAGCTTCTATGTTGCGCTGTTTCGGGGAACGCCGATGGTGGTCCAGCTGTTGGTGTTCTATTATGTACTGCTGCCGATCATTGGCTGGAGGATCACCGGCGTTCAAGTCGCCATGTTAGTATTCGGGCTGAACAGCGGTGCGTACATATCCGAGATCATGCGAAGCGGGATCCAGTCGGTGGATTCGGGTCAGATGGAAGCGGGACGCGCAGTGGGGCTCAGCTTCGGCGTGAGTATGGTCAAGATCGTTATCCCGCAGGCGGTCAAGAATATCCTGCCTACTCTGGGCAATGAGTTCATCTCTCTGATCAAGGAGACTTCGGTCGTGAGTTTCGTAGGAGCAGCGGATCTGTATGTGGCGTTTAATTATATCGGAAGCAACAGTTATGAGTTCATGGTTCCGTATCTGGTGATGGCACTGATCTATATCGTGCTGGTGCTGTTGATCTCACTGCTTGTGAAGCTGATGGAAAGGAGCCTTAAGAAGAGTGATAGACGTAATTAATCTTAAGAAGAGCTTCGGAGATACAGAGGTTCTGAAAGGAATTGACATAACCATCAATAAGGGCGATATCGTAGCAGTGATCGGGCCGTCCGGGTCGGGGAAGAGCACCTTTCTGCGCTGTCTCAATTGTATGGAGGATCCGAGCGGGGGAAGCATCATATTCAACGGTGTCGATATCGCAGATATGAGTGTGGATATTAACGTGCACCGGCGTCATATGGGGATGGTATTCCAGCATTTTAATCTGTTTAACAATAAGACGGTGCTCCAGAATATTATGATGGCGCCGGTATATCTAAGGTGTCAGGATCTTAAGAAAGCGAAGCAAAAGAACAGCAGAATCCGGTTAGGGAATCTGTTTCGCGGCGGCAATAAGAAGGAGCTGATCCCGGTTACACAGACCGGCGAGCAGATCAAGAGCGAGGTAAGAGAACAGGCGATGGGGCTTCTTAAGCGGATCGGCTTAGAGGATAAGGCGGATGTCTATCCGTCCACCCTGTCAGGCGGCCAGAAGCAGAGGATCGCGATCGTGCGGTCTCTTGCCATGGACCCGGATGTGATATTATTTGACGAACCCACCTCGGCGCTGGACCCGGAGATGGTCGGCGAGGTGTTGGAGCTCATGAAGCAGCTTGCAGGAGAGGGGATGACGATGGTTGTCGTTACCCATGAGATGGGATTCGCAAGAGAAGTGGCGAACAGGGTCGTCTTCATGGATGAAGGCCTGATCAAGGAGGAAGGAGATCCTAAGGAGTTCTTCGGAGATCCTAAGGAGCCGAGACTTAAGGAGTTCTTGTCGAAGATTCTGTAAATAGAAGTATGGATGGGAAAACGTGCGGTATTAATGGCCGCGCGTTTTTTTGCTTGACTTTTTCACGGTACAGATTTATCCTATACATGTACTCAGGGGCGCTGGAAACGGCTGAGATGTACGTGTGAACGTACAGACCCTTTAAACTTGATCCGGGTAATGCCGGCGTAAGGAAAGGAGAATTTCATAATGTCACAGATTAATTCTATCAAAAGCAGGAGTGCGTCTTCTGCTGTCAAGAAACTCGTTTTTTCAGCAATGGGGATCGCTCTTGCGATGGTTACTTCCTATATCAAGATATGGGAGATGCCGATGGGAGGTTCGGTCACTTTATTATCCATGTTATTCATCTGTCTTATAGGGAACTGGTTCGGAGCCGGCTATGGAATACTTACCGGGGCGGCATACGGGATCCTGCAGCTTATCGTCGATCCATATATGGTTTCGGTCTGGCAGGTCTTATTTGATTATCCTTTTGCATTTGGAGCGCTTGGTCTGGCAGGGATATTCCGAAACCAAAGGTATGGCCTGCAGCTGGGATATGCTGCCGGGGTACTGGGGAGATTTGTATTCTCGACCCTATCAGGTGTGATATTTTTTGCAGCGTATGCGCCGGA
Source organism: Lachnospiraceae bacterium (assembly GCA_910575835.1). Taxonomy (GTDB): domain Bacteria; phylum Bacillota; class Clostridia; order Lachnospirales; family Lachnospiraceae; genus Sporofaciens. Next base: position 22,286 of record CAJTGB010000019.1, on the reverse strand, counting down.
AGGGATGAACCCGTGGGTATATTCTTCCGTGTATCAGGGAAGCTATCTTGGTGCGGAAGGGATCGTAACCTTGGTTATCATATCCTTGCCGCCGGTAGCAAAAGCGCTGGAGACGGTGAAGAAACAGGCGGTTAATTAACGAACCGTTTTTAATCGGATCGATGTGTGTAACAGAGAAAGGTGCGGACAATGAAGACAGAAGAATTGATGGAGCGGATCCGTCTGCCCAAGGAAGCAAGAGAACTGGCGCGTACGGACCGGATCGGCGGGGAAGAATACGAAGTCTGGAAAGGGAAATTTTATCATGACATCAGACAGTTTATTGAAGAGTGGGAGGAAATAGACGGCAGATATATATGGGCGCTGGAGTTCTATCTGAAACTGGCGCTCGATACCTATGAGGAATATCAGAAGAGAGGATATGCTGATTGGGTATTTGACCAGACCTTCTATGATATTACGATCTGGTGCAGGGAATGTTACCGGAAGCACGGCGTTTATGGCTTGGATGAGCTGTGGTGGCTCGGCCAGTCGGTGAAGCTTAAGCTGTTCCGGCTTGGGAGGCTGCAGTTCGAGCCGGTCCTCGTAGAGCAGGATATGAGAGGTGAAGAACAGACGATCCCGGCAGGGACAAAGGCATTGAATGTACATATCCCGGAAGGAGAGCCGCTGAAGATGGAGATGTGCCAGGAATCGTTTTGCCTTGCGAAGGATTTCTTCGGGGAGGAGTATCAGGTATACGTCTGCGACTCCTGGCTGCTGTCACCGCACTTGAAGGAAGTTCTTCCGGAGAACAGTAATATTGTCCGCTTCCAGAATCTATTTGAAGTCACTAAGGTGGGTCATGAATATCCTCAGGCGGAGCAGAGGATATTTGGAGAGGTGCTTTCGGACAAACAGCAGTACCCGGAGGATACGACGCTTCGGCGAAGGGCCAAGGAATATGTCCTCTCCGGCCGGGATCTTGGGATAGGAGTGGGATTTTTCATTCAATAGGAAATGAATCAGAGAGGTAAGATGTTATGTTTAAACAAAAAGAGATCAAATACGAGATGAAGCTGCTGAGTTCCTTAGCGAAGGTATTCCAGGACGAGACGCCGGTATATCAGCCGGAGTGTCTGAAGCTTAGTGCGCTATGGGGAGAGACGGTATCTTTCCAGGCGGCGTATACGGGAGACTGCTTTATGCGGGAGCGTCTGGACGTCAGAGTGTTGTCGCCGATAGTGAACCAGGTCCGTGTAAGGACGGTCGAGCAGGTTCCGGTGGGGCGCGCCACGAACCGGATCGTGGACGACAATTATCTGAAAACGACTTCCGGGCTGTACCCGGATCTTCTGAGGGAATTGAAGGACGGGAAAGCGATCGTGTGTTCCAATCAGTGGCGGAGCCTGTGGATCGACGTAGATGTGACGGAAGAGATCGAAGCGGGAGATTACGAGATCGAGATCCAGTTGGTGAAAGAAGGCGAAGCAGTATGCTCTGCGGTGATGAAGCTTACGGTGATCGGTGCGGTTCTGCCGAAGCTTTCGCTTATTCATACGGAGTGGATGCATGCGGATTGTCTGGCGGACTATTATCATGTGGAGGTATTCTCCGAGGAGCACTGGAAGCTGCTTGAGAATTATTTCCATGAATATGTGAAAAGAGGCTGCAATATGATGCTGACTCCGCTCTTTACGACGCCGCTTGATACGGCGGTGGGTCTGGAGAGGACAACGACGCAACTGATCGAGGTGGAAGTGAAGGACGGAGAATATTCCTTCGGATTTGACAGGCTGAAGCGGTGGGTTGACCTGTGTAAATCCTGCGGTATTGAGTATTATGAGATGTCGCACCTGTTCTCCCAGTGGGGAGCGAAGTATGCGCCGAAGGTGGTGGCGGTAATAGACGGTAAGGAAGAGAAGATCTTCGGATGGCACACGCCGGCAGTAGGAGAGTACACGAAGTTCCTTGAAAGCTTCCTGCCGGAGCTTACCGGGAAACTTCGTGAGTGGGGGATCGCCGAGGTTACATACTTCCACATTTCAGACGAACCAAAGGAAGAGGATCTGGAGAGCTTCAAGGCGGCGAAGGAATCGCTGGGGAATATGCTGGACGGATTCCATACCTTTGATGCGCTGTCAAGCTATGAGTTCTACCGTCATGGCCTGATCGACAAGCCGATCCCGGGGAATAATGAGATCGAAGAATTTCTCGCCCACGGGCTTACGGATATGTGGACCTATTATTGTACCGGGCAGTTCTATGAGGTGAGCAACCGGTTTATGGCTATGCCGTCGGCACGGAACAGGATCTACGGCGTGCAGTTGTTCAAGTATGATATCGAGGGAATCCTGCACTGGGGATATAATTTCTATAACAGCCAGTTCTCGATCGAGCATATCAATCCCTATGAGGTGACGGATGCCTGCAATGCATTCCCGTCCGGCGATCCGTTCCTGGTGTATCCGGGAGAAGACGGGCATCCGGAAGAATCGATCCGAATGATGGTTCACTATGAGGCGCTTACGGATCTGAGGGCGTTAAGGATGCTTGAGTCCCTGACCGATAAGGAATATGTGATGGAGCTGATCGAAGGAGAACTTGCCGAGCCGGTGACATTCAAGCGGTATCCGAAGTCGGATATGTATCTGATCACATTGCGTAATCGGGTGAACCGTGAGATCGCCCAGAGGCTGCCCAAGTTACAGGGCTAACTGCCGATCTGGAGGGAAGCGGGATGAAGATCGATATTCCGGGTTATAAGATATTGTCTCTGGATTATCTGGTGCTGGACTATAACGGAACGATCGCCGCAGACGGGGTCGTTCCTGACGATATGAAGGAGCGCTTAAGAGCGTTGGCGGACAGATTCAGGATCTATGTAGTTACTGCCGATACACATGGAAATGCCAGATCAGAGTGTGAAGGGCTTCCTATCGCTGTTATGGATGCGGAAGGGGTGTACGGCGCAGCATACCGGATAATAAGTAACCAGCCATATGATTTGCCTGATTTTTCGTCTGCTGTGTTAATGATATAAGGAGAGAAAAAATATGTCTGAAACGAAGATTATTAAGACGACGTGTTCCACCTGCGGGCCGTGCTGCGAGGTGGACGCGTATGTGAAGGACGGAAGGCTCATTTCCGTGGAGGGTGCGCGCAATACCCCTATGCAGTCAGGGGGATTGTGCGCCAAGGGAGCTGCCGCTGCGCAGTATGTATATAACAAAGAGCGTATCCTCTATCCGATGAAGCGGGTCGGAGAGAAGGGAGAGGGGAAGTTTGAACGGATCTCGTGGGATGAGGCCTATGAGATGACAGCCGACAATCTTCTTCGGATCCGCAGGGAATACGGTGCGAGATCGTCGGTATTCTACGCGGGGTATTCCAAATGGTACCGTCCGGCCATGCTGCGGCTTGCCAACGTATATGGTTCGCCGAATTTCTGTACGGAGTCAAGCACTTGCTTCCAGGCGGCGGCGCTTGCGTGGCGTTCGCTGTACGGCAACGGAATCTGCCGGCCGGACCTTAAGAATACAAATACTCTGATGATCTGGAGCTCTAACCCGTATCATACGAATACACCTATGAGCAAGATGTTTCAGGAGATGAAGAGACGGGGAGTCAGGATCATAGACGTAGATCCGCGCCGTACGGTGACGGCTCATGACGCGGACATCCACCTGCAGCTGATCCCGGGGACGGACGGCGCGCTTGCGCTGTCTATGGCGCAGGTGATCATAGAAGAGAATCTATATGATAAGGAATTCGTGGACAAATATGTCTATGGATTTGAGGAGTACCGGGAGTATGTACAGCAGTTTACCCCAGAGAAGGCGGAGAAGATTACAGGAGTTCCGGCCGGGAAGATCCGGCTGGCGGCAAGGACATATGCGGGAAACGGCCCGGCAGGACTGATGTTCTCTGCGTCGCCCGTGGTGCACCATATCAACGGAGTGCAGAATTACCGGGCGGTATTCGCTCTGATCGCCCTCACCGGCAATTATGATATAGAGGGCGGCAACCGGACGCAGCCGGGACCGTTTTCTCCGGCAAATGAATTCGGCAAGGTCAGGCGTTTCGACGGGGAAGAGGCTATCGGCCAGAAGGAGTTCCCGGTGTGGTTCGATCTGTCCTGTGATGAAGCACAGTGTACGATGCTTGCGGATTACATAGCGAAAGAGAAGCCGTATCCGATCAAAGCAGTATTTGCCATGGGGCTGAACCACCGCATGTGGCCGCAGCCGGAGTATCTGCAGTCGTCTCTTGGGAAATTAGATTTTTATGTAAATGCCGAATTATTTATGTCGGAGTCGTCCAAATCAGCGGATCTGATCCTTCCGGCATGTACGTCTTATGAAAGAGAGCAGGTGCATATCGGGATGGGCGGCAGATTCTTCTTCTCGAACCGGGCGATCGAACCGGTAGGGGAGAGCCGCAATGATATTGAGATCGTCATGGAAGTATACCGCCGAATGAAGCTTAAGGATCACACAATGTGCGACGAAGTGCTCGAGAGCGGATACGAGGCCTATATGGAGCATATCCTTGAACCGTCCGGGCTTACCCTGGAGGAATTAAAGAGCCGTCCTGAGGGAATGCAGGGAAAGAACCTGTTCCCGCCTGCAGTGAAGACATACGAGAACGAGCCGTTTTGCACTCCGTCCGGCAAGGTAGAGTTCAGATCCCTTGTGCTGGAGCGCTATAAGGACAGCCACGGGTACGAAGGGCTGCCTGTGTATCATGATTTCCGGGACAATGACGCAGTCGACAGGAAGGAGTTCCCGCTGATCCTGAATACCGGCAGCAGGAAGCCCCAGTTGTTCCATTCCAGACTCTATCGGATGCCCTGGCTTAAGAATATAGAAACGGTTCCGATGGTAGAGATGCATCCAGAGGACGGCAAGGCCTGCGGGATTGCGGATGGAGATTCAGTCAGGGTAATCTCTCCGTCAGGAGAGATCGAAGGAACTGCCTTTTATAATGTCCAGGGGAAGCCAGGAGTCGTGTATATATATCATGGGTGCGCTAAGGGAGACGCCAATGAACTGATCGGGAAGGATTATCTTGATCCGATATCCGGGTTCCCTGGGTTTAAAGGATACTTCTGCAGAGTGGAGAAATCAGGTGAGACAGGGGATGAAGAATAGGATGAAATTAAGGTTTAATGTAGAAAAATGCATAGGATGCTATGCATGTTATACGGCTTGCATCGCGGAGCATCATCTGCCGGAAGAAGAGGATGCGGACAGTAACATAACTATTCGAACGGTGGCAGAAGAGGATTTTCAGAAAAATGTCTGCGAGGGATGCATACACTGCGGGCTGTGCATGAAGCAGTGCCCTAACGGAGCCATTTACCGGGAAGAAGAATACGGATTGATTCTGGTTGACAAAGGGAAATGTACCGGCTGCAGGGTATGTGAGTCTGTCTGTCCCAAAGGTGTGATTCATTATGACGCGGATGGAAAGCTGGAGAAATGCGACGGCTGTATTGAACGTCTGAGGGAAGGCAGAGAGCCGGCTTGCGTCCGGGCGTGCTGTATAGGGGCGGTTGAGAGGGCCTGAGCGGTCAGAATGTTTTGATCCCCGCGGCGTGCTGTGCTGGAAATTAGATATCCTGTCAGCATGCTGCATTGGAAATTAGATATCCCGTTAGCATGTTGCATTGGAATTTTGATATTCTGTCAGCATGCTGCGGGGTATTTGGCTTTGAGCTTGGGAGGTGTCACAAGGATGAATGTACAATTGATCTATCTGGCGGCCGGGAACAGCCGCCGGTTCGGTTCAAACAAGTTATTGTATGAATTGGATGGGAAGCCGCTCTATCGGCATCTTCTGGAACGGCTGATACGAATCTGCGGGAGGCATGAGTCCTGGGAGGTTCTGGCGGTAACGCAGTATGATGAGATCTATGACGATATATTGAGGATGAGGTCGCAGGGGATGCCTGTGCGCCCGGTTTTCTCGCCGGACAGCAGGAAGGGGGCGTCCTATTCTGTGCGGGCGGGTGTTGCGGCTGCGTCAAAGGAAGCAGAAGGGTATGCTTTTTTCGTGGGAGATCAGCCTTATCTGACGGAGAAGAGCGCGGAGCAGTTCCTGGTGAAGATGGAAGAGAAGCAGGCGGTTCTTGGGAGTGTCAGATGCGGGGATACGGTAGGGAATCCGACGTGGTTCTCGCGGGAATACCGGGAAGAGCTTCTTGCCCTTACCGGGGATCGGGGAGGCAGGAGGATTTTGAAAAAATATCCAGAGGAGGTGGTGTATTATGAGATTGGGGATGAGGGGGAGATTATGGATATGGATACTCTGCCGTAACAGTTTTGACAGGTCTGATAGAAAAATTACTTGACAAAAGGGAATAACCTTCCATATAATAGGGTAAGACTAATAGAGACTGTCTGCAGCCAGTGTTACAGCATGATCTAGGGCTTGTACTGGTTTCGACGGGGGTCTGGAAGTTGGAGAAGCCATCCGTAGCGGGACACTACGTTAAAAGTTCCAATTAAATATAAACGCAGACAATAGAGAATTAGCGTACGCTGCTTAATTTAAGTGGCAGTCGGCCTTAAGTCATCCGCTGCTTAAGTCACCGGCTTCAACTAGGCGGAGTACTTCGTTTCCAAAGCTTTGAGGGAATGGAAGAACTTATGAAGCTACTGAAACCGGAAGCCTGTCATTAGGCGGCCGGCAGAGGGAATGTAAAAGTAATGACTGTGATGGGAGATGCTCTGGTGGATGGGCTTTCGGACGCGGGTTCAACTCCCGCCAGGTCCACTTATAAAACGCCGTGTTTACGGCGTTTTTTCTATTCGTGTTGTATTTTGTGTTGCATACTTTCAAAATGAGAATTAATTTGATCCGTAAATTTCTTCTGCTCATCGGATATTATATTTCTATACACTGCCTTCAGAACCTTATCACTTTTCCAACCACCCCTTTCCATAATATATTGATCCGGAATGCCGATAGCGTGCATGATGGATGCCGAGTAGTGTCTCAGATCGTGGAAGCGAAAATGTGGGAGTCCGGCATCTTTTAGTATTTTGCCAAAGTTTTTTGAGATGTCTTCAGGATACATATTTACAAGACGCCCTTCGATGCCTTCAAATTTCTTTATTACAAAGTCCGGATACACAATCTCACGATAACTGGAGGTTGTCTTTGGCGTTTTAATGACAAATCCCCCGTTATTGGATCGTACCATTGATTTGTTTATTATAATTGTGTTGCCGGAGATATCTTTGTCAGTCAGCGCGCAAATTTCCCCACGACGCAGGGTACCGAAAGCAGACAGAAGAACCGCCTTTTCCAATTCAGTACCTTTAATGTGTTTCAAGAGCGTTGTAATATCGTTATCTGAGGGAGTGTAAATATCTCTTTGTTTTGCCTGTGGCAATTTGGTTCTTAAGCGTAGGGATGGCTCATATACGGATAGGACAGACACGAGAAGGCCGTGCGCATTACTTACCGTTTTGGGAGAATGATTCAGTGTGTATTCATTCGCCCACTTCTGTACCATTTCTTGATTGATCCGTTTTGTTTTAATATCTAGTAGGGAAGGATATGCATTGCGGAGCAACGTTTCATATCCACGGATTGAAGTGGGAGATAGGATATTCCTCTTGGAATCTATGTATTTTTCTAAGGCCTCCTTGAAAGTTAGATCACTACGTTCGATTCTATCTTTATTAAGCGCAAATTCAGCGGCCATCGCTTCAGCTTTCTTTTTACCACTTTTTGAGGGATCATCACTGGTAAAGGATTCATAAATTCGCTTTTTCTTAATAGTTCCGTCTGTTTTTTTCTCATATTCATAATGGCTGAATACCTGGCATCTCCAGGATCCGGAAGGTAATTTCTTTGCTGTTGGCATAATAGTCCTCCTAAAAAAGGGTATAAAAAATAACCCTCGTAAATTGTGGAGGATTATGGTATAATCTACTTGCTGAAGGTAGATGATATACCGTAATCCTCTGGTTTGCGAGTTACATCTATGTGAAACCGTCTCTGTTGGTGCAGGGGCGGTTTTTCTATAATAAGTCAGAGATCGTGATAGTTAGGCCGTCAAAAAGATAAACCGGGATTTCATCTTCGAAGAGATATACATCCGATTCTTCTATACCTTCAAAAACATATGTCTGTACAACCTTTTTCATCGGGTTTACTATCCAGTATTCCCGGACGCCCGCAGTACGGTATTTGAATAATTTGATAGTATAGTCATTCTTAGGATTAGTGGGAGAAACAATCTCTATGATCCAGTCTGGGGCACCTTCACATCCGCGGTCTGACAACTTGTTTTTATCACAGATAACGGAGATATCCGGTTCTACCCATACCCTATCATTTGCCGCAAGATTTACAGCAAACGGGGCAGGGTAAACTTCGCAAGAACCAGATTTATTCTTTATGTGGTTATGGATTACGGATGTCAGTTCCATGATAAGTTTTTGGTGTATCCGGTTCGGCGGAGCCATAGCATACAGCTTCCCGTCGATCAGCTCCGCGCGCTGTCCTTCCGGGAGATTCCAGTAGTCTTCGGATGTGTAAGTACGTTCCTGGGGCATTGGCATGTGATCACGTCCTTTCTTTCCAGAAATATTGTTATTTATGGTTTACAATGGCCGCAAGGAGAATAGCCTTGATTAATAATGTCATTTTTTGTGCCGTCATAGGTTGAATAATTTTATGGAGCAATTTTTTTGACATCTCTGCATCCAGGATTATGAAACATTAATACTTATTTGCCAGTAATCTGTTTTTCCCGTTGTTCAATCGTTCATTCATTGTATTACTAATGTAGCGTCTCAATCATTTTTTTTACTTATAAAAAACCCTGCAGCCAGTATTCATGTGACAAAACAAGTATTACTAAAAAAATGATTGAGACAGAATAGTAGGAGAAGATTCTATTGTATTTATATAGCAAAAATGTTTATTTTCTTTTAATCTGTATTTCCTAAAACAAAATACCTCAGGTCTCGTCTTGCATTTTCTCCTTTCTGCTCCTGCTAGCGTAAGGGGAAGTTTTTAGTAGATTTTTTTCTATTTGCTGATTAAGAAACTAAAATTAGAGCTTAGCCATACATTATCTTTGTAATATATTTCGATGGTAGACCAGTCACTTGGAGCTTCGATTCCCAAAACTCCTTTTATTTTTTTACCCGGCGCAATGCTTCCGTCAAGTTGCTGCTTTCCACTCTCTGTAGATAGAGCCATAAAAGCATTAGAACTAAAGTCTGCCTTATAATCCCCAATATAGCAATCGAAACTTATCATACTACTTACACTTATTTCATCATCAGAATTGTTTGTGATTTCAATTTCTGGAAATACAAAAATCTTTCCACTTTCTGGTTGAACCCATTCATTCCCAGTAGATTCTTCATAGCTCAATACAGTTACTTGAACGTCATTGTATTCTGCAATTTCCCCAATGTTAAATGAATCGTCAGCAGCATTAGATTGCTTTTCATTTGAATTATCATCAGATTTTGCAGAATCTACATGCTGGGTTTTATCGCCTCCTGATAAAAAGCTTCCTATCGCGCCAATTGCAATAAGGACAATAAATATAAGCAGTAGTTTCTTCAATATTCCGCCGCCTTGCTTTTTCTTACAGTTTGGACAAATCTTTGCTGCTGCATTGATTTCTGTTTTGCAATGCTTACAAATCTTTGTTTTCTTAGATTTTTTTTTGGAATTACTGGAACCGTTATTGCTTGGAGTTTTATAATTCTTATTACAATTTGTACACAGTAAATAAGCGGGATTCTTTGGATTTTGAATTAGCTCCCCTCCGCAGGTTGGACATTTTCTTGCCATAGTGCTTTCCTCTCTTTCGCTTTTGTTCGACCTTACATTGAAAAATTTATATAAACGCTTTAGCGGTTATATCACAAAAATATACACAAATATTTTATCGAACATTTGTTTGAAATTTCCAATTGATATTTTACGCAGATAGTAGTATTATGTCAATAAGGAATTTCGAACGTGTGTTTGCTAAATGCTGGAGGTAATACATATGAACAACGATCTAAGTATCATTTATGAAATGCTTGAACAATTGGATCAGATAGAGGATCAACGGTTCTTAAAGCAGTTATATACACTTATAAAAAGACATTTGGAAAAGAAGGGGAAGCATTAGCTTTCCTTTTTTTGACTTAAATTGTCCAAAAGCCTCTTACTAAAATCACATAAAATTTCCTGTGATTTCGGTGATACTTCGTTATATGTATGCATTATCTCTTTTATTATCAGATAAAGGGGGTTCTCACCATCATCTTCCAGAAGATCTGATACATATGCTGCGACCTCGTCTTCTTCTGGAAGCTGTATGAACATTTCACCTTCACCGGTTCGAAGCCAATCTTCGTTTACGTTGAATTCTCTGCAAATAGATTTAATTACAGTATCCATAGGATAATTTTTTCCTATTTCGTAACTTGCAACACTGTTTCTTTTTAATCCTATTTTCTCGGCAAATTCCTTTTGGGTCATATCTAAGGCCTTTCTTAAGGCTCTTATCCGATCTTTCAATTACAATCACCTCCATCTTGCTTACTATAGTATATCAAAAACGTCATTATGTCAACAAAAAGTTGTTGAATCAACAAATATAATATTGACAAAAGTCATTTAACATCATATAATGGTCGTGTAACAACAATAATAAAACAATCAAAAAGTGGTGAGGTGAAAACATGAGTGATGAGAAAAAGAAACTCATCAAAGAAACAGTTGAAAATTTGAAGCTCCTTGATAAGGAAAGTTTATTAATTATGAGAAGCGGTGCAGAGATGCTGAAAAGCCGAGATATGATTGGACGGCTAGAGGAGCCAGAGAAGGAGGTGGTATAAAAGGTGTTGAAAATATCTGAAAGAAATAAAATAGAAAGAAGCCTTATTGAACAGGCAGAACTACTGCATAAGGCTTCTAACAAGGGCATATACGATGATGGATTATCAAGGTATAGCCATGAAATAACAGAAATTTACAAGGCGTTAGTAAGTCCATTTCGTTCCATAAGTTTTAGCTTTATGCTCTTTAATTTCTTTGTATGTCTTCTGATATTCGTCAAGAAGTTCAGATGGTGACAAATCAGAAATATCGGCTTTTTGTGATGATATTACAGTTGAACTGATAACATCTCAATGGAATGAATAACGGAGGTAGAAATGAAGAAGAAAGTTTTGGCATTATTGCTGTCAGTATCGACAATATTCGCATTCTCTGGATGTAGCGAGGCTTCAAAGGTTTCTCATAATCTTTCATTAGAAGCAGATAACTTTAATGATGTCCGCCAAGTTACAGTAATTAATTGTCTACAAGGAGATGTACTTTTCCAGATGACAGGAAAGATGTCCATTACGGCAGATACATCTGATAATCAACTGGAAGTTGTTGTGGAAGATGAAAAAGGAGAGTATAAAAAGCATTTTATTGGTCTTAGTGACAACGTAACTTATGTTGTTGAGGATATTACCGCTGGAGATGTCAGTAAGTATAAATATACTCTGAATTTCAATCCTGAAATGTGGATTCCTGTGGAAACAGATGTAATTGATTAGTAAAACATTTGCCAATGAGAGGAGGTGAGATAGATGCCCAAGATCACATTAAGTACTCAAAAATTAGATGATAATTTTCGTAAGATCATGAAGCATATAATGATTGATACCCCGCGGGACAAGTTATGCAAGGTGCTTGGCGTCAGCGAAAGCTGTTTGTACAAGCACATAAGACAGCCAGAGCTTGTTAAGCTTGGAGAACTTCGGGCTTTGAGGAAAACTGGGAGAATCACAGATGAGCAGATCTTAGCAATGGTAAGAGAAGAGCGATAGAAGCAAGTGAAAGCAGGAGTAGAGATATGAAGCTGAAGAATTTCAAGAGAAGGAGGAAATTATGCCCAATCTTGCAGAGGAGGGCGAAAGACCTCATCCGGATTGGGATGCTCTGGGCAGTATGGATGTCCTTAAGTATCTTGTTTGGGATGTCTCCGGCCCGGCATGCGGGATGGGTACTGGCAGGCGTAGTCACTGTAACGATAGGCTATGTGCTCGGGCGTACTGTCAGATATCTGGAGAAGCGGGGCATGTTTTTTCGCAGGATAACAAAAAAGAGCGCTTGTAAAAGGCGGCAACCTTAAGCGCTCCAATGAGTAACTACCGCTATTATAGCGGATAAAATGGAGGTTGTAAATGATAAAAGTAAAAGATTTTGGAATGTCCTTCGAGATTGATGGAATCCCAGAACAGATAGCTATGGAGCTTACAGTTGCCGCAAGGGCAGTAAGAGAGTCTTTTTGTGAGAGCCTGGGGGAAGAGCAGGGGAATGAGTATTATGAATTCATCCTCGACACTGCAAAGAAAACAGATTCGGAGGTGAATGAGGCAGTTGAATGTTTAATGAGGGAAAATCCAGAGCTTGTGGAGGAAATTGAACATTCGCCAGTGGCGCAATGGTTAAGGAATTGTTTGGGTGAAGCATAGAAGATGATGAAGGAGGAGAACAGAAAATGAAAGATGCAAAGATTTTGCAGATGCAGCAGGAAATAGAGCAGCTAAAGGAAATGAATCAGTTGTTACGGGATAAGAATCAACGGTTAGAAGAATCTGTGAAGTTTGATGAGCAACACATGGATATGGCTGTAAAGCTGAAAGCGATCGAATATATCATCAAGACGGCAAGTTATTCGGTTAAGACAGATGTTCTTGCGTCTGTTTTGGGGATTCCGATGCCGAAGGAGGATGACGATTGATGTACGGATATATCTGTCCTGACTGCGGTGACCATCTGGATCCCGGTGAGCGGTGTGGATGCAGGGATGAAGAAAAAGAGTGTAAGGGTATCAAAGAAGAAGCGCCCAGGCATTGTGATCGGTGTGGATGTGACTTGTATATGGATAGCCGTCTTGTAACCATGGAGGGTGAAGTCATATGCAAGGACTGTCTGAATGCCGAGATGGGAGGGCATCATGACATCTGAGGAACGGGAATATTTTTCATCCAGGAAGAGCCTTCGTGAGAGGCTGAAAGATAATTATAGAGAATACGAGGAGGAATTGATACATGAACAATACAGTAGCAGTAATCACACAGGAAAGTGCGAAGATATCCTGTAACTTCGATCAGGTGGAGCAGGCGATCAAGGGAACGCTTGCAGAGTTTGAGGGTGTTGTTTTTACTGAAGACAGTAAGACATATGCAAAGAAGCAGGTAGCAAGCCTTCGGAAACAGAAAAAGGAGTTTCAAGAGAATCTTCGAGATGCAAAGAATCAATATATGGCGCCGTGGAATGAGGTAGAGACTAGAGCTAAAAACCTGATTGCTTTGTACGATGAGCCGATTAATTTTATTAATGGACAGGTGCAGGCATTTGAAGAGAAGCGGATCAGAGAGAAGAAAGAGGAAATTGAAGCTGTTTATAACGAACTGGTACCGGATGACCTGCAGGACTACATACCTCTTGAATGCATCTATGGCGCGAAGTGGGACAATGCTACGACGAATATGAAGACGGTCAAAAAGGAGATTTCTGAGATCGTCACTAAGACGCAAGGAGAGATCTCCGTCATTTCTTCCATGGGATCTGATAAGGTACAGGCTGCGCTTGCCCTGTATATGGCGAATCGTAATCTTGCCGCTGCTGTGAAATATATCAGTGACTATGAAGCAAAAAAGAAGGAGATCCTGGCGCAGCAAGAAAGACGAGAGGCTGAGAGGGCGGAAGCGCTGCGAAGAGAAGAGATTGAAAAGATCCGAAGGGAAGAAAGAGCCCGTATTGCAGAGGAAGAGCGGATCAGGAATGAAGCAAAAAGAGAGGCTGTAGAGGAGATCAAGACAGTGGATGAAGCTGCTGCGGCACCGCTTTCTGGGAAACATTCTATGAAGGTTTTATATGTGGTTGTTGGAACGATGGAAGAACTTCAGGAGGTCGAAATGGCATTCAATAGTTGGGGACTCTATTATGAAAGGAAAGATGTTTGATGGCGGTACATGAGAAGCTTTTGAAGATCCAGTCATCCATAAGTGTACCGAAGAACCAGTACAATAAGTTTGGTGATTATGATTACCGGAGCTGTGAGGATATCTTATCTGCATTGAAACCGATTTTACAGACGCATAAATGTATAGTGACAGTCAATGACGATCTGATATTTATTGGTAACCGGTATTATATCAAAGCTACCGCAACACTGGTTGATTGTGAGAGCGGTGAATCTGTCTTGAACCAATCTTTTGCAAGGGAGGAGGAGTCCAAGAAGGGAATGGACTCCTCACAGATCACAGGGACCGCTTCTTCTTACGCCAGAAAATATGCGTTGAATGGGCTGCTTCTTCTGGATGATGTGAAGGACGCGGATACCAATGAGAATCAGCAGCAGAGTCAGAATGCAAAGGCTGATAAGAATCAACAGCAGAGTCGAAATGCAGGCGCGAATAAGAATCAACAGAAGAGCCAGAATGCAGCGGGTTCAAACAGGGATCCCCAAAGCAGCACTCAGAAGAAATTGATTGATAAAAAGACATTGGAGGCTCTAAGAAAACGTTTCAAGGACAATGGGGTTGATGAAGCGAAGGTATGCAACGCGTACAAGGTTTCAGATTTATCCCAATTGTCGGTGTCACAGCATGAAAATATCACTCAGCATTTTGAACAGGTAAAGGAGAAGTGTGCGGCCTAATGAAGTTTACCGGGAAATTAAAGCAGCCGATCATCGACTTTATGACCCACAGACTGACAATCCTGTTTGAACCGAATGAAGACTTTGGACAGGCGTATGAAGAGTTGAAGGACTGCGATAAGCTGAGTCTGGAGATTAAGCCGTATAGGCGTAAGAGAAGTCTGGATGCCAATAGATATTATTGGGCGCTTCTCACGAAATTGGCGGGAATCCTGGGAACATCCAATGCAGAGCTTCACAACATTCTTTTATCAAAGCATGGATTTATGGAAATCGTGGACGGGAAGATGCTTCCAATTCCCATTCCAGATACGGATGCTGCCAGTAAGCAGGTAATGGAATCCCAGGTGTATCATTTAAAGCCTACTTCGGATGTTAGGATGGGAAATGATGGAGTGATGTACCGGACTTATATCATGCTCCGGGGAAGCAGTACCTATGATACGGCGGAAATGTCCCGGTTGATTGACGGGCTTGTGGGGGATTGCAGGGATGTAGGGATGGCGGATGCGGAGATTGCTTCGCCGGAAGAGCGGAGGATTCTGAAGGAGAAGTATGGGATAGATTTTTAAGCAGTTAAGTGGAAATTTTGGTTGGTCAGAGCGTAGGGAAGAATGCTTTTATCAATAGTATGGAAGAAAGGAAGGATAGGATAGGATATGAGACACGTGAATCTTGAAACACTGGCAAATGGCGCGTTCAGTGCACAAGTAAACCGGGCATTTAAGGAAGTGACGGAGAACATCCAGGATCCCAATACGGATGCCCTGGCAAAGCGGAAAGTTACGGTGACGATTACGTTTAAGCCAAACAAAGACAGGAATTTTGCTCCCATAGACATTCAGACTAAGACAGCCTTAGCGCCGGCTGCTGGAACGGATACTGCCCTTAGTATGGGAAAGGATCTCCGTACAGGAGAGGTGGATGTTGCCGAGGTTACGACGGGTCAGATTCCTGGGCAGATGTCTATAGAGGACGCACAGGCAGCACAGGTATCTGCAGATGGCCGGCCGTTTGATGCGGATACGGGTGAGATCCTGGAGCCTGCAGGTGAGAAGCCTTCGGGGGAGAGAATTGTTGATATGAGAAGAAAAGCATAGCATAGGAGGAGAAGAAAGATGATGGAAGGATTAAGGGAAGCATTACAGTACGTTGTAGGATTGAAGGTTGATGGGATGGATCCCAAGATCGTAGAGATCGATGGGAAGACATATTGTGATAAGGATCTGAGACGCTACCATTCTTTTGATATGGCGGATGAGATCAGGGCGAATACATTGACGGCAGTCGTGGACTATATCAAAGGGAAGCCAGAGGAACTGAGGGAGACCATGCTCCTGCATGTGGTGAGCCCGACGGAGGTGAGGTTGTATTCTGGCCTGATCGACGAGAGGGACCGGGAATATCTGTTGAAGTCTTCTGCAATTGTGAATGAATTTCAGTTTGACCATTATTATGACCAGGAGAGGTTTCTGATCGAGCTGCAGTCTAATTTTATTCCAACGGAAGACCTGGAAAGCATCATGATGGTTGCGGGGAATATTCAGGCAGGCACTACGGCAAATTATGATGATGACGGGATCAGCCAGAAGACGACCATTAAGAGCGGTATCGCGAATAATACTGATGTGATCGTACCGAATCCGGTGAGACTTAGACCGTATAGGACGTTCGGTGAGATTGAGCAGCCTGAGAGCGCCTATGTATTCCGAATCAAAGATAGTGAGAGAGGACCGGCGTTTAAATTGGTGGAAGCGGACGGAGGACTTTGGAAGAATGACGCTATGAAGCGGATCAAGGAATATATGGAGTTTAAGCTTTTTGAAGAACTGGAGAAATATCATATTACAGTGATCGCATAATTATAGGCATCTTCTCTTTTAGAGGGATTGTATCACGAGGCAACTATTTAATTAGGATTCATCCGCACAAATGTAACTGTACAATATGTAGCGTTTGTCGGCTTGCTGGCAGAGTGCGGACTGCCAGCGGAAAGGAGATACCGTGGAATATTTACTGACGATCCCCGGTACGCTCAATAATCTGAACGACTATATCTCAGCAGAGCGCACGAACCGCCACAAAGGCGCAAAGATGAAGGCAAACAACGGGGATATCGTTGCCATAGCGATCAGGCAGTGCATGAGGGGCGTGAAGATTGAGAAACCAGTATTCATGGAATATCTGTGGGTAGAGCCGAATAGACGCCGGGATAAGGACAATATAAGCTCTTTTGGGCGTAAAGTGATCCAGGATGCGCTTGTGCAGTGCGGCGTGCTGAAGGATGACGGATGGAAGTATGTTGTCGGGTTTTCTGACAAGTTTGATGTGGATAAAAAGAATCCACGGATTGAAGTTTTGATAAGAGAGGCGGACGGATAGTATGGCACGTCCTAAACAGGACGGATTGCTCTATTTTTCATTTGATACGGATTTCTTTTATGCGGATAAGCGGATCAAACGGCTTCATTCCAGATATGGAAATGACGGAATAATATTTTATATCTATCTGCTGACAGAAATCTATCGGAAAGGATATTACATAAGGTGGGATGCTGAGAGTATGGATGATGCCATGGATGATCTGCATCTTACGGAAGGGTTTATTGAACAGGTAATGACATTCTTGGTTAGCCGGTCACTACTCGTAAAGAGGACACTTACTAATCCGGACACTATCATTACCATACAAAAAGAAGGGGATAACAGACCACAATGCGAGTTAGCCGATGGCGGCAACGGACAGGAGAGGGCAGAGGTTATCACCTCACCGGGAATACAGAAACGTTATCAGGAGGCAGTTAAAGGACGTAAAAGACAGTTTGAAGTGAATGCTGAGATCTGGCTTTTAGATGAAGAGGAAACTGCATCTTGTATTAAAGTCGCGAATAACAAGAGTTTTTCCGAGAAAAACCCTTATAAATCCGAGAAAAACAAGAGTAAATCCAAGAAAAACACCGCAAAGGAAAGTAAAGTAAATAAAAGTAAAGGAAAGGAAATTATGCAGGTAGTGCGCTTCGATGATTTTTGGTCTGTCTTTCCCAATAAACAGAGACGATATCTGGCAGAGACGGCTTACAGTGAGTTAGTTCTGTCTGGAAGTGTTACGGAAGATCAGTTGATCCTGGCCGCCACGAACTACGCGTTGCACATAAAAGATTCTGGTGACAAGATGTTCATGCCGAACAATTTTTTAGAGAAGTGTGTGTTTGAGGACTATTTGGAAGTGAAACATCCAGAAGCGCCGAAGGCAGAAGAGACGGATCTGAATCCAGATCCAGAAGAGGAGCTGATCGGCGAAGACGAAGAATGGTGGAAGTATGGTCCTAATGGCTGGGAGGAATAGGCATGTATGAGTTTAAGGAGCAGGATGCGTTTGATTTTGCAAAGTATATCCATGCACGGACAAGGGAGCACAACGGTGAGTTGTCCTTTCGTCTATGTCCTTATTGCAATCCCAAACCTTCCAGGGGCAATCTCAACACCTTTTCAATCAACCTGAAGACGGGCCAGTTCAAATGCCTGCGGGGGTCCTGCGGAGTATCCGGGAACATGCTGACGCTTTCCAGGGATTTTGATTTTTCTCTTGGGAATGAGGTGGATGAGTATTACCGTCCAAGGCGGCAGTTCCGAAAGATGAAGACGCCGATAGAGCCGATCAGGCCGAAGCCGGAGGCAGTAAAGTACCTGACTGAAAGAGGGATTTCGGAGGATGTCATAAAGAGATATCAGATCACTGTGCAGACGGAGCACCCGAACATTCTGGTTTTCCCGTTTTTAGATGCTGCCGGGCGGATGCAGTTTGTGAAGTACCGGAAGACGGATTTTGACCGGGAG
>CAJTGB010000019.1:0-3662 GCA_910575835.1 Lachnospiraceae bacterium | reverse complement strand
CTTTCCGTAGCAGCGGCCGGGATAGAGAATGCGGTGTCGGTGCCGACGGGTGCGAAGGGGTTCACCTGGGTCCCGTATTGCTGGGACTGGATCAACCGGTTTGCGGAGGTCATTGTTTTCGGTGATCACGAAAAAGGCAGGATCACTTTGCTTGATGAATTGTCATCACGGCTGAAATGTACAGTGAAGCACATACGGAAGGAAGATTACCGGGGCTGTAAAGATGCCAATGAGATCCTGCAGAAGTATGGGGCGGAGCAGATCAGGGAATGTATTAAAAATGCAGCGGTGGTGCCGCTAAGGAGTGTGATCGACCTGGCGGAGGTGGAGAATGTTGATATATTTAAGCTTCCGAAGCTTCAGACAGGGATCCGGCAGTTGGACCGGCTGCTCTATGGGGGAATCCCATTCGGCGGAGTGGTGCTGATATCGGGGAAACCTGGGGAAGGGAAGTCTACGCTTGCAAGCCAGGTTTTAGTAAATGCGGTCTATCAGGGGCATAAATGTTTTGCTTACAGCGGGGAACTGCCGAATTACCTTTTCCGGTCTTGGATCGATTTTCAGATTGCCGGGTGGAACCATATCACGGAATACCAGAATAAATGGGGGGACAGGAATTATAAGGTGTCTGATACAAACAGGCAGTTGATTGCGGACTGGTACCGCGGGAAATGTTTCCTGTATGATAATCGGATCGTGGAGGGTGATGAAAAAGAGAGTCTTCTGGCTATTACGGAAAATGTGATCATGCAGTACGGCGTGGATGTGATCCTTTTGGATAACCTCATGACAGCGCTGGATCTGGAAGGAGGAAATGCCTTTGACAAGTATGACCGGCAGAGTCTTTTTGTCAAGAAGCTGGCGAGGTTAGCCCTGAAATATAATGTGCTGATCCTGCTGGTGGCGCATAAGAGGAAAAATAATTTTACTGCGAATGAGAACGATGAGATCAGTGGAAGCGGGGATATCTCGAACCTTGCGACGATCACGATTGCCTATGAAAAGGGGAAGGACCTGCATCCGGGACAGAGGTTGCTGAAGGTATCGAAAAACCGTTTGTTTGGAAAGACGGAGACGAAAGGTTTTGTGTTGGATTACGATGAAAAGTCTAAGCGGATCTATGGTGATGGTGATGAGCTGGGATTTGATTATGGATGGGATAAGAATGGGGATGGCTTTTCATATGCAGAAGATATGGAGATCCCATTTTAGGAGGTTGAATATGGAAAATGAAAAACTTAAAGTATATTTCAATCTCTTCACGGATTTTTGGAAGCTTTTCAAAAAATATAGCGATGTAAAAGACACGGAGGAATATTGGGAAGAAGTAAAGAATGAATGTTATGAGATAAGGCAGAGGTACGGGAAGGCGGAATTTGTAAATAAAGTCTTGGTTGAGATCCAACTGGAATTAGAAAGATGTGGAAGAGGGAAATAATGGACACAAGAACAGGGAACAGTATTTTTGACCCATACTATGCACGGATCCAGGAGCTTTTATTTTCTGGTATGTCTATAAAAGCAACGTATGATTATGTGGAGAAGTATTTTCGGGTGTACAGCAGTTATGGAGTGTTTTGGGGATATGTAAAGAGGCGGAAGTTGGATTGGTTTATGCCGGGGAAGGTATAGATTAAAAAACTGAAAGTTAAGTGGAGGTAGAGAAAAGAATATGATTGAAAAAGATGTATTGAGATATTTGTATCTGGTAGACCGAAAATTAACACTTATCATATCTGGAATAAACTGGAAACCACAATATGATGAGGAATTTGCTGGCATAGACAAAGAGCTGAAACAACTACGGGTTCTTATTGATAAAGAGCATGAAAAGAGTTCTGAAAGTTAGTGGAGGTATGGAGTGAAAGAAAGTGCAAGAGCAATTGTAATACAAAGACCGTATATAGTTCGTCTGATATGTCCGCTGTGCGAACACGAGCATGAATTTGATTATGATGAATTTTGTGATATATATGGAGAACCTCCAGAATGGGATTACGAGCGTATTGTTTGTGAAGAGTGCGGAGAAGACATTCAGATTAATGGACAGGATTGGTCTTAAATCGGGTTTTAGTGGAGGGAAACATGGAGAGAGATATAGAAAAAGATCTGATAGAAATTGAATGTGCTATAAAAAGTCAGGAAGAAAAAGATAATATATTTACTGTGTCGGTATTGCAGAGATGTCATAAGCTGGTATCGGAATTAAAAAGGTACAAGGAGTCAGGACTTGCATCGGAAGAGATTGAGGGTCTTAATTTTAGTAGTAATCAATTTCGGCTTGTAAATTTGTTAGAAGAGGAACGAAAAAAACATAAATGGATTCCCTGCAGTGAACGGCTACCAGAGAATCCTATACCCGACACATTTTATGGATTATCTGAACCGGATACATATCCAGAATATATTGTTATGATTGCTGGTGCACAAGAACCGACATTTTTGAAATATGCCGGCAGTGGAGAATGGTACAGGGATGGAAACTTTTACAAAGTAATCGCATGGATGCCATTACCGGCTCCATATAAAAAAACTAATTGAAAGTTAAGTGGAGGAGAAAAATGGCAAATGTATGTTGTGCAAGTAATGTTTCTTTTTCTGTCAATAAAGATGAAAAAGAGGTATTACAGAGGGCACATGACATCATAGAAGAAATTAGGCATGATTGGTTTGTTAAAGACGATGATGCATGGGATAATGAAGATTATTGGGGAATTGATAATGCTGTCAAAATATTAGAAACACTATTTGAGTGTAAAAAAATGTGAACGTTAAATTGGTAAGCGTATGGGCGATGGAATATATGCCGATGGCGGAATATGTAGACGCAAAATATACATGCCTGAATCCCGGAGCAGTTAAGACATGTAAGATTTGGAAAAGCGGTGGCAACCTGGGCAGTAATGTCATTTATCGACGTCGGATCAACAGACGGCAAACCCTGCATATAAAGGTTGGAATACCTCATGTGTGGTGAAAATCCACACTCGGCATAAAAATAGTATAAACAGTCTGGAGTTGTAGAGACAGCTTCAGAAGAGTAAGACATAGAAAGGAGCCAGCCTCCGGCCGGGGTGACGTGTACACGGGCTTCTTTAGAACATGCAAGAGATATTAGATTTTCTTAGTGTAGAGGATGAAGAGATTCCAGTACCGGATAAAGGTCTGGAAGAATGGAAGAAACAAAAGAGCGAAGCCCGGGCCCGTATGGTTGCCATGCAGGGATTACCGTATGCAGTCAAGAAGAAGCGTTCGGAACTTCGAGCAAATGAGTTTGTAGAGCAGATGGATGAAAGAGGGAAGGAAGCGCATGTATCTGTCGGAGGATTGGACAGTATTACATTGCATGTATTCCTGAAATCTATCGGGATAGATGTCCCGGCTATCTCAGTATCGGGGCTGGAAGACAAGAGCATACAGAAAGTACATAAGGCACTTGGTATAACGATCCTGCAGTCGTACAAGTCAAAAGTACAGGTAATCAATGAGATTGGTTTTCCTGTGATTAGCAAACGCATAGCGGGAAAGATTGCACTATTGCAGAATCCGAGTGAAAAGAATAAGACGGTCCGTCATGCGATTATTACAGGTGAATGCGGGGAACTCGGTCATTATGCGAAGAATAGCCGGATGAGACTGCCTCAGAAATGGCTGAAGCTATT
>CAJTGB010000018.1 GCA_910575835.1 Lachnospiraceae bacterium | reverse complement strand
GTATCTCTATTTTTTCCCTTTTCTAAACTTGAAGATATAGGGTTGACCTAAAGGTTTCGCCTTAAGGCGAGGGTTTTAACCCCATTATACAGACAATAAAATGCGGCGTCACCTGCTTCTGCAGCGCGTCGAGCTGCGCTAATTTCAACTGCTTTTCCAGACGGCTGCGGCGAATCTCCATATCAAGCAGTTCTTCAGATCTCTTGGCCAACTGCTTTTGAACCTGGGCATAGGCGGCCGTCTGTATAATATAATTGGTAATATTAGACAAGGCCGCTGTTGTTCCGTCGATCTGCTCAGGCGTTACGACCGGAATCTCTCTGTAGTAAGCAGCAAGTTCCGGGTCGTCCAGCCAGTTAATATCTTTCGGAGCCGGATCGCGGGGATAAAGGTTGTCCTCTGAACACAGCACATTGCCGGCGGTAATCGCTCCGATACACTCATCTTCATATATCAGCGGTATCTCAATATTGATAAGTCCTGCGTGACAGATATAGATACAGGGCTTTTTCGTTTTCAACGCGATAGCAATGGCATTTTTATTCGTGCACGAACAATAAAAAGCACCTTTTTCCGTCTCGTTTATCTTCGTACAGAACCGGCAGAAATTGCTCTTTGAACTGACATGATTGCCCTGTGCATCCGTGAAAATAACACCGAATCCTGTTGCCACAGAAAAGGAATCCTGGATCTCATTCTGGGATTTTTCTGTAATCACATCATTTAACTTCAATTTCTTCATAATCCATTGCTTCTCCTTTTCTCGCTTTGTATAAACTGCCGGTACTGAAGGGGCGTCATATCGGTAATCTGCCTGAAGGTCCTGTTAAAATGCGAAGTATTATTAAAACCAGAATCCTGTGCAACCTCCTGTATGGTCCGTCTTGTATTGGCAAGCAGATATTTTGCATTTTCAATCTTTTTCTGATTAATGTAGGATTTTATGGTCTGCCCGGTCTCCCTGTGAAATTGTTTGGAGACATAGGAAGGCGTAAAATGAGCCAGTTCGGCAAGCTCATTCAATGTAATATTCCTGTAACAATTCTCATCTATATATTTCATCAAAATATCAACGATATTTTCCGGCTGTTCGGGACTGTTCTTGATAGAACGGCAGGCATTTAGCTGGGAGGCAGCCGCCAAATCACGGCCGGCAGAATGTGCCATACAAGACTGAATGGTTTCGATAATCTGTTCTTCTGAGGCAGGCTTCAGCAGATAAGCGTCCAGCCGATAGTCCAGCGCCTTTTTTGCGAATTCAAAATCCGCATATGCCGTATTCAGGATAATTATCATACCTGGGAATCTTTCTTTGATTTTATGCGCAGACTCTAAGCCGTTCATCAAGGGCATATGGATATCCATGATGATAACGTCCGGCTGTGCTTTTTCTGCCAATTCCGCAATCTCCACACCGTTCTGCGCCTCTCCGACGACCTGATATTCCATATGACGGTGAAAAAGATTTCTAAAATACCTGCGTTCAACAGCTTCATCATCCGCCAACAATATTTTTATCATAGATACCGCCTCCCTTCTGAATCTTTTATTAGTATATCATAATACCTCTGAAAATTCATTTTGATTATAAAATAGAGAAAAAACAGACAAAAAATGCAAATTGATAATCAAAAAACGCAAAGTATTTTGCATATTATCCGCTGTATGACCAACAGAATAGACATTAACCCTAAAGAAATATAAAATATCGATATCAAAAAAGAATATCCAAAAAAATTCAAAAAGGAGGGCTAAGAAGTATGAGAGTAAATGACAGGCATGTATCATTCTATTATGAAAATGATCATGACATGGGGGAAATCTTAATTGACAGGGAGAAGACCGCGCTGCTGATCATTGATATGCAGCATGTGTTTATCACGCGTCCCGCATATGAAGATCCTACCGAAGAAGAAAAAAGAGAAGCCGCAAGATGGGAACAATTTTACAAAGCTATCGACGAGGTGGTCTTGCCGAATAATCAGAAAATACTCGCGGCGTTCCGCAAGAAGGGAATGGAAGTATGCTTCGCAAAAATCCAGTGCCAGAAGAAAAACGGCGCGGATCGCTCTTTGGACCAGAAAGCCACCGGCTATAACGAACTCTGCCTGCCGCCGGGAACACCGTCAGCCGAGATCGTTCCAGAGCTTACGCCTATGGATGACGAAATCGTGGTCACGAAGACGACTGACAGCGCACTTACAGGTACTTCACTCAGGCTGTGGCTTCACAATATGGGGATCGACACCGTAGTGTGTACCGGCGTACTCACAGACCAATGCGTGTCAGGCACGGTAAGAAGCTTGGCCGATGAGAGCTTCAAGGTATGGCTGATCGAGGACGCCTGCAGAGCGTCCACGCAGAAGATACAGGATAATGAACTGGAAATCCTGAATAATATCTACTGTCATGTGATCAATACTGAAGAATTACTGGAAGCGCTTGATCAATAACAGAAGGGGGATTTGCGATGGGTGAACAGAAATTAAAAAGAAATCTGAGTTTTATATCAATGATAGCGCTGGCATCAGGCGCCGTAATTGGAGGCTGGCTTGCAGAAGCGCCCTACTGGTTTTCCGTAACAGGTGCAGGCGCGGCGGTTATCTTCCCGATTCTGGCTATTCTGCTGATACCGATCGGACTGACATTCTCCGAACTGACGGCGATGCTGCCGTTCGCTTCCTCCGTAGATATCTGGACCACGAGCGCATTCGGCCATAAGACAGGGTTCGCCGTACAGTGGATGATGTTCCTGGTACAGGTGGTGGAACCTCCTATGATGGCGTTTATCTTCATTACCGCAATCGGTTATTTCGTTCCGATACCGGCAAGCATGAATCTTCCGATCGCGATCGGGATCGTAGTGCTATGGTATATTATGTCGAACTTTAATGTAGGACTTACCGGAATGCTGGCGAATATATTTTTCTTCGCTATGATCATTATGTCTCTGGTCGTAAGCGCAACGTTATTCTTCAGCGGTCATTGGGAGGCATCGAACCTGACTGCAAACGGCGGAATGTTTCCGCAGGGTTTCAAGGGTATCTTCATCGCTATGGCTGTATTTTCCTTAAAATTTATCGGATTCGAGATGACGCCTACCATGATCGAAGAGACGAATTTCCCGCCGGCAAAAATGTGGAAGATTATTCTGTCTGCATTGTTTGTACCGGCAGTCCTCTACCTCATCGTAGTAATAGCGATCGGCGGTATGGGTTCTTGGGACATTGTCGCAGGCATGGGGATGCCGGAACCGGAATTTATCGCACAGTTCTCGCTCCCTAAGATTGTGGCAATACTGGCAATCACCGCGGGAATCCTTCATGCGCTGACTACGCTGATGGGTTTTTGGACTTCCTCCGCACGCGTCCTCTACGGAGCGGCGCAGTTAAACCAGCTTCCCAAGGTAATCGGCAAACTGAATCAGAAGGGACAGCCGGTAGTCGCTAATACGCTGGTTCTCGTGTTTACTATCTTCTTCTGCATATTCAGCGGGGATAACTGGGTCCAGTATATTTATGCCGTTTCCTGTATCGCAGCGGGCCTGGTGTATTTCATGTGCTGTCTGGATGCCATGGCGCTTAGAAAGAAGCATCCCGAGTGGAAGCGTCCGTACAAGGTTCCGTGCGGGAATGTGGTCTTTGTACTCGGCATGATCATCTCTCTATGGGTGATCATCGGCTCCTGTCTGGAGCTTGCAATCGGCGGTTATGTATCCCTTGTGATCTACTGCATCCTGGGTATGCTGATGTATGCGATAATGGGACAGTACCGCAAGAAAGATCCTGATGAACACGCACTGGTCACATTGACCCCGGAAGATATAGATAAAGGATATTAACGCTATTCATATTTCTAATTCTATAATAAGAAATAGCATCGTACATACCCGCTCAGGGCTGCAGATGCTATTTCTTATTTCTGCATACATTTATGCTTCAATTAACGAGTTTTTGTAATTCCTCAATTAAGACGGACAATTCTTCAAAAACAACAGCATTGAATATCTCATGCTACAAGCAGCCTCTCTTTCATAACCGCTTTATAAAAATCACTGTTCTCATTTATTTCAAACACATCAATTTCTTTTACCCCATATTTTTCAGCAATTGGCTTAACCAGATTTTGAATATCCCTGATCGTGAATATATTATTATTCATCTCACCGATTCCTCCCCTTCCTAATTCTGGCTACAGAATAACATTTTTCAGATAGAATGTAAACTATAAATAATAAACACCCTGCCAAAGAGATCATCTTCCCCAATCTCACCCCCGGCGCATGATAAAGTATCTCAACATCGTGCTCGCCTGGCTCGATCCGGCACCCAAGAAAAGCCGTGTTCACCTCTTCCTCTTCCGCCGACTGACCGTCTATCAGAATCTCAAAATGCTCGTCATACGGGATCGTTGTGATAAGATACCCCCGCCGCTTCACATCTATAGTCCCTGCAATACAATTTCCCTTCGTTCTCTCCTTATCTACCCGAAGTTCCGACTGATACAGCTCAATGCTTTCCTCTTTATCGGGAAGTATTCCCAGATATGCCTTTGCATCCGATATCTGATACCGTCCCTCTCCCAGGATCACTTCCACGGACTTCTGCCCGTCTCTTAGAGGAACGGTATAGGCAAATTCCGTATTGCCGTTATAATAGAAATGATCTACCGACGTCAGCTTATTCCGTATCCCTTCCACCCAGACCGCAACATCCTTCGACGGTCTTAAGTTCTTCACCCGGAACTTTAAGAATAGAACCTCCGCTTCCCGCTCCTTAACCTGCAGATCCGGCAGATCAAGATATACCGTCTGCTTCTCTTCAGAGTCCGTCTCCTTTGGCAAATGTAGTTCTATCTCCTTCACGGCAGTATTTTCAGCCGCGGCATTCTCCTTCGCGCCATTTACAATGGCTCCGTCCGGGGAAATGTCCTTCACCGCCGCATAACGAAGCAGCGCCAATTGATTGCAGGGAAATTCCAGTCCTCTGTATCGTTCCTCTGTGATCACCCGGTCCGTTGCATAGGCAGCCGGCGACACCCGGTCATTTCGATATACTCTCAGACCTGTCTTACCCTCTGTATCCTCATATCCTGATGCTTCCTCATATCCTATTATCTCTTTATATCCTGACGCTTCCTCATATCCTGATACCTCTTTATATCCTGACGTTTCTTCATATCCTGATACCCCTTTATATCCTGACACTTCCTCATATCCTGATACCCCTTTATATCCTGCTACCTCTTTATATCCTGACGCTTCTTCATACCCCGGCACCTCTACATCCGACACCACGTATTTCACTCCCATGAATCTCTGATACACCGGATTATGTACCGCAGACTGCATCAGGAAGTTCCTGAAAGGCTCTTCGATCTGAAACGTATCCTCCCGGAATTCTCTATACTTCTTATGATAAGAGGATGAATAGATAGAGGAAATATACTGATCCATATTCCAGATCCGGTTCAGATTCGCCGCATTCTCCTCTTCGCCGCCTAACTGCTCCGTTCGGTAGAATCCCTTCTCTTCTTCCGTTGCCTCTCCGATCAGCTCTCCGATCCGGGCATCCGTCGCACTCTGGTAAAATTCTCTGCTCACCGCATGGGCCCCGCGGTCATGGCATTCATTGCCAAATAAGATAAGAAAGGCGATCCCCACTGCCATTAAGACCGCAGTGCTCCATTGCCTGATCTTAAGGCCTGACAGCCCGTGAGACAAAGCAGGAAACAGCCATTTCCGGCAGCATAGGATGACCGCATAGCATACAAACATTACTGCGCCGTCTAAAAGCAGCAGCTTCCAGTATTTCCCGGCCTCCCCCTGCCGCCGGAACACATAGATCAGCACGACCGTCAGCGCATAAGGCAGCAGTTCCGCAACCGGTCCCCGAGATCCCAGATCATTCAGATAACACGCCAGCACATAGCACAGAAGCGGCAGAAACGGGATCATCGCCTTATCCCGCACATACAGCCCTCCGTTCAGCAGGTACGCGAATACCGGAACCGTAAGCACTGTTATGCACCCCCACGCCAGCACCTTATCACTCAGATTCCTTCCGAAAAACACATCCTTTCGGATTCCCTGCGATACATGGCGCTTCCGGGGCAGGCGGACTATCGTCCGGCAAGGTATGGCAAGCAGGGCCGTAAGGGCAAGGGCGGTAAGCCCGATTCCGTGCGTTGAATAACAAAATCTGGACGCAGACACCCCCGGTATCAACAGCTCTGCAATACTGAGCCCTGCACTCTCCCCGCCCCGTCCGGTCAGTGTAAGCGCCGTCGGCACCAGCAAGACAGAACTCATCAGCACCGCCAATATAAACGGAACTGCGAATCTGATCCCCGCCGTCAGGAATATTCCAGGAGTAACCTTCTTCCCTTCTTCCTCACATACCGCCAAAAACCTGTGAATTCCATACAGCACCAGTACCAGCATCCCGCCGATGCTGAAATAAAAGCTGGTCATGATCATAAGACAGACACTGGCCGCGATCCAAATGCCCGATCTTCGCCTGACATTTCCTGCATACCTGCCGCCATGTATCCTGCTGCCATGCGTCAATACCAGACCGCCTGTACAAGCTTCTTCACACTCAAAATACCGGTCCGCTCCCCACAATCCTGTGATCAGAAACGGCATATAATTCACAAACATAACCTGGCTGTAGGAATGATAGATCATCGGCCCGGACAGCAGGAACATCACCGTCACCCCCGCACGGATCCTCTGCGGGAATCCTCTCCTTCCAAGCCACGCATACATCAGAAGCACGGAAGCCAGAAGACTTAAGAACTGAACCGCCATCATATAATCGGACATTTTCACAGACGGAAGCAGATAGGACAGCATCAGAATGGGATTGTACAGTCCATAATAGGCAAAGTTATAGATATTCTGACCGCCCCCGATATTAGCCGCGAATTCCGGGAACAGCTCTCCCGTCTCATAGAACTGCTGCCGGAAATAATCCGGCAGTACGCTGTGCTGGCTGATCCAGTCTACCTTCGAACCGAATACCCCGTAACGGAAGCAGAACAGATAGCAGAACACCGCGGTCAGGATTCCAAGGAGAAGATATCTTTTACACTGAAGCCGCCTCATGCCTGTCTCCCTTCTTCTCTTCACTGGAATCCTTCAGAATGAATATCGGTCTGTGCTTCGTCTCCAGATATGTCTTGGACAGATATTCCCCCACGATCCCCGTACAGAAGAGCTGGATACCGCTTACCATGAAGATGATGCACACCAGCGACGGCCAGCCTGACACCGGATCGCCCCAGATCAGAGTCCTTACGATGATGACCAGTATCATGAGGAATGACAATATACAGAAGCATACTCCCACCACCGACGCCAGAGACAGCGGCGCTACAGAGAAGCCTGTGATCCCTTCCAGTGAGTAAGCGAACAGCTTCCCAACCGACCACTTCGTCTGCCCGGCGCAGCGTCCCACATTCTGGAATTCAAGCCATTTGGTCCGGAATCCCACCCACTCGAAGATTCCCTTCGAGAAGCGGTTATATTCGCTCATCCCAAGCACCGCGTCCACCATCTTGCGCTTCATCAGGCGGTAATCCCTGGCGCCGTTCACGATCTCCGTCTTGGAAATGCGGTTGATAAATTTATAAAAGCTCTCTGACAGGAAAGAACGGATCTTAGGCTCTCCTGCCCGTGTAGACCGTCTGGTCGCCACGCTGTCGTAATTCTCTTCCTGTAAGATCCTGTACATCTCCGGCAGCAGTCCCGGCGGATCCTGCATATCCACGTCCATTGTCGCCACATAGTCTCCCGCCGCGTTCTTAAGCCCGGCGTAGATCGCCGCCTCTTTTCCGAAATTCCTGGAGAACGACAGATACCGGCACCGCCTGTCCGCCTCATTCATTTCTTTTAATATAGAAAGGGTCCGATCCGACGAACCATCATCCACAAAGATCAGTTCGAACTCTTCGCCTGACATCTCACCCATCACCCGGCACATTTCCCGATAATATAAGGGCAAAGCCTCCTCCTCGTTAAAACACGGAATTACAACGCTTATTCTGCTCATCTTACATCTCTCCTTTGTCTCTCCTATAATTCCCCTGGAAGAATCTTCCATATGTTACTATTTTTCCCTTCATTCAGATACTTTACACGGCTTCTCTTAAGAAACCCCAAAAATAAATCTTAAAAATTCTTAAGAACTTCTAAGAATTTTCAAAAAAATGTTATACTTAATTTTAGAAAACGAATCCGCAGCACAAGTGCAGAGTCCGCAGCAGCTACCGAGTGTTACGCTGACAATTCAGATACAGGAGTATTTACACCCATGGAAAAATCACGCATCTTGATCGTAGACGACAACCCGGAGATCCGGGAGATCATCCATATCTTATTAGAAGGAGAAGGCTTTGAGATCCAAGAGGCCGGCGACGGACAGACCGCCCTTGCCCTGACAGCGGAACTTACCTTCGACCTGATCATCCTGGATATTATGATGCCGGGGCTCAACGGCTATCAGACCTGCCTTGAGATCCGCAAATGCAGCAACGCCCCCATCTTATTCTTAAGCGCGCGCACCAAGGACAGCGATAAGACCCTGGGATTTTCAAGCGGAGGCGACGATTACCTGGCGAAACCATTTTCCTATAATGAGCTGATCAGCCGCGCCAAAGCGCTGATCCGGCGTTACCAGATCTATCGCGGGAAAGACGATTCCGGCGTTACGGCATCAGATGCAGCAGCACAGCAGAATCCTCCAGGAGAGCCCCTGGTCTTTCATCACCTTATCATCGATGAGGCAAAGGAAGAGGTAACCTCTAACGGCACGCTCCTTGTACTGACGGACACCGAATACGCCATGCTGCTCCTCTTAGTGAAGCACCGCCGGCAGATCTTCTCCGCCCAGCATCTCTATGAATCCGTGTGGAATGAACCTTATTACTACGGAGCCAACAACACGGTCATGGTCCACATCCGCAATCTCAGGCTTAAGGTCGAGAAGGACCCGAAGAATCCGACGCTTATTAAGACCATATGGGGAAAGGGGTACCGCTGTGATTAGACGATTCCGTAATATGAAGATCCGCACACAGTCCGCAATCGTAATCCTGTGTGCCATTATCGCCGCCTTCGCGTTCTTCGAACTGCTGTGGCTGAACAAATGGAAGTTCTGCGAAGCTGCCGAAGATCTGGATCTGTTCTACACCCAGATCAGTGACGACCGTTTTAAGGAGACCCTTGCAAAAGAGGCTCTTAACTATAATATCCCTGAATCAGAAGACGACGAAGAAGCAGTCGAAGCCCTGCAGCCATTCCTTGATCTTGCCAACGAATATACCTCCATCTATATCTACGGCGAAGAAGACAGCCTGTACCGCACAGGCAAGTTCGCATCCATTATGGATACCAGAAGCTTCCTCTTCTTTTTCAATATCGGCTACCAGCTTACCGGCGGCCAGGGAGAATATGTGATGGACTTCATGCTGGAATTTGCTAACGGAAGCGCACAGGTCATGATATACAACTACGAGCGGACCTTATTTATCTATCCCTTTCTGGTTGTCTGCTTTCTCCTGTCCGTTTCCCTCTTCCTTGTTATCGTTCTCTTCTTCTTAAACCGCAAGATGAGGCAGATATTGATCCTGAAAGACGAGATCCTTACTATGTCCTCCGGGGATCTATCTCATGCGGTACCTGATTTCGGTGAGAATGAGATCGGCATTCTTGCCAGCGAATTGAACCTCTTAAGAGAATCTCTCAGCGACAACATTCAGAAGGAGCAGGAGAGCCGCAAGGCAAACCAGGATCTGATCACCGCCCTCTCCCACGACCTTCGGACTCCCCTCACCGTCCTGCACGGCTATCTGGAAGTGCTGAAGTTAAAACGGAATCCCAAGTCGCAGGAAGAGTACCTGGACCGCTGCCTGAAGAAGACGGAGGACATCAAGGAACTGACCGACCGGATGTTTGAGTACGCATTGGTGGCAGAGGAAACGGAGACCCCCGATATCACCTGGATCTCTACGGATTTTATTCAGCAATGCCTGTCGGAGAACTGCGATTATATCCGGCTTGCAGGCTTTGCTTACGACCTGCGCCTGCCTGAGACCTCCGGCGTACTGCTAAGTGATAAGACTATGCTTAAGCGGATCTTCAATAACCTGTTCTCCAATATCTTAAAATACGGGGATAAGTGTGATAATGTGATTGTAACTGCAGAATTGAAAAAAGAGATGTTCTATATAATAATATCGAATTCTGTCAAAGCCGGGCGCTCCCACTCTGACAGCAACAATATCGGTATGAAGAATGTCAGGAAGATGATCGAACTGCTGGATGGTCAGATGGATGTAAAACAGGAGGATGAAACCTTTGTGATCAGGCTTGGTTTCACCCTCCGGTAGACATAACTATAACCTTAATAACGGCGCAGATCTGTCCGAACGATTACATAAGCTTCTCGCCTGTCAGCATCTCATACCCCTGCAGATACTTGTCGATCGTCTTCTGCACGATCTCCTCAGGCAATGTCCAGTCATTGTCCGGGTTGGCCTTCAGCCAGTCCCGGGCAAACTGCTTGTCAAAGGACGGCTGGGCGTGCCCCGGCTCATATCCGTCTGCAGGCCAGAACCGAGAGCTGTCCGGCGTCAGCATCTCGTCGCCGATGACGATATTGCCCTTCTCATCCAGACCAAACTCGAACTTGGTATCCGCGATAATGATACCGCGTGTAAGCGCGTAATCCGCACATTTCTTATAGAGCGCAAGGGTGCAGTCGCGAAGCTTCGCAGCATATTCCTCTCCCTTACCCGGGAAATATTTCTCCAGATGGGCGATACTCTGCTCATATGAAATATTCTCGTCATGATCTCCGATCTCAGCCTTCGTTGACGGCGTATAGATAGGCTCCGGCAGCTTATCAGACTCTTTCAGGCCTTCTGGCAGCCTGATCCCGCATACAGTGCCGTCCTTCTGATAGCTGGCCCATCCGCTGCCGGTAATATAACCGCGGACGATACACTCGATCGGGAGCATGTTAAGCTTCCTGCACATCATACTGTTCCCGTCGAACTGCGGAGACTGGAAGAACTCCGGCATATCCCCTGCATCCGTTGAGATCATGTGGTTTGGGAGAATGTCCTTTGTCATATCGAACCAAAACTTAGACATCTGAGTCAGGACCGTCCCCTTCTTGGTCACATCATTCTTCAGAATGACATCAAAGCAACTGATACGATCAGTCGCAACCATGATCAGGCTGTCGCCGTTATCATAGATCTCACGTACTTTTCCTTCTTTGATTGGCTTCATGTGGTATCCCTCTTTCTGATATTTTGCTTACTGTGTATTCCAAAAAAATATTACCTTCCTACTATACAATAGATATCGGATTTTTTAAAGATGTAATATGGATATTTGTCGAATAGTTTCTCTTGAAACAGGAAATGAAGATGGTATAATAGGGATTATACAGCGAATGAAAGGAGCAATCTGAATAATATGTCGAAAAAGATATGGAATTTTGGCAGAAAAACTCTTCTGATCATGATACTATCCATGATGTTATGTGCCAATGCCAGGGCTGAAGGCGAAGATACAGGCAGAGAAGACGGCACCGCGGCGGAGCTGCCGGGTGAAGCAGTCATCTCTTTAGACGGCTTGTCAGACGGTCTCGCCGGATATCCTCCCTCCGAAAAGAACCAAACTGCGGCAGAACCAGAAGCGGCAGAACCAGAAGCAGCTGAACCAGAAGCGGCAGAACCAGACACAGAACAAGGGACTATCATCCCCGGCTCTTCTGAGACACAGCCAGAGACGGCAGAAGAACCGTCATCCGCACAGGATACAGCGGCCATGGCCCGAAGCACAGCGGGATATAACGTGAAGATAAACGGATACAATGCCAGTCAGGGCATTTTCCGTGCTGCGGTGTCGGGTATCACTGCCTCTGACAGGGTCAGGGAGGTACTGATTCCTGTGTGGAGCAAGGCGAACGGCCAGGATGACATCATATGGTACACTGCCCATAAGAGCAGCGGCGGAGATTATTACATAGATGTGGATATCAGGAACCATCATTACTCCACGGGCACCTACTATATCCATGTTTATATCACAGACACCACCGGCCGTCAGTTCTTTGCGTGCTCCGCAGAGCAGGAGATCGATATGACGCCGGGAACACTTACCGTAACGAAGAATAATGAGAATGAATACACCCTTGAACTTACAGGCGTGAACGTACCGGGCGGGATCAGGCAGATCCAATTCCCCGTATGGTCCAACGTAAACGGTCAGGATGATATCGTATGGTATTCGGCGGCGCGGGTGAGCAGCCAGGTATACCGCTGCCGGATATCCGTTGCGAACCACAGAGGACTCGGACAATTCATCGTACATGCATATGCCCAGATGCCGGACAATTCTAATATATTTCTCGGCGCAGCCGGTTTCACAACAGCGGCTCCGTCGGTCGGACAGGTCCAGGCTTCTGCTGCGGACCGGACAAGAGGCAGATTTACAGTGCGGATATCCGGTGTGAAGAACGGCGGACTCATCCGTCAGCTCCAGGTCCCGGTGTGGTCCAAGGGGGACCAGAGCGATATCGTATGGTATACGGCGTCAAGAGACAGCAAGGGCGATTACATCGTCAATGTCGATATCTCCCGCCACGGATTCAACTGCGGCACCTATCATGTGCACACTTATCTTACAGACGTATCGGGCGCGCAGCAATTCGCAGGTGCAGCCGCCTGTGAGATGATCCTCCGGTACCAGTCGCTTTCGGCAGGTGATATCAGCGGTACGGAATCTACATACCGGATCACATTGAACGGCCTGGAGGTTCCCGCAGGGGAGCGGAATGTACAATTCGCCGTATGGGGAGCTGCGAACGGACAGAACGACCTCCGATGGTACAACGCCCGCCAGTCCGGCGGGAAGTATATCTGCGACATAAGGACAGCCGACCACGGAGAATCCGGCAAATATATTGTCCATGCCTACTGTAATACACGCGGGAATACGATTCAGTTTATCGGCGCGTCAGGATTCGAAGTAACAAAGAAGGCGCTTGCAGCCCAGGTACAGGTCTCTGATATCAATCAGACCGCGGGAACCTTCAAGGTGACGGTCAAAGGCGCCGCGTCTTCCTCGGGAATAAAGAAGGTCCAGATCCCCGTATGGTGCGCGGATGATCAGAGTGACATCGTATGGTACAATGCAGCAAGAGTTTCCGAGGGGATCTACACTGCCAATGTCCGGGTATCCCAGCACGGCAACCATTTCGGAACGTATAAGATCCATGTATATATTACCGCCGGCAACGGTGTACAGACCTTAGCCGGATCGGCGTCCGCGAATATTTCTCCCCGCAATTATGTGTACAGCCGTTCGTTAAACGGGTCACAGCAGGAGATCGGGATCATCGGTATATCCGCAAGGAGAGTCCAGTTCCCGACCTGGAGCAAGACGGGCGGACAGGATGATATCGTTTGGTATGAAGGACGCAGCAAAGGGAACGGAGAATGGAGCGTGATCGTGAACAGCGCGAACCACCGGCATTCGGGAGAATATATCACACACATATATACAGACGGGGCCTTTGCAGGATCGGCGTCTTACCAATTAAAAAAGAATGGGATTGAGATCGCGGATGTAATCAGGAATGCAGGAAAACCTGCAGGAAAGACCCTGTATGTCTGGGGCGGCGGATGGAATGAAGCAGATACAGCGGCAGGCGAGACCGCTCGTACTATAGGTGTGTACCCAGAATGGGAGCGGTACTTCAGCAGCAACCGGCAGGGGTATTCTTATCTGCCGGGAAAAAGAGCCTGGGAACGAGGAGAACGGCAATGGCGGTTCTACGGACTGGACTGTTCCGGTTATCTGGGATGGGTCGTCTATAATTCCGTCCAGAGCGGAAGGAACGGAGCCGGTTATGTGGTGGATGCCTCCCGTTTCGCTTCCTCCCTGGCAGGATACGGTTATGGCTCTGTATCGTCATGTACACCGAACAGCGTGTTTAAACCGGGCGACATCATCAGCATATCCGGCCATTGTTACCTGAGTCTCGGACAGTGCAGCGACGGCAGCGTCCTCATCCTGCACAGCACACCAAACGGCGGCGTACAAGTGAGCGGCACCGTAACCGGCGGCGGGTCGTCGGAAGCCTCAAGGCTTGCCAGTTCCTTCATGCAGCAGAACTATCCTCAGTGGTGGGCAAGCTTCGGCGGCGAAGGAAGACAGAGCGTAGACGCATCCAAGTATCTGAACGGCACAAAATTCTCCTGGACAGTCAACAGTACGGTAGGAGATTCCGAACGGATACAGGGGAAACGAGCAAATGAAGTCTTAGGCTATTTAAAATAATTATCACAACTGCCGCATTAAGAACGATACCCGATCATTCTTAATGCGGCAGTTTCATTACCCCTGTGTGAATCTCTGCAAAAACTGTCTGGTCCTCTCTTCTTTGGGATGTTCGAACACCTGCATCGGTTCTCCCTGTTCCACGATACTCCCGTCGTCCATGAAGATCACATGATCCGCCACATCTCTGGCGAATGCCATCTCATGAGTAACGATCACCATCGTCGTATTCTCGTCTGCCAGCTCCTTGATCACTCTTAAGACCTCTCCGGTCAATTCCGGGTCCAGAGCGGACGTCGGCTCATCAAAACACAGGATATCCGGCTGCAGCGCCAACGCCCTGGCGATAGCAACTCTCTGGCATTGTCCGCCGGATAGCTGATGCGGATAATTATCCTTGCGGTTCGCAAGTCCCATCTGATCAAGCAAAGTTTCCGCCTGCACACGGATCTCCTCTAAGATCTCCTTCTTCCTCGCCTTATAGTCCGGCTGCTCTGAAGCCAGAAGCTCCCTTGCCAGCATCACGTTCCGAAGCGCCGTATACTGCGGGAACAGATTGAACGACTGAAACACGAGCCCGAAATGAAGCCGCTTCTTACGGATCGACGCTTCTAACCTGGTAGACGGATCCTCTGCGTCGAAGAGAATCTCATCATTTACCCGGATAATTCCCTTATCAGGAGTTTCCAAGAAGTTGAGGCATCGAAGTAAGGTCGTCTTCCCGCTCCCGGAGGAACCTATGATGGAAAGCGCCTGTCCTTTCTCCAGTGAAAAACTGATATCCTTCAGCACCTTCGTCCGATTGAAAGATTTGCATATATGCTCTGCTTCTAATATTGACATCACATCCGCCCTCCTCTATCTGAAATAATCCAGCCTGCGCTCCAGCCGTCCAAGCAGAAGCGTCAGGATACCATTGAATATAAGATAATAGACCGCAGTAAAAAACAACGGCCAGATAGCGCCTGAGATACCGTGAGATCCCTTCATGAACGCCTGTCCTGCCCAGATGATCTCCTGCAGCGCGATGATGCGCGCAAGGGAGGTATCCTTGACCAGAGTGATGATCTCGTTGGACATGGGCGGAACGATCCGCTTGATCATCTGCAGCAGGGTGATCTTGAAGAATATCTGTCTCCTTGTCATACCAAGCACCAGCCCCGCCTCTTCCTGACCGATCGGCACTCCCTGGATCCCTCCGCGGTATATCTCGGAGAAGTAACAGGCGTAATTCAGTACAAATGAAAAGGCTGCCGCCAGAAAACGGCCGGACTCACCGCCGCCCCAGATCGGAGTATGTAATACCAGCCCCGGGAAATAATAGATGATCAGAAGCTGAATCATCAACGGCGTTCCCCTTATGATCCATACAACGAATTTCGAAAAATACTTAAGCGGTCCAAACCGGGACATCGAACCAAATGCGATCACCAGTCCCAGCGGAAATGCACCGATCAATGTTACAAAGAAAAGTTTTAACGTCTGTAAAAAGCCGATATTCAACGCGTCCACAACGATCGGCATCTGTTCCATAATCTGTCCCATATCTGTATCCTGCTTTCTGTTACTGCTCAATGATCGCAGCCTGTACCCCATAAGTCTCTGCGCACTCCATCATGCTTCCGTCCGCATAAGCAGTCGCGAAGTAATCATTCAGCGCTTTTGCAAGGTCGGAGCCTTTGCGGAAGCCGACGCCGTACTCCTCGTCATTCAGTCCGCAGGTATAGGTCAGATCCGCGTATCCTGTACCTTCCCCTACCATAGCGGCTGCCATCAGTGAATCGATCACTGCCGCGCTCGACGTCCCTGCCGCTACTTCCATCAAAGCGTCCGACTGTGCCTTCACCGGCGTATATTCAAGCTCCAGAGCGGCCACCGCGGCTTCTCCCGCGCTGCCTGCCTCCACCGCGAATGAAAGGTCAGACAGGCTGTCCGTATCCTGATACTTGTCCGCTTCACTGGCCGGAACGATCACTACCTGCGCGTTGTTGCAATAAGCATTGGAACACTCCATAGCGCTGGTCACCTCGTCTGTGAGGGTCATACCGTTCCATACGCAGTCGATGGTCTTGCCGTCCAGCTCCATGATCTTGTTATCCCAGTCAATCTCTACGAATTCCGCCTCGACACCGATACTCTCGGCAAATGCCTTCGCCATATCCGCATCAAAGCCGATCCATTCGTCACCGTCTCCCTTGTAATCCATCGGCTCAAAATCTGTGATACCGACTACCAGGGTTCCCTTGTCCTTCACATACTCCAGATCGCTTCCGTCAGAAGTACCGGAGCCGGAATCTGCGCCGGATTCAGTACCGGAGCTTGCACCGCCGTCTGAACCGGAATCAGACTTATCATCCGAACCGCCGCATGCGGTCAGTGAGAATACCATCACCATCGTAAGCATAAAAACAACTAATTTTTTCATAATCTTCCACCTCAATATTCATATTCTGATTGCTAAATGACTTGCCTGAATTCTCATCCGCTGAAAATGATCAGGTCAACACAGTACGCTACTATATTACCAATTTACCACAATAAAGTCAAGCGCAAATTTAACGAATTCAAATGATGAATTCACCATGAATTCAAATATGAAAAACAACACGAAAAAGACCTGCCAGGGAAAGCTCTTCCCCCGCAAGTCTCTGTCCTCTCGTCATTTTAATACAAATATTTCTCTGCCAGCATCTTAAGTCTCTTTGGATCTTCGGTATACCACGCGTCAAAGGTCGTATGCGCCGACTCCACTGCCTGTCCAAGCTCCACGAAGAATGCCGGCATATCCTTCTGCAGCATCATGCCCCACTGCTCGCCGAAACGCTCCTCGCCTGCCAGATTGCATCCGTTCACATGGAAGGTAAATGCCGGTTCCACGACATCATTCACCCTCTTTACTCCGCCGTGAAAACCAAGCGTTCCGATCTGATGCGTTCCGCAGGAAGAAGTACATCCCGAGATATGGATCCTTGGCAGCACGCCGTCCGCGAAATCATGCTTCCTTACTTCTTCTATGATCTGCGCCAGAACTCCCTGGGAATCCCGCAGACCTACCTGACAGATCGTTGCCCCGATACAGGCGACCGAAGTCTCGAACAGATCCCTCGCACCGTCAGCCGTAGCCTCTAAGACCTTCTTCGCCTCATCTCCGTTCAGATTGATGATATAGATAGTCTCATCCGGCGCAATCCGAAGCTCAACCTCTTCCATATCTTTCACGGTCTCATAGATAGCGGCAAACCAATCGACCTTCGGAACCCCTCCGATCGGATGATATGTCACAGCATACAGGCCTTCCTGCTTCTGCGGGATCACACGTCTACCGGAAGCTTCCGTGCCGCTGCCCTTCTTCAAGATCTCCTGTCTGCTGACCTGAATGCTCAGATCCCCGCCTGCCTTCACGGCTTCAAGCTTCTCTAAGTATGCCTTCTTATAACCTTCTTCTCCCAGAGTTTCCTGCATGTAGCGCGTCCTTGCCTTCGCCCGGTTCTCATAATTGCCGTAAGCAACGAAGGTGTCCACCATCGCTTTCACATAGTACAGCAATTCCGTTCCCGGCACCTGCGCTGCGACCTTCACGCCCATTCGCGGATTGTTGCCCAGCCCGCCCGCACTGTATACGTCAAAGGTCCCGTCCTTGCGTGCCGCAAATCCCAGGTCACGGAAGGTGGCATGAGTCTCATTGGCAGGAGAATTGGAGAAGCCCACTTTAAGCTTCCTCGGCATCTTCACCGTCTTAATGAAGCCAAGCAGATAGTCCGATACGGCTTCAGCGTACGGCAGTACGTCAAAATGCTCGCCTTCTTCCACACCGGACAACGGGGATACCATGACATTCCTGGGGAAATCTCCGCCGCCGCCCCTCGTGATGATCCCGGCGTCAAGAGCCTTCTCCATGATACCGCAGACTGCCTCTGCATTCAGGTTATGGAACTGTATGGTCTGGCACGTCGTAAAATGCGCCTTCTCCACACCGAACTCGGCTACAGAATCGGCTACGAATTTTAATTTCTCCTTCGCAAGCCTCCCTCCCGGTATCCGAAGCCTGAGCATACTTGCATTCCCGCCCTTCTGGGCATAGCTCCCAAAACCGCCGGAGAATCCTTTATACTCCTTCATACTGACTTCTTTTGCGTAGAACCTGTCAGTCACTTCACGGAACTCTCTGAGATCCTCTTTCAACTCTTTCAACATCTGTTCCATATCGCTTCTCTCCTAAATGTCATTTTAACCTTATTATATCCCATAATCCGTATCTCATCAAGAATTCAGGAAGAAAACTGTCAATTGCTGTCAATTGCGGAGGCTCATTACCCCTTCCGCCAATATCTTCACATCATCCAGGATATAATCAAAGGCGCCGGCTTTGTACAGGTTGATCGCGATCATCCCGACCGGAACGGCAAATATCACGCCGAACACACCCCCGGCCTTGTACCCGATATACAGCAGAACCAACGTAACCAGAGGCTTCAACCCCATACTGTCCCCGACTAATTTAGGCTGTATCAATTGCCGCACAAGCTGCGTGACTCCGTATAATATAATGAGTCCGGCCACCAGCCTGTAATTCCCCACCATGAACTTGTAAACGGCCCACGGAAGCAGCGCCGTACCCGTACCAAAAAACGGCAGGAAATCCAGAAAAGCGATCAGAAGCGCCAACAGCACCGCAAAATGGATTCTCAGAATCAGGAAACCTGCAAGCAGCAGAACATAGACCACTCCCATGATCTTAAACTGGGCTTTAAAATACCCTCCCACCGCGTATTTCAGATTATCAACGACCATCGTCATCCGGCTCACAAGAGCGTCCGGCGCGATCCGTTTCGACCACCGGATCACATCCTCCCGCTCCGCAATAAAGAAATACGCCGAGATAAATGTCACAATGATCGCCACCAACACCGACGGGATCCGCTTGGCGAATCTTCCTGCCGCCGACACCGTCGGCTCGCTGAGCTTCCCGATCAGATCACCCGCCGTATTCTCCAGGCTCTCCATCATCGTATGCCATCCTTCCCTGACTCCTTCGGGCAGAAGCCTGAAGATGCCGTTCAAACTGTCTCCGACCGTCGCCATACCGGCTTCCAGGTCCTCATACATATCCGGCATATTCTGGATCAGGCCCGCGATCTCACGCGACAGCGTACTGACAAGGAGATAGATGAGTAATCCTACCGCGCCAAGCACACTGATAATGATCAGCGCGGATCCCCATTTCTTGACCAGCTTAAGTCTCTTCTCCAGCCAGTTCACCACAGGGCTTGCAATAGAAGCGATACACCAACCGATCACAAAAGGCATGAAAAAGCCCAGAAGCTTATATCCGAAATACAGGAACAGACAAGTCCCCGCCAGACTGAATCCAAGGCTCACCGCCACCTTCCAGTATGGCCGTTCATCATGCAGCTGTTCTTTAAAATTCATCTCCATGTGTTCATTCCTCTTCTTGCCCTATGCGCCTACTCTTTACACTTCCGCCGTCTTAGCCGGCTCATGAAGTGAAATGTGACCGAACCTTAAAACTATATCAGATATTCCTTCTCCGCCAGTTCCCAGATCTCGTCTCTCCCCTGCTTCGTGACAGAAGAAAAAGGGATGACCTCGGTTCCCGGAAGCAGTCCGAGTCCCTGCCGTACCGCCTTGACCTGCTTATCCTTCTGGCTTCGCTTGATCTTATCAAGCTTCGTTGCGATGATGATCGGATGATATCCCCAAGATACGATCCAGTCATACATCATCTTATCATTGGCAGAAGGATCATGCCGGATATCGATCAGCAAGAATACGGCCCGAAGCTGCTTCGAACCGTGCAGGTAGCGTTCCACCATCTGCCCCCATTTCTGCTTCTCCTGCTCCGATACCTTCGCATACCCATATCCCGGAAGATCCACCAGATAGAACTCCTGATTGATATTATAGAAATTAATTGTCTGCGTCTTCCCCGGCGTCGCGGAAATCCTCGCGTAAGACTTACGGTTCATCAGCGCATTGATCAGCGAAGACTTCCCCACATTTGACTTGCCGGCAAATGCGATCTCCGGTAGCGTATTCTCCGGTATCTTACTCGTGATCCCGCATACTGTCTCCAAATTTACATTTTTAATAACCATTCTTAATCCTTTTCTCTTCTACACCGTCTTGCTCCTGGACTTTGCCGCCTTTTTCGGCGTCAGCGCGAGCTTTAACACCTCGTCCATGTGCGAAACCGTAACGATCTTAAGTCCCTTGGTGATCTCATGCGACAGTTCTTCAACGTCGGATTCATTCTCCTTCGGCACAATTACCACCTTGATCCCCGCGTTCTTGGCTGCCAGGAGCTTCTCCTTCAATCCGCCGATAGGAAGTACCCGGCCCCGTAAGGTAATCTCTCCTGTCATCGCCGTATCGGCTCTCGCCTTCCTTCCGGTGATTGCGGACATCATAGCCGTTGCCATGGTAATTCCTGCAGAAGGCCCGTCCTTGGGCACTGCTCCTTCCGGTATATGGATGTGCACGTCATGCTCTTTGAAGAAATGCTCGTCGATCTTGTGCTCCCTGCTGACAGAACGGATATAACTGATCCCCGTTCTTGCCGACTCCTTCATCACGTCGCCCATCTGTCCGGTCAGAAGCACCTCTCCCTCTCCCGGCATAATATTGACCTCGATCTGCAGCGTATCGCCGCCGACGCTGGTCCATGCCAGGCCGCGCACGATCCCGATCTCGTCCGCCTCATTCGCCATCTGGTAGATGTACAGCTCCTTACCGAGATAGTGAGCGATATTGCGTTCCGTCACACGTACAGACTCCTTTTTCGTCTCCAGGATCTCTCTTGCCGTCTTGCGGCAGATATCCCCGATCTTGCGCTCTAGCTGGCGCACTCCCGCTTCCTTGGTGTAATTGCGGGCCATCTTCCACAGCGCCTTCTTGCTGAACGTAAGCTGGTCCTGTCTGAGGCCGTGTTTCTTAAGCTGCTTTGGAATCAGATGCTCTACCGCGATATGCATCTTCTCATTCTCCGTATAGCTGCTGACCTCGATCACCTCCATACGATCCAGAAGCGGTCTTGGAATCGTCTGCAGCGTATTCGCAGTCGTGACAAATAATACCTCGGACAGATCTACCGGAACCTCCAGATAATGATCCCGGAATTTGCGGTTCTGTTCACTGTCCAGCACTTCAAGAAGCGCAGAGAAGGTATCGCCTTTATAGTCATTGCTCACCTTATCGATCTCGTCTAACAAAAGCAGCGGGTTCTTCACCTCAGCCTGCTTCAATCCATTAGCGATCCTTCCCGGCATGGCGCCGACATAGGTCTTCCTGTGTCCCCTGATCTCCGCTTCATCGCGCACCCCGCCCAGCGATATACGCACATAAGGCTTCTTAAGCGCCCTGGCAAGAGATCTGGCGACAGAAGTCTTGCCGGTTCCCGGCGGTCCCACCAGGCAGAGGATCGGCGCATTGCCCTTCTTCGTGAGAGCTCTCACGGCAAGAAACTCAAGGACTCTCTCCTTGACCTTTTCAAGACCGTAGTGGTCCTCATCCAAAATCTGCTTCGCGTATTCGATATCCTCATGCTCCGTGCACATCTTATCCCAGGGCATCTCAAGCATGGTCTCAATATAAGTACGGATCACACCGTTCTCTGCCTGGCTTCCCATGGAATTCTGGAATCTTCTGATCTCCTTCTTAAGCTTCTCCTTCACCTCATCCGGCGCTTCAAGCGCTTCCGTCTTCTGCTCAAACTCCTCCGCATCCGTCAGCGTACTGTCGTATCCTAACTCCTCCCGGATCAGCTTCGCTTCTTCTCTTAAGATATATTCCCGCTGGTTCTTATCTACTCTCTCCTTGACCTTCGCATGGATCTCGTCCTTGACGTTCAAGATCTGGATCTCGTTCATCAGCTTGAATGCCAGAAGCTCATAGCGGCGCGTCAGATCGGTCTCCTCCAAAAGCTGCTGCGCATCCGTATAGGAGAAGGGTACGTTAGCAGCCACCATATCAACCAGCTTCTTTAACTCATCAATATTCTCGATCTGAGCCGCAAGCTCCTTCGACAGCTTCGGGTTCTTCCCAAGGTACTCCTTGAATATATCCTTCATCCCCCGAAGCATTGCCTCAGGATTCAGCGGGTTCTCTTCCGCATCCATATCCTCTCCGGGCGTATCCGTATCCGGCACGATCGTTACATTAGCACGGAGATAAGGCTCCTCAAACTCTATAGTATTGATATACGCCCTCTCTTCACCCGTGATCAGAACTCTGCTCACCTTCCTTGGAAGCTTAATGATCTGACGGAT
This sequence comes from Lachnospiraceae bacterium, assembly GCA_910575835.1. Lineage (GTDB taxonomy): Bacteria > Bacillota > Clostridia > Lachnospirales > Lachnospiraceae > Sporofaciens. The sequence goes on along the minus strand of CAJTGB010000018.1, from coordinate 74,558 downwards.
GGTCGCAACGCACCCCATCCGGTATACATCTGCCATTCCCGGTTCTTCCACCTCAAGATCCTTCTGAGCTGTCAGGAATATCTTCTGCTTTCCTTCCACGACCTCCTCGATTGCCTTGACAGACTTGGGTCTGCTGATATCAAAGTGGCGGACCATCTCCGGTAATATGGTGATCCCTCTTAAGGTCACCATAGGCAGGCTCATTATCTCTCTACTCATAAGCAATTCTCCTTACGAAAAAGAATCTCGCTTGCGAGATTCTCCGCTTTGCAGCGGGCACAGTATTCTTCCGTACCCTGCCGCTTATTATTCCCGCCGCAGTCCATAATCTTGCCGGATTATAAGGCTGCAGCCGTTTCTTTTCTCAATCTACGCACTCTCTGATCTGACAGATATGCGCTCGCATACCGGCTCCCCGATCCCCTTCACGGTATTCTCGGTGATCCTGCATGCCTTCAATGTATCATCCGACGGAGCCTTATACATGATATCCATCATGATACTTTCCATGATCGCACGTAATCCTCTCGCTCCCGTCTTTCTCTTCAAAGAAGTCTCTGCAATCGCTTCCAGCGCTTCATTGTCGAATTCCAACTGCACGCCGTCAAGCTCCAACATCTTCTGATACTGCTTCACAATGGCATTCTTCGGCTCCGACAATATCCTGATCAGAGCTTCTTTATCCAACATCTCAAGCGGTACTGTAACCGGCACGCGTCCGACCAGCTCCGGGATCAGTCCGAACTTCACAAGATCCTGGGGCAGCACCTGCTTAAGCAGCCTGTCAACGTCATTCACATGCTTCTCCCCGATCTCCACATTGAATCCGATGGACTTGCGGTCAATACGTTTCTCTATGATCTTATCGATTCCCTCGAACGCACCGCCGCATATGAACAAGATATTCGTCGTGTCGATCTGGATCAACTCCTGATGCGGATGCTTCCTTCCGCCCTGAGGCGGCACATTGGCAACCGTTCCTTCTATGATCTTAAGCAACGCCTGCTGTACGCCTTCTCCTGATACGTCTCTCGTGATCGACGGATTCTCCGACTTCCTCGTGATCTTGTCGATCTCGTCGATATAGATAATGCCGTACTCCGCACGCTCGATATCGCCGTCTGCGGCCTGGATGATCTTAAGAAGGATATTCTCCACATCCTCACCGACGTATCCCGCTTCCGTGAGCGCCGTCGCATCCGCGATAGCAAATGGAACGCCTAAGATCCTTGCCAAAGTCTGGGCCAGCAGCGTCTTGCCGCATCCGGTAGGCCCAAGCATCAGGATATTGCTCTTGCCAAGCTCCACTCCCAGATCTCTTCCTGCCATGATCCGTTTATAGTGATTGTACACCGCGACAGATAATACCTTCTTCGCCTCATCCTGTCCGATCACATATTCATCCAGGAATTCCTTGATCTCTTCCGGCTTCAGCAGATTGATATCCGCGAACGGATTCCACTGCCTGTCGTCGCCATACTCAAATTCTTCCTCCAGAATCTCGGTACATACGTCGATACACTCATCACAGATATACGCCCCATTCGGCCCTGCGATCAGCTTCCTCACCTGATTCTGCGTCTTATTACAGAACGAACACCGCACCTGATTGTCGTTCCTTCCTACCATACTCTCACCTCGTACAAGGACTTCTTTGAAAGCTTTGGCCTGCCAAGCTCCTTAACGGTTCTTGATGACCTCATCGATCAAACCGTATTCCTTCGCTTCCTCTGCCGACATAAAATTATCCCGATCCGTATCCGCACTGATCACCTCTATCGGCTGTCCTGTGTTTTCTGATAATATTTGATTTAATCTCTGGCGGGTCTTCAAGATATGTTCTGCGGCAATCTGGATCTCCGTTGCCTGTCCCCGAGCTCCGCCTGACGGCTGATGGATCATGATCTCGGCATTCGGAAGAGCAAGCCTCTTGCCCTTCGTACCTCCTGCCAGCAGAAATGATCCCATACTTGCTGCCATACCGATACAGATCGTCTCTATATCGCATTTGATATACTGCATGGTATCATAAATCGCCAGGCCGGCCGTAACAGAACCGCCCGGACTGTTAATATACAGATGGATATCCTTCTCAGGATCCTCTGCTTCCAGAAATAGAAGCTGCGCAACAACAACACTTGCCGACACATCCGATACTTCCTCGCCAAGGAATATGATCCTGTCCTTCAACAATCTTGAATAGATATCATAGGAACGCTCCCCGCGGCTTGTCTGTTCAATGACATAAGGTACCAAACTCATGCACATGCCTCCCTTACAATTCTTATCATTATTTTTCAACAGCATTCTCTGTCAGGAATGTAATTGCCTCCTGAACTGCTATGTCTTTCTTCATCTGTTCCTTCTCTTTGTCGCCCATGTATTCCTTGAGCTTATCAGCTTCCATCTTATACATGTCAGCCATCTTCGCGATCTCCTCGTCGAATCTCTCGTCACTGACCTCGATGTTCTCTGCCTTGACGATCGCTTCTAATACAAGGCGGGTCTCAATGCTCTTGATGGCCTGCGGCCGCAGATCTTCCGTCATCTTCTCTGACGTCATGCCTGTGAACTGGAAATACTGCTCCATCGTCAAGCCCTGTCCGCGCATTCTCTGAGCGAACTCGTCTGTCATCTGCATTACCTGCGTCTCGATCATAGCCTCCGGAAGCTCAAACTGCGCGTTCCTGACAGCCTGTTCAACAGCAGAATCTTCCTGCTTCTCCTTGCCTTCCGCAGTCTTCTGCTCTTCAAGCTTTGCCTTAACATCCGCTTTGTATTCCTCTAATGTATCGAATTCGGATACTTCCGCCGCAAATTCATCGTCGATCTCAGGCAGTTCCTTCGCCTTGATCTCATGTACCTTACACTTGAATACCGCTGCCTTGCCCTTCAGATCTTCAGCATGGTATTCCTCCGGGAATGTAACGTTAACCTCTACATCTGTTCCTGCTTCCACACCGATCAGCTGCTCCTCGAATCCCGGAATAAATGATCCTGAACCGATGATCAGCGGATAATTCTCTGCCTTGCCGCCCTCGAATAAAACTCCGTCAACAGAGCCTTCATAATCAAGGATGATCTCATCTCCATCCTGTACAGGACGGTCTTCCACCGTAATGGTCCTTGCGTTCTTCTCCGCCTCTTCCTGAATCTTCTTGTCGACCTCTTCCGGCGTTACCTCTACAGATATCTTCTCAACTTCCAGTCCCTTATACTGTCCGAGCGTTACCTCCGGCCTCGTCGCAACCGTCGCTGTGAAGATAAACGGCTTCCCCTTCTCGATCTGCACTACATCGATCTCAGGTCTGGATACGATATCTGCCTCGCCTGAGTCATACGCCTCTGAATATGCCTTCGGAATCAGTTCATTCGCCGCGTCATCATAGAAGATCTCCGCGCCGTACATCTTCTCTATCATCTGGCGCGGAACCTTTCCCTTACGGAAACCTGGGATCGCGATTCTGTTCTTCTGCTTCTTATATGCATTCTGAAGTGCTTTTTCTAAATCATCGGCAGGAACTTCGATGGTAAGCCTTGCCATGTTTTTCTCTAGCTTCTCTACCTGTAAGCTCATTGACTATTTCCTCCTGTTTCAATCCTGGTCTAAAAGACGGATATACTATTCTACAATAACATTCACCAAAGAAGTATAACACAAACCTCTTCAAATATCCAGTACAAGATTACCTGATTTTCACTGAATTTCATCCAGGCGGAGTATTTTGCGGATCAGTCCGTCCATATCGTCTTCATCCACAGAATACTCCGATCCGCGGTCCGCACTTACGTGCAGAATTACCGTCTCTTCCTCTCCGTATTGGATATCCATGTAAGCCGTATCCAGCAGCTCATACGCATGATTGACGATGTCGAGCAGGATCTGCTGGTTTGTCTCTTCCTCCGTAGCTCCTTCATACTCCCCTTTTTCTATCTTCTCAGCCATCTTAAGCGAATCTTCTACCAACATTTCCTGGAAAGCAGTGAATACATCCGCCGGACAGATCTCTACCGGCACCTCGTATTCCCTCTTCCCGGTCTTCCTGGCGTCCTGCACCTGATAACGCATAACCATGAAAATCTTGGATACCAGCTCCGCAAACCGTGTCGTCTTAAGCTCCCCAAGTTCAAGTCCGCTGGTAATATTCGCAGCCACAAACCGATCGATAGAATCTCTGTATGCCTGCATCAGCGCTTCCTTTGACGCATCCTCCATGAAAGCAGACGCCTTGGTGACGTCCGCCTGGAAGGTAAGGTCCAACAACGCCTGCACATAGCCCGCCGCGTCGAAGTCTCTGCCGCATCCTGTTATATTGGCCGTTAGCACCGCGCACATCACGCATACCGCGAGAAATCTTCGGATTCCTTTTATTCTCTTATTTTTTCTTCTCATATACAATGGACTCTGCAATCTCTTCCGCCTTTTCTTTTCCTGACAGGACTTCTATCAGCTTCAGCGCGAAATCGATCGCCGTCCCGACGCCCCGGCTGGTAATGATATTGCCGTCCACCGTCACCGATGCGCCGGTAAGCGCCGCCCCCTGGATCTCCTTCTCCATGGCCGGATAACACGTAGCGCGCTTCCCCTTCAGAATTCCCAAATTACTGAGAATGGTCGGCGCCGCACAGATGGCTCCGATCTTCTTCCCTTCCTCAAAGAAGTCCTTTACAACTCTGCGGACTCCCGCATGCTCGTCAAGATGTGTCGTTCCCGGCATACCTCCCGGAAGTACGATCATATCCGATTCTACAAAGTTCACCTCTTCGAACAGATCTTCCGTCTGCACATTGATCCCGTGGGACCCATGGACCGTATATTCTTCCGTGATCGAAACCGTATCTACATAAATGGTTGCCCTGCGCAGCAAATCTACTACGGTCAGCGCCTCAACTTCTTCAAATCCGTCTGCCAGAATCACACTTACCTTCTTCATCTCTATCTCTCCTCTGATCTTATATCATTTACTTTCATCCTGAACTATATTATGATATAGGGGTCAAAGGGTATTTTGACCCTGGTATCATATTATATACTATACAACTATACAGACAGGAGGTACAAAACATTGGAAATCGAACGCAAATATCTTGTACGACAACTGCCCGGACCACTGAACGATCATCCCTGCCGGACGATCACCCAGGGCTATCTGAACACCGATCCCGTTATTCGGATCCGGCAGGACAACGACAGCTACGAACTCACCTACAAATCAAAAGGCCTCATGGCAAGGCAGGAATACAACCTTCCGCTCACCAGAGAAGCCTATGAACATCTCCTTGCCAAGATCGACGGACATCTGATCCGCAAAAAACGTTACATGATCCCTCTAAACTGCGGGCTTACGGCAGAGCTTGACGTCTTCGAGGGACATCTTGCCCCTCTGCTTCTTGTGGAAGTCGAATTCCCGAACGAAGAGGACGCCCTCTCCTTCACCCCGCCTTCCTGGTTCGGGGAGGATGTAACATTTTCCGGGAAATACCACAACAGCTATCTTGCCAATACAAAGCCCTGTAAGGAACGTTAAACCGCGCGCAGGCGGCTTAATCTGCCAGTGCAAAGCCGTCATGGACGGCATTCATCGCCTTGTCGATATCCTTCTTCGGAACCAGAACCGTGATGCGGATCTCAGAGGTTGAGATCATATTGATATTCACCCTGGAATTATATAAGGACTCGAACATCTTAGCGGCCACTCCGGGATTGCTCATCATTCCCGCTCCCACTACAGACAGCTTCGCCACGTCTTCATTCCATGTGATATCCTGGATCGTAAGCCTCTCCTGGTTCTCCCTTAAGTTCCTGATGGCCGCCTCCAGATCGTCGGAAGCCACCGTAAAGGAGATATCCTTCGTTCCTTCTCTTCCCACAGACTGTAAGATAATATCTACGTTGATATTATTCTTCGCCAGCGTATCGAAGATACGAAATGCAATTCCTGGCTTATCCTCAACTCCGATCACGGAGATCCTGGCTGTATTCTTATCGGCAGCCACACCGGTCACTAATAATTTTTCCATCCCCTTCGCCTCCTTGACTACGGTTCCTTCCGAACGGTTCAGGCTCGACCGAACAACCAGTTCCACATTGTATTTCTTCGCCATCTCCACCGAACGGTTGTGGAGAACTCTTGCTCCCAGGCTTGCAAGCTCCAGCATCTCATCATAGGTGATCATATCTATCTTCCTGGCGTTCTTCACGATCCTTGGGTCCGCCGTATATACGCCGTCCACATCCGTATAGATCTCGCACTTGTCTGCATGAAGCGCCGCCGCCAGGGCCACCGCCGTGGTATCTGATCCCCCGCGTCCGAGAGTGGTGACGTCCTCGTACTTGTTCACTCCCTGGAATCCGGTTACGATCACGATCTTCCTGGAATCCAGCTCGTGTAAGATCCTCTCAGTCTCCACTCGCTTAAACCGGGCGTTGCCGTACCGGGAAGTAGAATGCATCCTCACCTGGAACGCATTCAGCGACACTGCCGGCACATCTAAAGACTGCATCGCCATCGCCATCAACGATACCGATACCTGCTCCCCTGTGGTAAGGAGCATATCCAGCTCCCTCTTCTTTGCCTTCGGGTTGATCGACCCGGCAAGCTCAAGCAGCTCATCCGTCGTATCTCCCATGGCGGACAGCACGACCACCACGTCATTTCCTTCTTTATAATCTTCGATACATCTCCTGGCGACATTGAAGATCCTCTCCTTATTCGCCACGGAGCTGCCGCCAAATTTCTTTACTATCAGCATTGTTCCTCTTCGCCTCTCTCCTGTAACAGATGACCGATCAGACGGTATCCCTCCAGCCAGTTCTTGCCTGTGAGCGCTGCCGTCTCCTCAGAATAGGCCGGCATCCCCTCCGCTTTCGCGGTGCTGTCATACAAAAGATACGGAACCGGCTCTCCCGTGTGGGTGCGTACCTCGATCGGCGTCGGGTGATCAGGAAGCAGAAGCAGCCGGAAATCCTCTCCCGCACTCTTAAGCCCGTCCATAACGACGCCCAATATCTTCTCATCCACATACCCGATCGCAGCGATCTTGTCTTCGACCCTTCCCTGATGTCCCATCTCATCCGGGGCTTCCACATGGATATATGCGAAATCATAGCCGTCTTCGGTAAGGGCTTTTACCGCCGCACGCGCCTTGCCTTCGTAATTCGTGTGCAGTCCGCCGTTAGCGCCCTCCACCAGAATCCGGTCCATATCCGCTCCGACGGCAATTCCCTTCAGCAGATCGACCGCTGAGATCATCACGCCCTTCTTCCCCGTGCGCTCTTCAAAAGAGGTCAGGGACGGCTTCTTCCCCGCTCCCCAGAACCAGGCCGAATTCGCTGGCTTAAGCCCCTTAGCCCGTCGCCCGGCATTCAGCGGGTGATTCCTTAATATGTCATAACTCTTCTTCATCATATCCCGCAGCACTTCATCCTTGGGAAGATACTCCCCGATCCGCCGCGCAAGGATATCGTGAGGAGGCGTTAATTCCGCTGTCTTCCCGCCTTTAGAGATCAGCAGATGGCGGTAACTGGTGCCCGCATAGAACTCATAGCCTTCTCTTCTAAGCCCTTCCCTGAGTGCTTCAAGAAGAACTTTGGCATCCTGCGTATCGATCTCGTCAGAACTGTGGTCAAGGATGATCTGATCCTCATATTCCCCGTCCTCCTCTGTCACAGAGACGAGGTTGCAGCGAAACGACACATCCGTATCCTCCATCTCTACCCCGATACTCAATGCTTCCAATGGAGACCTGCCTGTATAATAGATCTTCGGATCATACCCCATGACGGAGAGATTAGCCGTATCGCTTCCCGGCGCCATCCCCTCCGGGACCATGGACGCCATGCCAAGCTCCGACACGGGCGCAAGGCTGTCCATCACAGGCGTCGCAGCCACCTGAAGCGTCGTCTTCCCGCCTAGCTCTTCAAGCGGTCTGCCTGCCATACCGTCGCTTAAAACGATTATATATTTCATTGAATGCTCACCCCTATCCCTCTACCCGGATCATATGAAGGATCTGGTCTCTGTATATATTCACCCTGGTCACATAATCGCCTTCCATCATCACAGGCGTCACAAAACCGAATTCCCCTTCAAGTCCTTCTGCCTTCACGATCTCAATATTGCCGAAAGAATCCCGAAGCCCAGGAAGCAGCTCTTCTTCACTGCCCCTGATCCTGACAAAGAACCGGCGCTTTGCATCTGCCTTGTCTTCTAACTGCAGCTTCTCCTGCTTCCACATAGTCATAATATTACGGTTCAGATGCTTCGCCGCATCCACCACGTCCGCCACGACTGCGCTCGCCGTTGGGAGCTTACCCGCTCCGCTTCCATAGAACATGGCGTCTCCTAAGACATTCCCGTGCACGAATATGGAATTAAACACGCCGTTGACATTGTAGAGAGGATGCTCCGGGTACAGCATGCAGGGCGCTACGATCGCATGGAGACGGTTCCCCGCATGGCGCTTGCTGGAGGCCAGCAGCTTGATAGCCGTTCCCATAGCCTTCGCATACTTCATATCTTCCACCGAGATCTCCGTGATCCCTTCACAGTAAATGTCTTCAAAATCAACCTGCTGCCCCGAGATCAGGGATGACAGGATCGCGATCTTCCTGCATGCGTCATAGCCTTCCACATCTGCCTCAGGATTGCGCTCCGCATACCCGTTAGCCTGCGCTTCCTTCAAGACTGTATCGTAATCAGCCCCTTCATAGAACATCTTCGTCAGCATATAATTCGTAGTCCCGTTCAGGATGCCGGTGATCTCCTCGATCTCATCCGCCGTAAGGGAAGAATTCAGCGGACGGATGATCGGTATCCCGCCGCCCACACTTGCCTCGAACAGAAAATTGATATTCTGATCCTTCGCGATCGACAGAAGCTCCGCGCCGTGCTTTGCCACCAGCGCCTTATTCGACGTAGCCACGCTCTTCCCCGCCTGCAGGCATCTCTTGACAAAGGTATAAGCCGGCTCGATCCCGCCCATCACCTCTACTACGATCTTGATCTCATCATCCGACACGATCTTCTCAAAATCATGAACGATCTTCTCCTGGATCGGATCCCCGGGGAAATCCCTTAAGTCCAGCACATACTTGATGTTCAGCTCGTCCCCGATCCTCTGGTTGATGCGGGCGCCGTTGGTATTCACGACCTCCACAACCCCGGAACCTACCGTTCCGTATCCCATAACTGCTATATTTACCATCTGTTGTTCCTCCTTTTTATTCCCGCGAAGCAACGAGACAGGCAGCGCCTATGCATCACACTGTTTTACAAGGTACGCATTCATAAATACATCAATACCGCCGTCCAGCACCGCCGTCACATTACTGTTCTCCTCGTTCGTCCTGTGATCCTTCACCATCGTATAAGGCTGCATCACATACGAACGGATCTGATTCCCAAAACCGATCTCTTTGACTTCTCCGCGGATATCCGATACCTTCTCCGCCTGCTCCTGCTCCTTTAGAAGCTTAAGCTTCACCTTCAACATCTGCATAGCCTTCTCCTTGTTGAAATGCTGGGAGCGCTCATTCTGGCACTGCACGACGATTCCCGTAGGAAGGTGGGTGATACGGATCGCCGAGGATGTCTTATTGACATGCTGGCCTCCCGCCCCGCTTGCCCGGTACGTGTCGATCTTCAGTTCATCGTCCGCAAGCTCGATGTCGATCTCATCCTCGATATCAGGAACCACATCGCAGGACGCAAATGACGTCTGCCTCTTACCCGCCGCATTGAACGGCGATATCCTGACCAGACGGTGGATGCCTTTCTCGGACTTCAGATAACCGTAGGCATTCTCTCCGTTCACCTCGAAGGTGACCGCCTTCGTTCCTGCAATATCCCCGTCCAGATAATCAAGCACCTGAATGGAGAATCCCTTCCGCTCCGCCCACCGGCTGTACATCCGATAGAGCATGCTGGCCCAGTCGCAGGACTCGGTTCCCCCCGCCCCCGCATGGATCGTCACGATAGCATTGCAGGAATCATACTCCCCGGACAGAAGGGTGCGAATCCGAAGTTCCTCATACTCCTCCTCGAATTCCTTAATCTCAGCCTCTAACTCCTTCACCATAGAAGCATCGTTCTCTTCATAACCCATCTCTATCAGGATATTGATATCATCATATGAAGCATACAGCTTCTTAATGGTATCCGTAAGCTCCTGAAGACTCTTAAGCTCCTTCATTAGGTTCTGGGATTCCTCTGGATTATCCCAGAATCCAGGCTCTTCTATCTTCTTCTGCAGTTCTTCTATACGTCTTTCCTTACCTGCCAGGTCAAAGTGAATCCCTCATTCCGGCAAGAGGTTCTTCATATGCGTTCATAAGCGTCTTAAACTGATCTAATTCAACCATCTTATCACCTCTTTCTATGATTATGTCTGCTATTACTTCCGGCCGCAGCACTGCTTATACTTCTTACCGCTTCCGCACGGACACGGATCATTCGGATATACCTTCTTCTCCTCGCGTTTCTTAGGTCCGCGCACAGCAGTGTCGTCCCGGTTCGTTCCGGTCACCTTCGCCACCTGTTCTCTCTCGACCTTCTGCTCGATCCTCACATGGAACAGCGCACGGATCGTATCCTCCGCGATACTCCTGGTCATCTCGTCGAACATATCGTAGCCAAGCATCTTGTATTCCACCTTCGGATCCCTGTTGCCGTAGGCCTGCAGGCCGATTCCCTGGCGAAGCTGATCCATATCGTCAATATGGGCCATCCATTTTGCATCGATCACCTTCAGAAGGATCACCCGCTCGACCTCACGGACATGCTCTGCCTCCGGGAACTCCGTCTCCTTCGCCTCATACGCCTTGGCAGCCCGTTCCTTCAACAGATGCTTCAGTTCCTTCTGACCCATCCCGCGCACGTCTTCCTCGGTGACTGCTGCGATCGGGATCGTATTATGAATCGTAAGGTTCAGCTCCGACAGGTTCCACTCGTCGTAATCCTGATCCTTACCGGTCACCATATCTACCACATTCTCCACATATTCATTCATCATATGGAAAATGGAATCACGCATATTCTCGCCGTCCAATACCCGGCGTCTCTCCTCGTAGATGATCTCTCTCTGCTCGTTCATAACCTGATCGTAATCCAACAGGTTCTTACGGATACCAAAGTTATTGGCCTCGATCTTCTGCTGTGCCTTCTCGATGGCGCTCGAGAGCATCTTATGTTCGATCTGTTCCCCGTCTTCCACGCCCAGAGCCGTGAACACGCTCATCAGACGCTCGGAACCGAACAGACGCATCAGGTCATCCTCCAGGGAAATGTAGAATCTGGACTCTCCCGGGTCTCCCTGGCGCCCGGAACGGCCGCGGAGCTGATTGTCGATACGTCTGGACTCATGCCGCTCCGTACCGATGATCTTAAGTCCTCCGGCTTCCTTCGCCTCATCGTCAAGCTTGATATCCGTACCTCGGCCCGCCATATTGGTGGCAATGGTCACCGCGTCATGTACGCCCGCCTGGGCAACGATCTCAGCCTCCATCTCGTGAAACTTAGCATTCAATACATTATGCTTGATCCCGCGTCTCTTAAGCATCCCGCTCAAAAGCTCGGAATTCTCAATGGTAATAGTACCCACCAGCACCGGCTGATGTCTTGCGTGGGCTTCCTCAATAGCGTCGCAGACTGCCCGGAACTTCTCCTTCTGGGTCTTATACACCGCATCGTCCAGATCCTTACGGGCAACCGGCTTATTGGTCGGGATCTCGATAACGTCCATCCCGTAGATCTCACGGAACTCCTTCTCTTCTGTCAGCGCCGTACCGGTCATACCTGCTTTCTTCGCGAATTTATTAAACAAATTCTGGAAGGTGATCGTCGCAAGCGTCTTGCTCTCTCTCTTCACCTTCACGTGCTCCTTCGCCTCGATCGCCTGATGCAGTCCGTCTGAGTAACGGCGTCCCGGCATGATACGTCCCGTAAACTCGTCGACGATCAGGACCTCGTCCTCCTTCACCACATAATCCTTATCCCTGAACATCAGGTTATGGGCGCGCAGCGCCAAGATAATGTTATGCTGGATCTCCAGATTCTCCGGATCCGCCAGGTTCTCAATGTGGAAGAACTGCTCGACCTTCTTGACACCGTCCTCGGTCAGATTGATATTCTTCTCCTTCTCATTGACAATAAAATCCCCGGTCTCCTCAATATCCTCGCCCATAATGGCATTCATCTTGCTGAATTCCCCGCTGGCTTCCCCTCGTTCCAACTGGCGCGCCAGGATATCGCACGCTTCATAGAGCTTCGTAGACTTCCCGCTCTGGCCCGATATGATCAGCGGCGTCCTCGCCTCGTCGATCAATACAGAGTCCACCTCATCGATGATGGCATACTTAAGCCCCCTCTGCACCAGCTGTTCCTTGTAGATCACCATGTTATCCCTCAGGTAATCGAAGCCCAGCTCGTTGTTCGTCACATAAGTAATATCACAGTTATAGGCTGCGCGTCTCTCGTCGTTGTCCATACTGTTGAGCACGACGCCGACCGTAAGTCCTAAGAATTCATGTACCTGCCCCATCCACTCGGCATCACGCTTCGCCAGGTAATCATTGACCGTTACAACATGTACGCCTTCGCCGGTCAGGGCATTCAGATAAGCCGGCAGCGTAGAGACCAGCGTCTTGCCTTCACCGGTACGCATCTCAGAGATACGCCCCTGATGGAGAATGATACCGCCGATGATCTGGACCCGGAAATGCCGAAGTCCAAGCACACGCTTCGACGCCTCCCTTACCACCGCATACGCCTCCGGCAGCACATCGTCCAACGTCTCCCCTTCGGCAAGCCGGTTCTTGAACTCTCTTGTCTTATCCTTCAATTCACTGTCCGATAGCTTCTGCATCACCGGCTCAAGCGCCTCAACCTCATCCACGATCGGATAGATCCTCTTTAATTCATTCTCACTATGTGTTCCAAATATCTTCTGCATTAAACCCATATGATAATAACTCCTTATCACTAATTTGATGCCAGAGCATCAAGCAAAATGCCCTAGTATGACCACTTTATCCTCCATTCTAGCACTATCCATAGGGCAATTCAACTAATTTATGAACTGTTAACAAACTGTTAATTTTCCTTAATACGATTTTACCGCCTGATACGGGATATTTCCGCCGAACAGGTCAAGGGCGCTTCCGATCGTAAAATCAAGCTTCCCGCCCGATATTCTGCGGAAATGTTCCAGGTCGGCAAGGCTCCCGATCCCGCCCGCATAAGTGATCGGTATCCCCTCCTGCATACTCAGAAGCTCCACCAGCTCCTCTTCGATCCCCGACGCCTTCCCCTCCACGTCAACGCCGTGCACCAGGAACTCATCGCAGTATCCGGCGATCTCCCTTATGATCTCATGGGTCAGCCTTACTCTGGTATATGTCTGCCAGCGGTCTGTCACGATATAATAACCGTCTTCCTTTTTCCTGCAGCTTAAGTCGATCACAACGTGCTCTTTCCCCACAGCCCGGCGCAGCCTGTCCATATTCTCCCAGCGTACCTCCCCGTCCCGGAACACGTAAGATGTCACGATCACATGGCTTGCCCCTGCTTCGATATATTCAGCCGCATTCACATCCGTAATGCCGCCGCCGATCTGCATCCCGCCCGGATATGCACGAAGAGCCGTCATTGCCTGCTCCCTGGTCTTCTCATAGTATTCAGAGGAAGGCGGATTGAGAAGAATAATGTGTCCCCCCCGCAGCCCGTCCTTTCTATATAAATGTGCAAAGTAACCGGCATCCTGCTCTGCCTTGTAATTCTCAACCGCCTGGTCGTCCTCATCCTTAAGGCTGCCGCCGACGATCTGCTTCACTGCTCCGTTATGAATGTCTATACATGGCCTGAATCTCATATGCTCCTCCTTCTATAATAATATGGTCCTTTCATACTGCTGTTTCGTATTTCGCTTCCTCTCTTCGAAAAATCCGGTCAGAAAGTCATAGAAATCCACTACATTGCGGCTGTCCGTCTTATTCCGGTTATGGCTTATAATAATATCTCTCTGGCATACCGGATCCTCGATCTTCAGCAGCTTAACATGCTCGTTCTCAATACTTCCCCAGGTGAATTCCGGCCAGAAGCCGATCCCCATATTCGCCGCGATCATATTCTTAACTGCGGAAGGATTATCACTCTCGAAGATGATCTTCGGCGTGAATCCCGCATGCTGGCAAAACCGGTCACAGATATAGCGGAACTCTCTGGATCCAAGAAGGCTTACGAACCCCTCCTCCGCCACCTCCGTAAGGCAGATCGAAGACCTGTTCCTGTATCTTCGGTTATTCGGCACCGCCAGATAGATCCCCTCCGCACAGGCAAACCGGCTCTTCTCATCCTCCCCCTGATAGAACAGCTTCGTCGTCACGGCAATGTCATAGAGATCGCTCTCTGAGTTCTGCTGCAATTGAAAATTAATATCCTCATGCCCTTTTTTATACTCTATGATCGCCTCCATCACAAGACCGGACGCCGCCAGTACATTCATATGTATCGTCTCCCCTTCCAGTGCAACCATCATCTTAAGCTGCTCCGGGATCGCATCCATCTGCTCCATCAACGGCTTCAATTTCTTCTGGAGATATTTGCCGTACTCCGTCAGAACGATATTCCGCCCCTTCGCCGTAAACAGCGGCACCCCCAGATCCTTCTCCAATCTCCGTATCGCCTGGGTCAGGGCGGGCTGCGTAATATGCAGGTTCTTGGCGCTGTTCGTCATATGCTTCGTCTTCGCTGTCTCCAAAAAATATCGGATCTGCATAAGTTCCATTTTATAAATTCTCCTATTAATAACGTCAACATTATGATTTTGATAAATATTATATATTAGACATAATTATACGTCAATGCTAAACTAAAAATACAGTTTGAGAACTGTAATCATCTAAATGAAAGCGAGGAAAACAAAATGGCTGAACTTCTTGAATCTACTATGCTGATCTGCTTTGGATTATCCTGGCCTATGAATCTTGCCAAGAATATCAAGGCAAGATCAGCAAGAAACATGAGCATCCAGTTCATACTTCTGATCATCACAGGATATGTGGCTGGAATCTCAGCCAAACTCTATAACCACAGATTTAACTATGTACTGGTCGTATATCTCCTGAATCTGGTCGTCGTATCTGCCAACGTAGTTGTCTACTTCATCAACCGGCGCTATGACAGGCAGGCACAGACAGCAGATACATCCTTTAAACCATCGATTCATACCTCGTCGGACGACAGGACACAAGCTGCGCCAAAGGCTTGCACCACGGGATACCCGAATGGGTATAAGAAAGGAGAAGATGAAATGGAAACATATCGCGAGCTGAACAGCATTACGGAAGCAGGCGGTGTTGTGCTTTTTGGTTCCAACACATTCGCCGCTCTTCCGGTCGGAGAACTGACACAGGCTTTCCGAATCACGGAACCCATCTATAACCGGAGTATCCGGGATGTCCGCATCGATCAGATCGAAAGCTACCTCAAGGTATGCCTGTACGATCTGAACCCGCGCAAGATCTTCGTAAATATGGGCGATATCGACATCCTTGACGATAATGTCAATGTAGATAACTTCATTTCCAAATATGAATGGCTTCTCTACATGATCCATACGAAGACGCAGGCCTCTATCTATATCGTACCTGTCGTCTCAGACAGCCCCGCCGCCTTCAAGATCAACCAGAGGCTTAAAAGCCTGGCATCTCAGACCGGCTGCAAGTACGTGGACATCTCAGGCGTACTGGAAGCCAAACGTCCGACACTCAGGCTCTTCGAGATATTGAAGGTGCACATGCGCAACCACCCGATCAACTTCGCCGACGCGATGGAAGTCGGAACCTTAAGCAACCGGGAACGCGAGGATGTTCCAAACGACGGACAGACGTCCGCCGCGCCTGGGCTGAAACAGGATGTGGTCTATGTAAAACACTGATTT
Source organism: Lachnospiraceae bacterium (assembly GCA_910575835.1). GTDB lineage: Bacteria > Bacillota > Clostridia > Lachnospirales > Lachnospiraceae > Sporofaciens. The sequence goes on along the minus strand of CAJTGB010000018.1, from coordinate 58,619 downwards.
TTGATCTATTCACGCTTTGGTATGTCAGTGATAGATGAATAAATAGAGCCGGGAACCTGATTTTTAGATTCCCGGCTCTATAACTTCTGCCTATGCGTCTCTATGTCTCAGACAGCACCTTCTCCTGTACTTAAGATCCGCATAATCCGTGATCCGCTTCAGATATACGGCGTCTGCCAGTCCGCCCGCCAGTCCCACGACCGGGATCCCCTGTACGAACTTCATATATAACAGCGCTTCTGCCAAAGCATCCGAAGTTCTGCTTATCTGTTCTCTTCTGTCTGATCCAGACGCATCTTCCGATTCGATCCAGTCATTCAATTCCTGATTCGCCTGTATTAACTTCCCGCCTCTAAATAGCGCCGTCTCAATGAGCCTTAAGATAAAACACTGCTCCTCCTCCGTCTCATAAGAACATCCGTAACTAAGAGCAATCTCATAGATACTCTTAAGCAACACGGCAGTAAAGAGCGGGATATCAGGAATTCCGATACCTAAGATGCCAAGCCCCGCCCCTTCTATGCCTGACAGGAGTAAGTTCTTCGCACGCCCGCTCCCCGCCTGCCTGGCAAATGCTCTGATACTCTTTCGGTCCTTACGGACACTGGCGGCATACTCGTTGATCTGAAAAGTCTGCGCCTGCTTCTCCTTGTCATAGGTCTTCTCGATCAGTCCCGTCCCCTTCTCAAAGACAAGCTCAAACGCCTTGCGAAACGCAGTCTTCAATGTTCCTTCCAGCTTCTTTGGTATCTTATCAGAGATCTTCTCCGTCCATGCAGAAGACCTCTCCTTACTCATCCTGTCTATAAAACGCCGTTCCTTCTTCTCAACCGCCGTCCATTCCTTCTTCCAATAATCCTTAGAAAATAACACGCTTACCTATACCTCCATGCCCGCATATACCTCTCTCAACATCCTGACATAATCCTATTATAGGCACTTTGTCACTTAAAAATCAAGCATCTTTGTAAGAAGGATCGGACATAGGACCCTGGAATCAATTATAACAAATAATCATTCTCCTTATCCGCCACCTGCAGCGCCGCTAACGTATATGTCGCGAATCCCTCTGCTACAAGCGGTTCCTGCTTGCAGAGAGCTTCCGCTTCCTCGTAGCTTCGCGTCTTAAAGACAACCATGCCGGCGACCCCGGGATACCCCTTGAACGGCCCGCACAATTCAATCTTCCCGTCTGCATCCAGATTCCTCAGATTCTCTACATGCCTTGTGATCACCGCTTTCGTGACCTTGTTATATGTCTTTCCTTTCTTTATCATCATAACATACAACCATTTTTCCATGTTCCTTGCCTCCATTTCTTGATGTTGGGATCAAAATACCTTTATACTTGTATCAACTGCGCAGCTGCCTGCCTTGAGGTTAAATATACAGTTTCGCAATATCTTCCGCTCTTTCTCTGAGCATAGTCCGCGCCGATTCCGGCTCTATGACCTCGACGTATTTTCCAAAAGACAGAAGATAATGAATGGTCCAGTTATTCAATTCATATTGAACGGCAGCGTAATAATTTCCATCCTCACCTACGTGGATCTGGTCTTCATGAAATTCATCGAATACCCTATGCGCAATCTCAGGAGAAAATTTAAGCTTCAGCACAGGGATACTACATTCCGTTCTGCTCTCAGATACTATGGAGTAGTCCGAATTCCATTCACGCTCAAAAGTCTCCGTCGTGATCTGAAGCTGCTTCATTCTGGAGATCCGGAATGTTCTGATCTCTTCTTTGGCCCTGCAATATCCGGCAATATACCAGGCATGCGATTTGAAGATCAACCGCATAGGTTCTATGACTCTCTCTGATCTCTTCAGTTCAGAGTTAAAGTATTGAAACCTGATAATGTGCTTATTGAGTATCGCGTATTGCAGATCAGAAATTTTGATTTTTTCTTTTTCATCGCTTCCCCAATAAGAGAAGTCGACATCAAGCCATTTGGACTCCAATGCATTCCTGAACACAGCGCTGATCTTACTCAGTGCCGTCTCCGCATTCGGATATTTCGCAGCCTGCAATATCTGCAGCCCTTGAAAGACACTCTGCTGCTCTTCTTTGGACAATAAGGATCTGTCGATCGTATATCCTTCTATCAGGGATATCCCTCCTTTGGTTCCCTTTGTCGATAATACCGGAATCCCGGCAATCGTCAGAATGTTGATATCCCGGTATATCGTTCTTGTAGATACGTTAAAATAATCGGACAGTTCCTTAGCTGTAACATGCCCATGATTGATTATATAGAAAACCATCTGGACCAAGCGCTCAATCTGCATCTTATCACCTCTCGCAATAGATTATAACATATCTAATATGACATATAGCTGTCGCATTAGATAGAGTCAAATGCGTATGCAAGCATGCCCGCTTGGCTCGTTGCTCGCGGGAATAAAAAATACTTGCTTACGGATATACACGATGTATAAGATCATAGTGCTTTTTTTAGCATATCATGAATATAGTCCATCAAACCATTTTCTGTTTCTATATTGTATTTCTGCCTCACTGTCATATAATATTTCATTATATGTTCTTTTGACAAAAGTTCACTGGACGGAATGCTGTCTCCATACCCCTTTCTAGCCTCTTTCCATGGCTCTTCATTATGCGTAATACGTTCCAGCGCTTTACCTCCATACATACCAAAGGTATTCACCACAAGGTCGATCACCTTCTTTTCATCATCTGTCAATGCGTCCGTTGCCCCTTCCAGAAGCGCAAACCGTGCGTCATCTATCGGATTGTATTTAAAATCCCTAAATAAATCGTAAACTTCCGGATATACCGGGCCATGGATCCACGCCCTGCAGTCTTCTGTGAAAATAGGACTGCTGTACAGTGCAAAGTAAAGACCCTGGCTAAAATAAAGCAATTTCTGCAACATAAGCGGAGTTACTTCTTCCAACTTTTCAAATATATATGCTATCACGCTAAGCATCTTTTCCGATACAGAAAACAATCTTTCTATACTGTCCGCTGCCGCCATAGCCTTTTTATATGCCGCATCTGTCAGCTTCTCACGATTTTGCATAAGTTTCTGTCTCATGTATGCAGGGGATGTCAGTGCTGCTCTCACTACATCCGAATACTCTTTGGAAGGCATCTGGCCTTCCAGATACCTCGGTATTGTTACCTCTCCGAACCCAAGGGCTAAAGACAGCGGGGCTTTCCCTATTTTATATATCTTCATCAGTTTTTCAATATCATCAGTAGTAACAATCCCTTCCGTCGTTCTGTACTGTTCGTCGATCTCCTGAACATTCTTATCGATTAATCCTGGAATGCTCATTTCCTCACCGCAATCTGCACAAACAGCTACCGTGATACCAAACGTATACTCTTTATCCCTTATAGTTTTTACAATATCTCTTTTCTGCAAAAGATACTCGGTTTCTTTCCTGCATTCAATGCAGAAGTCCCTTCTTCCATGAATCTTCGTTCTACTCTTTACCATAATAGTCACCTCTATTTTGCTTCCTGGTCATTTGAAATAAAATGTAAGCGGATGTTTCTGTTCGTGAAACGAAATCACAATCACAAAACTATCTTTCAACATATTGAATTTGATATACAAAGAAACGATCTTTTCTTCCGTCCCATTTCTCTCTAAAAGACTTATAGCCTTACCGAATACATATAGTCGTTCGTGTCTATATCTTTTATGTTCATTTTGCAGAATCTCCGAAAAATCCATTGCAGTAAGACCCAATATAATTTCCTTTGCTTTTGCTTCATCAATAACATAATCAAGAAAAAGATTGACGTTATCCTGCCTTCTGGCATTCCGCTCGATTCGGTACTTATCATTCTTAACAGCTTCTTTCACCTTGGAAAGATACTGCTCTATATCTTTTTTATCTATGCTCAATATTTTATTCCTCCGCATAGTATATGATTGAATTTTCTGTTTTTTCTATCACCATTATACGTTGATGATTGGATTTTGTCAATATTCAATCATTACGATTATTATGGACATCCAAAGTTTGACCTCATAAACGCCATTCTCTCCAAATCGGAGAGCCATTCTCCCACCCGGGGATTGCACTCTCACCTCAAATACTCTATAGTTTTTATAACAGCTGTTACATTTAGGAGGAACCAACTATGGACCAGATCAAAATCGGTAAATTTATCGCAGGCATGAGAAAGAAGCAAGGATTATCACAGAAGCAGCTCGCCGAGAGAATCGACGTCACGGACAAGACCATCTCTAAGTGGGAGACCGGAACCAGACTGCCGGATGCGTCGATCCTCTTGAAGCTCAGTTCCGAATTACAGATCAATGTCAACGAACTGCTCGCAGGCGAAAAATTTCTGTCAGAAGAATTTCCCTCAGAAGAATACGTTGAAAAATCAGAGAATAACATTGTAAACCTGATCAGCGAACTCAATGAAAACGAGGAGAAGCGCAAAAGCCGTAAAATAGGTACGGCCATCGGCGTTCTGTGCATTGTCCTGGCTTTTTCCGGGCTGGTCGTCTCAAGTCTCCCGGTGGGCAGGCTTGGCGACATCTACGATGGCCCTACATTATTTTATCTGGCCGGATTAAAATTTCTGATCATATCGATTTCCAACCGTTTCCATGATTATGTAAACGCATGGAAACTGTGCCTGCCGGGAACGGAGTTATCAGTAAAAGAAATGAGAGCCTCCTTACAGGCTATCCAATATGCGGGAGCGCTGTCGCTGACGATCGGAATCTTTATCGCGTCAATCAGTATATTCTCTCTGTTGAATTACCTGAATGATACCGTCTCTATCGGGCCCGCTCTCGCACAGACCGTATTATCATTATTTTATACAGCAATCGCAGAGACGTTCTATATAATCCTGCTGTTCCGTATAAAACGAATGATCGATGAAAGGAAACAATAATGGAAAAATTATTAGAAATCAAAAATCTTACAAAATCATATCGTCAAGGCACGGCAGTAAGCACAGTCGTCAACAATGTAAGCATCGGCGTCGGCAAGGGAGAATTTGTCGTGATCATGGGAACCTCCGGCTCCGGGAAAACAAGCCTTCTGCACCTGATCGCCGGCATTGACAAGTTTGACAAAGGCACGATCATGTACACCCTGCCGGGCGAAGTCCGCCCGCCTGAGCAACGCTCCGGTCACGGGACACCCTCCGGGCACAAACATACAGATTTCGGTCAGATGAACGAAAAAGCAAAAACTATGTTCCGGCGGATGAACATAGGGATCGTTTTTCAGCAGCAATGTCTGATCCCTGATCTTACGGTCTATGAGAATATCCTGCTGCCGATGATGCTGGGGACTCCTCCGCTGCTTTGCGGCTCTCAACGGAAGGACGCCATATTCGGTCTGTGCAGCCGTTTTGGCTTAAAAGAGCATATAAACAAATACCCCTCGCAGCTCTCAGGCGGTCAGCAGCAACGGGCCGCCATCCTGCGCTCTGTCATCAACAGACCGCCGCTCCTGCTGTGCGACGAGCCCACCGGAAGCCTGAATCGTGCACAGACAAAACTCGTCATGGACTTGCTGAATGAATTAAACCAAGACGGACAGACCATCATTCTGGTCACACATGACAGAAGCGTCGCCGCCAGGGGAGAACGGGTAGTCTACATTGAAGACGGGAAGATCGCAGGCGAACTGCAATTCTCCAAGACGAAGCCTGACGGCGAGGAACTAACGCATTTCCTGAAGAAGAGGGGGTGGTAATTTGAACGCAATTATCATGTGCGGCCTTGCAAAGGTCAAGAGACGAAGAATCCCGAATCTGCTGCTTGGCGTATGTATCATGGTCATGGCCGCGTTAATGGTCAACGCGGTCATTATTCTGAAGGAATTGGATACGATATTCGACAGGGCATACGAAGAGATGGACGGACCGCAGCTTAGCTGCCTGTGGAATAAAGGAACGGTGTCCCCTGATATTGTCAGGCAATATCTTGATCAGTCCCCGGAGAATATCGACTATCAGATCACTGAGAACACCAGAACGATCGACTATATTGAGAACGGTAATACGAAGCTTAGCAACGGCATCTTATTAGAACTTCCAGAGACCGAAAAGCAGACATTACAGAATACTCCCGCCGAAAGCGGCGGACATATACTCTCTCCTGTAATCCTCGACAGCTCCAAAGCCCAGATGCCCGGGGAAAACGAAGTCTGGATCACCGCAAAGACGGCAAATATTCTGGGCCTGAAATCTGGAGATACGCTCTCTCTGCGGTTCGCTGATGCATCTGCAAAAGTAAAAGTTGCAAAGATAGTTGCAGACCCCGTCTTTGGCGGCAGCAGCACGAACGTGTACCGTATGTGGTGCGGACACGGAAGGCTTGAAGATTACCCGGCCGCCGGCAACAACACGTCAAGTTATCTGGAAATCAGGTTCGGTCAATACAGCAGACAGACTGAGAAGAGATTCATCCGCGAGACGGAAGAATATTTTCAAATGCCGCTCGGCAACACACTCTATACATACGAACAGATCAAAAGCGGATATACGTCTGTCTACCAGATGACAGGGGGATTGCTGTGTCTTGTAAGCGTCATTCTGGCCGGCACCGTCACCTGGCTGGCTCTCTTCCTGATCAAAAGCGATATGGATGAAGATATCAGGAATATCGGCATCTGCAGGTCCCTGGGTATGACCGGAGGGCAGATCACAGGCGCTTATCTTATCTGCTATGGAATGATCGGAGCTGTAGGAGCAGTTCTTGGCAGTATTCTGGGAGGATGGATGAATCGGCAGATCTTGACAAAGATACTCAAAGACATGGGAATCTACAAGATCTCTTTTGCAGGGACCGGACGCTTCTGCCTTCTGGTGTGCTTCCTTACGGCAGCAATGATCCTGGCATTGTGTTTATGTTCCGTCTTCAAGGTACGGAAGTTAAATGCATCCAATGCGGTAAGAAACGGTACCTGGAAGACGGCCGAACCAATCCTCCGCGCAAGAAAACGGCCCTTTTACGAAGGCAGGAATTCCTTTGAACTGTATTATGCCGTCAGGGGAATACGAAACAAAAAGCTCCGATACCTGTATATTGCCGGCGTATCGCTGATCTTCGGATGTCTGGCCGCCGTCTGCTTCGGATGCCTGAACGCCATTGAAAACATAGATAAAGAACCGGAGACCTGGGGCTTCATCCAGACAGATATTTACGTCACCTCAGCGAAAGATACGCCCGTAAGCTCGATCATAGATGAGTTGGAGCAAGACCCCAAGATCGATTATTCCTACGGGGTGAATAAAATATATCCCAAATACCAGGCCGGCGGGTTCAATAGCTGGCAAAACATGACGGCAGAGATCTATGAACTGCCGTGGAATGCAAACATCGAGGATAAATCCTTATACGGTGTACGCCCCCAGAAGGAAAATGAAATCAGCATAGGGCTTGCTCTGGCAGAAAAATATAATCTGGAAATCGGCAATACAATGGACCTATTCATGGGCGGAGAACGAAAGACTTACGTGATCACGGGTATCTTCCAGACACTATCCAATCACGGGGAGATCATACGGATGGTCACGGATGACCTGGATCAGACAAAAGCAATGGACGGCGGTTACGGCGACTACATGCTCGTGCTCTCTGACGGGTCGGACAAATGGGATTATGCAGAAGAATTGAATGAGAAATATAACGGAAAGTTCTCATTCATTGCTTCCAAATCAAACGGAGAGAATATCACCGGGATCCTTGCACCCGCCGTTGGGACTGTCTTAGCGGTCTTGCTTATCATCCTGCTTCTGGTCACGACCAATCTTACATTCTTGCTGGTCAGACAGGAGCAGAAATTAATCGGCACGCTGAAGGCCGTGGGAATGACGTCCCGGCAGATCTTGAAGATCTACCTGTGGCGCAACTGCCTGTCCGCGATCACCGGGAACCTGCTGGGACTTGCGGTCGGAACATTCCTCATGCCCAGGCTCTTAAGCCCTTATGCAAAACAGTTCGGACTTACGGAATTCCCCTTCGCAGCTTCCCTCTCAAACGCAGCTTCGGCGGGTATTCTGCTGCCTGCCTGCATATTCCTTGGAACGTATGCAGTCGTCAGGACGATCGACCGGATATCCGTGAAGGAATTAGTGTTCGAATAAAATTTTATTTTCCTATTGCAATAATTCCTGATCTATATTACACTACGCTAAAGTAATGCTTTATCACGGTTACAGATTGATTGTCAAGAGAGGAGACAAGAATGGATCAAAAAGAATTATTGGAACAGATAAACAAGACGCTCACCGATAATCCGGGGAAGATTATCAAGGTCAGAGACACCTTCGACGAGATGTTCGCGGGCCGCAGTATCAACAGCGCCCAGGCCATCGGCGACAAGGAGTACGAGAGGATCCGCTCCCATTTCCGGGACATGGGATTACCGCTTAGCTGGTGCACTGACAAGACTACCCTCTTTCAGTTATATAAGGCTATCAACCAGCGCCGGGACAGAGACAGGCATGATGCGTTTACCTCGGCCAAGAAGTCGTCAAAGCCTAAGAAGAAAGGTCTGTTTGGTTTCTTAAATTAACCGGCAGCCATTTCTCTGTGAAAAACTTCTTTCTCTATGAAAAGCTTCAGGGGCAGCTATGGTTCATACGATCCATAGCTGCCCCTGTTTTAGGACTATCTGCTTATCTAACAGAACAATATGATCAGCTGTGAGGCGAGCACCACCGCGATCAGTGCGATCGGGTAGGTCGCCGCGTATGCTGACGCGATATCCTCCGTTCCGGCCATATTGATCAGCGTTCCAAGCGCCGGCGTACTGGTCATGCCCCCGGTCAGTGAACCGAGATTATTGAGCAGCGGCAGCTTCAGAATCTTCTTTGCAATAACGAATCCGATGATCATCGGGAGGATCGTCATGATCGCTCCGTAGAGGAAATAGATCGGCTCAAAATACTGCACGAATTTCGCACCGCCGGACACCCCTGCTCCGATCAGGAACAGCATCAATCCCAATTCCCTCAGCATCTTAAGCGTAGAACTCTTCGGCACGATGGATATCTTGCCGATATGTCCGTAATGCCCAAACACCAAAGCCGTCAGCAGACATCCTCCGGTAGTCGTCAGCGAGAAGTTCCGGTAACTGATGCTTCCCACCAGGATCCCTACGACTGCTGCCAGCGAAAACGCCATAAAACCGAACTCATCCACTTCTGTCAGGATCAGGTTCTTCTTCCTGCTGCTTCCGCCTTCTTTTGCGGCGATCTTCGCCACCTCTTCATTCATATCGGCCTTCATGATCTTCGGAACGATCTGTACGAATAAGACCACCCCGATCACGCCGAACAGATAAGCGATACCGTACCCTACGGATACCAGCGCCTCTAAGTCAGCGCCGACTGCCGCCTTCGATGCGGAGAATGCCGGCGTACTGGTCAGCGCACCCGAGAGGATACCAACCAGGATCGCCTTGAACTGGTCGTGTTCAAGATCCGTAAAGTTCCCGCCGATGAGGATGCATAGCACACAGGTAGCCGCCGCCGCAAGGATAATGATCGCGCCGAGCAGAACATAGGACTTAAAATTCCGCTTCAGATTCCCGAAGAAGTTCGGTCCCGCGATGAAACCAACGGAAGTCACAAAGAACACCAGACCCATATTCTCGACAATCTTCAGCGCATCTGTAGCAAATGTCACTTCTCCTGCCATCAGGTTATCCGACAGCTTCGTATATAACAGGCATCCATAGACCAGAGCAACAATAAATACTCCGGCAGTTCCAAGGTCGATTCCCTTCACTTCGATCCTGCCGATGGAATATCCGACGGCAGCAATTGCGAAGATCGAGAATGTCAGAAATACTACAGCCTTAACTGCCAATATCCCTCCAAATAACTCCATGTCATTTGACTCCCTTCTATAAATAAAGCAGTTCATTCTTCAACATCTGAGCTATTACTATTACAGTGTTGCTTATTCATGCTCCTTTAAGTATGCGGCTCTTCCGCTCTCGTACAGGTTATTTCCCTCGCTGTCGATAATGACAACCAGCGGCATATCCTCTACATACAGCTTCCGAAGCGCCTCGGCTCCCAGATCTTCGTAAGCGATAAGCTCCGCCTTCTTGATACATTTTGCAAGAAGCGCGCCTGCTCCGCCGATGGCTCCGAAGTATACTCCAGAGTATTTCTTCATCGCGTCAACGACCTCCGGCAAACGTGCGCCCTTACCGATCATGCCGCGCGCGCCCACAGACATCATGGTCGGCGCATAAGCGTCCATACGCCCGCTGGTGGTCGGTCCCGCGGAACCGATGACCTGCCCCGGCTTCGCCGGAGTCGGTCCTACATAATAGATCGTAGCGTCTGTCGGATCAAACGGGATCTTCTCCCCCTTCTCCAGCGCCTCGCACATCCTCTTGTGGCCTGCGTCGCGGGATGTGTAGATCGTTCCTGTCACAAGTACGCTGTCGCCCGCGTGCAGTGTCTTCGCAAGCTCTTCTGTCAATGGTAATGTAATCTTCTTTGCTGCCATCTTAGATCACCTCCGATTTGTGGCGTGTAACATGGCAGTTGATGTTGACTGCACATGGCATGCCTGCAATATGGGTCGGCAGAGTTTCAATATTTAATCCGATCGCCGTAGTCTTTCCGCCGAAGCCCTGCGGTCCGATGCCAAGCTTGTTGATCTTCTCCAGCATCTCTTTCTCCAGATCTGCATAGAATGCATCCGGGTTGGAGGAATCGATCGGCCGCATCAGCGCTTTCTTCGCAAGGAGCGCCGCCTTATCGAAGGTCCCGCCGATCCCGACGCCTACGACCATCGGCGGACACGGATTCGGTCCCGCTGTCTCTACCACCTCGAGGATGAAGTCCTTGATCCCCTGTAACCCATGAGACGGCTTGAACATGCGGATCTGGCTCATATTCTCGCTTCCGAAGCCCTTAGGCCCAACGGTCACCTTGATCTGCTCGCCCGGAACGATCTCCGTGTAGAGCATTGCCGGCGTATTGTCTCCGGTATTGCCGCGGCGCACCGGGTCCTTTACAACAGATTTCCGAAGATATCCCTTGTCGTAACCGCGGCGCACACCCTCGTCTACAGCATCCGCAAGATTGCCTCCGGTCAAGTGTACGTCCTGTCCGATCTCAAGGAATACGCACGCCATACCCGTATCCTGGCAGATCGGCACGCACTCTCTGTCTGCAATCTCGAAGTTCTCGATGATGTTATCCAGAACGCCTTTGGCGATCTCTCCGTCCTCGCACGCGCGGCAATCCTTGATCGCACACTTCACGTCTTCCGGAAGATGCTCATTCGCTTCGATACAAAGCTTCTCTACGACATCCGTAATCTTGCTTACTTCTATCTCACGCATAATCTAATCTCCTTTTTCTATCTCTCATGCCTTGCATACTTCGGCAGAAGCTTCGGTGACACTTCTTCTGTGGAGACAGAAGCTCCTTTAAGCTCCTCGTCATAGCTTGCCACATGGTCAAGATTCATAGCGCCAAGCTCCACTTCCTTGGCTTTTGCCGCAGCCTTCTTACCTGCATTTCTTCCAAATACGATCACGTCAAGAAGGGAATTGCCCATCAGACGGTTTCTTCCGTGGATTCCGCCTGCGGCTTCTCCTGCTGCTAAGAGGTTTGGAATGTTCTTCGTGAATCCTTCTCCGTCGATCTCAAGACCGCCGTTCTGATAATGCAGTGTAGGATAGATCAGGATCGGCACCTTTCTCATATCAATTCCGTATTTCATATACATACGGAACATAGCCGGGATCCTCTTCTCGATCGTTCCCTCTCCGCCGAGGATCTCGATCATAGGCGTATCAAGCCATACGCCTTTCTGTCCGCTTGGCGCCTCCACGCCGCGTCCTTCCCTGCACTCACGGATAACGCCTGACGCATTGACATCGCGCGTCTCCAACGGATGAATATAAGCTTCACCCTCTGCATTGACAAGCTGCGCGCCCACAGAACGAACCTTCTCCGTAACAAGCGCGCCCTGGATCTGTACCGGATGAGCAACGCCCGTCGGATGATACTGGATGGAATCCTGGTAGAGAAGCGGTACGCCCGCCCTGTAACCCAGGATCAATCCGTCTGCGGTTGCTCCGTAATGGTTAGACGTCGGGAATCCCTGGTAATGCATTCTTCCTGCACCGCCTGTTGCGATCACGACCGTCTTCGCCCTTGCAACCGAGTAGTCTCCCGTCTCCATGTTGACAAGGACCGCGCCTGCCGCCTGGCCCTTTTCATCCTTGATGATCTCTACCGCGGAGGTAAATTCTATCACCGGGATCTGACGGTTCAGTACCTCGTCGCGGAGAGTACGCATGATCTCTGCTCCGGAATAATCCTTACATGCGTGCATCCTCTTTCTGGAGGTTCCGCCGCCGTGAGTCGTTACCATACGTCCGTCTGCATCCTTATCAAACATAACGCCGAGCTCATTCAGCCATTTGATCGCATCCGGCGCTTCCATTACGAGACGTTTTACCAGTTCCGGCCTTGCGGCAAAGTGTCCGCCGCCAAAGCAGTCCAGATAGTGCTGAACCGGAGAGTCGTTCTCCTTATCTGCCGCCTGGATACCGCCTTCCGCCATCATCGTATTGGCGTCGCCGATACGAAGCTTCGTCACGATCATAACGTTAGCGCCTGCGTTGTGGGCTTCGATGGCACAGGAGGAACCTGCCCCGCCTCCGCCGATCACAAGTACGTCCACATCGTAATCAACCTTCGTGATATCAACCTTGTCATTGACCAGACGGCTTGTGGAGTGAAGCATCTCCGCCAGTTCAAGGGGCGCTTTCTGCCCTTTATTCGGACCTACCTTGATCTCGGCAAAAGCGTCTGGATTATAATCAGGATGGAACTCCTTAAGAAGAGCATCTTTTTCATCAGCGGTCAGACGTCTCGGCTCTGTAGACATACGTTTTTCTCTTGTAGCCTCTACCTTTTTGATGGATTCCATCATATTCTCTGGATATGGTGTATACATATTCTGACCTCCCTTATTTCTCAATCTCTCTTGTATTATAAAGCTCCTGCATCTCCGTGATCGGCTTCTGCATGATCTGCTCAATCAGCTCGTCATACTCTCCTTTGTTCACTTCATCTACACGGTTTGCAAGATGCTCTGTTTCAGGCGCAATGTATTTTCCTGTAAGCCTTCTTGCCAGAACACCTACGTGAGGATGGGAGATACCAGCCGGACATCTTACGGTACAGCATCCGCATCCGATACAGTCGAAGGATTCTTCCGCACATTTCTCAAATTCCCCGCGCTGTGCATATGCGATATACTGCATAACGTTCAGATCCTGTGTACAGGCCTTCGTACAGGCGTTACATCCGATACAGCTGTAGATCTCCGGGTAGAGTTCCATCATGATCTGCTGGGTCGGCTTGATATCCTCGATCTCATAGGTCCTCTTATCTGTCGGGAAGAACGGGATGCTTGCCACATACATGCCCTCTTCTACCTGAGTCTGGCAGGCAAGGCAGGTCTTTAATTCATTTTTCCCTTTGATACGGTATACGGTCGCACAGGCTCCGCAGAAACCATGACGGCAGCCGCACCCTCTTTTCCATGTATAACCGGCGTATTCCATGGCGGTCATGATCGTAAGATCTGCCGGAACACTGTAACGCTTACCGCTAAAATATACATTTACCATATTTTCCATGTTATTCGTATCCTTTCTTATATTTATTCGCAATTGGACGTTTCGCCATGCTAAGCTCAAAACCGCTGCTTCGCAGCTTCTCCGCAACATTTCTGTTGCTGCGTTTTTCGCCGAATGGGCGTCCCGCCCATTCCCGGACATCTATTCATGGTTCTTAGTATGCAGGCATACACGAACCCTGCATAGATATCCCTGCATGGCTGAACTGGCGGGCCTTAGTATTCATTCGGAAGCTCGTCGATCTCGTCGTACCGGAATACCGGGCCGTCCTTGCACACATACTTGGAACCGATATTGCAGCGTCCGCATTTGCCTACGCCGCACTTCATCCGAAGCTCCAGCGTCGTGTAGACCTGCTCTGTGGTGAACCCAAGCTCCTTAAGGCCAGCAAGCACGAACTTGATCATGATCGGAGGCCCGCATACCAGCGCCGTCCTGTCCGTGTCGAATCCAAGCTCTTTTACATAGTTCGGAACGAATCCCACATGACCGTCCCAATTGTCCTGCTCTCTGTCGATGGTCAGGTAGACGTTCACGCCCTCTGCCTTCATCCATACTTCCTGGATCTCCTTTAACTGAACCAGGTCCTCCGCGGAACGGGAGCCGTAGACGATATCCACCGTCCCGTAATTCTCACGGTTGTCAAGCACATAATTGATGACAGAACGAAGAGGCGCAAGGCCGATACCGCCTGCGATGAACAGAAGGTTCTTACCCTTAAGCTCTGTCTCTACCGGAAATGAATTGCCGTATGGTCCCCGGACCGTGATCTCATCGCCCACCTCCAGGCTGTGAAGATAGTCCGTCAAGATACCACACTGCTTGATGCTGAACTCCTGATATTCCTTATTAGTCGGCGAAGAAGTAATGGAAAACATACCTTCGCTGATCCCAGGCGCACAGACCATAGCGCACTGTCCCGGCATATGCTCAAAAAGCTTGCCTCCCTCGGGCGCATTTACCCGGAAGGTCTTCACATCCGGCGTCTCCTGGCGGATATCCGTGATCACGCCGACCTGGGGGATCAGAGTATCTAATGTATAATTCTTATGACATGTACATTCTCCCATTATTTTTCACCTCCCTGATTCTGAAATGCTTTCACAACCTTCACGATATTAAGCGCCTGCGGGCATTTCTCCACACAGCGTCCGCAGCCGACACAGGAGTACATCCCGTCGTTGTTCGCCGGATAGTACACTAACTTGTGCATGAATCTCTGGCGGAATCTCTGCATCTGGCTGGTACGGTTGTTGCCGTGGGCCATCATCGTAAAGTCGGAATACATACAGGAATCCCAGCATCTATATCGGGATACGCTGTTTCCTGCGGTGTAATCCTTGATATCATAACACTGGCAGGTCGGGCACACGAAGGTACATGTACCGCACGCCAGACATGGCTTGTATAATTCTTCCCAGACCGGAGAGTCAAACTTCTCAGACAGCGCGTCTCCGTTCCAGCCTTCTAAGGACAGGTTCATATACGGAAGCTTCTCCACGATCTTATGGATATTCTCTTTCTCTGCTTCTACGGCCGCCTCGCCCGCGCCGTCCTCTGTGAACAGTTCCTTTACGCTTTCCGTGAGCGCTTCGCCTTTCTCGGTCAGCGCCTTCCAATATAATTCGTCTCCGACTGTCCAGACCGCCACATCCGAAGCCGGGTTGGCTGCGTCTACTCCGAATACCTTACAGAAGCAGGTCTCCTCCGGCTCATGGCAGGCCATAGCCACGACCGTCCCATGATCTCTTCTTGCCGCATAGAACGTATCGACCGGGTCGGATAAGAATACCTTGTCTAATACCTCTAAGCCCTTCACGTCGCAGGCCTTCATGCCGAATACGACGAAATCCTGCTCTTTTAAGCGCTCCGGCTCGATAGACATCTTCTTTCCCTCTTTTTTCACGGTATAGAGACCTTCGCTCTGCGGGAAGAATGCGTCCTTGGCTGATTTTACGGTCTTTAAGGTATCAAGATCTACCTCTGCGTCCTCGCTCCACGCCGCAAAATTCGTCTGTCCGGCCGTCTTCACCGGAAGATACAGCTCACGTGTTTCCGCGATCAACTGGAATAATGCGGAAAGATTCTCTTTGGCTATCTTATACATACATTATCCCCTCTTTCCTACTATACTTGGTTCCGCATCCTCAAACGTATAGTTTGTAAGCGGTGCTTTTGAATCGGTATCTGCTCCTGCCTGGTATTCCCCGTATAATTCATCAATATCCTTGATGAACTTGCGGTTGAACAGGTGAAGCGGGATCCCCTGCGGGCATACACGGCTGCACTCGCCGCAGTCCGTACATCTTCCGGCCACATGGAACGCGCGGATGATGTGGAACATCTTCTCCTCAAAGGAGTCCACGTTCGCCTTCTGGGAGCTGTCGAACTTGTTGCTGTCGAATACGCATTTGCGGCAGCTGCAGGCAGGACATGCGTTCCTGCAGGCATTGCAGCGGATACATTTACTCAGTTCACTTCTGAAGTACGCGAACTTCTCCTCCGGGCTCATCGCCTCGATCTTCGCTACTTCGTCGAAGCGTTCCGCATCCTTCGTCTCCTTGGACTCTCCGATCTGCTCGTCAAAGATCATGTGATCCTTGCCCTTGCAGACATGGCATCTCTCCAGCATACCGTCTGCGTAAGAGATAGATTTCTCCCCGTAAATGGTCTGAATCTTCAAAGTATCCGCTTCATCCGTGATCTCTGCGCCTTCGATGCTCTCGATTCCTTTGATCCCTTGCTTCTTGATTCTTTCAATATCCAGTTTGCCCTTGCATCCCACGCCTACGATATAAGCTTTCTCCCGGTCTACCCGATGCTCCTTGATCAGTTGGTTAAAGCTGTATGTATCGCATGGTTTTAAGCAGACCATGGTCTTTCCTTCCAGCTTGGAAGCTTCGATCATGTATTTGCTTAAGTTGGCTCCGCAGAACCCGTTATATACAAAATCCTTCAAATCTTCTTCTGTCTCGAAGTAAGCCGGTTCCGGATTGTAAGGCAAGTCTCCGGCCTTCCAGCCGAGAACCCGTGCCACTGTTCCGTCAGCCAGCAGTTCTTTTGCACGGTTAATTAACTCTTGCATCTTAGATCCCCCAATCTTACATTTTCACCGAGAGAATAGATCTTCTCTACGAAACTGTTCATCGTCTCAGAGAACTTCACGCCCTCTGCCGCAGATACCCATTCTACACGGGTACGTCCGTTTTCCACGCCGATGTAGTCAAGCATGGAGAATAACAGCGTCATACGCCTTCTCGCATAGTAGTTTCCGGTGCTGTAATGGCAGTCTCCCGGGTGGCATCCGCACATGATCACTCCGTCTGCCCCCTTCTCGAATGCTCTTAAGATGAACATGGGATTCACACGGCAGGAACATGGCACGCGGATGATCTTCACATCGGCAGGATAGGTAAGACGGCTGCTTCCTGCCAGGTCGGCTCCCGCGTAACTGCACCAGTTACAGCAGAATGCCACAATCTTCGGTTTGAATTCTTTATTTTCTAACGGCATATTGCATCCACCTCCGCTAAGATCTGTCTATTGGAGAAGCCCTGCAGATCCATGGCTCCTGACGGACATGCAACGGTACAAGCGCCGCAGCCCTGGCAGAGTGCGTTATTTACCACTGCCACACGGCGTGTCTCGCGGATTCCATGGTCGTTGACCTCTTTGTCTTCATAAGTGATCGCACCGTACGGACATACATTCTCACAGGTAGAACATCCGTTACACAGCAGGACGTCTGACTGTGCGGTACATGGGTTGGTCATCAGTTTATCCTTCGCAAGAAGCCCGATCGCTTTTACAGCAGCAGCTCCCGCCTGGGCAACCGTCTCCGGGATATCCTTTGGTCCCTGGCATACGCCGGATAAGAAGATACCGGCTGTCGGCGACTCTACCGGACGGAGCTTCGCATGAGCTTCTGTCAGGAAATTATTCGTGTCAATGCTTGCAGTCAGCATGGTCGCGATCTTACGCACGTCTGGATTCGGCTCGATCGCCGTGGCAAGGACTACCATATCCGCTTCTTTTAAGATCTGACGGTTATCAAGAAGATCTGATCCCTGTACCAGGAGCTTTCCGTCCGGCTGCGGGATTACCTTTCCGACCTGTCCTTTGATGTAATTCACTCCGTACTGCTCTACCGCTCTTCTGTAGAACTCGTCGAAGTTCTTACCTGGCGTACGCACGTCGATATAGAATACGGTCACGTTCACATCCGGGTATTTGTCACGGATCAGCATGGCGTGCTTCGCCGTATACATACAACAGATCTTGGAACAGTACGGCTTGCCTCTGTCGTCGGAACAGCGGCTTCCCACACACTGGATAAATACGATCTCCTTCGGAGCCTTTCCGTCGGAGAGACGCTCCAGGTGTCCGTGGGTCGGTCCTGCGGCGTTCATTACACGCTCCAACTCTAAGGACGTGATGACATCCTTGCTCTGGCTGTATGCGTATTCGTCATATTTGTCCAGGTTGATGGTATCAAACCCTGTCGCGACAACGATCGCACCGTACTTCTCTGAGATGATCTCATCCTTCTGCTCGTAGTCGACGGCGCCTGCCTGACAGACCTTGGAACAGATTCCGCACTTCCCGGTCTTGAACTTGATACACGCCTCACGGTCGATCACCGGCACATTCGGGATCGCCTGTGCGAACGGGGTGTAGATGGCGCTTCTGGTGTTCAGGCCTCTGTTAAACTCGCTCGGAGCCTTCTTGGACGGACATTTCTCCTGGCAGACTCCGCAGCCGGTACACTTGTTCATATCCACGCTTCTTGCTTTCTTGCGGATATCCACGGTGAAGTCTCCTACGAACCCGCTTACCTTCTCTACTTCGCTGTATGTATAGATGGTGATCTTCTCATGGGCTGACGCTTCCACCATCTTCGGCGTCAGGATACACGCGGAACAGTCAAGAGTCGGGAACGTCTTGTCAAGCTGCGACATCCTTCCTCCGATACTCGGCGTCTTCTCCACGATATCAACCTCATAGCCTGCGTCCGCAATATCAAGGGCTGTCTGGATACCTGCGATTCCGCCTCCGATCACCAGCGCCCTCTTGGTCACACGGCTCTCTCCCGCCTGAAGCGGAGCGTTTAAGTTCACCTTCGCAACCGCCGCCCTCATGAGGATCACTGCTTTCTTGGTCGCCTCTTCCATATCCTTATGGATCCAGGAACAATGCTCGCGGATGTTGGCGATCTCTACCATGTACGGATTCAGTCCCGCACGCTCCGCCGCCTTTCTGAATGTAGCCTCATGCATACGCGGGGAACAGGAACATACGACGATTCCTGTCAAATTCTTCTCCTTGATCGCTGCGGCGATCTTAGCCTGGCCTGCTTCGGAACACATATACTGGTAGTCTTCGGCATGGACAACGCCCGGCTCCATGAGAGACATCTCTGCTACTTTGCTTACGTCCACCGTAGCGGCAATATTACTTCCGCAATGGCAGACAAATACTCCTATCCTCTGCACTTAGACTCACCTCCTATATCTTCTGAATGCACTGACTAATAACTGCTGCGGGAGCTCTGGATCCAAAAGCTCTGGGATCTCATCTGCCAACAGGTAATTCTGATCCTTCTGGCGCACTACCACCTGTCTTGCAGCGTCGATAAGCTTGCCTGGTTTCACATCGCGCGGACATCTCTCCACACATGCAAAACAGGAGAGACACTTCCATAATGACTTGGAATTCACCAGGCTCTCGATATCTTCATTGATCACATAGGATACAAACTGATGCGGTTTGATATCCATCTCGTTATAGGACGGGCAGGATGCAGAACATTTGCCGCACTTCATGCATTTGAGCGGATTCACGCCGCTGATCTCCTTGATCAGCTCCGCCTGTTTCTTCTCGGAACTCATTACTTCTGCACCTCCTCTTTCACTTCTTCTTTTACGCCCAACGCTTCTGCCAGAAGCTCTGTAAAGTAGACGACCGGAAGTTTTGCTCCCGTACTCTTATTCAGATTATACAGGCAGAGCGGACATGCCGTCGTGAGCATCTCGGCTCCGAAGCCTTCGGCGCTTGCCATGATCTTCTCGCACATTCCCTTGGACAGATCCTTCTCCTTTAAGGAAATGTAACCGCCGCAGCACTCGTTGCGGTATGGATATACTACCGGCTCCGCTCCGATGGCGCGTATGAAATCTTCAATGATCGCCGGATTCTCCGGATCGTCAAAGCTTAAGAGCTTGCTTGGGCGAAGGAGCAGGCAGCCGTAATATGCACCGATCTTCTTACCCGTCAGCGGATTCTTAACCTTCTTCTTCAATTCGTCAAATCCTACTCTGTCACGAAGGACTTCCAGGAAATGAAGAACCTCCGTCTCACCTGCGTAAGGCTCCTCAAGTTCCATGTAATTGTTCGCTCTGGTACGGATGTCCTCCACATTCTTCATATCATCATTGACACGTTTGATCACATGATGACACGCGGAACACATCGTTACGAGATCCTGTTCCTTCTCCTTCGCCGCATTCAGCGCACGAACGGAAGACAGCTTCGTCGCGATCTCGTCCGAACCAAGCGGATAGACCCCGCCGCAGCACTGCCAGTCTTCGATCTCTTCTAACTCGATTCCAAGCGCCGCTGCTGAAGCCCTCGCATAGACATCCAGATCCTTTGCCTTTGTTCTCAAAGTGCATCCCGGATAATAACTGTACTTCATAGTTCTCGCTGTCCTTTCTATAAATAATAATTTAAATTATAAACTTATAACTCGATCTGGGCAATAACTTCCTTCAGTGCATCCGCACTTGCCTTAAGCTTTTCTACCTCATCATCGGTCAGCGCCATCGGGATCTTGCCCTGGATACCGTTTGGTCCTACCAGCGCCAGCGTGCTTAAGCACACATCCTCGATACCGTATTCTCCGTGCATCATAGAAGATACTGTGGATACAGACTCGGAGGCAGACATCAGGATGCTGCATAATCTGCATACGCCTCTGGTTACCGCATAGAAGGTCGCACCCTTATTCGCAATGATCTTGCCGCCGGACTTCTGTACATAAGTAAGCATCGCATCCTTATCAAGCTCCTTGGCTTCCTTGCCAAGCTGCGGCATCATCTTCAGATAGTCGTCTACCGTAACGCCTGCAATACGTGCCGCCGACCATGGAATGAAGGAAGTATCCCCATGCTCGCCGAATACATATGCATGGATATTTCTCTGTGCTACTTTGAAATGTTCGGAAAGTCCGCAGCGAAGTCTTGCGGAATCTAAGACGGTTCCGGAACCGATAATCTGATTCTCCGGAATTCCTGAAATCTTCGTGAATACATAGGTCATGATATCAACCGGGTTGCTTACAATGATATAAAGCGCCTTCGGTGCCGCCTTTACAATCTCCGGTGTGATCTGCTTCAAGATATTAACATTGGTCTGTGTCAGTTCAATTCTTGTCTGGCCTGGCTTACGTGCAATTCCTGATGTGATGATCACAATATCAGAATCCTTCGCATCATCATAATCGCCCGCAATGATTGCTACAGGATCTCTGAAACAGGTTCCCTGCTCGATATCCATAACCTCGCCTTCTACCTTCTCCTTGTTGATGTCGATCATGACGATCTCGGACGCCATGTCCTCACCGGACAATGTGTACGCAATTGTGGCACCTACGCTCCCGGCACCAATGATTGTGACTTTGCAGCTCATGTTTTCTTCTCCTTCTTTATGCGTTTTACTGATTCTAGTATACTGTTCTGCCTGTATAAGTATTCCAGTATACCCGGCTTACAGAAACTCTGAATAATCTGTCGTTTTCTGCCGCCATCTATGTGTATCATATCACATTGACAATTAATTAACAAGCATTTGTTTGGAGAAATTTTAACAATATTTTCTGTATATTTTATATAATTTGCCGAAAAAAATCCTCCATCAATAAAAGAGCCGCCTTCCTGCACTTTGCACGCAGGAAAACAGCTCCTTTAAGAAATATGGTTAATCTCTTACCTTATCATCGTTTCGGCCGTCATTATTGTTATTAGCATTGTTATTATCGGCATTGTTATCGCCGTCCAGGGCATCTCCCATATCATCTACGCCGTCGCGGATATCGTCGCCGATCTCGTCGGCTATATTGTCATTGCCGTTGCGGTCCGTACCGTCGGTAGCGCCGTTTGTGCCGCTGCCGTTATCCTTATTGTTATTGGCAGCGTTGTCATTGTTATCAGTCGCCGCATTGTTGTTGGCCGCATTATCATCTGCATCATTGCTTCCGCAGGCCGTCATGCCAAGCATGGTGCCTGTGCACATAAGGATCAATACCATTTTCTTCAACTGTTTCATATCTTTTCTCCCTTTCATGTATATTATCAATAATCAAGTAATACTTGTTGCTAGTAATATCTGCAAAACACAGGATAATATACCTGAAACAGTTTATTGTACATGGTATTTTTTAACATTAAAAAATGCGACTATACCCGCTCTGCGATCTGGCCGCTCCGATAAGCCAGAAGAAGCACCTCCAGATCCGCGATCTGTTCTCTTAAGTCGCGGCCCACATCCGTGTCCCCCACCAGCTTCCTCTCCAGCACCCGGTTCACGATCGTGCTGTCCGAATGAATATCGCTCTCCCTCTCTATCGCCGCTTCCGTCGACTCGAAGGGTTCATGCGCAACAAGGATCAGCCCGTAGGAATTCGAGATTAGCGTATAGCCTGCGATCCCCGTCTCCTTCTGATACGCCCTGGAGAATCCTCCGTCAATGACCATCACCTTGCCGCCGCATTTGACCGGACTCTCGCCGTTCTTGCTCTTGACAGGCACATGTCCGTTAATGATATGCGTCCCCTCCGGCAAAAGGCCGAATTCCTTCAGGATCCGATTCACCACCTTCTCGTCCTCCAAGAGGCTGTAATACGGATTCTTCTTCTCCTTATGCGTCTCCTTCTCCGCCAGGAAATACCGCTCAAAGGTCGCCATCTTGTCCTTGCCAAACAGAGGAGAGCCTTCACTGAGCCAGATATACCACATCATATCCTTGCCCCTCTCCCTCTCCTTGGCGTCAAGGGCATGGAATCCCTTCCTGACATAGCTCTCCAGAATCTCATAGAGGCTCTTCCCCTTGTAGGTATGGCCATAGATCCGTACATTCCTCAGGCTTCCGTCCGCATTCAGCGGCACGCAGCCATGGTAGAGAAGATTATTGTTATAGACCTTATACAGCGCTCCCTTGTTGAGCAGGAAGCGCATATGGCGCTGCAGCTTCTCGCAGTTTAAAAACGCCTGCTCTAAGCGCTTCATGATGTCCTCTTCTTCTCTCGTCAGCGCATATGGCCGCTTCGGATCAATAGTCGGGAAATTCTTATCTAACATCTCATAGGTCTTCCCGTCTATCTCTATGGTTCCGTTCTCATAATCAATACGATGGAGCAGATTGCGGTCTTCCATCTTGAAGCCCGGATTCTTCTTGATGATCTGCCCCTCGACCTTGAACTGGATTACCGAGATCGCCTTATGCATCCTGATATCCATCAGCATCTCATTCTTGCCGTGTCCCGAATCTCCCTTCAGCTGGAAGCAGTCACACGGATCGTTCCCGTAAGTATTCAGGGCAAAGGTCGCAAGCGGAAGCAAATTGATCCCGTATCCCTCCTCCAGGATATCGAGATTGCCGTATCTTGCACAGATACGGATCACATTGGCAATACATCCCCTCTGACCGGCCGCCGCTCCCATCCACAGCACGTCGTGATTGCCCCACTGAATATCCACAGAATGATGCGCGATCAGCTTGTCCATGATCACATGCGGTCCCGGACCTCTGTCGTAGATATCTCCCACGATATGCAGGTGATCCACCGTAAGCCGCTGGATCAGTTCGCTTAAGGCAATGATGAATTCCTCCGCCCTTCCTATCTGGATGATCGTACTGACGATCGAATTATAGTAGGAATTCTTGTCGGTGACGTCAGCCTTTTCCGTTATAAGCTCTTCGATCACATACGCAAAATCCTCCGGCAGAGACTTTCTTACCTTGGATCGGGTGTACTTGCTCGCCGCACGCTTACTGATCTTGATCAGCCGGTACAAAGTGATCTTGTACCAGTCCTCCATGTTATCCTCTTCCCGCTTGATCCGCTCCATCTTCTCCTTCGGATAATAAATAAGAGTAGCAAGAGCCTGTTTGTTCTTGCTACTCATAGTATTCCCAAAGACATCATCGACTTTGCGGCGCACCGCTCCCGAACCATTCTTAAGCACATGGGAAAATGCTTCATATTCCCCGTGGATATCCGTAAGGAAATGCTCCGTTCCCTTCGGAAGATTCAGGATCGCCTGCAGATTGATAATCTCCGTCGATGCCTTTGCGATGGTAGGATAAAGCTGTGAAAGTCTTTCCAAATACCGTACTTCTAATTCTTTCATAACTATCCTTCCTTTGTAAATGAATCCACATAGTGAACAACACTGTCCATTCTAAAATTGAATCACATCCGACATATCATATATTCCGGCCGGCTTGCCTGCCAAAAACTTCGCGGCCTCCACCGCCCCTTTGCCGAAAACCGCCTTAGAATATGCCGTGTGCTTAAATTCTATGACCTCGTCCGCTCCCGCGAAGATCACCTCATGGTCGCCCACAATGGTTCCGCCGCGGACCGCCGAGATCCCCAGTTCCTTCTTCTCCCGCTTCCTGCGCACCTGGCTCCGGTCATAGACATATTCATATCCTCCGTCCACCGCCTCATTGATGGAATCCGCCAGCGCAAGGGCTGTCCCGCTCGGCGCGTCTACCTTCTGATTATGGTGCTTCTCTACCAGCTCAATATCGAATCCTGCCGGTCCAAGTACCTTGGCCGCGTCTTTGAGCAGCTTCATCAGAAGATTGATCCCAAGAGACATATTGGCTGACTTCAAGACCGCCGTCTTCTTCGACGCCTCTCTTACCTTCTCCAACTGCTCTTCGGAAAGTCCCGTCGTACATAAGACGACCGGAACCTGTCTGCCGGCACAATACCCAAGCAGCGCATCTACTGCTCCCGCATTCGAAAAATCAATGATGACATCCGCCTGGACATCGCACTGTTCTATATTCTCAAACACCGGGTAATCATTCTGAATCCCCGTATACGTGTCAATTCCCGCTACTAATTCGATCCCCTCATCGGCTTTAATGAGACCCGTGATCACCTGCCCCATCTTGCCGTTGCATCCATGCATGACCGCACGTACCATCTTTCGTCCTCCTTAACAGTAACGCTTTCTCCTATACAAGCTTAAGGCCAAAATCCTTCATCGCCTTAGCGAGCGATTCTTCGTGGGCTTTCGTAAGCTCCGTAAGCGGCATACGAAGTCCCCCGCAGTCCATGCCGATAAGCTGCATCGCCTTCTTCACCGGAATTGGGTTCACTTCGCAGAAAAGCTGCTCCACCAACGGTATTGCCTTAAGCTGAAGCTCTGCGCTTCCCTTAATGTCTCCTTCAAAGAACTTCTCACACATATCATGAGTCTCCTTGGGAGCGATATTCGACAATACGGAGATCACTCCCTTGCCTCCTAATGACAGAAGCGGGACGATCTGATCGTCATTCCCTGAATACAGGTCAATATTGCCGTCGGTCAGCGCCATGATCCTTGCCACCTGCCCGATATTGCCGGAAGCTTCCTTGATCCCCACGATATTATCTACATTATTAACCAAAGCCGCGACCGTCGCCGGCTCGATATTGCATCCGGTACGGCTCGCCACACTGTACATGATGATCGGCGCCTTCACTTCCTTCGCAACCGCCGTATAGTGCGCGATAAGCCCTGCCTGAGTTGCTTTGTTATAGTACGGGGTCACAAGCAAAAGACCGTCCGCACCATAGGACTCCGCCTCTTTGGACATTTCGACGGCCGTCCTTGTACAGTTCGACCCTGACCCGGCGATCACCGGGATCCTTCCCTTCGTCCGCTCGATCGTGAACTTTACGCACTCTAAATGCTCCTTCTCCGTCATCGTGGCCGACTCTCCGGTCGTGCCGCATATGATAATACTGTCCGTCCCATTCTCACAGTGAAAATCGATCAGTTCATCCAGTCTATCATAATCAATACTCTCATCTTCTTTAAACGGTGTGACGATCGCCACTCCAGCTCCTTTAAAAACAGCCATTCGTAATCCTCCTGACATTCATAATGATATCTGCTGCATGCAGACTCGTCTGTTTTATAGAAATTCTATCATCAATCAAATATGATGTCAATGAAAGTCAGTTTGATTTTGCCATCTTATTATTTAATCCTCCAGACATTCCAATTTGCTGACCGACACCTCGTAAGCGACCCTTTTTTCTGTCTCTGTCTCCGTCAGCTTCTTAATATATTCTCTGCTCTGGATCCTCCCGATGATCTGAACATGTTCACCCACCTCAAAGCCCGACGCAAACCTTGCGTTCCTTCCCCAGCAGATGCACGGTATGTAGTCTGATTTCCCATAAGGCCTGTTCACGGCAAGCAGAAGGTCCGCGATCTCCCTGCCAAGCGGCGTCTTCCGGTAGACGGGCAGCTTGCATATGTAGCCGTCCAGGAATATGTTGTTCGTCTTCGCCCCGTCCAGCTCTTCCTCAATGAATTCCACTTCCCGCACGAACACGGACAGCACAAGCCGGTTCTTCTGCTCGTCATGTCGGTTGTAGGAACGGAACTGCCCGCTCACCATGATGAACTCTCCGGTATAATCCTGCGATACATCGATCAGCCGCTCTGAGATCATCAGCGGAATGTTGTCCTCCGAATTGCTTAGGCGCTTAACATGTACATCCACCATATAGAATCCCTCTCCGTATACTTCATGGCTGAAAATAAACGGGGACGCGATCTCTCCCATGATAGTCACCTGGTTGTTTTCAATAATCTTATCTGACATAATCTTACAATCTCCCTTCCTCTGAATCGTATTTTAAGTTGTCAGGCATTCCTGCATCATTTTGCAGGGTCATTACATAGTTTATGAGGCAAGTTCCCATTTTAGAACCAAAATACTTGTAAATTTTATAAAATATGGTAAACTAACGGATGAATAAAAATGGATGATAAGAGAAAAGGATGATGATATTAATATGAAGACAACACGTGAGGATGTAAGAAACATTGCGATCATTGCGCATGTAGACCATGGGAAGACGACCCTGGTGGATGAATTGTTAAAACAAAGCGGAGTGTTCCGGGAGAATCAGGCGGTAGAGGAGCGGGTCATGGACTCCAACGATATCGAGCGCGAGCGCGGCATCACGATTCTCTCTAAGAACACCGCTGTCTATTATAACGGAACGAAGATCAACATTATCGACACCCCCGGCCATGCGGACTTCGGCGGCGAGGTCGAGCGTGTCCTTAAGATGGTGAACGGCGTGGTCCTTGTGGTAGACGCCTTTGAAGGCGCCATGCCCCAGACCAAATTCGTCTTAAGAAAAGCGCTGGAACTAAGCCTTCCGGTCATCGTATGCATCAACAAGATCGACCGTCCTGAGGCAAGGCCCGACGAAGTGATCGACGAAGTGCTGGAGCTGTTCATGGATCTGGACGCCTCGGACGATCAGTTAGACTGCCCGTTCGTCTATGCGTCCGCCAAGGCCGGCGTCGCCGTACTGGACCTTACAGATGAAGAACGGGATATGAAGCCGCTCTTTGAGACGATCCTTGAATATATCCCCGCCCCGGAAGGCGACCCGGACGCAGATACCCAGGTATTGATCAGCACCATAGATTATAATGAATATGTGGGACGGATCGGCATCGGGAAGGTGGATAACGGTACGATCCGTGTCGGCATGGATGCGATCGTCGTCAATGATCACGACCCGTCCCGCCAGGAGAAGGTTCGCATAAGCAAGCTGTATGAATTCGACGGGCTGAACAAGGTCGATGTAAAAGAAGCCTCCATCGGCTCCATCGTCGCCATTTCCGGTATCTCTGATATCTCTATCGGCGATACCATCTGCTCGCCGGAGAATCCTAAGGCGATACCGTTCCAGAAGATCTCCGAACCTACTATAGCTATGCAGTTTATCGTCAACGACAGCCCGTTTGCCGGACTGGAAGGCAAATACGTCACCTCCCGCCATCTGCGCGACCGTCTGTTCCGGGAACTGAATACAGACGTGAGCCTCCGTGTGGAAGAATCCGACAGCACGGACAGCTTCAAGGTGTCGGGACGCGGGGAACTGCATCTGTCCGTACTGATCGAGAATATGCGCCGGGAAGGCTATGAATTCGCAGTCAGCAAGGCCGAGGTCCTGTATAAAAAGGATGAGAACGGCAAATTACTGGAACCTATGGAGACCGCCTACATCGATGTCCCGGATGAATTCACTGGAACCGTGATCGACAAATTAAGCCAGCGCAAAGGCGAATTGCAGAACATGGGCGCATCCAACGGCGGTTACACCCGTCTGGAATTCCTGATTCCTGCCAGAGGCCTGATCGGATACCGCGGCGAATTCTTAACCGATACCAAGGGAAACGGTATCATGAACACTGCCTTCGAGGGCTATGCCCCATATAAGGGTGATATCCAGTACCGCAAGAGCGGCTCCCTGATCGCGTTTGAGACCGGGGAATCTGTCACTTACGGGCTTTTCAGCGCCCAGGAACGCGGGCTCCTCTTTATCGGACCCGGCGAGAAGGTGTATTCCGGCATGGTGATCGGACAGAATGCCAAGACCGATGATATCGAAGTCAACATCTGTAAGACCAAGCATCTGACCAACACCCGTTCTTCAAGCGCGGACGAAGCGCTGCGTCTGACGCCGCCTAAGATCTTAAGCCTTGAGGAGGCGCTGGATTTTATCGATACAGACGAACTCTTAGAAGTTACTCCTAAGACTCTTAGGATCCGCAAGAAGATCTTAGACCCTAAGATGCGGAAGCGAGGAAATAGATCATGACATTCTTATGGCTGTTAGCGGGGCTTCGCACCCCCTTTTTAGACAAACTGATGCAGTTCATCACCTATTTTGGTCAGGAACTTATTATCATAGCGGTTATCTGCGCCCTCTACTGGTGCGCGGATAAGCGCTTTGCTTACCTTCTGGGATTCACGTATTTTACGGCCGGACTGTGCGTCCAGTCCCTTAAGATCACTTTCAGGATCCCCCGTCCCTGGATTCTGGACCCTGAATTCAAGGCCGTTAAGAGCGCGCTTCCAGGCGCCACCGGCTATTCCTTCCCAAGCGGACATACGCAGGGCGCTACCTGCCTGTTCTTCCCCCTAGCCCTCCACACCTCCCGGATCTGGGCGAAGATCCTATGCGTGCTTGCGTTCTTAAGCATCGGATTTTCCAGGATGTATCTGGGCTGCCACACGCCGAAGGACGTACTGGTATCTATGGCCTTATCCCTTCTGGTCGCCTGCGTCATCCGGCGGTTTCAAACTGTATTGCTGGATGACAGACGCTATCTGAAGGCGACCGCTGCGGCGCTTGTCTGTCTGTCTCTTGCCACTGCCGCTTACTCCCTCCTGCTGCTTAAGAACGGCACCATAGAAACTAAGTACGCCGTAGACTGCTGCAAAGCCGCCGGCGCCGGCTTCGGCTTCGCTGTCGGATGGTACGCCGAACGCACGAAGATCAATTTTGATACCCGCGCGGGCAGCCTTCTGACCCAGGCCGTCAAGCTTCTCGCCGGACTTGCCGCCGCCCTCCTGATCAAAGAAAGTTTTTCTCTCATCTTTGGAAGTTCTATCTTGGCAAAAATGTCAGAATACTTTATACTGGTGTTATGGGTGCTTGTCATCTATCCATGTATTTTCAGCAGATTACTCTCTCGAAATAAGCCGTTATAGAAGGAGGTTTCTATGCAGCAGGTCATAGCCAACATATTAAAAAAGATTACTGAGTTCCTTGAATTTGTCATCTCCGTCATGCTTGCGCTCGGAATCATATTGCTCTGCTTTCGGATCGCCGTATCTTTGATCCATATCCCCAATCTCGAGGTCTGGCCCAACTACGACGACCTCCTGGAGAATTGCTTCAATCTGATCATCGGAGTGGAGCTGATCCGCATGATGTATTACCATACGCCCGATACGGTGTTCGAGGTGCTGCTGTTTGCCATTGCCCGTCAGATCATCACCGATCACTCCTCCATCTGGGGCAGCTTGGTCGGCGTATGCGCTATCGCGGTATTATTTGCCACAAGGAAATATCTCTTCTGTGAATTTGACATTTCCGATGCGATCATCTTCCGTGCCAGCGCCAGAGTGAAGTCCATCAATACTCTGCTTGGGATCAACATCCCATATGAGAATAACGACAGGCTTATGGACGTGCTGATCCGCTCCCTCGAAGCCGAGAATCAGGTTCCCCGCGTAGGCGCCTGCGCTTACTTCACAGATGTTGGCCTCCGTGTCGCCAAACTCCATAATGAAAAAATTTCCAGAATTGAAGTAATTCGTTCTATACATTAGTAATCAAACGTGATATACTACATATATCAGATAGATTGCTAGTTTGACTAATAATTGTCAGACTAATCTTTTGAAATTGTTTCGAAAAGGAGTTGGACAGCATGAAGTTTATCATTATTGGAAAGAACATCGAAGTAACATCCGGACTAAGAGAAGCGGTGGAAAACAAATTGGGGAAGTTGGAGAGATATTTCACTCCGGATACAGAGATTCATGTTACCTTGAGTGTACAGAAGGAACGCCAGAAGATTGAGGTAACCATTCCTGTGAAGGGCGATATCATCCGCTCGGAGCAGGAGAGCAATGATATGTATGTCTCCATCGACCTGGTAGAAGAGGTGATCGAACGCCAGCTTCGTAAGTATAAGAACAAACTGATCGCAAGGCATCAGGAGGGCGGCAACTTCAAGCATGAATTCTATGAAGGCGAAGACGTTGCCGAGGATGAGGGCGAGATCAGGATCGTCCGCACGAAAAAGTTCGGTTTCAAGCCTATGTATCCAGAAGATGCCTGCATACAGATGGATCTTCTCGGACATGACTTCTATGTATTCTGCAATGCGGAGACGGATGAGGTGAATGTGGTATACCGCAGGAAGAACGGAGCGTTTGGATTGATCGAGCCGGAATTTTCATAGAGATCGAAAAGTGAATAGTTGAGATGGTTTTTCAAAGGGGACTGCCGGGAAGGCGGTCCCCTTTCTGCCTGTTCGTTGGAAATGGTTCTTCTCAACCGTTCATGTGCAATATAAATTTATTGATGGTCAGACGAGTATTTGAGGAGTTCCGTTTATTTTTGCAAAATAGCAGGCGGCGCCGGTTTCTATGACGGCCTGGCCATTGGTGCCTTCTGTGAGTTCGGCTTTTACGGCTTCGGCTTCGGCTTCGGCCGCCAGCACTTCTAATTCCACTTTGTCTGTGTAGACAGAGTCTAAGGTCGTGATCCCTCTCTGGCCTAATATGTATTGGATCTTGCCTAATCCTGTGTATTCTGTCGTGATATGGAGTTTGATTCCTGGAATCCTGGTTATAATTACAGATGAAGCGATACCTGCCTTTGCCGCCGCCGAATAAGCGCGCACTAAGCCGCCGGTTCCAAGCAGGGTTCCGCCGAAGTATCTGGTTACCACGATAAGAGTGTTGCGCAGTTCCTCCCCCTTGATGACTTCCAGGATGGGCTTGCCTGCGGTGCCGCCCGGCTCGCCGTCGTCGCTGAAGCGTTCAAGCTCCCCGCGCTCTCCGATCACATACGCGTAGCAATTGTGCCTTGCATCCCAGTATTTCTTCCTGATCTGCTCGATTATCTGTAATGCCTCCTCCTCCGACCGGACCGGAGCTGCCGCCGCTATAAAACGGGACTTCTTCTCCACGATCTCTCCTTCGCCGCCTGTATATACTGTCCTGTATTCTGCCGCCATAATACCTTCCTTCCTATGATCCATGATACACGGATCGCTCCGAATACCATACATGAATATCATCATATGAATTACTATAACGGATTTCTTAAGATTTTCCTACTGAAATATGAAGTTTTTATTTTTTTCTTTATTAAATTACGTTTGTTTGTTATAATAACTTGGTATAAAGGAGGCTTCGCACATGAATTATGGTAAGAAAAAAGCTTCACAAAAGCAAAACCAGATAACGTCTAAGTCCACGATGCAGGGCAAGCGGATCGGTGTACGGCTTTTTAAAGCATTTCTCCTCTGTATGATAGTGGTAGCGGTTGCCGGAGTGGCCGGAGTTGGTATATTTGCCAAGAAGATCATTGACAATACCCCCGAAGTCTCTCCCGACGATGTCAAACCAAAAGGCTTCACTACCTTTGTTTATGCAGATGACGGTACTACAGAGATTGAACGTTTTGTATCCTCAGGTTCCAACCGCGTATACAAGTCCATTGACCAGATCCCCAAGGATCTGCAGCATGCCTTTGTCGCAATTGAGGACGAGCGTTTTTATGACCACAACGGAATCGACCTGCAGGGTATCGCCCGTGCGGCGGTAGTCGGAATCACTTCCGGCGACCTGTCCCAGGGTGCAAGTACCCTCACGCAGCAGTTGATCAAGAATAATGTCTTCCCGAACTTTGTAAATGAGGAGACCTTTTACGACAGGGTTGAACGTAAGCTCCAGGAACAATTCCTGGCGATTCAGATCGAAAAACAGATGGACAAGGATACCATTATGGAGAGTTATCTGAACACCATCAACCTTGGACAGAACTGCCTGGGTGTACAGGCCGCGGCAAAGCGGTATTTCGGCAAGGAGGTCAACGACCTGAACCTGTCAGAATGCGCCGTGATCGCCGGTATTACCCAGAGCCCTGGAACACTGAATCCTATCACCAACCCGGAAGACAACGCAAAGCGCCGGAAAAAGGTATTGGACGATATGCTGGAGCAGGGTTACATCGACAAGGCTGCCTATGATGAAGCGATGGCGGACGATGTATATTCCAGGATCCAGACCGTCAACAACGCAGTAATGGATGACAGTCCGTACAGCTATTTCGTCGACGCGCTTGCGGAACAGGTGATCGACGACTTAAGAAGCCAGCTCGGCTACACGGACACACAGGCTTACAATGCGGTATACAGCGGCGGTCTTGGCATTTACTCCACTCAAAACCTGGCAATGCAGCAGATCTGCGATGAAGAGATGAACAACGACGCCAACTATCCGTATCTGAAGGAATACGGCTTAGACTGTGCCGTTACTGTAACCCGCGCGGACGGGACCGTAGAGAACTTCAGCTCCGGTCACATTAAGCAGTATGTAAAGGCTGCCCACGGACGGGAACAGGGGCTCCTCTTCCCAAGCGAAGAAGCCGCCCGTGCAATGGTAGAAGAATGGAAGACCACGATCGCCCGGGAAGGCGATACCTACGACGAGGTCGTTAACGTTTCGCCTCAGCCGCAGGCTTCCGTAACGGTCATTGACCAGACCACCGGCCAGATCAAGGCCATGGTGGGAGGACGCGGTACGAAGGCGACCAGTTTGGGACTGAACAGAGCTTATAAGGGTTCCAAGAGACAGCCGGGATCCTGTTTCAAGATCCTTGCGTCATACGCTCCTGCCCTTGATTCCTGCGGCAAGTCA
Organism: Lachnospiraceae bacterium; assembly: GCA_910575835.1. Lineage (GTDB taxonomy): Bacteria > Bacillota > Clostridia > Lachnospirales > Lachnospiraceae > Sporofaciens. The sequence continues at coordinate 25,442 of CAJTGB010000018.1, read as the reverse complement.
CTCGCTACGGTCATCAAGGACGAGCCCTACACCCTAAGGAACGGCAACGTCCTTCGTAATGCCAACGGACGTTACGGCGGCGATACTACGATCCGCCGTGCAATCACATGGTCCATCAACGTATGTGCGGTTAAGTTAAGCGACGAGATTACCCAGCAGTTAGGATTTGATTACTGCGAGAAGTTCGGCATCAGCACCCTCGTTAAGAGCAAGACAACCAGCGCCGGCGTATTCAGCGATCTTGACAACCAGACGCTCTCGCTTGGAGGTATCACCGACGGTGTATATAATTATGAGATGTGCGCCGCATACGCGACGATCGCCAACGGAGGTATCTACAACTCTCCGACACTGTACACCAAGATCCTTGACCATGACGGCAATGTGCTCCTGGAAGGAACCGGAGAGACGCGCACCGTCCTGAAGGACAGCACCGCCGCTCTCTTAACCAGCGCAATGCAGGATGTTGTGGATTCCGGTACGGGTACCGCCTGCAGGCTGCCTAACATGCCGGTTGCCGGCAAGACCGGTACAACGACCTCCAACAAGGACTTATGGTTCTGCGGGTTCACACCGTATTATACCTGCGCCGTATGGGGCGGATACGATGATAATAAGGAATGCAACACCGACACCAACTTCCGGTTCCGCCTCTGGAGAAGTATTATGAGCAGGATCCACGCGAATCTGCCGCCGAAAGACTTTACCATACCTCCGACCGTGGAGCGGAAGACTGTATGTTCCATCAGCGGATTGCTTGCAGTATCAGGAAGCTGTCCGGGAGTCACTGAGCTATTTGCTACGGACATGCTTATGAACGACCGATGTACGGGACACAATTATTACCCGGACGACGAGTTAGACACTGAGTCCGAGGAAGGCGAACCGACAGACGAAACCGATAACCCTGACGGCAGCGGCGACGGTACTGGTAATGGAGACGGTACAGGCAATGGAGACGGTACAGGGAACGGCGACGGTACAAACGGCAACGGCGATACGACTACTCCGCCGGCGACGGATCCAAATCCACCGGCCGAACCTCCGTCAGACCCCGGATCGTCAGATATTCCGATAGACAGTATTATTCCGGGAGTTGTACAATAGCATCAAATTAAAATAACGGGATGCCCTTTCATGGTCATCCCGTTACTATAATAAGTCTTATCCAATCCTATCAAAAGAGGTACATTTTCTATAAGATCAGCTTCGCTGCTCCGCAGATTCCTGCATCATTCCCAAGCTCCGCCAACACGAACTTCGTATCTTTGTTCGCAAAAAAGGCCCTTTCCTGATAATATTTCTCAACATAACCTAGCAGAATCTCCCCTGCCTTGGACACTCCGCCGCCGATCACGATCACCGACGGATCTGTCACAGCCGCAAGATTCGCCATACCATGTCCAAGATAGGAGCCGAACTCTTCCACGATCTCTTCGGCAACCTGATCCCCCTCTTTTAGCGCATCGAATACCGCCTTCGCGCTCAATTCACCTTCTCTGAGCAAGGACGGACTGTCATCTGCCGCAAGCCTTCTCCTTGCAAGTCTGGTGATCCCGGTAGCAGACGCATACATCTCCAGGCATCCTCTGTTCCCGCAGCCGCATGTTTCCGTCTCTTCATAATTCATACAGATATGTCCGATCTCACCGCCTGCTCCGTGCGCTCCGGTCAGAGGATGGCCGTTCACAATGATACCTCCCCCCACGCCGGTTCCCAATGTTACCATGATCAGATTCTTATGGCCTCGCCCGGCGCCGAGCCACATCTCGCCAAGAGCCGCCACATTGGCGTCATTGCCGGAAGCCACCTTCATACCGGTCAGCTCCTCCATCTCGCGGGTCACTTCCTTGTATCCCCAACCGATATTCGCCGTATTCTGTACGATTCCGTTCTCATCTACAGGAGCCGGAAGTCCGATGCCGATTCCTGATGCCTGGGATGCGTCAATCCCCTTTTCCTGCATCTTCTCCTTCAAAGAAGCCGCAATATCAGGAAGGACCGCTTCTCCCTGATTCTCTGTGCGTGTCTTGATCTCCCACTTGTCAAGCAGTTCGCCGTCCGTCTTAAACAGACCGATCTTCACCGTTGTTCCTCCAATGTCAACGCCAAAACAATACTCCATCTTACATCCTCCTGTCTCTCTGTATTTATTTATCACGATTCCATCATTTCTTGGCAAGATTCTGCTGTACCCGCTTATACAACTCCTGCGCCGCGTTATATCCCATCTTCTTCTGGCGGTAATTGATGGCGGCCGTCTCAACGATGATCGCCAGATTACGTCCCGGACGGATCGGAAGCTGGTGGCATACGACCTTATTCCCTAAGAATTCCGTGTATTCCTCCTCCAAGCCAAGCCTGTCATACTTCTTCTCCTTGTCCCAGTCCTCCAGCGTAATGACCAGATCGATATTCTGCGTCGCCCTGACGCTCTGTACACCGTACAGTGTCTTGACATCTACGATGCCGATCCCCCGCAACTCAATAAAGTGCCGCGTGATATCCGGCGCCGTCCCGACCAAAGTCTCGTCACTGACCTTACGGATCTCTACCACATCGTCGCTGACCAGACGGTGCCCTCTCTTGATCAGCTCCAAAGCAGCTTCGCTCTTGCCGATCCCGCTCTCTCCCATAATCAGCACGCCGACGCCGTACACATCCACCAGAACGCCATGGATCGAGATACAGGGCGCTAACTGTACATTCAGCCAGCGTATGATCTCGGCTGTAAATTCAGACGTCTTCTTCTCTGTGTTGAACACCGGGATATTGGCTTCCTCCGCCATCTCAAGAAGAAGCTGCCCCGGCTTCATATTTCTTGAAAATACGATACACGGAATGGGATAGGACAGCAATTCCCCATAGATCTCCTTCTTATGTTCTGCATCCATCTTCTCCAGGAATGTGTATTCCACATATCCGATCAACTGAACCCTGTCAGAATCAAAATGTTCAAAATATCCCGTAAGCTGCAGAGCCGGACGATTGATATCCGGAATCCCGATCATCTTATCTGTCAAATCCACATCAGGCGTAAGATTCTTAAGATTCATCTTCTCCACCACTTTTTTTAACTCGACTTTACCTGCCATAATACTCTCCTTATTAAAAATTGGCGGCACCTTTACTTCTTTGGAGCCAAAATTACCTTTAAATTATACCATATCAATGGAAAAAGTTATAGACATCCCGTGCAGATTTTTCATTCATGGACGGAAGCTCCTTCAACTGCTCCACCGTAGCGCTGCGAATCGCCTCGATATTTTCAAAATGCCTCATCAGGTCCTTCCGTCTTGCCGGCCCTACTCCGGGAATATCGTCCAGAACAGAATGCACCTGGTTCTTCCCGCGAAGCTGCCGATGAAATGTGATCGCGAATCTATGCGCCTCATCCTGTATCCTGGTGATCAGCCGGAAGCTCTCCGAGTTCCGGTCTATCGGGAGTTCCTTATTCTGATAGTACAGCCCGCGGGTGCGGTGATTGTCATCCTTGACCATACCGCAGACAGGGATATTGATCTGAAGCTCCTTCAGCACCTTAAGCGCCACATTCACCTGACCTTTTCCGCCGTCCATAAGGATCAGATCCGGGAATGCCGTGAACCCTCCCATATCCTTGCCCTCCTCCTGTTCACGCATCCCATGCTCAAACCGGCGGGTCAGCACTTCTTCCATACTCGCGTAATCGTCCGCTCCCTGGACACCCTTGATCTTGAACTTGCGGTAGTCGTTACGCTTCGGTTTGCCTCTCTCGTACACTACCATAGAACCTACAGAAGCAAATCCGCTCGTATTCGAGATATCATATGCCTCCATCCGCACGACCCCGTTAAGCCCGAGCATCTTCTCGAGCTCCTTCACCGCACCGATGGTACGCCCCTCTTCACGTTTCAGCCTCTCCTTGTCCGTACTCAAGACCATCGCGGCATTCTTCGCCGCCAGCTCCACAAGCTTCTCCTTCGTCCCCTTCTTGGGAACCCGCAGATGCACGCGGTGCCCCCGTCTCTTTGACAGCCATTCTTCAATAAGCTCCATATCCTCCACTGCCGTAGGAAGCATGATCTCTGCAGGTATATAGGGTGTCCCTGCATAAAACTGCTTGATGAAGCTTGATAAGATCTCGCCTTCGGCCTCGCCCTTCGTTATCTTAAGGTAAAAATGATCTCTTCCGATCAGCCTTCCGCCGCGGATGAAGAATACCTGAACAACCGCGTCCTCCTCTTCTACCGCCGCAGCCAGTATATCCCGGTCATCACCCGCCGTATCCGTGATCTTCTGCTTCTGCGCAATCTTCCTGACACTGGCGAGCAGCTCCCTGTACTCGATCGCCTTCTCAAACTCCAACTCCTCCGACGCCTTCTCCATCTTACTTTGAAGCTCTTTTAAGATCACATCATAATTGCCGTTCAGGAAGTGCACCACCTCCTGAATAGACTGGCGGTACTCTTCCTCTGAAATATATCCCTGGCAGGGCGCTTTGCACTGATGGATGTGATAATTCAGACAAGGCCTCTCCCGGCCGATGTCCTTGGGCAGCTTCCGGCTGCAGCTTCGGATATGATATAACTTGCGTATCAGTTCTATGGTATCCTTCACCGCCCCTGCACTGGTGTAAGGCCCGAAATACCTGGACTTATCCTTTATCATCCTTCTGGCAACCATGACCCTTGGAAACGGCTCGTCCACCGTCACCTTAATAAACGGATATGTCTTGTCATCCATCAGCATGGTATTATACTTCGGCCTGTGTTCCTTGATCAGATTACATTCCAGCACCAGCGCTTCTAACTCGGAGTCCGTGACTATATACTCGAACCGGACGATATGCGTCACCATCTGCTCGATCTTAGCCCCCTTGTTCCGGCTGCTCTGAAAATACTGGCGCACCCGGTTCTTAAGGCTGATCGCCTTCCCTACATAGATAATCTCATCCCGCTCGTCATGCATAATGTAGACGCCGGGCTTCCCCGGCAGCTTTTTCAATTCCTCCTGGATGTCAAACATGGTTTCCGTCTCCTGTCTTATATATTTCCCGTGAAAATCTTGCGCCGATGCCGCCGAAGTACCGCGAAAAGCCTGGAAATCTGCCGATCTTCAGACTTCCAGGCTCTATATTACTGTGAATCTTCTGCCGGATCCACCGGGTTCATCGCTATCCTCTCCTCGGTCTTCTCCTTCTTCTCTTCGGGGTCGATACCCTCTACCTCGTGGAAGATCTCCATGAATTCCTTGCCGGTGATCGTCTCCTTCTCGATCAGGAATGCCGCGATCTTATCAAGCGCCTTCCGATGCTCGCCAAGAAGCTTCTTCGCCGCTTCATAGGATTCTTTGAGGATCCTCATAACCTCCTGGTCGATCTCCGAAGCAGTCTCCTGCCCGCAGTTCGCCACCGGTCTTCCATCCAGATAACGGTTCTGAACAGACTCCAACCCGATCAGTCCGAACTTCTCGCTCATACCGTACTGGGTCACCATCGCCCTTGCAACCTTGGTCGCCTTCTCAATATCATTAGAAGCACCCGTTGTGACCGTATCGAACACGATCTCTTCCGCCGCCCGGCCTGCCAGCATTCCCACCAGCATCGCATGTAGCTCCTTCCTGGTATTCAGGAACTTCTCTTCTTCCGGCGTCTGCATAACATACCCAAGCGCCCCCATGGTTCTGGGCACGATCGTGATCTTCTGAACCGGCTCCGAATCCTTCTGCAATGCACTTACCAGAGCATGGCCGACCTCGTGGTAGGATACGATCTTCCTCTCCTCCTGGCTCATGATACGGTCCTTCTTCTCCTTGCCGACCAGTACCACTTCCACCGCCTCGAAAAGATCTGACTGAGATACCGCCGTCCTTCCGTTCTTTACGGCATTGATCGCCGCCTCATTGATCATATTGGCAAGATCCGAACCTACCGCACCGCTTGTTGCCAGCGCGATCGCCTCCAGATCCACTGTCTCGTCCATGCGCACATCCTTGGAATGCACCTTCAGAACGTCGACTCTTCCCTTAAGATCCGGCTTCTCCACAACGATCCTTCTGTCAAACCGTCCCGGGCGCAAAAGCGCCGGATCTAATATCTCCGGTCTGTTCGTCGCCGCAAGGAGCACCAGTCCCTTGTTGCTCTCGAATCCATCCATCTCCGCCAACAGCTGGTTCAACGTCTGCTCCCGCTCGTCGTTGCTGCCCAGCTGATTGTCACGGCTCTTACCGATCGCATCGATCTCATCGATAAATATGATACAGGGCGCCATCTGCTGCGCCTGCTTGAACAGGTCGCGGACTCTTGACGCTCCCACACCTACATACATCTCCACAAATGCCGAACCGCTTAAGGAAAAAAACGGTACGTTCGCCTCTCCTGCCACAGCCTTCGCAAGCAATGTCTTACCTGTACCCGGAGGGCCTACTAAAAGAGCGCCTTTCGGAAGCTTGGCTCCTACGCTGGTGTATTTGCCCGGATTATGCAGGAAATCTACCACCTCCTGCAAAGACTCCTTCGCCTCATCCTGCCCGGCTACATCCTTGAATGTAACTCCGGTCTGCTTCTCCACATACATCTTGGCATTGCTCTTGCCGATTCCCATCATTCCGCCGCCCTTGGACATCTTCCTCGTCATCCATACGAACACGCCGATCAGCAGAAACACCGGCAGAAGCGTGAACAATGTCTGTGCGATAATAGCAGATGTGGTATCCGGGATCTGCTGGCTGAACTTAACATCCGCCTTCTCAAGGCGTTCCGCTAAGGAATCGTCGCGCACGACACCGGTATAGTATTCCTTGGCGATCTTCTGCCCCTTCTCCTTCTTCTCCGTTATGACGATACGGCTGCTCTGTATCACTACTTCCTCAACCTTGCCGTCATCCACCTTCTTAAGGAATTCATTATAACTGATCTCATTGTCGCTGCCCGCTCCCTGGAACTGAAACAGCGCCATCACCATCACCATCGTGACCAGGGTCACCAGAATGATAAAGGGCAGACCTTGCTTGTTGTTTCTATTATTATTTCTATTATTCTGATTCCTGTTATTCGGGTTATTATTCTGGTTGTCCATTTTTTTCCTCCTGTACTACCCTTTCATTATACGGACAGCCTACCTAGAAATCAATAAAAACATTATGAAAAGATTGATTTTTTAGCCTTGTATCAGGTTTATTTTATGTTTTTTATATAATTTTTACAATTGAATTCCCCTTACTTCATAATAATATTCTCCTACGGCTTATACTTACCAAAATTCCCCTTATTCTGATAATAAGCAATCAATGAATAAATACACACAATAATAATCCAAATCCCAATTCCCAGCAAAAATACAAGATCGTCGTTCGGCACAAACAAAGCAAGCAAACACTGAATAAGCCCAAAAGGAATTGCCGTGTACCCGGCAAATCTATGCGTTTTTTGCCAGCATAGTTTATCTTTTAGAATCCAAGGCAATTTAAACCCAATCCGGCTGCGATAAGGCATTTGCGGCAAGAAATTACCGACTAATACCATTAAGCCCCCCACGATAAGCACAATACCTTTCATGTAATTCATTTGCAAACCGCAATACTTAGCTATCGTGACAAAATAGAAAAGAAAAATTCCAAGTCCAAAGAGGTTAATTACAGTCAGAGTAATATCATTTCTCACTTCATTGTCGTTTTGGGAGATTTTGTGAGGAAAAAAGGCTGCAATAGCCAACGCAAGGAAAATAACAGAACAAATCCCTATAAAAACCCCACGTGGAGGACTTTGCATAAACAAAGGTATTTCGCCGGGAAGGTATTTAAAGCATAAGGCTGTCCCTGCAATGAATATAATCAAGAATATCATATTCAGACTTCTATATAGTTTCATTCTCGTTTCCCTCTTTTCCTGTCGATTTATTTGTATCAAAAAACTCTAAAAATGCGCCTAAAGTTGTCTGCAATACAGAAGCATTAAGAGAATAAGTAACGGACATCCCCGTCCGTTCGCCTGTCACTAACCTTGCTTCTTTCAAAATATCAAGGTGTTTTGATATGGCGGGCTTTGAGATCGTAAAGTTTTCAGAGATTTCCTTCGCCGTCATATCACCATCTGCGAGCAGCTTTAGGATCTGCCGTCTGGTATCATCAGATAGAGCTTTGAATACAGTAGTCATCTACCCCCATCTCCTTTCCACATAATACTGTATTCATTTTTTCTTGTGTGTAAATTGATGGTAAATCAAATACGGAACAGGTGTAAACAGCAGGACAAAATACTTACTTGCATACCAGCCTGCCTCTCCGTTCACATCAAAATGGAAGGGTATCTTGTCTGGAAGGAACAATGTTGCCACAAACAATATGGCAAAGGTTCCAATCAATAACGCTGCCGGGATCATTTTCTTCTTACTCATAGCTTCTTCCTCCTTTTGATTGACTGACATATTTTGAAAGATCACTCTTGATGAGACGCAATTCCTTTACACACAAGTAAAATTAGAATACATACACTGCACAATAAAAAGGTTATCACGCCTCCGGCAGCGAATCCGTTCTGAAGCATTTTTGCTGCCGCATAGAAATACCCTGTTGAAACTGCGATACAAAGCAAAACAGACAAAACCACATTAACATTTTGCTTGATTGCTTCTGTTTCATTTGTCCATTCCAATTTGGGACGTTTCATGTCGATAAATACTCCGATCAAGTTCCATAGCGCTGCAAATAATATGCCAACAAAAGAGATTACTCCAATCTGGATAAAACTATAGTTAAAGTAGATCTTGAATATTAAGCAATTAATGATAATCCCCATAATCGAGATACTTGTAGAAAACAGAACTTTCACAAACGCTTGCTGCTTTAATGGATACGGAATGATCTTCGTGATCCAAAAACTTGCTCCCTCTCTGGAAAAACTGCTTGAAGCCACTACATTGATTGCGGATGTAAGTACAATTACCGCAAGCGCAGACAGTACCGCATAAAAGGAAAATTCCGGGGCTGACACCAAGGCTCTTATTTGTTCTATACTCTCTGCGTCTGCACTGATCCGAAAAGACAGCGTCAATAAAAAGGGGGTAATAAAAATCCCAAACAATCCGTTTATGACATACGCCGGATCACGGAAAAAAGTTTGATACTCTTTCTTAAAATAGCTTCTCAGCTTTGACGACGAGTTGTATTTCATCGCCTTTGAGCGAATCCGTCCCTCTTTATCATAAATGGCATATTTCTTTCCGATCACAAGATTACTCAAATAGTAGTATCCGCAGATAAACACAGCGGCAAGTATGATACAGAATAGTTTTATTCCTGGATGAAGACGGATATACGCGTCTCGTTCTGCGCCTATTTGTCCATTTGATAATAGAACGCCGATCATGCCGCCCGCAAAATACACTATGATTCCTGTGACTGCCAACACTGTCCTCCTACGTTTCAGAAGCATGGCAATTTTCAAGCATATTGTCACAAGAACCGCCAAAGGGAACACAACAATATGAGGCAGTATCGCTGCCGCAGAGATATATGTAAGCATCACAGAAATGTCTCCCATATAGTGCATTTGGATGATACACACAGGAAGCAGCAGTATAATTTCAATCCCATAGCAAAACAAGATTACTGTAATGTACTTACTTGTAAAAATGTCGCATGGCCTCACTGGAAACAGCAGCAAGTGTTCTATATCCTTTGAAAAGCAAAAAATATTGATCAGCAGGAAGGCGCCTGCTATCGAGAGTATCATCGCCGCTGCAAACAGTGCAAGCCGGCAAAACAAAGCTCCCAGCCCCAGCCTGGAAAGTCCATCATAAAGCCGCCCAAGCATTTGAAAATAGTAGTAATAGAACACGCCTATCATACTTAAAACAAAGCAAGTCAGCACAATAAAGTAGGTATCAGGGCGTTCTTTTAACTTATACCGAAAATTCAAAAAGCTGAAATTGATCTTACTTATTGTTTTGCTTAATTGAAAAACCTTTCTCCATCGGTACATCATTAACCACCTCCATATAAATATCCTCCAAAGAAGTATCGGAAGGATTCCCTCGAAGCTCGATTATCTTCTTAATCGTTCCTGCCTGCATGATAACAATTTTATCACACAAATTCTCACAAATTTCCAATATGTGAGATGAAAACAGGACAGATTTTCCGCAGGCCGCTCTGGATCGAATCAATTCCTTTAAGACCCTGACAGCTTCTACATCCAGTCCCGTCATTGGCTCATCTAACACCCAAAGCAGGGGATCATTAACCAGGGATGCAATAATAGCAATTTTTTGCTTTGTCCCATGAGATAACCTTTTAACAGGGCTATTCAGATATTTTTCAACCTGAAATGCTTCTATCAGCGGAGTATAAATTTTACCTCTTGTTTCAGAAGGCACTTCGTACATATCTGCTATAAAATTCAAATATTCCTTTCCCGTAAGATTGTTGTATATATCGTGGCTGTCAGAAACATAGTTAATTCGTTTCTTGTATTGCATGGGATGTAGATACAGCGAGTAGTTACCAAGGCAGATAGTGCCTTTTTCAAGCGGCAGCAGCCCCAGAATCAGCTTTAAGGCTGTAGTTTTCCCAACTCCGTTCTTCCCTAACAGGCCAGCGATCTCTCCATCTAATACGGAAAAAGTAAGATCGGTCAGCACAGGTACATGAGGTTGATAATGAAAAGACAGGCCGGATACTTCTAACAAAGAGAACACCCCTTTCACAGTTTTTAACCATTTAGTTAATTGGTTGTTTATAATATAGCACCGGATCTGAGAAATGTCAATACATACCTCCTTTGCCCTCATGAATTGCCTTTCCATTCTCTGTCTCCTTTCTTTCTGGTACCTCTCAGTCTCGCCGATCAACTCCATGATCTCCTGGTTACGCTTCAGGAAGTCTTCGCTTCCCACTCCCAGGCGTTTCTCTTCCTGTGCTACGAAATCATCCATCATTGTCTTAAATTCTTCCTGTTTAATTCTGTCAATTCTCATGTTTGAACACCTCCATATTAAGTTTTAGCTTTACTTTTATTTACATGATATTGTAAAATAAAAAAGGAAAATCTATGGAAAAAGAAAAGACAACAGGCGAATTAATTAAGTTAGCACGAAAAAAAGCAGGACTTACACAAGCTGAATTGGGAGAAAAATTAGGAATAACCCCTGCAGCAATAAGCCAATTTGAAAAGCCGAATCATTGTATTCTTTTGATATGGCAAGTGAAGAATTAGAAAAAATTATTAATCAAAAAGAAGAGCGTCTTGCAGGACGAATGGTACATTGACAATAATATACTTACCCAGGGAGCCGAAGGGGCGATATGCCAGCCGCCGGACGAAAGAAAGAAAGGAGGCTGGTGCTTATGGTTACATATTCGGATTTAATCCAATTTGTGATTATGCTTTGCGCCGTGATCACTCTTGTTGTTTATATCACACGCAAAAAATAGCGCCCTCGGTCTGGTAAACTAAGGCGCTACTTTTGTAAAACCATTTTACCGGCGGCTAGGCTGCATCTAGCTTTCGGCTCTCTTGTTAAGTATATTATAGTCAATCTCTCCAAATATGTCAAATACTATCCTTTCATTTCAAAACCGCTACCACGCGCACAGATGAAAGGAAGATGATAGAACGCCTGGGGCATGAAGATGTAAAAATGACCATGAACACGTATTCGCATCTTTTCCACTCTCTTTTAATTCCATAAAACATTATGAAAAGATTGTAAACTCCCCATATTCTGTAGTATACTTTGAATAGTGATGCTTATGCCCCAATACGGCATATTTACCTGAAAAAACAAAAGGGGAATAACAGATGAAAACAGGATTTGACAACGAAAAATATCTTAAAATGCAGTCAGAACACATTCGTGAGCGTATCGAGCAGTTCGGTCAGAAATTATACCTGGAGTTCGGAGGCAAATTATTCGATGACTTCCATGCTTCCAGAGTTCTTCCGGGCTTCCAGCCAGACAGCAAATTACGGATGCTGAAGCAATTATCCGACCAGGCCGAGATCATCATTGCCATCAGCGCGGATGATATCGAGAAGAATAAGGTCCGCGGAGATCTGGGGATCACTTATGATTCTGACGTCCTCCGCCTGATCTCCGCTTATCAGGCCCAGGGCCTATATGTCGGAAGCGTTGTGATCACCAAATACAGCAGCCAGGAGGGCGCCGTGCTCTTCAAGACCCGTCTGGAGAAGCTCGGGATCCGCGTATACCGCCACTATGTGATTCCAGGCTATCCTTCCAACGTCCCTTATATCGTAAGCGACGAGGGCTACGGCAAGAACGATTATATTGAGACCTCGCGCCCCTTAGCCGTCGTCACCGCGCCGGGTCCCGGAAGCGGCAAGATGGCAGTCTGCCTCTCTCAGCTGTACCAGGAGCACAGACGCGGGATCTCCGCCGGCTATGCCAAGTTCGAGACATTTCCGATCTGGAACATTCCGCTTAAGCATCCGGTGAACCTGGCTTATGAGGCGGCAACCGCGGACCTCAACGATATCAACATGATCGATCCCTTCCACCTGGAAGCTTACGGAGAGACCACGGTCAATTATAACCGCGATGTAGAGATCTTCCCGGTTCTTAATGCCATGTTCCAGCAGATCTATGGGGAAAGCCCCTACAAATCTCCTACAGATATGGGAGTGAATATGGCCGGAAACTGTATCTGCGATGACGAGGCGTGCAAGGCGGCTTCCTGCCAAGAGATCCTAAGGCGGTATTATAATTCTCTGCAGCGGCTTCTGTTTGGTACATGCTCTGACACAGAGGTCATGAAGATCGAGATGCTCATGAATCAGGCACAGATCACGGTTCATGACCGCCCTGTTGTGGATGTGGCCTTAGCCCGCGCCGCAGAGACGGACGGACCGGCGGCAGCGCTCCAGCTTCACGACGGACGCATTATCACCGGCAAGACCTCGAACCTTCTGGGGGCTTCTGCCGCTCTTCTGCTTAATGCATTGAAAGAACTGGCGGGAATCGACCACAGACGGCACGTGATCTCTCCGGAAGCCATCGAACCGATCCAGAAGCTTAAGACGCTCTATCAGGGAAGCAAGAATCCAAGGCTTCATACGGATGAAGTCCTGATCGCCCTGTCTGTCAGCGCAGCAACCGATCCTACCGCTCAATTGGCTCTGGATCAGCTTCCTCTGTTAAGAGGCTGCCAGGCCCATACTTCTGTTATGGTCAGCTCTGTCGATATGAAACAATTCAAGAAATTATCGATCCAGGCGACTTTTGAAGCAAAATATGAAAAAAATCCTGTATTTTTTAACGAAATGGGTGTATAATTCATAGATATTTTTTTAACAGAAGGAGGACACTATGGCAGTTAAATATGTATTTGTGACAGGCGGTGTGGTATCAGGACTTGGCAAGGGGATTACAGCGGCCTCTCTCGGACGACTCTTAAAAGCCCGGGGATACACTGTAACCATGCAGAAGTTCGACCCTTACATCAACATCGACCCCGGTACCATGAACCCGGTACAGCACGGCGAGGTCTTCGTGACCGACGACGGCGCAGAGACGGATCTGGATCTGGGGCATTATGAACGTTTTATCGATGAGAGTCTGGGCAAGAATTCCAACGTCACCACCGGGAAGATCTACTGGTCCGTTCTGCAGAAGGAACGCCGGGGGGATTTCGGCGGCGGAACCGTTCAGGTGATCCCGCATATCACCAACGAGATTAAGGACCGTTTCTACCGCAATCCTGCCGCAGAACATACAGAGATTGCCATTATCGAAGTCGGCGGAACCGTCGGCGATATCGAGAGCCAGCCCTTCCTGGAGGCCATCCGGCAGTTCCAGCACGAGAAAGGCCATGAGAATGTGATCCTGATCCATGTGACCCTGATCCCCTACCTGCGTGCCTCACAGGAGATGAAGACGAAGCCTACCCAGGCCAGCGTCAAAGACCTGCAGGGGATGGGAATCTGGCCGGACATCCTGGTGTGCCGTTCCGAATATCCTCTGAGCATCGGAATCCGGGATAAGATCGCACTCTTCTGCAACGTACCGGCCACCCGCGTACTGCAGAACCTAGATGTCGAATATCTGTACGAAGCTCCTCTTGCAATGGAAGAAGAACATCTTGCAGAGGTGGTCTGTGAATGCCTTCATCTCGGCTGTCCGGCTCCGGATCTTGCGGACTGGACGGAGATGGTCGAATATCTGAAGCATCCCAACACCGAGATTACCGTCGCCCTGGTCGGCAAATACATTCAGCTCCACGACGCCTACATCAGCGTCGTGGAAGCCTTGAAGCACGGCGGCATCTTCAGCCGCGCGACTGTCAATATCAGATGGATCGATTCTGAGACTCTGACCGCGGACAACATCGCAGAACAACTCCAGGGCGTCTGCGGAATCCTGGTACCCGGAGGCTTTGGCTCCCGCGGGATCGACGGCAAGCTTGCCGCCATCCACTATGCACGCACCAACGGCATCCCATTCTTAGGCCTGTGCCTGGGCATGCAGCTTGCGATCGTAGAATTTGCACGAAATGTTCTGGGCTACAACGACGCCCACAGTGCTGAACTCAATCCGCATACCACGTATCCGGTCATTCATATCCTGCCGGAGCAGATCGGCGTGGAGGATATCGGCGGAACCTTAAGACTGGGCGCCTATCCCTGTATCTTAGACGATACTTCCAAAGCTTATGAGATGTACGGCAAGAAAGAGATCAGCGAACGGCACCGCCACCGCTACGAGGTCAACAATGATTACCGCGAGAAGCTTACCGCCCACGGGATGAAGCTCTCCGGCCTCTCCCCGGACGGCAGGATCGTAGAGATGATCGAGATCCCGGATCACCCCTGGTTTATCGCAACCCAGGCGCATCCGGAATTAAAATCCCGGCCCAACCGCCCGCATCCATTGTTCAAGGGATTCATAGAAGCGGCGTTAGATTACCGGGATTGCAGATAGATCTGCTTACAGACATTCTCTGACGCATTTCAGCGCTTCAGCCACCACCTGGTGCATGTCGTAATAGCGGTACATGCCCAGGCGGCCGCCGAAGATCACATGTTCTTCTTTCTCGGCCAGTTCCCGGTACTTCCCATACAAAGCATTATTCTTCTCATCATTCATGGGATAATACGGTTCTTCCCCTTTCTTCCACGCCGCCGGATACTCTCTTGTGACCACCGTCCGCGGATTCACTTCGGCGCCTGTATTCCCATATCCGCCCTGGCATCCATACTCAAAATGCTTATGCTCAATAATCCTGGTATACGGAACCTCGTATTCCGTATAATTTACCACTGCATTTCCCTGATAATTCTCTATAGGCATAATCTCTGTCTCGAATCTCAGGCTCCGGTATTCCAGTTCGCCATAGCAATATTCGTAGTAAGTGTCGATCATTCCGGTGAACACGATATCTTCTGCCTCTGACGCCAGGCTCTCCCTGTCCTCAAAGAAATCCGTACCAAGGCGCACTTCGATTCCGGCAAGCATCTTCTCGATCATCTGGGTATAGCCCCCTACCGGAATCCCCTGGTACTTGTCGTTAAAGTAATTATTATCATACACGAACCGAACCGGAAGCCGCCGGATAATGAAGCTTGGAAGCTCCGTTGCCCGCTTGCCCCACTGCTTCTCCGTATAGCCCTTCACCAGCTTCTCGTAGATATCCCGGCCCACCAGGGAGATCGCCTGTTCCTCCAGATTCTCAGGCTCCGCGATCCCGGCCTCCCTGATCTGCCGCTCAATGATCTCCTTCGCTTCCTGGGGTGTCTTAACTCCCCACATCTTGCTGAATGTGTTCATATTAAACGGCAGATTATATAATTCATCCTTATATCTAGCCACCGGACTGTTGGTATAGCGGTTGAATTCCGCAAACTGCTGCACATAATCCCACACCTCCTTATCTGATGTATGGAAGATATGCGCGCCGTACTGATGTACCTGGATCCCTTCTATCTCTTTCGTGTAAATGTTCCCGCCTACGTGATCACGCCGGTCGATCACCAATACCTTCTTTCCCGCTCTGTGTGCCTCATATGCAAAAATCGCACCAAATAAACCTGCTCCTACTATTAAATAATCGTATCTCATCTTATTCTTCCTTCCCTGCTTTTTATGCTCAGACGCCGTCCTGCCATCTGACCTTACTTCCCTTCTCCGTTCTTGTCACTACAAGTTTGCGCTCGATCTGCTCTTTTAATTCATTTACATGAGAAATGATCCCCACTAGCCTCTGTTCATCCGCAAGCTCGTTAAGCACACGGATCGCCTGTTCCCTTGCCCCGTCATCCAGAGAGCCGAACCCTTCGTCCACAAACATCGTATCAAGCCGGATTGCCCCCGCCGTATTCTGAACGATATCCGCCAGCCCAAGCGCCATAGACAGCGACGCCATGAAGGATTCCCCTCCAGAGAGGGTCTTCACATCCCTGACCGAATCACTTGCCATATGATAAATATCCAGATCTAATCCTGCCTGCCCCTGGCTCCCAAGATCCTTCACCTCGCGGCACTTTAGAATAAACTCTCCGGATGTCATCTGGACCAGCCGCTTGTTGGCCGCACGGATGATCTGCTTAAAATACTGTCTCTGTACATACGTCTCAAAATCCATCTTCACCGAGCCGCTTAAGGCTCCGTTAGCAGTCCGGCTTAGGTTTCCTACCATCTCATACTGCTTCTTAAGCTCTCCGTTCTTCTCCAGATATCGCTTCAGATTATCCAAGGCCTCCTGGTTCTTCTGATTCATACCGCAGAACCGCACATATTCATCCTGTTTCTCCTTCTGTATTAGAACCGCTTCTGTAAGCTCTTCTTCCAGTTCATTCAGATCAGCCCTCTCTTTTCCCGATAGCTGTTCTGCAAGCGACTGTCTTCTCCCGGATATCTCATTCGCCTGCATATGATGATCATGAATCTCTCCATCAAGCCTCTCCATCTCTTCGGCCTGAAGCTTCCCGTCCTGATACGCAGTCTCCGTGCCGAATCCCTGCCCCTTTAACGCTTCCTCATAGGCCGACTGCCTGTCCTTCGCCTCTGTCTCCTGATGCTTAAGCGTCTCTATACTGCTGCTTTTGTGTCCTTCAAGCTGCTGCTGCCTCCTGACAGCTTCCCGCTCCTCCTGCTCCGCCTGCCCGCAGCCAGACCTGGCCGTCTTAAGAAGCTCCACAAGCTCCTTCTGGCGCATTTTTGCCTGTCTCATAGATGTTAGCGGAAGATTCTCACTCTTAATCTTAAGCTCCGATTCCAGACGCTTCTCTTCCAGAAGTATATCGGCATATTCTGTCTCAAGCTGCTTATATTCCCGCTCCCGGCTCTGAAGCTCTTCTCTGAGCTTCTGCCCGTTTTCAACCGCCTGCCGTAAAAGCTCTGCTTCCCGTTGGACAATGATAAGCTCCTCCTGCTGCTTCGCTGATATCTGCTCGTTCTTGGCTATGTACTCCTGTATCAGCGCCTTCATCTTCTCATATCCGGCAATCATATCCTTCTCTGTGGTTATCTCCCTGACTCCCACTGCCTCATGCACATCGGCCGTTCCAAGTATCCGTTCATACTCTTGTATGAATGCTTCTTGCTTCGCCCGGCACCTGGCCGCCTGCTCCCGGACTGCCATACCAGACTGCTCCCGCTTTGCTTCTGCCTGTTCCCGCCTCTTCTTCGCCTTCTCCACATCCTGCTGGGTAACAGCTTCCTTAGACAGGCTGCAGACAGATGGATGTTCACAGGAGCCGCACACGGGACAAGGCATGCCCGGCTCTAACCGGCTTGCAAGGATTCCCGCCTGTTCTGCCAGAAATGCCCGGTACTTCTCTTCATAATCCTGGAATGCTTTCTGGTAAGCGATCTGATCCCGCTCTGCCTGCTTCTTCCTGCCCCGCCTGTCCTGTTCTTCCTGATAGAGCATTTCCCACTGATCCTTCAAGCCACTAAGCTCTCTGCACTTAAGACTCTGATACTCTTCCTTAAGCTTCAGCTTCTCAAGCCTTCCAGGACTCTCCCCATATACTTTCTGCGTCCTTTCAAATTCCTCCAGCTGAATCCTCATATCATCCAGAGCCTTCTTATGCTTCTCAAGCTCCCCCTTCCTTAATTCCTGTTTCTTCTTCTCTTCATCATAATAGTTCTTAAGCTGTTCGACCTCCGCATATCTCGGCAGCGCATCCTGGATCCTGATAAGTTCCGCCTTGCATTCTTTCTCCTGCTTTGTCAGTTCTTCCTCCCTCTGCACTCTGATTTCCCGGAGTTCTCTCACCTGTATCTCAGAAGCAGATAATTGTTCTGTAAGCTCTTCGATACTTCTCTTACTTCTCTCTACTGCTTCCTCCGCCTGCAAAAGGCCCGTCTCGAAAACTCTGACCTTCTCCGCACGCTTCGCCTCTTCAAGCCTCTTCTCCTTCTCTTCTATCTCTGGCTTCTTCCTAAGAAGTGTCTTTTCCTGCTCCTTCACCCGCTCCAGTGCTTCAAACAGCCGGTTCCTGGCTTCCCCTTCGCTCTTCCTTCTGTTCAGCTCATCAATTCTCTTCTGAAATGCATCTGCCTCCGATCTCTTCTCTCTTTGAAGTGCATTTCCCTCCTTAAGCATCCTTCCAAGCATCCCAACTGCTTCTTCGTAAGGAATCACCGGATATGTCCGATACTCCTCCCACTGCTTCCTGGCAGATTCGTCTCCGATATATTCAACGCGGTCCATCTCCCGCCTTGCATCCTTCTGGTTGTCCTCCAGCGCCCCATACAGTCTTCCCGCACGCTGTTTCAATTCCTCCTGAACACGGTAGTACAATCGGGTCTGGAAGATCCTCGTGAAGATCTTCTTGCGCTCTCTGGATTCCGCGTGGAGAAGCCTCAGGAAATCTCCCTGAGCGATCATGGCGATCTGGGTAAACTGAGCCGCGTCCATCCCCATGATCTCTGCGATCTTCTGGTCCGTCTCCCGCTTCTTCCCCCTGTATGTACTACCGTCCGGCAAGATCAGCTCTACCCCGGAGGATTCCTTCACGTATCTGGGCGACCCGTCTGCATAGCGTCTCTTCCCCAGGCGCAGATATTCCGGATTGCGCCGGACGGTATAGCTCTTCTCTCTATAAGAGAATGTATACTCCACATAGGTATCCACATCCTCCGCCGCGTACTGGCTGCGCATCATGTTGCCGTCTCTCTTCCCGCCGCTGGTCTGGTCATACAAGGCGTAAGTGATCGCATCGAATAACGTCGTCTTACCTGCGCCCGTATCTCCGGTGATCAAGAACAACCCCTGCTGTACGGCGGTAAAATCAATGACTGTCTTGTCCGCATAGGATCCGAATGCCGACATCTCTAATCTGACTGGTTTCATGCTTACACCTCCTTAGCCGTCAAGAATACTTTCAAAAACTCCCAGCATCACATCCCGCTCCTTCTCATCCAGTTCCCTGCCCTGCATCTCCTGATAGAATTCCGCAAAATTCTCGATCGGATCCTTCAGGCCTGGCTCCTCGTCCAGTTCCTTAAGCTTCTGTCTGGTCCTCTTATTATCCACACGCACCTCCAGGATGTGTGTAAATACCTTCTGAAGCTGCTCTTTTGGCTTATAAGGATCCACATCGTCCGTAAGTGTTATGCTCACATAATCATCCCGCTCTCCTTCTCCCGCCTGACTTAGGATATCTGCAAGGTTTCCTACCTTCTTCTTCACGTCCCGAAGCGGATGTATGGGCAGAAGTTCCACCTTGGGAGCGGATCCCTTCTCGCCAAGAGTCACCACTGTAAGGCTCTTCTCATGCCGATATTCACTTACCGAATATTTCAGCAGAGTTCCGCAGTAGCGGATATACGGCAGATTGCCTATAGATACATCGGCACTCTGCCGGCTCCTTATATCCTGCGGTCCGTGAAGATGCCCCAATGCAACATAATCAAATCCTGCCGCCGTGCTTACGTCCACGTTCTCAATTCCTCCCACAGAGAAAACTTCCGAATCACAGGTCGCAGGACTGTCTCCGCCTCCGGCTTCCCCTGTATAAAACTGATGCGACACTAGCACATTCCTTCGATTCTCATAATCGATCTCTTCCCGTCCAAGTATACCTGCCACCGCATCGGTATAAGTCTGCGGCGCTTCATCCCGGAACACATTTCTCACATGGGAAGGCTTCAAGAACGGCATAAGATAGAAGTCTACTTCTCCGTATTCATCCTCCAGGGTAACCTTCTTAAGATGTTCTGTCTCGTCTCTCGGCGCCGTTCCCGCCAGATAGATCTGATGTCTCTTAAGAATCGCAGACGCATACTCAAGCCGCTCAGCAGAATCATGATTCCCGCTGATGATCAGAACCGGAATTGCCGGTGTGATCGCCGAAAGACGTGTCAGGAACTCATCAAACACCGTGACTGCCTCTGCCGAAGGAACGGAACGGTCATAGATGTCCCCCGCGATCACAACTGCATCCGGACGGATCGAACCGGCATACTCCGCCACCTGCATAAGGACTGCCTCCTGGTCTTCTCTTAAATTATAATGGTGGAGCTGCTTGCCTATATGTAAGTCAGACAGATGGAAAAATTTCATAAAAAGCGTCCTTTCTATTTACTTCCAAAATAATTTTACCTATAATCATCTTATGTAAGTATATCGTTTCCGGACAGACTATGCAAGGAGGGAAAACTGTAAATGCAGATCTATCCTGGAATCAGGACAGACAATTTGAACTGATTCCTCACGAAAAATATAACCTGCCAGGTTCACGGCTTCGCTTCCTCAATGAACTGATCCGGAACAGGCCGAGAATTTGTTAAAAACCAAAAGGAGAAACATATGCTAAGAGATATCAACCTGAATGAAGTATCAGATGGGAAATTATATGGGATCAACGATATGGCCCGGGCAGACTGCAACGGCTGCAAGGGCTGTTCTTCCTGCTGCCAGGGTATGGGGCATTCCATCATCTTAGACCCGTTGGATATATGCCGCCTTACATGTGGGCTTCATAAGACTTTTGAAGAATTATTGAATCAATCCGTCGAGTTGAATGTAGTGGACGGTATTATCCTTCCCAACCTTAAGATGACGGAAGATAAAGAGACATGCGCATTTCTCATAAACGACAGGTGCAGTATCCATGAACTTCGGCCCGGATTCTGCCGGATCTTTCCCCTTGGACGCTTCTATGAGAACCGTTCCTTCCGGTATTTTCTCCAGGTACACGAATGCCCGGCTCCCGCAAAGAGTAAGGTCAAGATCCGCAAATGGATCGACACACCGGATGTCAAGCGTTATGAACAGTATATTATTGATTGGCACTACTATCTGAAGGATCTGCAGGAATATGCTATGGATTTCAGTCATGGAGAGCAAATACAGAAGATCAGTATGTATATCCTGCGGCAGTTTTATCTGCTGCCTTTTAACGAGAACGGGGATTTCTATCAAGAATTCTATGAAAGGCTTGCGGCAGCAAAGACATTTACCGGCAACATCTTATGACAGGGGTCAAAAGGTATTTTGACCCCTATATCTATACTTCTTCAATCACACACGTATGTCTGTGCTTATTCTTTGAAGCGTCTTTTTCGTAAGAGATACCAACCAACAATATCCGCCCGCCATAGCCGCTTAACGCAGATGGGTAGCTTCTCTCTTTGATCTGGTCGATCGCACCCTTCGCCGACTGCTTCCATTTCAGTTCAACAACCAACGCGGGCATAGGCGACGCTTTCTTTGGCAGATATACAATATCGGCATAGCCTTCCCCGGCCGGCAGTTCTTCAAACTTAATATAATGATCTCTGTAACTGAAATAAGCCAGCTTGATAACACTGCGAAGCGCCTGCTCATCATTGTAAAAGAGTATTGCAGATTCCTCCATATGGATCTTCTGGACCTGCGCAGCCACGGCATCCGCATCTTTATGGACCGTATCATAGATCAACTGCTCGCTTTCTTGAACACGCCGGATCGTATCATCACGTTTCACTTCACGAATTGCCCTGGCGAACTCCAACCGGATTTCTTCATTTGGAATACGTACCTTCCCCGTCTCTTCATCATAAGCAAGATAGCCAAGATGAATCAACAACGTAAGTACATCATCCTGATTTTGAAAAGTAGACAGATCATTTGCGAAACCATTCGTATCCACCGGAACACTGATACCGCCCAGCAATTTCGCAATCGTTACTGATAAACCGTCAAAATCCAGACTAATATATCCCATCAGACTTTTCGCAGCAGAAGTCTCTGTCCAATAGGAATGAAATTTATTGCTGCGGATCGCTTTCATAACTGAATTCGGATTATAAACATATCCTGCCTCATCAAGCACATATCCATCATACCATCTCTTCATTCCCTCAAAATCCCGATGATATTCATTGCATAAGCTTTCTACTTCCTCCTCGGTAAATCCCACATATCGGGCATATTCCATCGGACTGACCATCGAAAATTCATGAAAATCCGAGATTGCCGACTGTGAACCATCCTTCTTAATAGGTAAAATCCCCGTCATATACGCCGCCGCAAATATCCTTGCCGTAGTACCGCTGCTTTTAAACAACGTACGCAGGAATGCCAGATATTGACTGGCTACTTCCGGCGTCTCCCGGATAGGAGCGTCCCATTCATCTATGATCGCAATAAATTTATTCCCGGTCAATTCCACTGCGTTGATCAGCGTTGTGGAGAAGGATTCATCTGTCTTAAGCTGGGGATATGCAGTCAAGAGCTCTTCTGTTACCTTACGTTTGATAAAGGAAATAACCCCTTCCTGACCGGCCTCACCCATGATATTCGTAATATCAAGATAAATCACGTCAAATTCATTAAGATATGTTTCATAGCTTTCACTATGACTCTGAGCTATCTCGAGATCTTCAAACAACTTGGAAGAATCACATGTCCTGTCATAATACGCACACAACATCTGCGCCGCAAAAGATTTGCCAAACCTTCGGGGCCTGCTGATACAGGTAAGTCTCCGGGGTGTATTGATGGTCTGATTGATCAGGCCGATCAGACCGCTTTTGTCCACATAGATATCATTCCTGATTCCGTCAAATCCCTGATTACCGGGATTAAGATAAGTTCCCATGCATTTCCTCCCCTTCATTCATATCATTACTCAGCAGCCGCCGTGCCTCCGTCGCGATCCACATCCGCTCGCCGTTTAAAGCCACATACTCAAGCTTCATCCGGGCGCTCTCCTTCTCCCCCAACCCCAGGTAAATCTGTGCTTCTTTGAATGCATATCCCACACGCATCCAGGTATGCGATACCGTCCCGTTCAGTTCGATCCTCTTCTGCAGGAATTCTGCCGCTGCTTGATAATCCTTGTTCTCAAGCGCCCTGGTAAGATTATTCCCCGCACAGAGCATCTCAAAAAACTTCTGATCCCTCTTTCCTCTGATACTATGGCGAAATGCTTCCTCCAGCCCTCTCACCTGCTCTCCCATCCCCCGCTTGAAATACTGGTCCGACAATAGGATATAATAATTGGCACGGAAAGCCCCCTTAATTCTATGAACATTGATCTCCTGAAGCGTCCTACATGCACGTTCATAATCTCCCTGGGAATGCTGTGCCAGCGCCAGGTTCGCAAGCAGCCTGTCCTTGAATACCAGGCGGCTCTGTCCGCTGATACATGCCTCGTATAGGTATGGATCACATTCTTTCGTGAGGATTGAATGAAGCCTAACGGCGGCAAACCGCATAACAAGGGCGCCGATCACCACGATCAATATATAGACAATACCGATGCTGATATTCGTAAGAAATAAAACCCCTCTGCCAAACGCCATCAGCAAATAGTAAGATTCTATCCGTAACGTCATGTAAAAAAGATAGACAGCGGCAAGGACAATGATCCCCACTCCAATCCCTTGCTGTATATATATCTGTGCTTTTCTTCTCTTTACCTCCAACTCCATCTGGAACTACCTCCCTGTTATCTTCTTACAACAACGGTAACATAGTCATTATTGATAGTCAATTATATTATGATCCTTTATTAAAAAAGAAGGCTGTGGCTCATACAAACCACAACCGTCTTCTCTTCAAAAAACATCATTACACACGTGCTACACCGCTTTTTCTTGCTGCTTCAGCTACCGCAGACGCTACTGCGGATTTTACTCGCCGATCAAACGCCGGCGGCAGGATATAATCTGCACAAAGCTCTTTTTCGCTAACCAACTCTGCTATCGCAAAGGCTGCTGCAAGCTTCATCTCATCATTGATATCCGCTGCTCTCACATCAAGCGCACCCCGAAACAGTCCTGGAAAGCACAACACATTATTTACCTGATTCGGATAATCGGAACGTCCGGTAGAAACCACCGCCGCACCGGCAGCCTTGGCTTCTTCTGGAAAGATCTCCGGTATCGGATTGGCACAGGCAAATACAACCGCATTCCTGGCCATACAACGAACCATATCAGCAGTCAATGTCCCGGTACCGGCATACCTGCCTCCGGACCGATATCTCCAAGTCCCAGTACTGCTGTTCCGTCTGCGACCACTGCCACCGTATTCCATCTTCTCGTCAGATCAAAGCTTTGGCATGGCTGTGCAACCCCCGGCGTATATGCCAGACTCAACGCCTCTTTTGAATCAACCGATGCTCTTGATGTAATCTCAATCTTCCCCTTTAACTTATAATGCATTTTCAATGATTCTGATGCATAGTCCATACCTCAAATCCTCCTAATAAAATATGATTCCAAGAAATACTGCAAATGCCAGACTTACCAGCGTAATACATACGGATGTGACAAAAATAGGTTTATAACTTTCCTTATGCGTCATACCGCAGGCAAACAGACAAGTGATGACCATACTGTTATGCGGAAGTGTATCCAGGCCATTGCAGGCAATCGCCGCAATTCGGTGCAAAGCCTCAGGATCGGCGCCAAGCGCCATATATTTCTGAGCAAATACCTCCATTGCTATTCCGATACCGCCAGACCCCGAACCCGTGGCCCCTGCAATCAAAGTAGTTGCAGACGCAAAGGAAATCAACGGATTTCCACCAAGATCAGACAACATATCGATCAGATTCTGAAAACCTACTGTAGACTTTACAACATATCCAAAACCAACAACTGCTGCCGTATTCATAATTACCATACTTGCTCGTTTGATGCCGTCGTCAACCATGAACAACTTTTTATCTGTTGTATTCCAGTATAACCCTACGCAGACAAAACACGCAACAACAATTGACACATTTACATCCAGATGAAAAACATTCAACAGTACGAACAAAACAATCATTGGAATAACAGAACGCCATGTTTTCACGAGTTCTCTTTGCTCAAATGCTTCCATTTTTTCTCTGATATCATCTGTAATTACGAATCCATCATTATTCTTCTTCGCTTTCCTGAACTCATATTCCAACTGAACCACTACCGGCTAAAGCCGGTAGGTTCGATTTGCTGCTAAAGCAGCCTGAAGTTGTCCGTGCTCTTCTTTATGCTTTTGTACTTTAATTTTATCCAATCTCG
>CAJTGB010000017.1 GCA_910575835.1 Lachnospiraceae bacterium | reverse complement strand
GATTTTATGGCTTAAATAAGATTGCGTTGATAAAGCAAAATGAGAAAATAAAATCCAATGTACTCTGAGAGTGTAAGTATAAATTTAAGCGTCAGAGCTGTTACGGACGAACAGGGCTTTCGTAGAATGAAAATTTATGATATAATTATATTAGAATAATTAGAACAATAGAGCGCAAGACGCCATATAGAAAAAACTGTTAAATGAGGTTTCTATGTGGCGTCTTTTATATTCCGAAAGAGAGGAGGAATATTATTCATGGCGGAGATAGATAGTTTGGAAATAAACGTGGAGAGTGAAGCGGGTCGCGCGATTTCTAATCTTAATACCTTAGAAAATCAATTGAAAGGTATTGCCAGTGTACTGAATACAATCGGAAACGCTAAAGGATTGAAAGAACTTTCCAGGGCGGCAAAAGAAGTCACGAAAGGGATATCGGGCGTTCAGAATAAGACGAAGGGAATTTCAATTTCAAGCGGCGTAGAATCTCAAATGAAAAAGGTTTCTAAATCTTTGGAAGAAATGACGGAAAAATATAAAGATTTGGGGAAGGGCTTTAAGCTTGAAGGGGACTTGGCCGCTATTCAGAAACAGATTAATAGTTATTCAAACGCATTAGCAAAAGCGAAACTTCGAAAAGAGGAGTTAGAGTCGGCCGAAAAAACAAGCGGCGATTCCTATGAAACTGCTATAAGAAGTACAATCAAGTATACAAATGTCATTGAAAATCTCGGAAAGCAACTTGCAGAATTACAGAAAAGCGAAAAAGGAATAAAAAATATAGGGAAATCCGTGAAAGGCATAGGAAACATAGATGTCAGCGGGTGGCAGAAGCTTTCAAAGGCTTTCAATGCAATTAAAATCGGTACGGGCGGAGTATTAAAAGCTATTAAAAAGCTTGGAACCGGATTTTCTGCTATGCATTCTGTTATCAAAAATCTATCAGCCTCTATCGGTAAGCTGTTTTCCAATATGACACGGCTTGTGGCAAAAGCTACGAATGCTGTTGTAGGTTCCGTAAAAAGCATATCCAATGCATTTTCAAGGCTGAAAGGAGGAAGCGATGCGCAAAGCGTATCTCTAGGATTCAAAAACCTTGTGAAGGCAGCAGGCGGATTAGTGGCGGCAAAGGGGATTGCAGATTTTGGAAAGTCTGCTATTGAACTCGGTTCCGATATTACGGAAGTTGAAAATGTCGAAGACACTGCATTTGGCAGTATGGCCGGGAAGGTATATGATTTTGCTTCCGTAGCAAAAGAACAATTTGGTTTATCGGAATTGGCAGCGAAGCAGTATACCGGAACTATGATGGCCATGTTGAAGTCATCTGGTGTAACACAAGATGCGGCTTCTGATATGTCTATCAATCTGGCGGCATTAGCCGGAGATTTAGCATCTTTTTACAACATCGACACAGATACGGCGTTTCAGAAATTAAGAGCGGGGATTTCGGGAGAAACAGAACCATTAAAGCAACTTGGAATCAACATGAATATCGTCAACCTTGAAGCCTACGCAATGTCTCAGGGCATCACTAAAGCTTATAAGGATATGACGTTAGCAGAGCAATCGTTGCTTCGGTATAATTACATTCTTGCAAAAACAGGAGATGCACAGGGAGATTTTGCAAGAACTGCCGGAAGTTATGCAAATCAAATACGGCTTCTTAAGCTAAACCTTCAATCCATAGCGGCAGTTATCGGACAAGGATTGATTGCAGCCATACTTCCGGCAATAAAGGTTCTTAATAAGCTGATGGAAAAACTTATGCAAGCCGCAAAAGTATTTCGCGATTTCATGTATGTGTTAACCGGAAACAAGATAGAGTCCAGCCAAAAAGGGATTGTAAACGACCTTGCAAGTACAGTTGATTATGGTACTGATTTATCTGGTATCGGAGACTCAGCTGATGATATGGCAAACAGTATGGAAGATGCTTCGGACGGAACCAGTGATTTAACTTCAAGCACAAAGAAACTGCAAAAGCAGTTGGCAACTCTCTCGTTTGACCAATTAAATCAGTTGCCAAGTAAATTAGACGATTTGGGCGATTTGGGATTATCGAATAAAAAAGACAAGAACAAAGGAGATGATATTGGGCTTGACGATCTCGGACTTGGAGATATGGGGAGTATATTTGATAGCCTTGATGAAAAAAAGGCGATTGACCCTATCAATAAGTGGGCGGCGGCGATAAGAAAAGCGTTTCTCGATAAAGATTGGGAGGGATTAGGAAAGGTAATAGCAGAGATGTTAAATGCCGGATTACGAAAAATCTATGACGGAATTAACGCTTTAACACCAAAGGTAGAACGCGCATTACGGGCATTCGTAAGGACTTTCAATTCGTTTGTAGAATGGTTCGAATGGGATTTATTAGGGCGCACAATCGGCGCGGGAGTCAATTTGCTAGAGAGAGCGTTTAACACTTTATTTGACCCAGAGCAAGGAATCAATCTTGAATTGTTGGGAAGGAAGTTGTCAGAAGGATTCCGCGGCATGGTGCAAGAAATCAGGTGGCAAGAGTTAGGAAACGCTCTTGGGAATGCATTTATGATACCGTGGAGAATTGCATCTGGGTTCGTGGAAGATATGTGGCGCATTGATGAAAAAACGTTAATGACCGGATGGGCGGAAACAGGAATTGCGCTTGCTGAAGGGGTTCACGGCATATTTGAGAAGATTAATTTCGGGCAGATAGGCGAGACACTTTCTAGTGGTTTTAATGGAATCATCGAGATCATACGGAATTTCAGAAACCAGATGCATAAAGATAACACTTGGTCAATGATTGCTCAAAACATTTCGGAAGGACTTGCAAACCTATTTAAAGTGGATTTAAAAGGCATGGCAGAGCAGGCAGGCGGACTTGTTTTGGATATCCTGCATATGCTGAATAGCGCAGTAGAGAATGCGCCTTTTTATGAATTTGGGTACAAGATTGCAGAAGCATTGTTTTCTATTGATTGGCTACAAACTTTTAATCAAGTATTCGATTTTGTTTCCGCAACATTTGGAGAAGCTACGCTAGGATTCATAAATTACCTTACGACCAACGCTGAACAGCTTGGAACGGGTTTCGCTACTTGGGTAAATACATTATTTGATAAAGTTAAGTATCTTACTGCAAATATTCCTTGGGAAGATATTTCGGTAGGACTTACTACATGGCTGAATACGGCAATAGAGAATATCCAGTGGGAAGAAAACGGGCAGAAATTAAATGAATTTGTAACAAAACTTCTTGGTGTATTTCATTATGTAGCTGAAAACATGGACTGGGAAGGTCTTGGCCGTGGAATTGGTGAATTTATCGGTTCTATTGATTGGGCTTCGCATTTAGGAACTGTATTCGATATCATTTGGGAAGTCTTAAGCGGGCTTATATCAGGATTATTTGATACAGACGCAGGGAAAATAGCTATTGCAATAGGCGGAGGTATCCTTGGAATAAAAGGGTTGTTCAATGTGGCGGATTTCGCACTGACCATAGCGCAATGGGCGACCGGGGGAACGGATAAATTCACACTTCTGTCAGAAGGGGCGAAAATGCTATTTGGCAATCTTGGAAACACAACCGGATTAATCAGTGGTTTGTTCAGCCCGACAGGGTTAATGATCGGCGCGATTATTGCCGGAGCCGTTTGGGTAATCACTCATTGGGATGAAGTTAAAGGGACTTTCACATACTTGTGGGAAAATGTGCTGGTTCCGCTAGGTGAGTTTATCTCAAAAGTATTTACGAAAGTGTGGAAAGATATTTTAAGCCCTGCATTGAAGTATTTGGCGGAAACGGTACTCCCCGTATTATCAAATACGCTTAGTAATTTATGGAAAAATGTCATAGACCCGTTAGCGAAATTTATCGCAGATGTTTTTAAGCCAATTATCGAAAAACTATCAGAAAAATTCGATGTATTGTGGAAAAATGTCATCAAGCCATTAGCGGATTTTTTAGGAACTGTATTTGCAGGAGCTTTTGAGTTAATCGCAGCAGTCGTGAACAACGTCGTAATACCAGTTGTAGGTGCGGCGATAAAAATATTTCAATTCCTATGGAATAATGTGCTTTCGCCTGTTACTTCTTTTGTGGGAAATGTACTATTCCCGATATTTTCTACGGTATTTACAACCATAGGAAACATTGTGGAGAGTGTAAGACAGGTATTCAAAGGATTGATTGATTTTATTGTTGGAGTTTTTTCTGTAGATTGGGGAAGAGCGTGGGAAGGAATAAAGAATGTATTTGAAGGAATATGGAACGGAATAAAAGACATAGTAAAAACGCCAATAAACGCAATTATCGGATTCCTGAACAGATTAATAAGAGGGGTAGCATCTGCGGTGAACAATATTGCTAAAATGTTAAATAGTATAAACATAAAAATTCCTAATTGGGTGCCAGGGCTTGGAGGAAAGAGGCTTAGTTTTAATTTACCTACATGGACCCCAGGATCTATTCCATATCTTGCCGAAGGCGGCGTGTTAAAACGCGGGCAAATGGGATTCCTTGAAGGAAGCGGCGCAGAGGCAGTTGTTCCATTAGAAAAGAATAGACAGTGGATTAGCAGAGTGTCCGAGGAAATGGCACGGAATAATTACAATTATTCTGGCGGAATCAACGAAGATATGCTTGCAAATGCAGTAGCAGAAGGAGTCGCTATGGCGTTGATGAATAATATTGACAATATGTCAAGAAGTTCACCGAAGTATATACAAAATAGCATTAGTTTAGATGGCGATGTGCTTTTAAGAGCAGTAACCAAGGCGCAAGACGATTATGATTACCGTATGAATCCATCACCGTCATACGGATAAAAGAGAAAAGCTGTAGTTTGTGCCTTGGTTTTTCGCAAAAACAGAATAGGCATAGTAATAGCAATTATAGAGGCGGGTGTATTTTAATGTCGAATGAAGAAATTGTGAAAAGAATCAGGAACGGTTATTCTGTAACGGATAATATGCAGTTGCTTTATGAAAATAATCTGCCGTTAATCAGGAAATGCATCAAACCCTATGCCAGTTATGAGCCTATGGAGGACTTACTGCAGGAATCTTACTTTGGATTATATGAAGCTGTGCAGCATTATGAAACGTCTGAAAACGTGTTCTTCATGACCTATGCACTGCATTGGATAAGACAGGCGGTCATAAGGTATATTGAGAAATGTGGTTCAACCGTGAGAATACCGGGCAATACAAGACAGAAGATAGCAAAATATAAAAAAGTGGTTGAGAAGTTGGCATGGGACCGGGGAGAAGTCCCGACAGATTCAGAGGTTGCCGCCTGTATGGGTATCTCTGTAAAACAGGTGCAGGATATTAAGATTTATAGGCAATCGGTAGTCAGCTTAGATACTCCCTTAATTGGCAATGAGAATATGACACTTGCGGACGCTCTACGAGCCGATTTAAGCATTGAAGACGAAGCGATAGATAAAATATATGCTGAGCACTCTAAAAATAAATTATGGGGTATTGTAGAGCGTTACACAAGCGACAAAGAGAATCACATTATCCGGGAATATTTCATCAATGGTAAATCCATGCCGAAGATTGCCAAAGAACAGGGATTATCATTAGGCAGAATCCGGCAGATAAAAGAAAAGGGATTGCGTAGGTTATGCATGGGAAAGGCAAGGCGTGAACTATCGGAAAAGTTTGATATTGCAGAAGCCGGGGCATATAGGGGCGGCTTGAATGCATACCGGGAACATGATTTCACATCAATCGTTGAATATATGGCAATAAAGCGGCAGGACGCACAAGAGGAATATGAGCGCCATTTAAGAGAAGATGAGGAAATGTACGGGGAAAGGCAGAGTATATAAAAAGATTGCCATACAAGGTATATTGTGATATATTGTCGATAGGGAAAGACCATGAAGCTAGGCGGCTTTACCCCTCCAGTACAGTTTGGAGGGAAGAACGCCCTCCGGACGAGAGAAAGGAGGGATTGCCGATGTATGTTACATATGCTGACTTATTTCAGTTCTGTATCTTCATTTGCGCCCTTGTGGGGTTGTGCTACACAATCTTTAGAGGGAAAAAGAAATAGCCGCCACTACGCCCATAGTGACGGCTTGCCTATTTCAAAAGAATAGGTATACACGAAATTAGGGGTAGAGCCGCTTGTATGGCTTTCCCTCTGTCTATAATATAGCACATCTATAAGAATGGTTCAAGAATCTTTTTCATTTTTCCCCAACTTGTGGGGGAAAATCCAATTTGATATTCAAGGGTAGGAATTTTATACATATCGTTTCCCCATAACTGGGGAATCTGTACTAAAATATACGCTTCTTTGTTTCGTCCATGAATGGTCGAAACTTAATTGTCTTTATATTTCTTCTCCGGTATCCCGCATTACGAATGAGCCTTTAAAATCACAATTTAAAATTTCTGCGATCTGGTTTAGTTCCTTTTCGCTGAAATTGTCACGTTTTAGTTTGTTTGACAAATTACTTTGAGAAGTTCCGAGGCTTGCGGCTAATTCTGTTATGGATATTTTCCGCTTTACTAATGCGATTCGTATTTTTTCTGACATTGACATAATTTACAGCCCTTTCCAGTACGATATATCTATGATATCACTTAAAAGAAATGAAATCAATATAAAAATGATAAAAATTATAAATAAGTGTTGACGCGGCATAAAACATGATTTATTATATCACTTATAAGTGATATAAAACACTTGAAAAGAATATCTATCACTTATTCTTGGTGATAACAATTTCTTATCTGGCAATCTGAAAGCCCAAATGAACTATAGAAAGAATGAAACTGTAGAAAGGTGGAATTATTTGGAGAACGAATTGACGGTAAAAACGGTTGACTTCATGGATGATAGCCTATTTAGACTATAAGGCAAAGAAAATACCCCTGTCAAAGCGGCAACTCTAACAAGGGTAAATCGAAGAAAAAACGTATTTAATCAAGCGTCCCTGCTTGATATAAGTGCATTATACCATATCCGGCAGGGAAAAGAAAGGACCGGTGTAAAAATATGCACTTTTTAAAGAAATTAACATTGCCACGAATGGCTACGCCTGCAGAACTTTCAGAAGTTCACGCAAAACTTGACGCTCAGATGTGCGGATTAACGCGGGAATGGGCGTTAGAATCATTGAGCGTAGAAAGACTGTTGCCACTTATCAATATTGCGGATAATGAGGACTTAGGAAAAACGGAAGCGGTATTGTATGCTTATAGGTTCGGTTATTTGGCAGGAAAGATGATTGTACCAAAGAATTTGAATGCGCATCATGAGGATAATAACAAAGCCTTGAAAACGAAAATCATAGATATTGTACAGAGCATTGATGAAACATGGCTACTTAGCTTAATACTTAGAAGCATAAAATGCGTGACAAATGAGCAAGGGAAAGGGGAAGCGGTTTGAAGAAAAATGAAATAGAGTTTTGGAAACAGAGTATTATCGAAGCGGTGAACAAGATTGACAGCGAATCATCTTTAATGAAGATTTATTATTTTGTAATAGTGTTTTTAAGTTAGGAGGGGATAGAAAATAATGAGCAATCATGACAAGATACTCCAGGCATGTATTGACATTGAGACGGCGGCGGAGATTTCGCACGCCACAATTTCAGAGGTTATGGACAATATAGATGATGATAGATACAAATACATCTTGCTTGGAGTTTTGCAACAGCAGGAAGGAATAACGAGAGCGTTGGAGACAATAAATGAAGTGCTGAAAGTGGAAAGGGAGAAAGCGGCATGAAAAGAGAGGATATAGCGAAGCGCATAGCAGAGGAATTGTTGAATGACAACGTACTGGACGAGCAGAATTTCAATTACGATACGGACGCAATCTTGCGGCACGTACAGGACACTATATTGAGTCATTTGAGGGATTATTCACTGTTAGCCGGTACAATATTCTGAAATAAATATGGCTTGTGTTCGATATGCTGTCTAAGGGTAAATCCATTAAGGAGATTGCGGATAAGCTGAATGTGTCAGAATCTACGGTCAGCAGGAAGATTAAAAGTGTGAAGGATAAGATAGGAGGGTTGATGGATATGAAAAGTGATGTACCGGTTTGTGACAAGTTGAACCTGACAGTCGAAGAAGCAGCAGTTTACAGCAATATTGGAATCAATAAGATTAATCGCATGTTAGACGAGCCGAGCTGCACATTTATTTTACAGGTCGGAAAAGGTAAGCGGCTTGTAAAAAGAAAAGAATTTGAGAAATATATTTTAAAGACATCGGATATTACAGATATATAAACTGGCTGAACATTGAAATATGAGCTGAAACGTGATAATATACTATCATATTTCAGCTCTTTTAGATAAAGGAGCAATCATTATGGGAAAGGATTTAAAAGGAAAAGAGTTAGGAGTTGGCATCACACAGAGAAAGGATGGGCTGTATCAAGGAAGATATACAGACAGATTCGGAAAGAAGCAGACGGTTTATGAGAAGAAATTGGCAGATTTGAGAAAAAATCTTGCAAAAGCTATCGCCGACAACGAGAATTTTGTGAGTGTGTTGCAGAATATCACGCTTGACGCATGGTTTGACAGGTGGATGAAGATTTACAAAGAGAAAAGTGTGCGACCGAATACAAAAAGGGAGTATACACACATTTACAGTAAAAGCATTTCTCCATACATTGGAAGCAGGAACATTAATTCTCTTGTAAAATCAGATGTTCAATGGCTGATTGATAAGGCTCATGAGGACAACTACAAATATGAGCGGCAAAATAAGATTAAGGTCATATTGACAGATATGTTCAGTCGGGCAATTGAGGATGACCTTATGTTAAAGAATCCTGCAAAGGGAGTAAAACTTCGGTCAGATAAGAAAATGGTTGCGAAAGCATTGACTCTGGATGAACAGAATACTTTCTTTGATTTCTGCAAAAATACTTTCTACGACAATCTGTTTAACGTGGCGGTAAATACGGGATTGCGTCCAGGAGAGTTGTTTGCTTTGCAACTATCCGATGTGAATATGAATGATGGTTACATAGATGTGAACAAAACACTTGTGTATCAGAAATATCTTGATGATGAACATAAGACATTTCACATTGAACCTCCAAAAACAAAGCAGAGTTATAGGAAAGTTCCGATTAACAGTGTATGCAGGACTTATTTAGAACATCAAATTGAACTTAAAAATGTTGTCAGCCAAAAAAGACCAAAACAGAAAAACGAATACCTGTTTGTTACTAAGTTTAATACTCCGCTTAATTCTGTGATTTATTCAGACGCTATTAAGGCAGTTATCAGGCAGATAAACCTTATGAGGCCGTTCGATAATCAGTTTGAAGTTTTTAGTGGTCATGCGTTCCGGCACACATTTGCTACAAGATGTTTTGAGGCTGGAGTGAACGGAAAAGTGGTACAGTCTTATCTTGGACATGCCAGCCTCAAAATGACTATGGATTTATATACACACGTTACAGAAGAAAGATCCAATCTTGACATCGAAAAAATTGTGTCAGAATCATCCAATAAAATCGTTGATTTTACGGCGAAAATCTCGTGATTGGCACGGCGTTTTTACTACACACTTTTCAAAAGATTTACTACACACTTTTTACACACTTTAGCCATCAAATTTTATAGAATTTTATAGTATTTTATAAAAAATATGACTTTTGAAAAGTAAGAGAAAAACGCCGAATCCCTTGCAAATACTGGCTTAAAACGGCGTTCCGTACAGGTCATACGGCGTTACCTGGTACACATAGTAATTGAGCCAGTTGGTATACAGGTTATTGGCCGTCGCCCGCCAGGTGAGCAGAGGCTTATTCTCTGGATCGTCGTCTACATAATAATTCTTCGGAATCTCAATGGGAAGACCCTTCGACTGATCCCGCCTGTATTCGCCGTCCAGTGTTACCCGGTCGTACTCGGGGTGGCCCATGACGAAGATCTGCCGTCCGTCCTTTGCCATAGCCAGGAACAGGCCCGCCTCTTCTGATTCTGCCAGTACCGTCAGACGCTTTTCTGCACGTATCCGGTCCATCGGAACCTCTGTATGCCGGGAATGGGGGGCAAGGAATACATCGTCGAATCCGCGGACAAGGGGGATCTTGCGGTTCATCACCTTGTGCCAGAATACGCCGAACACCTTCTTGTCTACCGGAACCTTATCGATCCCGTAGTGATAATAGATTCCGGCCTGCGCGCCCCAGCACAGATGCAGCGTGGAGGTCACGTGTGTCTTGCTCCATTCCATGATTTCTTTTAATTCTTCCCAGTAATCTACGTCCTTGAAGGGCATCTGTTCTACCGGGGCGCCGGTAATGATAAACCCGTCGAATTTCTCGCTGCGGATCTTGCTGAACCTCTGATAAAACTGGTTCAAATGGCTGGTGGGCGTATTCTTCGATTCATGGGTCGATACCGTCACAAATACGACATCCACCTGGAGAGGCGTATTCGACAGCGATCTTAAAATCTGAAGCTCCGTGTCCTCCTTAAGCGGCATCAGGTTGAGGAGCCCGATCTTGATCGGACGGATGTCCTGATGGGTTGCCCGGTGCTCATCCATAACAAATATATTCTCCTGTTCCAGTATCTCTTTCACCGGAAGGTTATTCTGAACTCTGATCGGCATGATCCTTATCTCCTTTTCTATGTTCTGTCGGACAGCGTGTCTGTCTCTTTGGAATGATAGTATACACCATCATCATCCACATAACTCATTGTATCGTAATATTCGGAAGGCGACGGCAGCTTCTTGCGTTCCAGCCGGTTGTTGATGATCATCTGGATAATATAGTACAGTACCGCGAATGTCGGAACTCCCATGACCATTCCCGCGAACCCAAAGAGCCCTCCGCCAAGCAGGATCGCCACGATAACCCAGAAGGCGGACAGTCCCGTAGAATTGCCCAAGATCTTAGGACCAAGGATATTGCCGTCAAACTGCTGCAGCAGCAGGATAAATATAATGAAATACACTCCCTGGATCGGACTCGCAAGCATGATGAGTATGGTGCTTGGAACCGCGCCGATATAAGGGCCGAAGAACGGTATAACATTCGTTACGCCGACGATCACGCTGACTAGCATAGTATAGGGCATCTTAAGTATCGACAGTCCTATGAAGCACAGTACGCCGATGATCACGGAGTCGATCAGCTTGCCGATGATAAATCCGCCGAAGATCTCGTTGCTCTTTACCGTCAGGTGGAGTATCATATTCGCGTGTCTTGCGGATAACAGCGCATAGACGCATTTCTTCGACTGGCGGACGAAGGTCTCCTTGCTGAATAGGATGTAGACCGAGATGATCAGTCCGATCACTGCGTTGAATACTTCGCTTAAGATATTCAGCACGCCGACGGTCAGATTGGACATCAGCTCGTTGGCCTGTGCCATAAGGTCTGTCCGAAGCCAGTCAAGCAGCATATCCGTACCTTCCTTCATACCTGTCTTGATAAGCGTACTGGTGGTCGATTCGTCCAGTTTTACCTCGCTTAACTCGGATACAAGGTCGTTTAACTGCTTGGGAAGCGTCATGACCAGGTTGCGGATACTGGCGTATAATTCCGGGATCAGGAGATTGCACAGTGTTACGATCAATACGAGCAGAAGGACGATCGCCGCAAAGATCCCGATTCCGCGCGAAGCTCTCTCGGCCTGGCCAGGCTTCTTAAGCTTCTGCTGCAATACGGGAACCAGATGTTGATCCACCTGCTTGACAATGGGATTCAGCAGATATGCGAATACGCATCCGTATACAACCGGCTTGAGTACGCGGAATATATCCTGAAATCCTTCTGACAGATTCGTAAGGCGCAGCAAAGCAAAATAGAACAGCAGGCTGGCTGCTATCACCAGGAAGAAGGTCATCCCTCTGCTGAACTGCTGCCGGAGCTTGGACGGCCCGCCCTTGCCGAGCTTGGGCCGGTTAAAATAATGCGCCTTGTCCGGTTCTTTTATCTCGTCTGGATTCTCCGGCGCCGGATTCTCTGGCATAGGATTCTCCAGTGTTGGTTCTTCTTTACTCAATTCTATCAACCTTTCTTTATCACAGATACGGTTATTATACTATATTAGAGAAACCTGCGTCAATCTGAGTTTAAAATACTTCAATGCTGTAATTTAGATAAAAGACTAATTTCAGTAAATTCCGAATTATATTGACAATTCATTATAAGTAAGGTTATATTTATAAAATAAAGTTTTATAACAGGGGGAATAACAATGGTTCGGTATTTTGCAAAACGGTTGGGATTAATGCTGGTAGCGCTATTTCTGATCATTCTTGTGACGTTCGTGATCATGCACGCCGTGCCGGGAGGTCCGTTCACCAGTGACCGGAACTTAAGCGAAGAAGTAGAGGCGGCGCTGAATGCGAAGTATCATCTGGATGATCCGCTTCCCAAGCAATTTTTTGACTATTTGAAGGGACTTCTCCACGGAGATTTCGGCCCTTCCTATAAATTTACAGGGAAGACGGTCAATGATTTTATTGCCAATGGTTTTCCGGTGTCCGGGAAGCTTGGAGGCATCACGATCATTTTCGTAGTTCTTGCTTCGATTCCGATGGGGATTCTTGCTGCCGTGAAGAACGGCAAGTGGCAGGACATGCTGGTCATGGCGGTCGCTACGATAGGAGTCACCATTCCGTCCTTTGTCATTGCATCCATGCTGATCTACATATTTTCTTTCAGGATGGGGGCGCTGCCAAGCTTCGGACTGGATTCCTGGAAGGGCTACATATTGCCTGTCATTACGCTTGGAGGGTATTCGGTCAGCTATCTGGCAAGACAGATGAGGTCAAGCCTTCTGGAGGTCATGGGTCAGGATTACATCAGGACGGCAAGGGCGAAGGGACTGGCGGAGCCGAAGGTGATCTTCAAGCACGCGCTTCGCAACGCTTTGATTCCGGTCATCACGGTTCTTGGCCCTACGGTCGCCAATCTGCTGACAGGAAGCTTTGTTGTGGAGAAGATCTTTGCGGTTCCGGGGCTCGGCGTTCATTTTGTCAACAGTGTTTCAATGAGAGATTATACTACGATCATGGGTGTGACAGTTTTCTATGCGACATTCCTTCTTGCCATGGTATTTATCGTGGATGTCTTTTACTGCCTGATTGACCCGAGAATCAAATATGACTAAGGACAGGAGAACGGATACGATGGAGAATAAATGGGAAATGCTTGAGTCCTCCAACGAGGACCGTGAGAAGTTATGGAAAAAGAACCGGACATTTGCAGGAGATGTGTGGTTCAGGTTCCGGCATAAGCCGACGGCGATCGCAGGATTTGTGATCATCATTCTGCTGCTGTTGTTTGCGCTGGCCGGACCGTATTTTACGAAATACAGTTATTCAGCTCAGAATCTTGAACTGGTGAATATCCCGCCCCGGATGAAGGTGTATGAAGCGCCGGACGGAACGGGTTATATGTATATCACTCAGTCGCTTAAGGTGGTGTGGGTGAATAAGGACGGTACGCTTGGAGGCCAGCTTAAGAAGGTGCGGGAGGAATCCGAATCTTCTATGACGATCTTCGACTGCAACGGCACGGAGGTTGCGCTGTATTACGGCACGAAGCCGTACATGATGGCGGATCCTGAGACGCGTGTGCTGTATCCCGCGGCGCACGTGTTCAATAAGTCCTACACGCTTGGTACGGACAGTCTGGGAAGAGACATCTTAACAAGGCTGATGTACGGTACGCGGGTGTCTCTTATGGTAGCGTTTGTGGCGGTGCTTGTGAATCTGGTGATCGGTATTATCTTCGGCGGCATATCGGGATATGCGGGCGGCACGGTGGATACGGTGATGATGCGTATCGTGGATATCATCAGCACGATCCCCCTGACACTCTATGTCATCCTGATCATGGTCGTGCTCGGGACAGGCCTTAAGAGTATTATCGTGGCGTTAGGTACTGTATATTGGGTAGATATGGCGAGAGTTGTCAGAGGACAGGTCTTAAGCTTAAGAGAGCAGGAGTTCGTATTGGCAGCGAAGACGATCGGTTCTTCTACGAAGACGATCCTGCTTCAGCATTTGATCCCTAATGCGATGGGATCGATCCTGGTTACGGTCACCATGCTGATCCCTTCGGCGATCTTCATGGAGGCGTTCCTTGGTTTCCTGGGTATCGGGCTTCAGCCTCCGCTGGCAAGTCTTGGAACGATGTGCAACGACGCGACGGAGAATCTTCGTTCCTGTCCGTATCAGCTCTTCATACCTGCGCTTGTGATCTGTCTGATCATGTTTGCGTTTAACTTTGTGGGAGACGGACTGCGTGATGCGCTGGATCCGAAGCTTAAAAAGTAGGAGGGCAAAATGAGCATGGAACCAATTTTAAAAATAGAGAATCTGAAGACTTCTTTTATGACCAGCAACGGAGAGGTGCAGGCTGTCCGGGGCGTAAGCCTTGCCGTGAACAAGGGAGAGATCCTTGGCATCGTGGGTGAGTCAGGCAGCGGTAAGAGCGTGACTTCTATGTCTATCCTGCGGCTTCTGGCGGATACGGCTGTCATCAAGGAAGGAAGCATTGAATTTGAAGGAAAGAATCTGATCGGTGTATCGAAGAAGGAGATGCGGGGGATACGAGGAGAGAAGATCTCCATGATATTCCAGGATCCTATGTCTTCGCTGAATCCGCTGATCCCGGTGGGCACCCAGGTGGCCGAGATGATCCTGGAGCATCATCCTGAACGGAAGAAAGAGGATGTTAAGAAGGAAGTTCTGGAGCTGTTTTCCCGGGTGCGGATTCCAGAGCCGGAGAAGAGATACAAGTGTTTTCCGCATGAATTCTCCGGCGGAATGCGCCAGAGAGTCATGATCGCCATGGCTTTGGCGAATAAGCCGGAGCTTCTGATCGCGGACGAACCGACTACGGCGCTGGACGTGACGATTCAGGACCAGATCCTTCATCAGCTCAGGGAGCTGGAGAAGGAATATGGGACAAGTATAATATTCATCACTCATGATCTCGGAGTCGTGGCGGAGCTGTGCGACCGCGTGATCGTAATGTACGGCGGTCTGGTGATGGAGGAGGCGTCGATCGACGATATCTTTGAGAAGCCGGGGCATCCGTACACGATGGGATTGTTGGAATCGATCCCGGATATCAAGCAGGATAAGAGCGTGCGGCTGATGCCGATTCCCGGTTCGCCGCCGGATATGACGAATCCGCCCGTGGGGTGTCCGTTTGCGCCGAGATGTCCTTATGCGAGAAAAATATGTGCCCAGGAATTGCCGGAGTTCATAGAACTGGGAGAAGGCCACAGGACCAGATGCTTTCTGCAGTATCCGGACGCGCCGGCTGATGAGCACAATCCGTTTCGGAGATAGGAGTAATTATGAGTAATCAGAATATACTGGAGGTCAGGGACCTTACAAAACATTTTAAAGCAGGCGGCAAGCAGGTGGTTCACGCGGTGGACGGCGTCAGCTTCACGCTCGCGAGAGGGAAGACGCTGGGGCTGGTGGGCGAGTCTGGATGCGGGAAATCAAGCTGTGCAAGAACCATTATCCGTATGTATGACGTGACGGCCGGACAGGTTGTTCTTGATGGAACGGACATTACGAATATGAAGCAAAAAGAACTGAAACCGCTTCGAAGGAAGATGCAGATGATATTCCAGGATCCGTATGCTTCCCTGAACGCAAGAATGACGGTGAGAGACATTATTGCGGAGCCGCTGATCGCTCATGGTATCGTGAACAAGAAGGAAGCGGCCAATGAGCTGGTATACCCGATGCTCGAATGGGTGGGACTTACGAAGGAGCATGCCAACCGGTATGCCCATGAGTTCTCGGGAGGACAGAGACAGAGGGTAGGGATCGCCAGGGCGCTGATCTTAAAGCCGGAGCTGGTTATCTGCGACGAGCCGATCTCGGCGCTGGACGTATCGATTCAGGCGCAGGTCATCAACCTTCTGAAGGATTTCCAGGAGGAGAAGGGATTATCCTACCTGTTTATCGCGCATGACCTGTCTATGGTGCGTTATGTGTCGGATGAGGTGGGAGTCATGTACCTGGGACATCTGGTGGAGATCTGCGAATCCAACGAGATCTATGATAATCCGCTCCATCCCTATACAAAGGGGCTGTTGGGCAGTATTCCGATCGCGAACCCCAGGCTTGCAAGGCAGAAGGAGAAGAGCGGCATAGAGGGAGATATCCCAAGCCCGATCCACCCGCCCGCAGGATGCAGGTTTCATACGCGCTGCCCGTTTGCGAAGCCGGAGTGCAGCGAGGTCAAGCCGCAGATGAAGGATGCAGGCGGCGGCCATATGGTTGCGTGCCATCTATATTAAAAGGTTTCTCGGCACGGATATCTGGGCTTATAGTTGACCGATCGGTCGGATAACAGTACAGATACGGTGTCTTGGAGCATAGATCAGACCGGCCGGAGGCGGCTGGTTCAATAATCCATTATAAAGGAGGAGACAATATTATGAAAAAGAGGCTGAGCCTTCTTCTGGTGCTGAGTATGATGTGTACGGCAGTGCTGGCAGGCTGCGGCGGCAAGGAACAGGAGCCGCAGACTATTGATGATGTGCAGGAGAACACAGAAGAGGAAGCAAAAGGAGAAGCGGCAGGCGCGCAGGAGATGACCTTTGTCCTGAGCAATGAGCCGGATACTATCGACCCGACGGTTACGAACAATTCATTCGCGACCCCGTTTTTGGTTAACTGTTTTGAAGGACTTGTAACCTATAATGAAGCCGGTGAGGTCGTGCCGGGCAATGCTGAGTCATGGGAATCTAACGACGACCTTACTGTCTATACATTCCATCTGAGAGACGGGCTTAAGTGGAGCGACGGAAGCGATCTTACAGCGAATGACTATGTATACGCAGCCCTGCGTGTCCTGACACCGGATACTGCCGCACAGTATGTGAACATGATCTCTGATTATGTGGTAAATGCAGAAGAATTCTACAACGGAGAGAAGAAGGCAGAAGATATAGGAATCAAGGCAGTGGACGACCAGACGTTGGAATTCACGCTGAAGGAGTCCTGCCCGTTCTTTGTTGACCTGGTAAGTATGTGGGTATATTTCCCTGTACAGGAGGCAACGATCGAGGCGAACGGAGATAAGTGGACAACATCTGCTGAATCATATATCGGCAACGGTCCGTTCAAGGTAACGGAGATGAAGGAGAAAGAGAGCTTCACCCTTGAGAAGAATGAAAACTACTGGGATGCAGAGAATGTAACGCTGGAGAAGCTTACCTACCGTTACATCCTGGATGTTGCAACCGCACTGACAGCTTATGAGAACGGCGAGGTTGACGGTGTAAGAACGATCCCGTCCAGCGATATCGCACGGCTGAAGGCAGATAACGCGGGCGTATACACAGCTCCAAGCTACGGTACTGTATATTATGATATCAACTGCTCTGTAGAGCCGTATGATGATCCGCTGGTAAGAAAGGCGCTGAACCTGGCGATCGACCGTGAGGCCCTGATCAATAATGTGGCTCAGGTTGACGGAGAGCCGGCATACAGCTTCTATGCACCTGGTTATGTGGTAGACGGCAAGGATCTGACAGAGGGACGTCCTGACTTCGGCCTGTCTTCTACAGCAGACGTGGAGGGCGCTAAGAAAGCGCTTGCGGACGCCGGATACCCAGACGGAGAGGGATTCCCGACCGTACAGTTATCTTTCTATTCTGATGACAATGTGAAGAAGATCGCAGAGGCGATCAAGGAGATGTGGGAGCAGAACCTTGGAATCAAGGTAGAAGTTAGCTCCGCTGACTGGGCTGTATTCTATGATGATGTACAGAACGGCAACTATGAAGTAGCAGCTATGGGATGGAGTGCGGACTATGTGAATCCGATGAGCTTCCTTCCTCTGCTTTACACAGATGATGTGACGAACAACAGCTTCTACAGCAACCCGGATTATGATGCGATCGTAGACCAGGCGAAGGTAGAGAAGGATCCGGCGAAGTTCGGCGAACTGGTAAAACAGGCTGACGAGCTGGTATCAGCAGACTATCCGGTACTTGCCCTGTACTATAAGTCCAACAACATCCTGCTTAAGGATTATGTAGAAGGCGTATATATGACGTCATCCTCTAACATCTATTTCAAGAACGCGAAGGTTCTTGAAAAGTAGGAGAGGATATTGAGGTGCGTTATTACGACGGAAGGCTTCGGGGATATGGTCTTTGACCTGTTCCCGGACCTTGCGCCGATCACGGTCAAGAATTTTGTGGATACGGCTAAAAGCGGGTTCTATGACGGACTTGCGTGGTGCCGGATCGTGGAGGATTATGTGATCCAGTCAGGCTCCCCGGATAATGATATCATGACAGACAGCGAATGGCATATCAAAGGGGAATTTGAGGAGAACGGAATTCCCAATCCGATCCAGCACAAGAGAGGCGCGCTGTCTATGGCGAGGGACGACGATCCTGATACGGCGGGAACGCAGTTTTTTGTCGTTCATAAGGATGCTCATAAGCTGGACGGCCGGTATGCGGCTTTCGGGGAGATGAGCGCCGGGTTCGAGGTACTCGATGCTATTGCGAAGCTTCCGACCTACGGGGCCGAGACCTGGAACAAGCCTGTAGAGATGCCGGTAATCACACGGATTGTAATTGAAGAATAGGGCATATAAGGGAACACCGCAGATCTGAGGAGGGTCTGCGGTGTTTTTGGCTGCGGTTTATTGGAAATATCAATAAGAGAACTTTTTTATTATAATAATGAATTTGACGCTTAAAAGAAGGG
The DNA here is from genome assembly GCA_910575835.1 of Lachnospiraceae bacterium. Classification (GTDB taxonomy): domain Bacteria; phylum Bacillota; class Clostridia; order Lachnospirales; family Lachnospiraceae; genus Sporofaciens. Next base: position 81,901 of record CAJTGB010000017.1, on the reverse strand, counting down.
CGTGATATCCTAATTTCGAATCTAAAGAAATGAGGTATACATATGAAGAAAAGATTAGTAGTTTCCTTATTATGTGCTGCAATGGCGGCTTCACTGGCATCCGCCTGCGGCAACACGTCACAGCAGTCGGACAGTGCATCCGAATCCGGGAGCGCGCAAGAGTCCGGGGACGAAGAAGAGTCTGGTGAAGGAGCAGAGGAAGAGAAGGAATCAGAAGAAGATTCCGACGGTACGGAAGAGTCCAAGGATACGGCGAAGCCGGCAGAGAAAGCGGAGGTAGAATCTGCGACTGCCGAACAGGTTCAGGAGTTCATGAAGGATTCCGACGAGAATACGGTTCTGGTTGACGCCCGTCCGCAGGAGAGCTATTCCGGCTGGGCGTTGGAAGGCGCGGCAAACGGCGGACACTTGAAGAATGCGGCTCTGTTCTCCGCGCGGTGGCTGGATTGTGAATATGCGGAATCAGCTCCCCGTGAAGCTTATCTTGAGAGGGCGATGGAAGACCAGGGTATTACGGAAGGCAAGGAAGTCATCGTCTATGATTATACAGGAGAGCAGGCTTTAGATGTGGCAGGGTATTTTATCGAGCAGGGCATCGAGGATGTTCTGGTGTTCCAGGCAGACGAGCTGATCGACGCGGGCAAAGATCTGGAGTCATATGAGAATTATGACAGATTCCTCCCGACTGAGATCGTCAAGAGCATTTCCGATGTAAAAACCGGCAAAGAAAAAGAGTTGAGCAAAGAAGCAAAAGCAGTGATCGGAGACGACTTAAGCAAGGTCGTTCTGGTGGATGTCGGCTGGGGCAATGCAAGGAGCTCTTCTTACTTCTCACCCGGACATGTTCCGGGGGCGGTCCACATCAATACGGACTCTTATGAGAGACCCCGCGTGTATGTGGCGGAGAAGAGAGCTGATTATGCGAAGGAGTGGCGTCTGATCTCACTGGAAGAGTTCCGTGACAGTGTTTGTACACAGTACGGAATCACGAAGGATTCTGTCGTCATCCTGACAGGGACATCCACATCCCCGCAGGGCCGTCTTGGATTCATGCTCAGATCTCTTGGCGTGAAGGTATATGCCATGAGCGGCGCCCTGACAGCATGGACCTACAACGGGTATGAGTTGGATACGGATGAGGACACGTTGGTAGTCCCGGAGTCCGTCAAGAGCTTCGGATCCGATACGATCGCGAATCCTGATGAGATCCTCTGGATGGATGATATCAAGGCGATCCTTAAGGGAGAGAAGGAAGGACAGGTTGCGGATAACCGCGGAGAGGACGAATGGAAAGGCGAATACTCAGGATACAGTTATCACGACCTTGCGGGTATGATCGAAGGTTCTGTATGGTGCGAGCAGGGGAATGAGGAAGAAGGAGAATTCTTCGATAATGCAGACGGTACGCCAAGGACCCAGGCAGAGCTTAAGGCATATCTTGAAAGCAACGGCCTTGATACAAAGAAGACGATCGCCTTCTTCTGCGGAGACAGCTGGGGCGCTGCCAAGATCTCATACTGGTGCCAGTCCGTTGACCTTGACAATGTGATGGAATGGGGGAACGGCTGGATCCCGTGGTCCAACGAGGGAAATGAATTTATCGACCACAACGGCGATAAGGTTCACTATGACAAGTATCTTGATACGGTTGTGGATGAAGACGGCAATGATGTGAGAGACGGGGTAAATATCCTCGACGATGCCGCGGAGGAAGAATAACGTAACATGGAAAAAAAGAAATTAATAATACTTGCAGTATCTATGCTTCTTCTTATCGGAGTCTTTGCCGTGATCGCCGTTACGATCACCAATTCTGAGACGGGGACGCAGGCCGGCGCCGATGCGAAGGAGACGGAGAAGAAGGCGGACGTATCCGGGGACGGAGAAAAGAGCGGCTCGCCGTCAGGAGGCGGAATGGAAGCGGCGGAAGATCTGATCGATCAGACGGTTTCAAGGGACGAGGTCAAAGAAAGCGTCGGAGAATGGGACAGATTCGAGATGGACGGCAATGGATGCGAACGCGGCGTCTATGCCGGCAAGTTCTATTACGGAGATTTTACGATCTATTCCAGGACATATGATAAAGGAGAGACCTTTCATATCATGTCCGTAAATGAATGATGGCTTGCCTGAACTGTTGTGATAGAGGGAGATGGTCAACATGAATAACTTATTGAAAATGATTGGAATAAAAGGCAGGCTCAGGGAGAATTTTGGAGCGATCGTGATTCTTGCACTCAGCGGATCGGTTATCTTCGCACTTCCGTTCTTCCGGTTCGATTATTATGACGCCTATATCTCTACATATAATCTTACAAATACGCAGATGGGCGTATTCGGGACGGTGATCGGGGTATTCGGGATCGTGTCTTACCTGTTCGGAGGAGTGGTGGCTGACGGTATGTCTGTCAGGAAGATCATAGTGATCTCCCTGTTCGGGACGGGGATCGGAGGACTGCTGCATCTTCTGCCTCTGGGCTTCAAGGGACTGCTGTGTGTCTATGCTCTGTGGGGTGTGTCCACAACATTTGCATTCTGGCCTGCATGTGTCAAGGCCGTGCGCGTGATGTCTGATGAGGAGAGCCAGGGAAAGGCCTATGGATTCTTCGAAGGATCGCAGAGTATCGGCGGCGCGTTGGTTGCGTTGGTTGCTGTTGCGCTCTTTAACTGGGGGGCTTCAAGCATGACGAACGAGGTGCTCGCGATGAAGTACGTGATCTTATTCTATTCCTTCGTGAATATAGCTATGGGCCTGTTTGCTCTGTTCGCGGTAAAGGATGAGAAGATGCGCTTAAGCGCAGACCGGGTCTCCTTTACCGGGCTTGCGAAGGTGATCAGGAATCCGGCTGTCTGGATCATCTGCCTGGTTTCCTTCTGCAACCATGTGTTCTGCCTGTCGATCTATTATTATATTCCGTACGTGACGGATATATTAGGGGCAACGGTCGCGTTCGGCGCGATGCTCGGCGTTGCCAGGAAATTCGGTTCGATCGGCGGGAATATCGTCGGCGGCTATCTGGCTGATAAGTTCGGTACGGCGCGCCTGATGCTGCTGGCATTTGTGGTGATGCTGGGAGGGCAGATCCTGATGCTGCTGACACCGGCAAAGGAATCCAGCGTTGTTATTGTAGCAGTGCTGTTTGTCACGATCCTGGTCTTCTTCCACATGAATTACGCGATGGCGTGGACGATGATGAGCGAGGGAGCGGTGCCGGTGGAGTATTCCGGTACTGCCGCAGGGCTGATCTGTACGGCGGGGGCGGTCCCGGAGACATTTGTATCGATCCTTGCGGGAAATATCATCGATAACACCCCAGGGATCGCGGGCTTCCGTTACTTTTTCTATTTTCTGACGGCGGTGATCGCGTTTGGGCTTGTCCTGATCCTTGTGTGGAGAAGGTATCTGAAGCATGCGAAGATCGATAAGTCCAAATTCGACGATAAGGCAATGGAAGATCTGAAGCAGTATGTCTGAATGATAATGATTTGATAATCCTGTGATGAGAATATATAGAAGGTATCTTGCGATTTGGTTCGGAGATATCTTCTTTTTTTACGGATGATATCATATAATTATAAGTTATATGATATATAAGTATTTCTGTATATGGCAAAAGCCCATAACCATTGATTTCCATGTTAAAATGTGTTTTAATATATTTTGTATGCGACGAGCTGTTGATTGTCTACAATTTGCGAAAGAGGATGAGAAAATGAGCCTTTGGAAATACAAATATTTTGTTGATGTGGTAGATATGAAGAGCTTTACGAAAGCCGGAAAGAAGAATTATGTAACACAGACTGCGATCAGCCAGCAGATCGCGAAGCTGGAAAAGGAAGCAGGCGGGAAGCTGATCAGCAGAGAATCAGGCTCCCTTAAGGTTACGGAGCTTGGACAGGTTGTCTATGATAAGGCCCGGGAGATGCTGTACATATACAGGCAGATGGAGAAGGAGATCGAGCAGATACTTAAGAAGGATGTTATCAGGCTCGGGATCGACAGTTCTATCAATGACCTTATCTGGCACAGGATGCAGGAATTGATAGACGCGTACTATTCTGAGGAGGATTTTCAGTTCTGCAGGATAGACGGGGCCGCCGGGAATAAGATGCTGGCAGAGTATTCACTCGATATCTATATTGGATATGGAGTGGATGACGAGTACCGGACGGAGGACATTGAGGAATTCACATTATGCGAGCATCCGGTGGGAGTCTATGTAGGGAAGAAGAGTACATTGCATCTTGGCAAGACTGCGCGTATAGAGGATCTGAAGGGCTATACCAGATACGGGACGGATATCTATCCCTGCAGTGTTGTGGAGGATATCAGCGACAGGTTCCGTGAATCATGCGCGCGGATCTGCCGCGTGGATAATGTGGATACTATGAAGCTTAAGGTCGAGTTTAACGACGGATATGCATTCGTGGACAGCTATTATTTCCAGCAGAGTTCGGGAGAGGTATATCCGTTGTCAGACTGGATGTGTCCCCAGTATATAAAAGCATATTATAGAAGAAATAAGAATAAAAAGAAGCTGTGCGATGTGCTGAAGAAACTTCGGTGTCTGTCGGGTAAATTGTGAACAGAGCTTGTTGGGAAAATAACTTGATGGATCGGTATTTTAGTGTTACTATATGAGAACAACAGCAACTAAAACAGGAGAGGTATATCAAAATGTATGAAGAGATTGTATCAGGACTAGCAGAATTTATCAAAAAGAGTCCGACAGCGTTCCATGCAGCGGCGAATCTGGCAGCCATGCTGCACGAAAATGGTTATCAGAGGCTTGACGAAGGGGAGCAGTGGGAGATCAGACCGGGGGGAAGGTACTATGTGACCCGCAATGATTCCAGTATCATTGCACTGAACGTGGGAGAACAGCTTGAAGACTATCGTTTTAAGATTGCGGCTTCCCACAGTGATTCCCCTACCTTTAAGATCAAGGAGAATGCCGAGATCCAGGTGAGGGATAAGTACACGAAGCTGAATACGGAAGGCTACGGAGGGATGCTGTGCGCGACATGGTTTGACCGTCCGCTGTCGGTTGCCGGCCGTGTCGTAGTAAGAGAAGGGAAGGAATATGCTGCGAAGCTTGTGAATGCGGACAAGGACCTTCTGCTGATCCCGAATATGGCGATCCATATGAACCGGGAGGTCAACAAGGGCTATTCTTATAACAATCAGGTTGATATGCTTCCTTTGTTCGGCGGAAGCGGATGCAGGAAGGGCGATTTTAAGAAGCTGATTGCAGAAGAACTCGGTGTGGAGGTAGACGCCGTCTGCGGGATGGATCTGTACCTCTATAACCGTATGAAGCCGTCGGTGTGGGGGGCAGACAATGAGTTTATCTCCTGTCCGCAGTTAGACGACCTTCAGTGCGCGTATACTTCTCTGACTGGTTTTCTTGCGGGAGCGGACGATTACGCCGTCAATGTATTTGCATGCTTTGACAATGAAGAAGTGGGTTCGGGGACCAAACAGGGTGCGGCGTCCACATTCCTTCATGATACGCTTTACCGCACGAATCTCTGTCTCGGGAAAGGAGAAGAGGAGTTCTACCGTGCGGCTTCGAAGAGCTTCATGCTCAGCTGCGACAATGCCCATGCGGTGCATCCGAATCATCCAGAGAAGACAGACGAGGGCAACTGCGTGTATATCAACGAGGGAATCGTAGTGAAATCACACGCCGGACAGAAATATACCAGTGATGCCGTAAGCATTGCCGTGTTCAGAGGGATCTGTGAAGAGGCGGGCGTGCCTCTGCAGTTTTTTGCGAACCGTTCGGACATGGCAGGCGGAAGTACGCTCGGCAATATCGCGATGTCGCAGGTGTCTATGAACAGTATTGACATCGGTCTGCCGCAGCTTGCGATGCATTCCTCCTTCGAGACTGCCGGGGTGAAGGACAGCTATTATATGGTCCAAGCAGTCGGGAAATTCTTTAACAGTCCTGTAGAGGCTGTATCGGTCCGGCCGCAGTTATAGATTTATATTTATTATGATATAGGAGTACGCTATGAAAAAGGAGTTTGATTTAAAATCTTTTTTGACTATGCTGGCGGGCATGTTCCTGATATCCGCGGCAGTATATTATATTATGATGCCTGCGAATCTTGTGCTGGGGAGTCTGTCCGGTCTTGTGCTTGTGCTTGTGAATTTTATACCTTTGAAGGTATCGGCTCTGACGTTCATTCTGAACGCCGTCCTGCTGGTGTGCGGGTACATATTTATCGGAAAGGAATTCGGAGCGAAGACGGTAGTGACTTCTTTGCTGCTTCCGGTCTATCTCTGGGTTTTTGAGATCGTTACGCCTGATGTAAGTTCCTTGTCCGGCAATACCGTGATAGACCTTGCGTGCTTTATGGTTGTGATCAGTATGGGACAGGCTTTGCTGTTTAACATGAATGCATCTTCAGGAGGGCTGGATGTGGTTGCGAAGCTGCTCAACAAATATCTGGGCTTCAAGATCGGGGAGAGCCTTACGATCGCGGGATTCATCATAGCTTGTACGTCGATCTTCGTCTATGACCGCGAGACTATGGTGGTCAGCCTGATCGGGACGTATATCTATGGGCTTGTATTAGACCGCTACTGTGACGGGTTCAGAATCCGCAAGAAGGTGTGTATCCTGTCCGTGAAATATCAGGAGATCCAGGAGTATATCGTGAAGGAGCTTCACCGCGGGGCGACGCTCTATCACGCATACGGAGGAATGGGGCTTACGGAGCGTATGGAGGTAGTGACTATCCTTGAAAAGAGCGAATATGGGAAATTGCTTGCTTATATCCACCAGGCGGATCCGGCCGCGTTCGTGACGGTCAGCACGGTCAATGAGGTGATCGGCGAGTGGAATCGGAGACGGTAGAGTTATTAAAAAGGAGACAACATATGAAAAAAATATTGATGATAGGAACCGGAGGCACGATCGCTTCCACACCGACAGAATACGGACTGGCGCCGGGGCTTACACCGGCTGATATCCTGTCTTATATCCCGGCAGTGCGTCAGGTCTGTGAGGTGGACAGTATACAGGTCTGCAATCTGGACAGTACCAATGTGACGCCCAAGCACTGGAAGCTGCTTGCGGGAACTGTTGAAGAACACTACGAAGAGTACGACGGATTTGTGATCTGTCACGGGACAGACACCCTGGCATACACAGCGGCAGCGCTTTCTTATATGATTCGGAATTCTTCCAAACCAATTGTGATCACAGGGGCACAGAAGCCCATCCAGATGGATGTTACCGATGCAAGGACGAACCTTTTGGACAGTTTCATCTATGCTGCGGATGACGAATCGCAGAACGTCAATATTGTGTTCGACGGGAAGGTGATCGCCGGTACACGCGCGAAAAAGGAACGTGCGAAGAGCTACGATGCATTTTCCAGTATTAATTTCCCTTATCTGGCGGTGATCCAGGAGGGAATGATCGTGCGTTATATCAGGGAGCCGCAGTGCAATACGCCGGTGCATTTCAGCTATGATATGAAGGACAGCGTATATGTGCTGAAGCTGATACCGGGAATGCATGCCAGCATCCTGCCGTATCTGTTCGAGCATTACGACTGCCTTGTGATCGAGAGCTTCGGGGTAGGAGGAATTCCCAATACGCTGGTGCAGGAATTCTACACGGAGATGAAGAAGTGGGAAGGCAAGGGTAAGTATGTCGTGATGACGACCCAGGTGGCGAATGAGGGAAGCAATATGACTGTCTATGAGGTCGGCAAGCGTGTGAAGCAGGATTTCAAGCTGTTCGAGGCTTATGACATGACGCTGGAGGCCGTGATCACGAAGATGATGTGGCTGATGGGAAGAGGAACGGCAGAATATGAGGAGATGAAGCAGGAATTCTATACGGAAGTGAATCATGATATACTGTTTACGAAGCGGTTGGAGAGCGAAGGATAGAGTTGAGTAAAACAGCGCTTGGAAGGTGTAAAGTCTTGGGCTTATAAGCAAGACTTTGCACCTTTTTTGCGTCTGAATAGGGTATAAGTTTTTCTTATAGGCCATTCGTTTTTCTTGTTGGAAATTCTGAGAATACAGATGTACAATTGCATATAGCGAATACATCAGAAAACTAGGAGGATGAACGATGGAAAGGAAAAACATGTGGGAGCAGTACACGGAGGAACAGCACGCGGAAATAGAATCCCTCTGTAACAGGTACAAAGAGTGCCTTGATGCTTCGAAGACAGAGAGGGAGTGCGTGACCTTAGGTATTCGGATGGCGAAGGAGCATGGGTACAGAGACCTTGGCGAATGTATCGCCGAGAATACTGCGCTTAAGACCGGCGACAAGATCTATGCCAACTGTATGGGGAAGGCGCTTGTTCTCTTCCAGATCGGTGAGAAGCCGTTAGAGGAAGGAATGAATATCCTGGGAGCGCATGTGGATTCCCCAAGACTGGATATCAAGCAGAATCCATTGTATGAGGATACGGGTATGGCATACCTGGATACTCACTATTACGGCGGAATCAAGAAGTATCAGTGGGTAACGCTTCCTATGGCGATTCACGGAAGCGTAGTGAAGAAGGACGGGACAGTGAAGGAGATCGTGATCGGTGAGAAGGAAGAAGATCCGGTACTCGTGATCTCTGATCTTCTGGTTCATCTGTCACAGAAGCAGATCGAGAAGAAGGCCAATGTGGTGATCGAGGGAGAAGGCCTTGACCTTCTCGTAGGTACGAAGCCGTTGGTTGGAGCTGGAGAAGAACAAAAGGAAGAGAAGGAAAAGGTTAAGGCGGCAATCCTTGCGTATCTCAAAGAAAACTGTGATATGGAGGAAGAGGATTTCCTGTCGGCAGAGCTTGAAGTCGTTCCGGCCGGAAAAGCAAGAGACTGCGGTCTGGACAGAAGCATGATCATCGGCTATGGACAGGACGACAGGGTATGTGCGTTCACTTCTCTTTTTGCCATGTTAGAGGCAGAGAACCTTAAGAGGACAAGCTGCTGTATCCTTGTGGACAAGGAAGAGATCGGAAGCATGGGTGCGACCGGTATGCAGTCCAGGTTCTTCGAAGATGCGGTGGCAGAGCTGTGTGCTCTGACCGGCGGCGGGGAACTGGTGAAGGTAAGGCGTACCTTACATAATTCTTATATGCTGTCTTCTGATGTGAGCGCGGCATATGATCCACTCTATGCCGATGCATTCGAGAAGAAGAATACGGCATACTTCGGGAAGGGCCTTGTGCTGAACAAGTACACGGGAAGCAGAGGCAAGAACGGCACCAGCGACGCTAATGCAGAGTATGTCGCAAAGCTTCGGAAGGTATTTGACGCCAATGAGATCGGATTCCAGACGGCGGAGATGGGGAAGGTTGACCTTGGCGGCGGCGGAACGATCGCCTATATCATGGCAAATTACGGAATGAACGTGATTGACAGCGGAGTAGCAGTGTTGTCTATGCATGCGCCGCATGAAGTGACGAGCAAGTCAGATATCTATGAAGTCTACAAGGGCTATAAAGCATTCTTAAAGGAAATGGAATAAGAGGGAAAAGGAAGGAAAGAAAAACATGGAGACAGCAGCGAAGAAAAAAGGATATCCAAAAGCGTTTTGGACATGTGCATGTACAGAAATTTTTGAACGTCTTTCTTACTATCTGGGGCGTTCTCTGATATTGATATTCGTATCGGCTACAGTGGCAACAGGAGGTCTTGGATTAGACGATACGGTTGCGGCAAATATGCAGTCAAACCTGACCGCATTTTCCTACTTGCTTCCTTTGTTCGGAGGTATTGTGGTTGACCGGTTTATCGGAGCCAAATATACGACCCCGGTAGGTATGGCGATCGCAGGCGTGGGCTATTACATGGGAGGTATCGCTACCAGTGCGACAGGCGTATATGCGATGATCTTCCTGGTAAGTCTTGGTCTTGCTTTGTTCAAGAACGGACCGATCATCGGGCGTGTTATCACCGATAAGTCGCAGATGGACCCGGCGTTTGCCATGAGGTATACATTGGTTAACGTAGGTGCGTTCATCGGTACATTCCTGGTAGGTATTCTGTACAAGGATGTATTCGCGAAAGACGGTGTGCTGGGATTCGCACCGTGCTTTAAGCTTGCCGGATTAGTTATGTTCTTAGGCGCTCTGTGGTATGTATTTGTATGCTGGAGATTCCTTGGCAACGTTGGAAGGCTTCCGTTCAAGAAGACGAAGACGGCTGAGGAGTTGGAAGCAGAGAAGCAGGCTAAGATTGAGGCAGGACAGAAGGCGCCTCTTACATCAAATGAGAAAAAACGTATCGGAGCGATCATTATCGCGTCAGGCTTCTCGATCATATTCTGGATATTCTGGTATCTTGGATATATGCCGGTATATTTCTATTGGGCAGAGAATATGGATTGGGTCGTTGCAGGATATGAAGTACCGTCCACATGGTTTGACGCGGCGAATTCCTTCTTCTGTGTAGTTCTCGGACCTGTGACCGCAGCGCTGTGGAATAAGCTCGCGGCAAGACCGCAGGGAGATATGAGCCTGTTCCGCAAGACGGGACTTGGTATTGCGATTATCGGATTAGGATATATCTTCTATGCGATCATTGATATCGTCCGTGGAAATGAAAAAGCAAGTGTATTATGGCTGATCGTATTCGCGTTCCTTCTGACGCTTGGAGAGATGTTCTTCTCACCGCTTGGACATTCTTTCATCAGTAAGTATTCTCCAAGCCGTTATCTTGCGATCATGATGTCCATGTGGGGATTCGCGACATTTATCGCGGCTAAGAGTTATGGTCCGGTGTACGGAATCCTGTTTGGCGGAAATATTGAATTCAAAGTAGCATGTATTGGTATTGCTGTAGTTTCTTTTGTTGCGGCGCTTATCATGATCGCTGTGGATAAGAAACTGTCAGCGTTGGTTGATTAAGTGAGGGCAGATCAATGAATGTAAATGAAAGAATTGCGGCGCTGCGCAGATTGATGGAAGAAAAAGGAATTGATATCTATATCGTTCCTACGGCTGATTTTCATCAGAGTGAATATGTAGGAGAGTATTTTAAGGCAAGGAAGTATATTACAGGGTTCTCCGGTTCCGCCGGAACTGCTGTGATCACGAAGGAAGAAGCGAAGCTCTGGGCGGATGGGAGATATTTTATCCAGGCGGCGGCTCAGCTTGAAGGTTCCTGCGTTGAACTTATGAAGATGGGGGAACCTTTGGTACCTGCGTTGGATGAGTATGTGAAGCAGACGATCAGGGAGGGCGGCACGATCGGATTCGACGGGCGTGTGGTTACGATGGCTGAGGGCTGCGGATATCAGGAGACGGCAAAGGCGAAGGACGGAAGGGTTCTCTACGGAGAGGATCTGATCGGCCAGATCTGGGAGGATCGCCCGGAGATGTCCAGGGAGCCGGTGTTTGCCCTGGATATCAAGTATGCCGGAGAGACGACAGAGAGTAAGCTTAGACGGATCCGCGAGGTTATGAAAGAATGCGGCGCCACGTCGCATGTGCTTACTACCCTGGATGATATCTGCTGGACTTTGAACATCCGCGGCAATGATATTGAATTCTTCCCGCTTGTACTGTCTTATCTTATCATCACGGAGAAGCATGTGAAGCTTTATATAGATGAATCGAAGCTGAGTGAGGAGATTAAGGCAGGCTTTGCAAAAGACGGCATTACGGTGCATCCGTATAACGACATTTATGAAGATATCAGGCATCTTGGAAGGGAAGAGGTCGTACTGATCGATCCTGCGAAACTGAATTACGCGCTCTACAGCAGCATTCCAGAAGAAGTGAAGAAGGCAGAGCGAGCGAATCCGGAGATGCTCTTCAAGGCAATGAAGAATCCGGTTGAAATCGAGAATATCCGCAGAGCAGAGATAAAAGACAGTGTAGCACATGTTAAGTTCATGAAGTGGCTGAAGGAAAATATCGGAAAGACAAAGATCACGGAGATGAGCGCTTCAGATAAGCTTGACGAGTTCCGTATGGAAATGGAGAATTTTATCCGTCCGAGTTTCGAGCCGATCTCATCATTCGGGGAGCATTGTGCAATGTGCCATTATACGTCCTCCCCGGAGACGGATGTAGAGCTCTGTGAGGGAAGCTTGTTCCTCACGGACACGGGAGCAGGATTCTATGAAGGCTCTACAGATATTACCAGAACGTATGCGTTAGGTGAGATCCCGCAGGTGATGAAGGATCATTTCACATTGGTTGCGATCAGTAACCTTACGCTGGCAAACGCAAAATTCATGAAGGGCTGCAGCGGAATGAACCTGGATATCCTGGCAAGAAAACCCTTCTGGGACAGAGGATTGAATTTTAACCATGGTACGGGGCATGGAGTGGGATATCTTCTGAACATACATGAAGGGCCGGCAGGGATCCGGTGGCAGTACCGGGAAGGCGATTCCCATGCTTTTGAAGAGGGAATGATCATTACAGACGAGCCGGGAATCTATATCGAAGGTTCTCACGGTGTGAGGCTTGAAAATGAATTGCTCGTATGCAAGGGCGAGCAGAACGAGTACGGACAGTTTATGTATTTTGAACCGATCACATATATTCCGATGGATCTGGATGCGGTGAATCCAGATATTATGACCGAAGAAGATAAAAAACTGCTGAATGCTTATCATAAGACGGTATATGAGAAGGTCTCTCCTTATCTGAACGACGGGGAGAAGGAATGGCTTAAGACGTATACCAGAGAGATCGCATAGGATCTCTGTATTGGTTTTACCCCCAGATTAGGATATACTCCTCCTGAAATGCTGACAGGAGGAGTATATCTTTATGCTAATTTAAATGGACATACTTAAATGGGCATGCAAGGTATCCGCTTTGAGCAGTGATATAAGAAAAACTTATGTATCAGATAAATAATCTTAAGTTTATTTATCCGGGAGTTTTATTTATTATAATGGTAGTGAGTTACCATTGTACACTGTGGGTCGATAAGGAGGAGAAATATGGGTACTGAATTTTGGAACGGAGCGGAGGCTGCGCACAGGCGCGTGATGATGAAAGCGGCCGGTTATTCAGACAAGGACATCAGAAGGAAACCGCACATCGGCGTGCCGAATTCATATATGGCGGGTTCGCCGGGATCTGCACATCTGCGTCAGATCGCGGAAGCTGTTAAGGAAGGGATCTGGGCCGCGGGCGGCGTCCCGGTGGAGTTCGGCATTCCGGCGACCTGCGGCAACATTGCCAACGGAGCGGAAGAACTTAAATACGAGCAGGTAGGAAGAGACATCGTTGCTATGTCCGTTGAATTCGTCACGAGGGTACATAATTTTGACGGTCTTGTTATGGTAGCATCCTGCGATAATATCATTGCCGGCTGTTATCTGGCGGCTATGAGGCTTGATATTCCGTCTATGGTCGTGACCGGAGGCTCTATGCAGCCCGGGCAGTACTGCGGGAAGACGGTCGTGGAGGCAGACTTGGATACGGCCCGTTTCTCAGGGGCAACGGAAGAGGAATTATTCGGGCTTGAGGACAGCGTATGTCCGTCCTTTGGCGCGTGCCCGTCGATGGGAACGGCGAATACCATGCAGATGCTTGGGGAAGTTCTCAACCTGGTTCTTCCGGGTACGTCTACGACGCCTGCATCCGACAATGCGAAGCTTAGAAAAGCACGGGAAGCCGGAGCATATGCGGTAGAGCTTGTGAAGGCGGGACGGAAACCGTCCGAGCTGATCACCCGAGAAGTCCTGATGAACGCGGTCATGTTCGATATGGCGGTCGCAGGTTCAACCAACGCGGTGCTGCACCTGCTGTCTTATGCCTATGAACTGGGGATCAGGATGACGTTAGCGGACTTCGAGAAATATGCCGGGCAGATTCCGTGCATCAATGCGGTTGTTCCCAGCGGGCCTTATACGGTGGTTGATTTCCACTATGCGGGCGGCGTAATGAACGTGATGAAGCAGCTGGAGAGCAGGCTTTTTACCGATGTGCCGGGAATGTACGGAAATACATGGAAAGAGATGCTGTCGAAGGTGACGCCTCAGGAGAATAAGGTTATACATTCTCTTGAACGGCCGCTGTCTGAGGAACCGGGGCTTAAGATCTTAAGGGGCAATCTGTCGCCGAACGGCGCCATTGTCCGTCCTACGGCGGTGTATGAAGAAGTGAAATACCTGAAAGGCAAGGCGAAGGTGTACGATGGGGACAGGCCTGCGTTTGAGGCGATCCAGGCGGGAGAGATCGTTCCCGGGGATATCATCGTTATCCGCTATGAGGGCTGCAAGGGAGCGCCGGGTATGAAGGAACTGATGCTGAGTATTGACGCCCTGATTGGCAAGGGGCTGCACAAGAGCGTGGGACTGATCTCTGACGCAAGGTTCTCGGGATTCAATTATGGTGCGATCGTGGGGCACGTATCACCGGAAGCTTATGACGGCGGCCTGATTGCTCTTGTGGAAAACGGGGATGAGATCGTGATGGATATCAACGGCGGCGAGTTGACGCTTCTGGTGCCGGAAGAGGAGATCGGCAGAAGAAGACAGGCGTGGGTATGCCCGCCGTTAAAAGAGGCAAAAGGATGCCTGAATATCTACGCAAAGATGTGCCGTCCGGCGGAAGAAGGCGGCGCGATGCAGCCATGGGACTTGGAGGCAAGATGATATTTTAGGAGGCAATTGATATGAGTATACAAGAGAGGCTTTCAAAGCTGCGCAAGCAGATGAAAGAAAAAGAGATTGATATCTATGTCGTTCCGACTGCGGATTTTCACCAGACCGAGTATGTGGGCGAATATTTTAAGGCAAGGAAATATATTACGAATTTCTCCGGTTCAGCGGGAACGGCTGTAATTACGGCCGATGAAGCCAGATTGTGGACGGACGGAAGATATTTTATACAGGCCGCAGAGCAGATCGCAGGTACGACCGTTGAGCTTATGAAGATGGGAGAGCCGGGAGTTCCTACGATTGAAGAATACCTGTCCGATACCCTGAAAGAGGGCGGGTGTATCGGATTTGACGGACGTGCGGTGGCTATGGGCGACGGGCTTGCCTATGAGAAGATAGCGGCGAAGAAGAATGGAAAGGTCGTCTATGCCTATGATCTGATCGACGAGATATGGGAGGACAGGCCGGCGCTGTCAGAGGAACCGGCCTGGATCCTTAAGCAGGAGTATGCCGGAGAGACGGCGGCGGGCAAGCTTACAAGAATCCGGGAATATATGAAGGATAACGATGCGACGGTACATGTCCTGACTACGCTGGATGATATATGCTGGACGCTGAATATGCGCGGTAATGACATCGAGTTTTTCCCGCTGGTTCTCTCTTATGCGGTCATCACAACGGACTGGATGCATCTGTATATCAATGAGAAGAAGCTGAGTGCAGAGGTAAAAGCGCAGTTTGCAGAAGACGGCGTTCTGCTTCATCCATATAACGATATCTACGGGGACGTTAAGAATATTGCGGGAGGGGAGTCTGTTCTCATCGACCCGGTAAGGCTTAACTATGCGCTATACAGGAATATTCCAGACGAAGTGAAGAAGATCGAACAGCGTAACCCGGAAGTTCTGTTCAAGGCGATCAAGAATCCTGTGGAGATCGAAAATATCCGCAAAGCACAGATCAAGGACAGCGCAGCGCACGTTAAGTTCATGAAATGGCTGAAAGAAAACGTGGGTAAGACAAGGATCACGGAGATGAGCGCTTCTGAGAAGCTGGATGAATTCCGTATGGAGATGGGGAATTTTATCCGTCCGAGTTTTGAGCCGATCTCGGCTTACGGCGAGCATTGTGCGCTGATGCATTATACGTCCTCGCCGGAGACGGATGTTGAGCTTAAAGAGGGCAATGTATTTTTAACCGATACGGGGGCAGGTTTTTATGAGGGCTCCACGGATATTACAAGAACCTACGCGCTGGGAGAAATACCGGATATAATGAAGGAGCATTTTACCCTGACGCTCATGGGCCATATGGGACTTGCGGGCGCGAAGTTTCTGCACGGATGTACAGGAATGAACCTTGATCTGATGGCTAGAAAGCCGCTTTGGGACAGAGGCCTTGACTTCAAATGCGGAACCGGGCACGGTATGGGATATCTCTTAAGCATTCACGAGTCTCCGGCAGGATTCCGCTGGCGGTACCGCGCAGGGGAGACGGCTGTTCTGGAAGAGGGGATGGTCCTCACCGACGAGCCGGGGATCTATATAGATGGTTCGCACGGAATACGGCTGGAAAATGAGATCCTTGTGCGCAAAGGCGTAAAGAATGAGTACGGCCAGTTCATGTATTTTGAGATTATTACCTATATCCCTATGGATCTGGATGCAATAAAGGTGGAGATGCTGCCAGAGGAGACCAGGAGACAGTTGAACGATTATCATAAGACTGTATATGAGAAGGTCTCGCCGTATCTGAACGATGAAGAAAAAGACTGGCTTAGGAGGTATACAAGGGAGGTTTAAAGGTGACCGGATATAGAAACGGGATATCGAAATGGGGCTGACGGTCAGCCCCATTTACCGTTACTCCCAGCGAGTACCGACGCCTGCTTTCAGCGCTTTTTCATAGATAGCCTTTGCAGTCACAAGATCCTGAGCGCCGACGCCCACCGTTTCGTATACGATGATTTCATCGTCGTTTTCTCTGCCGATCAACTCTCCCTTGATAACATTTCCGATATCACCGGTAAAGTCGTCTTCTGTGATGATCCCTTCCTCTAATGGGATCAGGATATCACCGGATTCAGAGAGCACCGCTTCCTTGGAATCGAAGTAGATCTTCGAGGCTCTCGGCAGTATGGCCGGATCCATTTCCTGCATGTGATGCTGATAGGCGCCTACGCAGCTTATCGTGCAGCCTTTTTTGATCTTTGTCCCGTCGAATACCGGTTTGGAGGACGGAGTAACCGTGATCAGAAGATCTGCATCATCGATCGCTTCATCAGAAGATCTTACCGCCGTAATCTTGGTGCCGTAGGATTTCAATTCTTCCTGCATCCTGTCTGCGAAATCGGCCGTTCTCTCGTAATTCAGGTCATATACCCGTACTTCTTCTAATCTTCTGACCGCGATCATTGCTTCTAACTGCGTAGCGGCCTGACCGCCGGTTCCGATCAGCGCCCCGATCCGGCAGGATTCTTTGGCAAGCATGTCAAAGGCTGCGCCGGAAGATGCGCCTGTCCGAAGCTGGGTGACATAAGTACCGTCTAATATGGCTGTCACGACCCCCGTTTTCCCGTCGATCAATAGGACCTGTGCCGGCGACGACGGCAGTCCGTTATCGATATTGTGCGGGAAGATATTGACGGTTTTTAAAGACGCCGTATCCATTTCTTCTATATAAGCCGGCATGAATAAGAAACAGCCGTCATATCTGGGCGCCTGGATGTTGGTCCTAAGCGGCAGATCGCATTTACCTTCCGATACAAGTGTAAACGCCTGTTTATCAGCTTCGATGGCGTCCTGAATTGAAAATACTTTTTTGATATCCGCTCTTGATAAAAGTAACATAGTTCTCCTCCTTCTCTTGACAATTCTTTGCTCATCATGTTTATAATAAATAAAATTCATAGATAAATAAACTTAAAATAATTTATCTGATCTATAAGTTTTACTAATATCTCCAACTATACTATGAGGTAAAATCAATGAGCAAATATGAGATCATTTTAGACGTGTGCAATACAGGCAGTATCTCGAAAACTGCGGCCAAGTTCAATTATACGCAGTCTGCGGTCAGTCAGCTGATCAAGAATTTTGAGAGGGAATTGGGAATTTCGCTGTTCAAGCGCACAAAACAAGGCGTTCAGCTTCTTTTGCATACCGGGGAAATCGTTCGGTGTCTGGAGAATATATGCAGGGAAGAGAAAAAGATAGAGCGGATCGTTGCCGATTTGAACAGCCTTGACAGCGGATATATCCGTATCGGATCGATCCAGAGCATTTCCTATCACTGGCTGCCGGATATCCTGCGGGATTTTGCAGAAGCTTACCCGAAGATCACTTTTGAATTGTGTATAGAGGGATTTCGTCCTCTGATCGAGAAGCTTAAGAATGATAAGCTTGACTGTATCTTTGTTTCCCGTTATTCGGTTCCTGATTATCCGTTCATACCGCTGGGAGACGACGAGCTTATGCTGGTAACGCCCAACGGACATCCGCTTGCAGAAAAGACGGAGGTTACCTTATCGGACGTGGATAAGAAGGATTTTATACTGACCAGCGACCGCCTGGATTATGAGACCGGTAAGATATTCGAGATGAACGGGATTCAGCCAAGGATCCGCTATCAGG
Source organism: Lachnospiraceae bacterium (assembly GCA_910575835.1). Lineage (GTDB taxonomy): Bacteria > Bacillota > Clostridia > Lachnospirales > Lachnospiraceae > Sporofaciens. The sequence goes on along the minus strand of CAJTGB010000017.1, from coordinate 63,663 downwards.
TGATGGAGGATTTTGCCGCCTTGAAAATGGTTGAAAAGGGATTCGGCATAACGATCCTGCCAAAGCTGCTTCTGCAGAACGCACCGTTTGACGTCTGCGTGCGTTCTTTCAGCGAACATTACTCCCGTGTGCTGGGGGTTGCCCATCTGCCGGGGAAGCAGCTATCGCCGGCCGTGTTAAAGTTCTTATCCTTTACGGAGGAGACGGGTATTAAGCAGGCTTGATAGGGTGCCGGATCACGGTTTTGAGGTTCTGCGGCCTGCATCTGCGTGCATCGCTCAGATATATCTCGTGGTGGCGGCGGAAGCCGCCCATATCCGGTACATACCCCTGGGCCTTCGCGAAGGCGTCCATAGCGTCTACGGTTGCCGGTTCGTCGTCGTAAGGGCCGATGTGCATACACTGTACGCATAATCCTTCATCATAAGTAAGGAATTCTGCTTGGGAAGAATCGGTCTGTTTCTTGGCGGACGCCTCGCCGACTGCCCATTCGAAGTCCTTCTCTGTGACAAACTCCGGCAGGCGTATCATGGAGATCCATTCGAAGTCTTCCTTCCTGGAATAGTCAATGCCTTTCGTGTCCGGCTGCCACCAGAGGCCTTCAAGCGGAGGCACCACGTAATCGAAATACCCCTCGATCTGACGGCTGCCCCGTTTGCTCATCTTTATGGTGAATGCGATTTTGTAGAGCAGGCCGATGGACTGCTTGTATGCTCCGTCTTCTACGTTAGGATCGCCTGTTCCGCGCACTGCGATGAAGTTCATGGGCGGAATCGTTACGATCCCCGGCTTGTTCTTTGGCAGGTAGAATTCTTTGTATTCTTTTTTGTAATCAAATGCCATATGGATTCTCCTTACTGTAAACCGACATAGATGTGGATCTTTGCATCTTCCATCTTGTCATCCTGATATTCTTCAAAATCATACAGGTAGGTTCTCGGCAGGTCCATCTGCCAGATCTCCTGCCACGCTGCGGCAACCGCTGCAACCATATCCCCTTGTACTACGAACTTGGCATACCGGCCTGCCGGGATCCGGCGGACGGTGTATTCGGCGGATTCAGTCTCTTTTGGTTCTGTTAACGTCTCGCAGGCGACCATCGCCGTATAATCTGATTTTTCATCTCCTTCAAAATCCATATAGATTCCCAGTGCTTTATTGTTGGACTTCTCAGGAATAGAGGCGTAGACGCCTTCGTTATAAAAACGTTTCCAGAGTCCGCCGATCGTGGCGCTCATGTCGGGTGAGAGATTGTTCGTGCGTGCGGATATACCGACAACGATTTTTTCATTCAAGGTTACGATTTCATACTTCATAATTATAGACCATCCTTTCATATCTGTCGTTTGACTTGATGGTCATATTGTATCAGAGGAAACAGGACAACTGTGTGTCATGTTTCCAAATGTTTTTTGCGGATTTCTTCGGCGAATGCCAGGATGTCCTGTCTTAACCCGGCAGGCTCTAAGAGCTCCGCGCCGCCGCCGAAGGAAGCGATCCAGCCGATAATGCTCGTATTGTCCGTGAATCCAGAGGTAAAGAGCAGGGTGCCGTCCGGCTCAGCGGTGAAGCTCTCCGGTCCGAATTCCTCTATCAGCCGCCATTTATATTCCGGCTGTATCTTAGCTTTGACCTGGCAGGTATAGGGAAATATGTTCCCCTGGGCGAGATCGGGCAGCGGACTTAAGCGCTTCTCAAAGGGTTCCCCCATCTTAAGATCTGTCATCCGGCCAAGCTTGAACAGGCGGTAGTCCTTTCTGGCTTCGCAAAAGCCCCATATGTACCAGTTTGCCCACTGGAAGATCAGGTCATACGGCTCTATGGTCCGGGAAGATTCTCTGTTGGGCGCAAAGTAGAGAAAAGAGACCTTACGTCCGGTTAAAATGGCGCTATGCAGCAATTCTATCTTCGGAGAGAGGGAGTCCTTGTACCAGGAGGAGAGATCGATCAGGATATGGGTATCTCCGGTAAGCAGGTTGGAAGATCCGGCGGACAGCTTCTCCATCAATTGGGCGTACTGGTTCGAACCGCTTACGCTGTCCAGGCTTCGAAGCCCCGCTAAGATGGCCTGCATATCCAAGGTGCTGAGCAGCGTGCGGTCGATCTTATATCCTTCCATGATAGAGACGCCGCCGTTTACTCCCGGTTCTGTTACCAGCGGAATACCGGCCATGCACAGGGCTTCGATATCCCGGTTGATGGTGCGGCGGGAGACTTCGAACTTCTCCGCGAGGTAAGGGGCGGTCACCTTCTCCTTTTGCAGCAGGATCGACAGGATTCCGATCATTCGGTTGAGTTTCATGCGGTATCACACCTTTTGATAAAATAGTCTTTTTGACAGTATACCATAATTTGTTGAGTTTACGGTTTTTTTCGTGTATACTTAATTAGAAATTTTAAGTGAAAAAATTTTATAAGAAATGCTTGCTCTAATTGAGGAGAGAGGACGGCTGTATGGAGCACTGGCAATGAAGGGAGCAGAGGAAATGAGCAGTCAAAGAACAGTAAGGTATCTGTTGTGCGGACGTATATTTACAAATATTGGAGACAGTATCTTATATATGTTGGTGATCTGGTTTTTAAGTAAGGAGTTTTCCTCACCAGTGTTGTTATCCGTTGCATTTGCGTCTTTATCGATCATAGACGCTATGGCAGTATTTGCAGGGCCGATTATTGATACGACGGTGCCGAGGCAAAACTTGTTCCTGATGAGTTTCTTTCAGATGATATGTATCATATGCCTGCTGATCCTTAGTTTCTTCGTGAAATTAGACATTAAGCAGCAAGGGATCGTATTATTGACGGTGCTGTCGCTGACGTATGCGGCATCGGCAGTTATCTATCCGTCGGGAGAGAAATTGATTCCCTTGTTAGTCAGTGATGATGAGTTAATTCCTGTAAATAGTTTATTTCACACAAGCGAGAAAGTGCTGGATGTTGCATTTAATGCAGTTTCGGCTATTGTCATCAGTTTCTTGCGGGAAGATGTGATTATGCTGTTTATAATTTTCTTTTTTTTGCTGGCAGTAAAATTTCACCAAATAGCTGCCGGCTATTTTGAAGGTCCAGGCAGAGATAACTATTCGGGGGCTTTCGCTGCTGAAGATAAGAACGAAAGTTATACGATTGCAAAATATAGAAAAGAATTAAAACGAGGGATTTGGGAAGTAAAGGAACATTCGGAAATAATCAGATTATTTCTCCCGTTAACTATTCTCAATATGTTTTATGGGATAGCGATGGTGGGATTGCCGAGGATCGCTGAAACGTATATCAGCGAGCTGGCCTTTGGTTATGGAAGTTTATTAATGAGCGCGTCATTGGGAGGCATTCTTGGCTCCTTTTTGATACGCAGGTTTCCGGGAAGCATTTATGCGCCTGAAAAGTATGCAAAGATATTTTTACTGATATCGGGAACAGCATGGCTGTCTATGGCAGTGACAATAAAATACTGTTTTTGGCTCTCATATTTGTTGATCTTTGTTAGTAATTGCGGAATTAACATGATGAATATTATGTTTATTTCCATTATTCAGAAAGAAATTGAGCCGTCTCTTTTGGGGAGAGTTTCTACATTTACAGAGAGCATGGTTTCGGTGATCATTCCATTGGGGAATCTGATGGGCGGAGTCATTTTGGCGATGTTCTATCCGTTATTGTCACAAATATTGTATGGTGCGGCTTTGATTTTCTGCAGTGTATTGATAAATATTTGTTTTAGATCGCGCAACAGTGATTAAGTGAGCTTGTGCAAACATTGTCTGCACAAGCTCGTATCATATTAGGACATGTTAACTGGCAGAATCGTCTCGGAGGATAATGCAGGCATTTTCACTCTGTTTTTGAATACGGTGCCTCCCACGAGTCCGGCTATGGAACCGCCAAGTACGGCAAAAGTAAGTGCGAGTACCACCTTAAGCGGCGGATTGAATGCAAACGGAGCCATAAGCCCGGGGATCGGAGATGCAGTTCCGGGCGCGTTATTAACGATATGGAACGCTGCAGCAGAGATTCCGGCAAGCCCTCCGCCGAAGAAGTTAGAACAGTATATAGGAATCGGGGTGGCGGTAATGATGTCTGCCTGTGTCAGCGGTTCCAGCATAACTGCAATAACATTGCTTCTGTCTCCGAATTTTAATTTGGCAAATATAAGTCCGTTGGTAAATGAACCGCCCACGCAGGCGATCGCGGCAATTCCCATGGCAAGTCCTTCTAGCCCGAGCATAGCGGTCAACGCCATAGAACTTAACGGAGAGGTACAGATCATCTTGATGATACCGCCGAGAAGGAAGCCCATGACGATAGGGGACTGTTCAGTAGCGGCGGAGATGGTGTCTCCGATGCGGCTCAGGATGATATTCACGGCCGGATTGACAGCAAGAACGATCAGGTGTGACAGAGGAGCGATGATCAGCGCGCCGAGGATGATATTCAGTCCCTCCGGCAGTTTCTTTTCGATGATCGGTGAGATCAGACCGATTATGTAACCTGCGATAAAACCGGGCAGGATTCCGTAGCCTCCGACGGCGACGCCGGCAACGACGGCGAATACCGGGTTAGCACCCATGCAGATCGGAACCATCATGGCGGCAGCGACACCGCCGAGACCTCCTGAAGTCTCGCCTACAGTACGGAAAAAGTCGATGCCCATCAGATCCCCGGTGATGTATTTGTGGACTGCTTCGACAAGGAAGGTGGCGATTGCGGCATTTGCCATACCGGACATAGCGAGCTGGCCTTTTGGCATCTTCAGGCTGAACAGTGAAAAACCGGCAAGTGTGATCAGCAGTAATCCGACTCCAGATAAAATAGTTAACATAGACATACCTCTCTTTTTTAATTATTTGTTTTTTCATTAAATGATCTCTGTTATTGATAGAATGAATATAAATCTCTGGTTTCAAAAAGTTTCAGACTGTATCAAAATTGATAAAAAAAATAACAGTATCAGATGAATTTTGTGAAATGTCACAAAATAAAGCAAATGATACTGTTAAATATGCCGAGACTTGAGCCCCATACTTGCAGGGATATTGGAATCGGGAGGAGCGCCGATACAGCGTTGCGTCATCTCTGGCTGTAGGCCGTCAAAGCATTCAGAAAGTTTTTGATCTTGACGTTGCCGTGTTTATCGCTCCTGCCGCGGATAAAATCCATTTCCTTACGGACTTGTTCAAAGTTATACAGAGTGTTGGAGTATTCGGTGAATATTTCATTAGAATAATCCTCTATGCCCAAATGTGCCAGATTCACAAGACCGGCGGCGGCAGCGCGGCGGATTCTCTGTTCCATTGATTTGGGAGAATCACAGAAGCGGCTGCAAAGTTCATGCAGAGTTGTGTCATCTAAATGTACATGATTGGCGGTCATATATTCTGCCACGGTGATGATGTCTTTGCTTCCGAGAACTCCGATAATCCCAAGCCGCTGCAGGATATTGGCGAGGACAGAGGATGAGGAGCTGGCAGGCGCAGCGGCGGGTGACGCTTTAGCAGGCTGTTTTGGCACGGTATCTTCAAGGAAAATATTCTGTATGCGATTCATAGTACGGCGCATGGAGAGATTTTCCTGGATTTTGCGTATGACAGATTCAACCTCTATGCTGTTAATGGGCTTCTGGATAAAGAATTCAACTCCGGCTTCATATGCGGAGGCTACCATATCCTTGGAAGTGACCTGGGAGAGCATGATAAACGCGGCATCGGGAAGAAGCGGACGCATCTGTCCGACAAGAGTGATCCCATCCGTATCCGGCATAAGGAGGTCGACAATGATGATATCCGGAGTGAGGGCGGAGATATCTTCGAGGGCATCCTGTGCATTTCCGGCTCCTCCGCACACGCTTCCAAGCTGTTGCTCTGTAATAATGATCTTTAAAATATTTCGTACATTTTTGTCGTCGTCAATGAGATAAAAATTCATATGTATCCTCTTTTTTGTGTGTTTTAGTGCTACATCCGGCCAGAAATCGGAGTGCAGAATATTTTCAGGAAAAATATTCTTCTGGTATCCATATCATAAATGACGTCTGTCCGGGAATCGAGATCAGTTCAATACGGCCTTTGAGCTGCTCCTCAACCAGATCCTTTACCAGATTAAGTCCAAGTCCCCGGTTGATCTCTCCGGTAACATGATTGATCTTAGTTGAGAAACCGGCCTTGAAAACTTCTGATATATATTCTTTGGGAATACCCGGTCCGTTGTCGGTAACCGTAAACAGATAGAAAATGCCGGTCTCGTTGGAGGAATCCTTTGTCAGTGTGATATTGATTGCAACTCTGAGTCCGGTTTGGGCTTCTAAGGCATTTACAGACAGATTACGGAAGACCGACAGGAGAGCATAATGCTGCTTGGTGTATAGGTTTTCCGTGCATGAGTATGTAAAATCAAGAATTTTTCCATGTTCTGATCCGGCAAGCCTAAGGGAATCTTCTAGCAGATGGAAAATATCATTCAGATACATTCCGTCGGATTGAAGTTCCTGGTCAAGTGTCTCGGAAATCCCGCGCATGATCAAAAAGTATTCCTTCTTGATCTCGTGAATATCCTTTGCTACAGAGAGTGCCTGGGTATGAAGGGGATCGTCCGGCAGGAGTTCTTTGAGAGTCCGGTATAACTGGTAAGCAGTGCTCATGGTTTCTTCGATCAGAATCGTATTCTTCTGCATCCAGACAACTTCTCCGTTAAGCTTGGAAATAAGAAGAAGCAGACGTTTATAGCGTTCCTCATGCTCTTGTTTCAGAAGGAATAGACGGTACTGTCTGAAGATCGCCAGGATGCATCCTATGATAAGGACTCTGAGCAGGGCGACCAGAAGAATACCGGTCTGTGCCTGAAGGTTAAATGCGCTGTCTCCAAGCCTTAGAAGCAGTTCCGAGAAATTCGCTCCGTAGTCAATGAAGATAAGTACAAGGAGGAACTGCCGTGTATGTCTGCGGAAATCGGGGCATAGCCGGGTATATATGAAGAGAAACAGTCCGTAGCAGAGATAGAAGAGAATCTCAGGCCTATAGGCAAGATACATCTTATCTATATGTCCGTGCTGGAACCAATAGAGCGATAGCCGCACAAGATAGGTGCCGGCGGCGGAGCACACTGCTGCCGGAAGCAGCGGAAAATCTTCCGTCATGAATAGCAGGACAGAAAAACAGATGATACCGGTCGATATCTTAAAATCAGCGATGAATAAGTTTATGGCAAATTGTGCGGCAAAGACGGTAATAAGACTGTATAACAAAGTTTTTTGAATATAAATTTTCATTGGCGGCTCCAGTATGGATATCTGTTGGGGATGGCAGTTTGTGCGGGATTTTTGTTTTCGGGCAGGAGAAGGAGAACGGGGAGGAAGCAGATGTTTAGAGGGCTAGCGCTCTTCTGATACGGCAGTGGATATCCCATCCGTGCTGATGAACAGTACATCCGCTGCGCGAAAAAATAGTGTGCTGACCGCATTATATTCAGCCAAATTAAGCAGATTGATTAAGCTGCGCTTTGACTAACTGCATCTCAGTTTCAAGATGGGTGACTCTGAGAAGGAGTAATTCCTTCTCGTTTTCAACTTTTAGTGCATCGTTAAGCTTACGATTTAGATCAAGATGTCCCTCGGCAATAATCTTAATGCCGCGGTTTGTTTCATTCTCTAATGTAAGTTCAATGCGTGACAGCCGATTATCTGAACTCTGAGCTTCATGCCTGAGAAATTGTGTATCATCCTTAAGAACCAGTACATCATTTTGAAGTTCATGAAAGCCATCCTTAAGAACCAATACATTATCTTGAAGCTCGTGAAAACCATCCTGAAGAATATGCACGTCACCTTTAAGAATTGCCACATCATTCTTAACGTCGTATACGTCATCTTTAAGAATGACCACATCACTCTTAACGTCGTGCATGTCATCTTTAAGAATGACCACATCGCACTGAAGCGCATGAAAGCTATCCTGAAGAATATGCACGTCACCTTTAAGAATTGCCACATCATTCTTAACGTCGTATACGTCATCTTTAAGAATGACCACATCATTCTTAACGTCGTGCATGTCATCTTTAAGAATGACCACATCGTTCTTAACGTCGTGCATGTCATCTTTAAGAATGACCACATCGTTCTTAACGTCGTGCATGTCATCTTTAAGAATGACCACATCGCACTGAAGCGCATGAAAGCTATCCTGAAGAATATGCACATCATCTTTAAGAATTACTACATCATTCTGAAGTTCATGAAAGCCATCCTGGAGATCATGCACATTATCTTTAAGAGTTACGACATCATCCCTAAGAACCAGCACATTATTTTGAAGTTCATGAAAGCCGTCTTGGAGCCCATGAACATCATCTTTAAGAGTTACGACATCATCCCTAAGAACCAGCACATTATTTTGAAGTTCATGAAAGCCATCCTGAAGCCCATGCACATCATCTTTAAGAGTTATGACATCATCCCTAAGCTCATGAAAGCCGTCTTGGAGCCCATGCACATCATCCTTAAGAACCAGTACATCATTCTGAAACTCATGAAAGCCATCCTGAAGCCCATGCACATCATCCTTAAGAACCAGTACATCATTCTGAAGCTCACGAAAGCCATCCTGAAGCCCATGCACATCATCCTTAAGAGTTATGACATCATCCCTAAGCTCGTGAAAGCCGTTCTGAAGCCCATGCACATCATCCTTAAGAACCAGTACATCATTCTGAAGCTCATGAAAGCCATCCTGAAGCCCATGCACATCATCCTTAAGAACCAGTACATCATTCTGAAGCTCATGAAAGCCATCCTGAAGCCCATGCACATCATCTTTAAGAGTTATGACATCGTCCCTAAGCTCGTGAAAGCCATCCTGAAGCCCATGCACATCATCTTTAAGAATTATCACATCATTTTTAACCCCTTGTACATCATCTTTAAGTTCTTTAGTATCTTTCTGCAGTGTTGTTACATTATCATTTATCATATGTATATCGTTTTTGATAGGCTGAAGTAAATTAGCAATTGCATTTAAATCATCGTTTGTTAATGCCACCTGATCACCTCTCTTACGATTATACAGTTGTTTAGTTAGTTTGTATTATATCATGGCTGAATCGGAAAGTCTATCGTCTATACGGTAAAAGCCTCATATTAATTTTCCAGAGAAAAAACTTTGAAAATGATATGTTTATCTGTATTTTCATATGATATTCTCATTTATAGAATTTGTTTAGAATTTATTTGCAGGATTTCCCGGGTGATTCTGCAGGAGAAATGAGGTGTAAAAATGGAGATGATAGAGGTTTGGAATTTAAAAAAGGGTTACAGGATTGCGAGGAAGAGTACAGGAATAATGGGTAATCTCAGACATCTGGTCATGCCCAGATACGATACCTTAGAAGCTGTGAGAGGAATCTCTTTTCGCATTGAAGAAGGAGAGAGCGTGGCGTTTCTGGGCCTGAACGGTGCGGGCAAATCTACGACCATCAAGATGCTGACCGGAATTATGAAGCCAAGTGAAGGGACTGTCAGGATCATGGGGAGGGATCCATTCTCTAACCGGATAGACAATGCCAGAAGGATCGGGGTGGTCTTTGGGCAGAAGACGCAGCTATGGTGGGACATTCCGGTGATTGAGACGTTTCGTCTGCTTAAGCATATCTATGATATCCCGGAACATCAGTATTCCCGGAATATGGACAGATTCAGCGATATTCTGGGGCTTCATGAGTTCTTGTCACAGCCGGCAAGGAAGTTATCTCTGGGACAGCGGGTGAGGGCAGATCTGGCGGCGTCTTTGATCCATGAGCCGCCGATTCTCTTTCTGGATGAACCGACGATCGGTGTGGATGTGACGGCGAAGCAGAAGATATATGAGTTCCTGAAGGAAACGAACAGAGAGAAGAAGACGACGATATTACTTACCAGCCATGATATGAAGGACTTGGAGTCAATCTGCCAGAGGTTGATCATACTGGAAAAGGGGAAGATTCTATTTGATGATTCTATTGATCAGCTTCTTGGGAGATACGGTGATGAACTGACGCTGGAGGAGATCGTGATCCGGCTGTTTGAGCATGACGCAGGTATTTGCCAAGGGGAATGACCGATGCTGTACGCGGATATCAGAATGAAGACGGAGGTAGATATGAAGAAATATCTTGCTTACATAAGGTGTGGATTTTTGGAGGGCTGTGCATATCGGAACACGTTTATTACCGGTATGCTGGCGAATTTTATCCAGGCGGTCGTGCTGTATTATGTGTGGAAAAGTATCTTTGCATATCAGGAGATCGTCAACGGATATACATGGGAGATCATGAAGCAATATGTATTTGTTGCCTTTTTGTGCAACAGTGTGTTCTCTATGGGATTTGAGATGGGTATTGCGGAGCGTATCGTAAAAGGCGATATTATACTGGACTTGTTAAAGCCGTTGTCTTATAGAGGAACACTTTTTTTCCGTATGCTTGGAACGGCGGGATTAGAATTTGCGGCGACCTTTGTGCTGGTCGGGAGCGTATATCTGGCGGTAAATGGAGTCAAGTTCTTAAGCGGAATCCGAACGGTGCTATTTCTTGTCTCGCTGTTTCTCGGCATGGGGGTGAAATTCTGTATTCAATATATCTTTTCGCTTCTCTGCTTTTATACCGATAATTCTTATGGGGTGACGAAGGCGAGGGAGATACTTACTAATTTTTTCTCAGGAGCGCTGATCCCGCTGGCAATGTTCCCGGGGATCTTAAGAGAGATCGTGAATTATCTTCCTTTTAAGGGGATCATATACACGCCGTGCTGTATTTTCATTGGAACGCTGTCGTTTGGGGAAAGCATTGTCAGTATATCTCTGCAGATCGCGTGGATTATCGGATTAGGATTGTTGGGAACCCTGTTAGGAAAGAAAGCGTTCGGCGTGATCTCCATGTATGGAGGCTGATTGTCTGATGCGGTGTGTATACTAAGAAGAGCATACTAAGAAGGATGTGGATTATGATGAAAAAATACGGAACATATATTAAACTTTATTTGTTGTTTCAGGTGCAGAATATCAGGTCTCTTGCGCAGTACCGGACAGATTTTCTCATGATGGTTTTCTTTACGTTGTTTTCTCAGGGATGCAATCTTGGGCTGATCTGCATTATATACAGCAATATTCCCCAGGTCGGGGGATGGACGATGTGGGAGATCTTTCTGCTCTATGGATTCCTGCTGTTTTCTGAGGGATTTATCAATTTCTTTTTTCAGGGAGCATGGAAGATCACGAATATGATTCATATGGCGGATCTGGACAGGTTTCTGGTCAGGCCGGTGCCTGTTGGGCTTCAGCTTCTAACGGCGAAGATTGATTTTGACGGGCTGAATAAGATGGTGATTGCCGCTGCAGTTCTTATAACAGGATTTGGAAAATGTGAAATCCAATGGAATGCGATGAAGGTCATACTGCTGTTTGTCTTTTTGGCGGAGGCGTGTATAATAAGGGTGTGCATGATATGGATCGCCAGCTGCGTTTCCTTTTGGATGGAAGGGAAGAGGAACAGCCTGAATTATTTTGTGATCTCATTGGGAGAGATGGCAAAGTATCCGATGGTGATCTATCCTCCTGTCTTCCAGGGGATATTCGGATATCTGATCCCTTATGCGTTTGTCAGCTTCTATCCGGTCGGATATCTTCTGGGCAAGAGCAAAACAGAGACAGGGGCGTTGTGTATCCCGCTTTTTTGCATAGCGATGCTTGCAGCATCCTGCATGGTGCTGAAATCGGGGCTGAAGAATTATGAGAGCAGCAGTTATTAATAGACTATGGCTTGGGAATTTTTGTTCTGCAGAAGAAGCCAATTCGTATTTTTATGAAAGGGAGCAAGATCTTTGTCGCCAATAGAATGTGATATACTTCGGAATATAGTGTTGAATTTATTTTGAATGGAAAAAAGAGAATGGAATCCCGGCAAAGATTAATAGACTATGGCTTGGGAATTTTTGTTCTGCAGAAGAAGCCAATTCGTATTTTTATGAAAGGGAGCAAGATCTTTGTCGCCAATAGAATGTGATATACTTCGGAATATAGTGTTGAATTTATTTTGAATGGAAAAAAGAGAATGGAATCCCGGCAAAGATTATAAGTAAAATGAAAAGTAGTGATAAAAATAAGGTGTACTACGGATTGTATACTTTTATTATTTGCGCTGGTTGTTGTGTCTGATAAAGGAGCTTTTTTAGTTATATCGGTTATTGCTTGTTTTGTTCCTGAGATCATATTCACCGTTGCAGATAGTATCGTTCAGGATTATATTATTTCTGAATACAGAGCCACTATGCTATCGGTTGTTTCCATGGTGCGCACGGGCATAACTGCAATCTGCTACGGAGGTATAGGGATTATGTTTGATAAAGTATCAGTAAAATTGTTTTTACTATAAGTTAAGAAAAGATGTTGGTTAGCCGGCAGACCTCGCTTACCCCTTCTTCCTGTAAGCAGTAGGCGACAATCCGTAATAGGACTTAAATACAGCGGAGAACTGAAACGGATTGGCATATCCCAGCGATTCGGCTATCATGGATACGGAATGATCTGTCAGGAATAAAAGCATTGCGGCCTGAGCCATACGGATGGAGCGCAGATAATCACTGGGCGTCTGTCCGTATGTCTTTTTGAAGACGGCGCACAGATAGTTGGGATGGATATTCAGCGAGGCGGCAACATCCTGCATCCTGATCGGTTCATTGTAGTGGGCGTCTATGAATGCTTTTGCCTTAAGCGCCGGAGAAGCTTCGGCAGGCTTGGCGAAGTCCTCCGGAATCTGGAAGCTTAAAAGGCCGGAGAAGAAGTCAAGCATCCGGCTGTTGGCTTGCAGAGAATCGGAGAGCCTGAGTATGGTGGTAAACTGTTCTCCGGGGAAATCGGCTCTGTCATACTGAGTGTATTCGGATATCCGCCGGTCGGTTACGGAGATTATGGACAGAAGATTTTTCTCGACCTCATTTGCAGGCATTTTAAATTGTACGACGTTCTCATCCTGAAACAGCAGGGTGAGGAAGGGATTGGCGGTATTGGTATAGAAGCCGATCCAGCCGTACTTCCAGGGGTCTGACAGGGAGGCGTAGTATTTGGCGGGAACCCCGGCAGGGATGTAGAATGCCTGTCCGGCGTGTACATTGATTAGCTTGTGATCCAGTTCGAGGAAGCCGTTCCCTTCTAATACAAAGTGGATCAGATGATAAGGGTTCGATTGAAAGCTGTTGGTATACCCAGGGGCACATTCCTGTATTCCGCAATGGTTAAGCTGGATAGAGAATTTATTCACGTTAGTTCTGTCCAGGAAAATGTCTCTGTTTCCAATCATGATGATCACCTTTCCGCATGTATGATTCTTACCCTTAGTGCTATTATAAGGCTGAACCGGGTTGATTTCAAGCGTCAGGGCATTTTCTTATTTGTTTCTTCTTGAAAGCTTCTTATCCGATACTTTTGGTTGTATTATTCCAGCAACAGTGTTAATATTAATGAGGATCAAAGTAAAAAATAAAAATTTTAAAAATAATGCAAGGATATACGGAGCACAATCGTATTATAAGTATAACAATATAAAATATACATCAATTGCGGGAGGGTTATCAAGCAAATGAAAAAAAAGGTTGTATTTGGAGTAGCAGGAGTATTATCGCTGGTCATGGGAACATCTGTGTTTGCGGCTGATTTTTCGAATGGGTATATGAGCAGAATGCCGCTGCATCATTTTGGAGCATCTTCATATATGGATGTGTCGAGGAATTGTATCAGGCCGGCGTCAGGGATCGGTCTGGCGGAGAGATGTGATTTGGGTAACTGCAATTTCATAGACGGGAACTGGGTCGGAGGCTGCGGGAACTATGTAGATGAAGACCAGAACGGAGTCTGTGACAATTACACGAATTCAGGCTACGGCGGGGCAGGTTCCCAGGCGTCAGGTTCGGTCAGCGCAGGTAACGGCGGGGCAAGCAATTATGTAGCTTCAGAACCGGTCTACAGTGAGCCGACGTACAGTGAACCAGTCTACACGGAGCCAGTCTACACGGAACCAGTTTACAATGATACGAACAATTATGCGGGTTCTGGCTATGGCGGCGCATGCTATAACTGGCAGGACAACAGCGGTTACGGCGGCGGACACCATGGCGGCGGACATCATGGCGGCGGAAGAGGATGCCGCTGGTAAGCGAAGGTGCATAGGGTATCAGCAAAGGGCAGCGGCAATAACGGCCGCTGCCTTATTTGCCATGGCGGGATCAGGATGTACTAGGGTTATACCAGAGAAATAAGCAGGAGGCAATGTGCTATGCGGAGTGAGTCAGAGATTAATCATGCCGTGGAGACGTATTCGGATATGATCCGGCGCGTCTGTTTTTATCATCTGAAAAACCAGGCGGATACAGAAGACGTATTTCAGAACGTTTTCTTAAAATATATGCTGTCGAGCGAACATTTTTACGACAGTGAGCATGAAAAAGCATGGCTGCTCCGCGTATCCATCAATGCTTGCAAGGACTACCTGAAGAATTTTTTCAGACGCAATGTAGTTCCTCTTGAGATGCTGAATGAGACGGAAGCGGGAGAGTACGAGAACGATCATGAAGTCTTAGAGGCGGTTCTGTCACTTCCGGTCAAATATAAGGACGCCGTTTACCTGCACTATTATGAGGGATACTCGGCGGCTGAGATCGGGAACATACTTGGAAAGAAGGAAAACACCGTATATTCGCTGCTCTCCAGAGGGCGGATGCTGTTAAGAAAGAAGCTGGGAGGTGATGGATTTGACGAATAGAATACAGAATGCATTTGACAATATCAAGGCAGACACCCGGCTTAAGGAGTCGACAAAGCAGTTTTTGTATGATAAGAGAAGCGGGAAGAGACCTGTTCGGCAGAAACAGACATTGAGATACGCAGCTTCCGTGATCTGTGCGGTACTGATCTTTGCAGCGGGCGCGGCGGGATATTCGTGGATTCGGATTCCGGTATCTTATGTGAGTATTGATGTCAATCCGTCCATAGAGCTTGGGTTGAACCGTTATGACAGGGTCGTATCGGCCAAGGCGTACAATGCAGAAGGGGAAGCGATCTTGGATGAGTTGTCTCTGAAGTGGAAGCGATATACGGATGCTTTGCACGCGGTGCTGGAGTGTGAAGGTATGAGCGCGTATCTGACGGGAGGGGAAGAAGCCGTCCTGGCAGTGGCGACAGACCATAACCGAGGAAATGAGCTGGAGAAGGGTGTAAGATACTGTGCAGGACATATGAGTCATAACTGCCATAACGTCTGCGTGGATCTGGATCTGGTATCTATGGCGCATCAGTGCGATCTCTCAGTCGGCAAATACTATGCGTATCTTCAGTTGGCAGCGTATGACAGCTCCGTTACTGCGGATGACTGCAGGGAGATGAGTATGGCCGAGATCTGGGAGCGGATCAGCGGATATGAACAGGCGGGCGGCGCCGGGAATGATGCGGGCGGCTATGAAGAGTATGGGAATGAAGAATATGGGAATGAAGAGCATGGGAATGAAGAATATGAGAATGATCATAGTTATGATGAAAATGGGGATAACGAGAATCCGGGCGGATGTGACAGAGAAGCCTATGATCAGAATTCCGAGGATATGCCTTCCCACAAGGGGAGGCATCATCGGAACAAAGGACATTCGAACAGGTGACGGTAACCTGTGCTGGCGCTTCGCGGATCAAAGGACGGTATCGTCCCGCAGAGAATCGATCAGGCTGCTTTCTAGCATCTTCTTTGCGCCGATGTGATATGCCAGCGCAACGAAGCCGAAGATCGCCAGAACGAATGTCAGTATCGGAAGAAGCGGTGCTTTTCTAAGGAAAAGCATCGGTTCGATGTAACTGATCTTAAGGAAGAGTGCAACGGTTAAGACGGTGACAGGCAGGGTAATGAGCAGCGGGCGGCCTGCGATCACAAGAGCTTCAATGCGAAAGATCTTCTTCATTCCCGCCGGAGTCAGTCCAACGGACAGATACCGGGCGAACTCGCGTTTTCTCAGGCGCACGAACCCAAGCGTATAGGAGAAGATATTCCCAATACCGATAATGGCGGGCAGGATGCAGAAGATGCTAAGGATTGCCTGCATTCCGCTGAACATACTGTCGTTGCTGCGTTTATCCTGAATCCGGTTTTCGATCTCGGTATCATAGGAAGGGCTAAGAAGCTCTGTTAAGTTTTCTTCTATCGTATTCAATTCTACGTTTAACTTATCGGTTCCGTCAGGTTCCGTCAGTTTTGTCCTGTCTGCTGCCAGAATTCGGATGTAAGTGTCATTTTCCAGGAGGACAGAGCCGTCCTTGATCTCTTTCCAGAGAGATACGGGTATAAAGTGTACCAGTTCATACAGATCCAGTGTCCCGTATTCTTCTCTTAGAACAGGAACCTCCTGGGTACAGGCCAGAACGGGGAGTCTTAGCTCCTGGCTTTCGGCCAGGTCTTCTGATGAAGATGGAAACGTCAGAAGAGAATAAGGCTTTGTTCCCGTAAGGTAAGGCAGTATGCGCTGCTTGCGGAAGTTTGGTTCTGCCGGATCCTGAATCAGATTCCGAATCACTGCGCCGTCTAACCGGGGATTAGTCCCGATCTGCCGGCAGTATTCCAGAAAGCTTGCATCATCCAGGATCATGATAGGGGCATTGACGGTCCATGATTCAGAATCGGAAGATACATATTCTTCTTTTGCATAGTCAAAACCGCCGGCCGCAAGCAGCTCTTCGCTTAGTTCATCTGCTGCGATCCGGCATTTGGCGGCAGCTTTTTGGTATACGGCGCTGCTTTCTATGCCGGAGATCTTCTGTACGGCTTCTGTCTCTTCAAATGTATCGATATCCGTATCCTTCACGGTTACCATGACGTCCCACGCATCCTGATATTTCGCAAAATATGTCTCCTCCTGGCTGATCGCTGTAATCGTGAAAAAGCACAGCATCAGAAAGAACGCCAGAAAAGAGAAGATCAGGGACATTGTGGCGGTGCGCAGGGAGCTCTTTTGAGCTTTCAGTGCATTTCCGGCAAGCTCTCCCTCTGTTTTGAACAGGAATGATAGGATGCGGGAATTCCTTTTGCGCTTCAAATGGAGTTCCCCGGTATTTCGGATGGCTTCTAAGGGCGTCAGTTTACTCATCTTCCAGGCCGGAATCCATGCGCTGATCCACACGGTAGCGGCAGAAACCAGAAGGGAGATAAGAAGTATCAGCGGATGATAGGCAAAGGGCAGGACCAGCCGCTGTTTGATATCTGTCAGCATAAGATCGATCCCTTCAAGGATCCCCATGCTGACTGTGATCCCGAGCACGGTTCCGGCTGCGATCGGTACGGCGCACAGCGCGGCGGCTTCCTGCAGGAGGCAGGTGCGGATCTGTCTGGGAGAGGCTCCGATGCTGGCAAAGATACCGAATTGACGGATCCTTGTATGCATTGTCACTGCAAAGGCATTGTGAATGATCAGGATCAATGACAGGCAGGAGATCCCCATGATCGCTGTATAGAATGGGAATACCCAGCGCAGGGCAGAATCATCGGGGTCGCGGATCAGATACAGGTTCAAAAGTGAATGGTGGCAGGAGACGGCATTGGCCGGAAGTCCTGCAAGCTTGGCGATCCGGGGCATATCGTCGGGAATGGTTCTCATATTTTTAAAATACACATCTACTACGACATCCGGCCCGGCGGATAGTTCTTCGTTGATGACGGCCTTTTTAACATTGGCGTAGCTCTGGATAACATGCAGCATGTCCGTATCGACCGCGCCGGTGACGCGGCCCTGCCAGTCGCCTTCTTCTCTTTTGAGATGTTCCAGCTCATAGACCCACAGATTATAGAATAAACTGCATAACAGAGACAGAAGCAGCGCGCAGATCAGCGCGGCTATCTTCACGGAGAGGGTAAGGGTGCGGTTATTCCTGATGTAATTGGATGAGTAATCTTTCCACATGGCTGTTACCTCCTTTTCTCGTCATGAATGATGCGGCCGTCCTCTATGGTTATGATGCGGTCAGCTTCCAGCGCGGCCTTTTCATCGTGGGTAATGAGTACGATGGTCTGGTTCAGACTGCGGTTGGAGAGCTTCAGCATATCGAGGATCTCCCTGGAGTTCTTCCGGTCCAGGTTCCCGGTCGGTTCATCTGCCAGAAGCAGGGCGGGGCGGTAGATCAGGGAGCGGGCGATGGCGGCACGCTGCTGCTGTCCGCCGGACAGTTGGTTAGGCAGCGCTTCCAGTCTGTCGGCGATCCCCAGAGTATTTACGATCGTATCAAAATATTCCTGATCCGGCTTCTTCTTATCCAGAGAAAGGGGCATCAGGATATTCTGGCGGACGGTCAGTGTCGGGATCAGATTATAAAACTGGTAGATCAAGCCCACCTTCCTGCGCCGGAAGACGGCGGAATCCGTCTGATTTAAGGAGGAGATATCGGTTCCGTCGATCAGTACCCGTCCCTGTGTCGGTTTGTCCACACTGCCGAGAATATGAAGCAGCGTGGATTTACCGGAACCGGAAGCCCCTACGATCGCAGCAAATTCTCCCTTTTCTATCGTCAGGTCGATCTGGTTCAGGGCGATGATCTCATTTCCGCCGCATTGATATACCTTCCTTACACCTTCGCATTTTAAGATCTCCATAATTGCTGTCTCCTTTCGAACGTCATACAATTTAATTATACCAGAGGAAAGTGACAACTCGGTGACTGCTCTATAGCGTCTTTATAAAAATGAATATCAAAACAAGCGCCGGCGTCTGGCAGATTATATGCAATGATCGTTCCGTTCTGGCCCTCAATGATCGCTTTGGCGATAGACAGGCCGATCCCGATCCCGCCGGTCTTCCTGTTCCTTCCGCGGTAGAATCTTTCAAATAGACGGGGAAGGTCTTCTGCGGCGAATCCGCTTCCGGTGTCCCATATCCGAATCTGTGTATAGAGGGGATTCTGTCCGTAGGAGCAGCGGACAGTCCCGCCGGGCGGAGTATGCTCCAGACAGTTTTTAAGGAGATTTAGGAGGGCTTCCATCGTCCATTCCGGATCGGCGCAAATGCTTATGGAATCAGAACCTTCGGATTGGTCTGCCGCTGTGTCAGAGCATTCTGTCTGGAAGGAGATATCGGCCCTGGAGAATAATTCCTGAAGATGATCGGCTGCAAGCATCAGAAGGGTATAGACGCCGATATTGCGTCTTACCAGGGTAAATGTCCCGGATTCGATACCGGACAGCGTCAGCAGGGATTCTGACAGATGGGTCAGCCGTTGAAGCTGAAGCCGGATCTGCTCTAAGTGTCCGGGGGACGGACTGCAGCGCATCATCTGAGCGGACAGGGAGATAGAAGTGATGGGAGTCTTGATCTGATGGGCGATGTTAGACAGATTATCCGCGAAATGCTTCCTGGCTCTTAACGCGGCGTCTCTGGTCTGCCGAAGTTCGGTCACCGTCTTGCAGATCTCATCCTGCAGCTTGGAATACTCTGTTTCGCCTGCAGCTTCGAGGATGCTGTATTTTCCGGTATTTACTTTTTTAAGGTAATCAGTCAGGGAGCTTATGGAGGCGGTCTCTTTTTGCTTCTGGACAAGGAGAGCGGCGAGAAACAGTATTCCACCGGTTAAAAAACCGGCAATTACAAACACACGGCTGCCAAGGACGGCAGAATGTAAGAAATGCGAGGGTTCATAGCCGAAAGACAGAAGTATATTCTCGTCCTCCAGAAGTACAGGGCGGTCCGTATATCCTTTTAAAGCGGATAGCACGGCAAGCTTCGTCTCTGCACCAGGATCCCCGTTCAGGATAGCCTGGCAGACCGCTCCTAAATCCTGAAAATATGCGCGGCTGTAATAATCGGTCAGCAGCAGGGCTGTCACGGCGGCGGCAAACAGGCTTGCCGCCAGTGCAAGCCCGGTCGGTATCAGGATAGTTTTCTTCTTATTCATATCGGATCCTCCATTCGGTAGCCGATGCTTCGGACTGTTTTGAGGTAAGACGGCTGAGATAGCTTCTTGCGCAGGCGTTTCATGGTGACGGTGAGAGTATTGTCATTGACATAGTTACCGCGGATGTCCCAGACGCTTTCCAGCAAATTCTGCCTTGTCACGGTTCTGCCTTTGTTCTGCAGCAGATACAGGAGGACCTGATATTCGGACGGGCTTAGACGGATCTCCTGCGCATCGCAGAAAACCTGCATCTTCTGCCTGTCCAGCGATACAGCTCCGCAGGACAGATACCGGCCCAAGACGTCTCCGGTTCGCCGCAGCAAGGCGGTGATGCGGGACAGCAGAACTTCCAGCTCAAAAGGTTTTGTTACATAATCGTCCGCACCGGTTTCGAATCCAGAGACGATATCCCGGGAGTCGTTGCGGACCGTAAGGAAGATGATCGGAAGATCCTTGAAATTGGCGCGGATCCAGCGGCATAGCCGGCTGCCGTTTCCGTCCGGCATGTTCCAGTCTATCAGGATCAGCGACGGGCACATACGCCGAAGAGCCTGCTTCGTCTCAGCGACCGTAGGCAGTATAGAGACCTTATATCCGTGCATCCCAAGGAATTCACGGACGGTCCCGGCAATAGAATTATCATCTTCCGTATAGTAAATATGAATCATTTTAACGGCCTTTCCTGGTAAAAAATTGTCAAAGCTGCGTGTCAGGAGCCGCTGGATTTGTAGTGCCTTACGCCGAATTTCCAGAATAGAAGGGCGGGGATCAAAAACCAGCATGCCAAAAGGGGCAGGAACATCAGGAGGCGGTTCGTACTGCGCCCCAGTATATACAGCAGGGGATAATACTGGATCAGTGCGTAAGGAATGAAGAAGGTCGTAAACAACAGCATCTTCTCTCCGTATACGCCCATGGGATATTTGCCGAATTCTCTGGCACCGTCCGTAAATATATTCATAATCTCCAGACTCTCCAACGTAAAGAAGCACAGTGCGGCATAGATCAGGAACAGCCCGGTAAAGACCGCGGTTCCGCCGATCAGCATGAAGATGACGGTGAGGACCTTAGAGAAGTTCCAGGCAACGCCGCTCTTGGCTATCCCGTATATGAACATCATGACGGCCTGCAGTATTCTGCCGAACCGGGTGAGCTCGAATTCGCTTCCCAATACCTGAATGATCTCATTCTGAGGACGTACCAATATTCTGTCGAACTCCCCGCTTTTTACTATCTTCGAGAATCTGTCGAATCCCCTGGCAAACATCTCCGCCAGGGAGAATTCCATCAGCATTACCGCAAAGCACAGCAGCACCTCGCTGTAAGTGAAGCCTTCTACCCTGGAGAATCTCTGGAACATGAAGAAGATTCCGAGAAAGGCGGTAAAAGATACCAGGAATTGCCCGAACGCGGTCAGGAAAAAGGAAGTCTTATACTGCATCTTACAGCGGATGTTGATGGATACATAGCGGCAATAGAGACGGACGGCTGCGATCTTCTGCGTCATACGATCAACCTCCTTGTACAGTCACACGCTTTTGCGCCGCACGACAGAGCATCTTCCCTGCAGCTGTGACAACGATCAGCCAGAATATCTGCAGAAAAACTGCCTTTTGCATCTCGTGACCGCTCATGCTTCCGCTGTAGATCCGAAGAGGAACATTCTGCATGGCGGCAAAGGGCAAAAGCTCCATGACCGTCTGCAGCTTTGCCGGGAAGAAGGGGAGAGGGATCAGCGCTCCGGCAAAAAAATCCGTCATGGAAGTAAATATCATCTGAAGTCCGACAGGCGATATGGTAAAAAAGGCCAGTATATAGATCAGCACACAGAAGGAAACGGTCATTGCCAGTCCTAAGAGCAGCGTGATCAAAAACAGGATAAAATGCTTCGGGCCTGCAGGTGCGCAGATTCCGTAAGGATAGGGCAGGAACGCCGCTACGATCAGAATAGGGAAGCATCTTAATACTGCCCGTGATAAACGCGTGGCGATACTTCTGGAAAACCACATGCCGTAGATATCGACCGGACGGCATAGCTCGTATGCAATATTTCCGTTTACGATGGTGTCAAAGATCTCCTGCTCTGTCATCCATGTGGCAAAAAGGGCGAGAAACGCCTGCTGAAGCCATAGATAGGAGGCTGTGGATGCCAAACTCATGGGGAAGGCATTCTCATCCGCCCGGTAGAATGCCGCAAATATCATGATCTCCATGAATCCCCATGCAAACTGGGTCGCGACTCCGCCAAAAGCGGCCGCCCTGTATTGAAGGTTCATGGTGAACCTTAGCCGAAAGAAAGATAAATATTTTTTCATGTCCGCAATCCTCTGTGATATTCCCATTTAGATGTTGTATGTACGGTATAGTTCAGCTACCGTCTCATCGATATTGTCGCCGCCCCGTCTGATGTCGTCCAGTGTGCCGTCTAAGAGGATCCGTCCCTTGCCGATCAGGATGATACGGCTTGCAAGCGCTTCGATATCCTGCATGTCATGGGTGGTCAGTATCACGGTGGTGCCGCGGGTCTTGTTCAGTTCTAAGATAAAGTTCCGAACGGCAAGCTTAGATACGGCGTCAAGCCCGATGGTGGGTTCGTCGAGAAATAAGATCCTCGGTCGGTGAAGAAGGGAAGCGGCGATCTCGCAGCGCATCCGCTGTCCGAGAGAAAGCTGTCTTGCCGGAGAGCGCATTAACTCCGAAAGGTCCAGCAATTCGGTCAATTCTTCAAGGCTTTGTCTGTAATGGGAATCGGGGATTGAATAGATATCCTTCAGCAATTCAAAGGAATCTATGACCGGAACATCCCACCATAATTGAGAGCGCTGGCCAAACACGACTCCGATCTCCTTCACGTGTTTGATCCGGTTCTTGAAGGGATCCCTTCCGTCTACAAGAACAGTTCCGCAATCAGGCGTCAATATTCCGCTTAGAATCTTGATCGTGGAGCTCTTCCCGGCTCCGTTCGGGCCGATGTATCCTACTATCTCTCCGTCGCTGATGGTAAAATTCACATCCTTCAGTGCATGGATCACCTCGTAATCCCGGTGAAACAGCGCTTTTACGGCTTCGCCGAAGCCGGCGTTCCTTTTTGCAATCTTGTACGACTTGCATACATGTTCCATCGTAATCATTCTTGCTTCCTCCTGGTAGTTATATTCGCATATCTTGCCAAGCCGGTCTGGTTACGCCCAATATTATACCATGCACAGCATAACAGGTAAAGCAGAAAATAGTCTGGTTTATGCAGACGGTTTGTGCAGATTGAAGTAGATTAAATATGTAATATCTGTTATAATCCATAAAGGATAAATTCTGGAAAGACAGGAGAGAAGAGATGAAGAACAGGCAGGTATGTTTGACGGAAGGACCGATCTTAAGGTCATTGGTAGCGTTGGCGATGCCGATCATGGCATCGTCTTTCTTAAACACTGTTTACAGTATTACGGATATGGCATGGATCGGGCTTCTTGGTTCGAAAGCAGTGGCGGGGGTAGGCGTTGGGGGGATGTATGTGTGGCTCTCGCAAGGCCTGTCGTCTCTGACAAGGATGGGCGCCCAGGTCAATGTCGCCCAGTCGTTCGGCCGCGGCAGGAAGGATGAAGCGGGAGAATATGCCCGTGCGGCTCTTAAGCTTACGCTATTGTTTGGGGTGCTGTTTGCGTTTTTCAGCGTAAGCTTTACAGAGGGTCTGGTGTCATTGTTCCGCCTTGGCGATGCGCAGACGGTCCGGTATGCCCAGACTTATATGAGGGTGACCTGCGGACTCGTGATATTTTCATATATGACGGTGGTGCTGACCGGGATATATACGGCGCAGGGAGATTCGAAGACGCCTCTTTTGGCTAATTTTATCGGACTGATCATCAATATGATCTTAGATCCGGTCCTGATCCTTGGAATCGGCCCGTTTCCGAGGCTGGAGGTGCTGGGGGCGGCCATGGCCACGGTTATCGCCCAGTTCATCGTTATGCTGGTGATGATCGTCGGTGCGTGGAAGGCGCATAATTCGGACAACATACTGACGGGGATGCGGATGCAGGATCCGGTGGAGCGCAAGTTCTACAGCGGTGTGTTCCGAATCGGGCTTCCCACGGCTATACAGGGGACGGTGTACTGCGGGATCTCTATGGTGCTTACCCGGATGGTAGCAGTGTTCGGGCCGGGAGCCGTTGCGGTACAGCGTGTGGGCGGCCAGGTGGAAGCCGTGTCCTGGAATACCGCGGACGGATTCGCTGCAGCGATCAATGCGTTTGCAGCACAGAATTACGGCGCGAAGCAGATGAAGCGTGTGAGGAAGGGGTATTGGATCTCATTTGGGACTATCGCGGTATGGGGCAGCCTGATCATGCTGGTCTTCCTCCTGCTTCCGGGGCCGATCTCCCGGATCTTCTTCCATGAGGCCGAGGTCGTCTCCATATCCATAGATTATCTGATGATCGTGGGAATCAGCGAGGCATTCATGTGTGTGGAGCTGATGACTGTCGGAGCTTTGTCCGGGCTTGGCAGGACTAAGCTCTGCAGTATCATCAGCATCCTTCTCACCGGTTCCAGAGTGCCGCTTGCGGTCATGCTGTCCATGACGCCGCTGGCCTTAAACGGAATCTGGTGGGCGCTGACCCTGTCGTCGGTGGCGAAGGGAATCTTATTCGTAATTACATTCCACAGAGTGACGCTGTCCGACAGGAAGGCCTATGGTATCAGCGCATGATTCTTTGATGCGAAGCTTCGGGATCTCTTATTCCCGGAGCTTTGCCCGTTTTAAGACCACGCAGGAATGAAGGTAGGAGACTGTAACGATCAGCCAGATTGCGGCTGTTGTGATAACCGCCATGATCCCTGTATCAAAGAACAGATGTCCCAGCATGGTAATTCCAAGCAGAGCAGGAAGCCATTGATTCGTCCGGGAGTATGACTTGTATGCGCTCTGATAGATGATCTCTTTTTCTGCCTCGTCGCAGCTTTGGAGCCATTGCTCGCGGAAATTTTTGGATGACGGGTCGCCCTTTTTCTCGGGATGGATGTTCTGGATGGTCTTGACAAAGCGTACCGACCAGAGTCCGTCGTATGAATAGCAGGCCAGGAATATGACGCAGGCTGCCAGCATATTTACATGATGCTCATCCTCAATGTATTTGAGAGAATATCCTGAGGCGAGCACCAGAATACATGCGATCTGTGACAGCACGTTGACAGCGGTGCCCCATGCGCCTGTCTTTTCTTCTTCGTAGTCCCATTTGTCGCATTCCTCGTCTTCCGTCTGAAGAATCATCTTGCCGATAAGCTTCAGTTTATGAAGATTTACTTCACCATAGATGACGGATACTGCCATGATTGCCAAAAGGAGCGGAACCATGAACTGCTGTATCTGTGACACCGCACCGGAGAATCCGGTCTTGATGCCGTTAATATTCCCGTACAGGATATTTATCAACACGAATCCTATAACTGCGCCGACCGCGGCGAATGTCAGCATGATGATCCCCATTCTTAGGTATGAATTTGTCTTTTTTATACTTTTGTCAGTAGTTTTCATGAGTCTTCCTCCTCTGAATATTCAAATATATCTTCTACGGTTACCCGGCAGATCTTGGCAAGCTTTAATGCCAGCGTTACTGACGGTGAGTAATCGCCTCTCTCGATCAGGCTTATGGTCTGCCTGGAGACGCCGGCCATCCTGCCAAGCTCTGTCTGGTTGATTCCCATTCTGGAACGGTATTCCTTCAGATAATTCAATAATGCCAATAGATCGCCTCCTTTTCTTAAATTGTATTTCGACGTCGTTTGTGATGACAACTTTATTTGTCAAATAGAGTATAGCATTGACAACTTTATTTGTCAAGATGAAGAAATGAAGATAAAATGAGAAATAAAAATTGTTGCATAGGTAAAGAATATAGTTATATAATAGGGAGATAATCATTGGGAGGATATTCCTGATGTGCCGAAAAATGACAGGAGTCTGACAAAAGGAGGATGATGCAATGAACATGGTACAAGATGTTATGGATTATATTAAAGGGTATGACGAGGAGATCGGAGACGCGCTTTATCTGGAACTGAACCGGCAGAGAAGGAATCTGGAGTTGATCGCTTCGGAGAATGTCGTAAGTCCGGCAGTCATGCTGGCCATGGGTACGGTGCCGACGAACAAATACGCGGAAGGGTATCCGGCGAAGCGGTATTACGGCGGCTGCGAGCATGTGGATATTCTGGAGGATCTGGCGATCGAGAGAGTGAAGAAGCTCTTTGGGTGCGATCATGCGTGCGTACAGCCGCATTCGGGTGCGAATGCCAACAACGCGGTGTATCAGGCATTTTTGCAGCCAGGCGATACGGTGATGGGGATGAACCTGGCTCACGGCGGCCATCTGACCCACGGTTCTCCGGTCAATATGTCGGGGCTTCTGTATCATTTCGTACCTTATAATGTGAACGACGACGGGTACCTGGATTATGACGAGATCAGGAAGATCGCAAGGGAATGCAGACCGAAGATGATCGTAGCAGGAGCCTCCGCATACCCAAGGGAGATCCGTTTTGACCTCTTTGCGGATATTGCCAAAGAGGTCGGGGCATACTTGTTCGTAGATATGGCCCATATCGCCGGCCTGGTGGCAGCAGGGCTTCATCAGAGTCCGGTTCCTTATGCGGACGTGGTGTCAAGTACCACCCATAAGACCTTAAGAGGGCCAAGGGGCGGCATCATCCTGTGCAGGGAAGAGCACGCGAAGGCGATCGATAAGGCAATCTTCCCGGGAACGCAGGGAGGGCCGCTGATGCATATTATCGCTGCGAAGGCAGTATGTTTTGGAGAGGCTTTGAAGCCGGAATTTAAGTCATATCAGGAACAGGTCGTTAAGAATGCCAAGGCGCTTGCGCAGGCGATGACGGAAGAGGGATTCGATCTTGTGAGCGGCGGTACGGACAATCACCTGATGCTGGTAGATCTGCAGAATATGGG
This sequence comes from Lachnospiraceae bacterium, assembly GCA_910575835.1. GTDB lineage: Bacteria > Bacillota > Clostridia > Lachnospirales > Lachnospiraceae > Sporofaciens. The sequence continues at coordinate 36,774 of CAJTGB010000017.1, read as the reverse complement.
TATTACAGGAAAGGAACTGCAGAACCGTCTGGACGAGGTATATATTACGGTTAATAAGAATGCGGTGCCGAACGACCCGGCAAGTCCTTTTGTGACCAGCGGCATCCGCATCGGAACTCCGGCTGTCACCACCAGAGGGCTTAAGGAAGAGGATATGAAGACGGTCGCGAAGCTTATCAGGATGACGGTGACAGATTTTGACACGAAGGCGGATGAGATACGGAGCGCGGTGAATTTGATCTGCGAGAAGTACCCATTATATGCATAAGTAACGGAGTGTAAAGGATTCGAAAAGGAGGACTGCAGATTATGATGCGGGAAAAGAGCCTGGGGGAATTCACAGATGATCTGTCCTCATCAAAACCGGTTCCGGGCGGCGGCGGCGCATGTGCCGCCGTTGGCGCATATGCCGCCGCGCTTGGAATGATGGTCGGGAATCTGACAACGGGGAAGAAGCGGTACGCAGAGGCAGAGGAGGAGATAAGAGAGTGTCTTAAGTGCCTGGAGGCATTGAGGGATCGTCTGCTGGATCTGATCGATCAGGACGCCGAAGCCTTCGAGCCGCTCTCTAAGGCATATAGCCTTCCTAAGGAGACGCCAGAGCAGAAGGCTAAGAAAGAAGAGGTAATGGAGGCCGCTCTGTATGAGGCGAGCATCGTTCCGGTCAAGATCATGGAGACTGTGCTGGAAGCGATGCGCCATCTGAGAGTCTTAGGCAGGAAAGGCAGCAGGATCGCAGTCAGCGACGTGGGTGTCGGCGTGCTGTTTGCACAGGCGGCTTTGGAAGGCGCGTCTTTGAATATATTCATTAATACAAAGATGATGAAGGACCGTGAGAGGGCGCAGACGTTGGATCAGAAGGCCGAAGCCCTGATCCGTGAGGGTGAAGAATTGAGAAGAGAGATCTATACAGAGGTGCTTGCCTGTGTACGCTGAAGCATACGGCGGTAAGGCGGCTGGTATAATGTATAGACGGGAAGAAGATATGAGGTTGAGCAGATGAGTATTGAAATGCGGGGAGCAGATGTAGCAAAGGCGATGAAGGAAGAATTGATCAGGGAAGTTGACGCCCTTAAGGCGGAAGGGATACAGCCTTGCCTTGTGATCGTCAGGGCAGGCGCGCGCCCGGATGATCTGGCTTATGAGCGCGGTGCGAGAAAGCGGATGGAGCTTGTGGGGATCGAGTGCAGGGTGGCAAAACTTCCTGAGAATATCAGCCAGAAGGAATTGGAACGGGAATTTTCCGATGTTAATGAAGATCCCGGCGTACACGGTATTCTGCTGCTTCGGCCGCTTCCGGGCAATCTGGACGTCGGGCCTTTGAAGGCAATGATCGATCCTATGAAGGATGTAGACGGTATGAGCCCGGAGAATGTTGCGAAGGTATTTGCCGGAGACGAGGATGGATTCGCGCCCTGTACGGCCGAGGCGGTCATGGAGATGCTTCATCATTACGGAATCAGCCTGAAAGGACAAAAGACAGCGGTCATCGGTAGGAGCATGGTGGTTGGAAGGCCGCTGTCTATGCTTCTTATGAAGGAACATGCGACCGTTACCATATGCCATACACGCACAGCCGATCTTAAGGAAGAGTGTAAAGGGGCGGATATCCTCATAGCGGCGGCGGGAAAAGCAGGAATGATAACGGAAGAGATGGCAGGAGAGGGCGCCGTCGTGGTAGATGTCGGAATCAACGTTAATGAGGAAGGGAAGCTGTGCGGGGATGTGGATTACGATGCGGTCATGAAGAAAGCGTCCTATATCAGTCCGGTGCCGGGAGGCGTCGGAAGCGTTACGTCCTCTGTTCTGGCCAGGCATGTTGTCCGAAGCGCTGCTTCTTGTAACGCTTGCAGTCATCTGAGAGGCAGTAATGCAGAATAGTATAATGCAGATCGAATCTGAGAAGCAGTAATGTAGAATAGTATAATGCAGATGGAAAAAGGAAAAGGGGGAAATATATGTACGATTATATCAGTTCAATAGTAAATGAAGTCAACGGCCTGGTCTGGGGATGGGGCATGATCATCCTGCTGCTTGGAACGCATGTGTTCATGACGCTCCGCACCGGGTTTATCCAGAGATTTACGGTCTCTAAGGGGATCAGGCTGTCTGTGGCAAAGGACCCGGATGCGGAAGGCGAGGTGTCGCAGTTCGGCGCGCTGACGACTGCGCTGGCGGCGACGATCGGTACCGGCAATATCGTCGGCGTAGGTACGGCCATCGCCATTGGAGGCCCGGGAGCGGTTCTGTGGTGCTGGCTCACGGGTGTGTTCGGTATTGCAACCAAGTACGCGGAGTCATTTATTGCCGTAAAATACAGAGTTAAGACGGAAGACGGACGTATGCAGGGAGGGGCTATGTATGCGCTGGAGCGCGGCCTTAACATGAAGTGGCTTGGTATGCTGTTTGCATTTTTCGCGGCATTTGCATCCTTTGGAATCGGATGTGCGACTCAGGTCAACGCGATCGCGGAGATCTGCGAGACAAATTTCCGAATTCCAAGGCTGGCCGTTGGGATAGCGGTCGGCAGTCTTACAGCGATCGTGATCTTTGGCGGGATCAGGTCTATTGCAAGAGTCTGTGAGAGGCTGGTTCCGTTTATGGCGGTATTCTATGTGCTGGGCTGTATTATTATATTGAGTATGAATTATGATTATATCATCCCGGCGGTCGGAGTGATCTGCAGGCTTGCATTTGCACCGGGAGCGGCGGCGGGCGGCCTGGTCGGAAGCGGTATCAGGATGGCGATCCAGTATGGTGTGGCAAGAGGCCTGTTCTCCAATGAATCCGGCCTTGGTTCAGCGCCCATCGCGGCAGCGGCGGCACAGACGCGCAATCCGGTGCGGCAGGCATTGGTATCCTCTACGGGAACCTTCTGGGATACGGTCGTCGTGTGTCTGATGACAGGCCTGGTGCTTGTTACGACGATCATGAAGAACCCGGGCATTAACGCGGATTCCATAGACAACGGCGGGCAGCTCACTACGCTGGCATTCAGTCAGATCCCGTATCTTGGGCCTATTATATTGACGCTCGGTATCATTACATTCGCATATTCGACGATCCTTGGATGGGCATATTACGGGGAACGCTGCGTGGAATACCTCTCAGGCAAGATCGGGCTGATCCCTTACCGTATCTTGTATATCATTGTGGCGGTGGCTGCGCCGATCGTGGGACTGAATCTGATATGGCAGATCGCAGACACATTGAATGCGCTGATGGCGATTCCGAATCTGGCAGCCGTACTGCTGCTGTCGAACGTGATCGTCAGGGACACGAAGAAGTATATCCATGATCTTGATGCGAAAGATAATACCCCGATACCGGTTATCAAGAGATAAGAAGTGAGAGATTAGAGATTAGAAATAAGAGATACATAGAAAGGATGCTGACAGCACAATGAGCGGTGAAGTGAAGCGGATAGGAAGAGAGTTAGTATATGAGGGGAAGATCCTCAATGTATATAAAGACCACATGAAGTTTGCCAACGGCAATACGGCTGAGTGGGACTATATTCACCATGACGGGGCGGCGGCAGTCGTACCGGTCATGGATGATGGGAGGATCCTGATGGTCAGGCAGTATAGGAATGCGCTGGAGAGGGAGACATTGGAGATTCCGGCAGGGAAGCTTGATACCCCGGGGGAGCAGGGGATCGTATGCTCAAGAAGAGAGCTGGAGGAGGAGACCGGCTATAGGTCGGACGATCTGGAATGGCTGCTCACACTGAGGACAACGGTCGCCTTCTGCAATGAGAAGATAGAGATCTATGTGGCAAGGAATCTGATCCCGTCCCATCAAAATCTGGACGAAGATGAATTCGTGGATGTGAAGGCATACTCTGTCGAAGAGCTGAAAGAGATGATCTTTGCCGGGAAGATAGAGGATTCCAAGACCATTGCGGCAATCCTTGCCTATGATTCCAAATATCGCGGCCGTCCTGAAACAGCATAGGACTAAATGCGAATATATTCATATATCCGGCATATAATGAAGTATCTTGACAAGGGGAGGAATGTTTGTGAGGATACATGAGAACAAGAAGTTCTTGATCATTTTTTGTATGCTGGGGTTTCTGGCCGGGATCGTATATGCGAACCTGATGTCAGAAGATACAATTGCGGGAATGGGGATATTCAGTGAATTTTTCCTGAACCAGTACAGTCAGGCGGAGATCGATACGATGGAATACCTGTGGTATGTAATAAGGATCCGTGCCGTGCCGCTAATGCTGGTCGCCGCGCTTGGATGCACCCGTGTAAGAAAAGGCGTCGCAGCAGGATTCCTGGCATGGACAGGCTTTTGCGGCGGGATGATCATGACGTCCGCCGTCCTTAAGATGGGACTTAAGGGGCTTATCCTGTGCCTGATCGCGCTGACGCCTCATTTTGTGTTCTATGCGGCAGGCTTCATGGTGCTGTTATGGTATCTTTTCACATATCCAGAGGCCAAGTGGAATCCTTCGAAGATGATCAGCATGATACTGTTCATTGCCGTAGGGATCCTGCTGGAGTGCTATGTGAATCCGATCCTTATGGAATTGTTCCTGAAAACGCTCTGATCCCGTATCAGAGCCCATATTCGTACCAGGTACGGAGTACGCGGGAAAAGCAGTATTCCAGGTGGATGAACTGGTACAATCCGGGGCTTACCGAGCGGAGCTTTCCGGGGTTGATGACATACTGCCAGAAACCTTCGGCGAAGAACTCCATCTCATCTCTTACGCAGTCGGAGCCGTATGCCCGTATGAAAGCGGCGCTCTCAGAACGGTAGACTGCGGAGAATTCCTCCGTATAAGAGGGAAGCCCAACGTGAAAATCAAACCAGTGTCCGACCTCATGGATCGGGGATTCATAGGCAGCGTCCAGTCTTGATTCGATCAGGATACGCTCCTCTTCGTAATTCGTTGTCGCCATGACCTGGTCGTACTTCCCGGCATAATAGGTCTGGCCGATATTCTGATTGGTCACGTAGAGCGCCCAGCCGTCTTTGACAAACGCATCCTGGATGTATGCCGGGATCTGCGTAAGCTGCTGGTTGACGATCGCTACGATGCCCTCGTCTACATTGCCGTCCTTCTGGCATTGAATGGAGGACAGAGGTTCTCCTGCATGGTCCGGCCCGAAACGGATATCCTGCACTTGCTTTGGCTGAAGCTTTGCGGCAGTCACAGTATCTTTAAGGGCTTCCTTCTGCTGCCTGAGTCCCATGAATACAAAGACAGCGAGAAGGATGATCAGCAGCAGGAGGAAATATATAATTCCGTTTTTCTTTTTTTCTTGTGTTTTCATAGATGTCTTTATGGAACCTCCCGGTTATATGTATTGTCCATGAATCATTTTAATGGATTCTGTCAGTCATGTCCAGAGAATACCAAATGTTCACAAATATTTCAAGTTTTGTCTGTGCAGATAGTATTTAAGGTATGCAAGACAGAAGAAGAAGGTAAGGATCTGGCTTGCCAAAAGCCCCCACAGGTATCCTTCGATTCCGACGGCCGGAATCAGGAAGAACACGCTTGCGATTCGGATACTTAAGCTTAGGGTATTGATGCCAAGAGAAAGCGTTGTCTTTCCGATTCCGTTAATGATACTGATCAGCGTATTGTTTGTATACAGGAACGGACACATCCAGGCCAGAGTGACGATATAGTCTCCGGCCAGGCGGCTGTGGAATAATATGGTCCCCATCCATTCTCCGAAGCATAGCAGGCTCACGCAGCAGATACTTCCAAGAAAGATACAGGAATAGGTGACCTTGTTGACCAGATCAGACAATTCCTTCCGGTTGTTACGGGTCTGTATCTCCGCCACGGTGGGAAGAAGCATGGTGGATACAGAGTTTGTGATTGCGGAAGGGAACAGGATGCAGGGCAGGGCCATGCCGGTCAGTACCCCATAGGTGCCGAGAGATTCCGACAGGGTCATCCCATAGTACTGCAGCCGGACAGGAATGGATACGGCTTCAATGCTCTGTAGGATATTCAGAAGTACCCGGCTTGCGGTTAAGGGAACAGACAGCTTCAGCAATTCCCGGCTGTGCCTCAGGCACCCGCAAAAACGGAAACGGGACATGGCTTGTAGGATCTTCTTGTCTGTGAAAGCGCGCAGACAGAAGAGCGAGGAAGAGATCTCGCCGGCGACTAGGCCGATCACGGCGATGGCAACGCTGAAGCGTATCCCATGCTTTACGCCGTACAGATAGAGAAGGCAGACGCAGAGGATACGGACCGTCTGCTCGATGAATTGGGAACAGGCCGGTATCCTGGTCTGTTTCAGACCAAAATAATAACCGCAGATACAGCTATGTACCGATGCAAATGGAAATGCATAGGAGAGAATGACGAGCAGATCTGCGCATCTGGGTTCTGCAAGAAAGGTCTCAGATATAGGGACGGCATATTTCTGCAGAACGAGGGTGATAATAATAGAGACTGCTACGGTGAGAGAGAGGCTTGTATGCAGCAGTTCCCTTGCTTCCTGCCGCTTGTTCTGCGTCATACGGGCGGCAACGCAGCGGGACAGGGCAAGCTCAATTCCTGCGCAGGTCAGAGAGAAGCACAGCGCGTAGATGGGGAATACAAGCTGATACAGACCTACTCCTTCCTCTCCGAAGGTGTGGCTTAAGAAAATGCGGTAGAAGAATCCCATGAACCGGGTAGCAAACCCGGTTAGCGTTAAGATAAAAGTCCCCTTGATGATTGCACGTTTTCGTGACATTGCGGGCTCCTTTGTGTGATCATATTATTACAGCATATTCCAAAAGAGGACTTGACAGAACAAAAAAGCGGTGTTATTCTACATATGGAAAATATCCTAGTGTTTTGCTAGGAATTGAAAAATATAATTGTCATTAGGAATTTATGCAGGAATGCCGGATGCTGACCGAAGAACTGTAAGGAGAGGCAGAGGAAAACAGACTGCAGGGTTCCATGAAATGAGGGTGAGTAAGTGAAACTTTCAACAAAGGGAAGATACGGCCTTCGGGCCATGATAGATCTGGCCAGGTACAGTGAAGAAGAGCCTGTGTCCATCAGCAGTATTGCGGCAAGGCAGGATATCTCTGAGCGGTATCTGGAGCAGTTGGTCGGACTTATGAAAAAGGCCGGTCTGGTACAGAGCATCCGCGGCGCCACAGGGGGATATGTTCTGGCAAGAAGTGCGTGCGAGATATCCGTAGGAGATATATTGAGAGCCTTAGAAGGCAGTCTTGAACCGGTCAAATGTGCGGCGTTCTATTCCGAAGAGGGCTGTATGGCCTCTGACGGGTGTGTGACCAAGTATGTGTGGCAGAAGATCAATGAGAGTATCAATGAGACAGTCAACCGGATGATGCTGGATGAACTGGTCCGGGAGAGCAGGACGCTGAACCCGGAGGGCGAGCTTGAGAACCACAAGTGCAATGCATGAAGCAGTCATAGAGATAGAGTAACAAAACAGACGGAGGAGAAGAAGATATGAAGAATTTCATTTACCTGGATAATGCGGCGACAACGAAGACGGCACCGGAGGTGGTGGAGGCAATGCTTCCTTATTTTACAGAGAATTATGGGAATCCATCCAGCGTCTACAGCTTTGCTTCCGGCAATAAGGAAGCCATCAGCGAGCAGAGAGATGTGATCGCCGAAGTGCTGGGAGCGAAAGGCAACGAGATATATTTCACGGCGGGAGGTTCGGAAGCCGATAACTGGGCGCTTAAAGCGGCTGCCGAGGCTTACGCTGACAAAGGGAATCATATTATCACGACGAAGATCGAGCATCACGCGATTCTCCACACGGCAGAGTACCTGGAGAACAAGGGATATGAGATCACTTATCTGGATGTGGATGAGGATGGGAAGGTGAAGATCGAGGAGCTTAAGAGGGCGATTCGTCCGACCACGATCTTAATCTCCGTTATGTATGCCAATAATGAGATCGGAACGATTCAGCCGATCAAGGAGATCGGGGAGATTGCGCATGAGAGAGGAATCCTGTTCCATACGGATGCGGTTCAGGCGTTCGGACAGGTTCCGATCAACGTGGATGAATGCCGTATTGATATGCTGAGCGCCAGCGGGCATAAGCTGAACGGACCAAAAGGCATCGGATTCTTATATATCCGCAAGGGAGTTAAGATCCGTTCCTTCGTGCACGGCGGAGCGCAGGAGAGGAAGCGCCGCGCAGGAACGGAGAATGTGCCGGGGATCATAGGACTTGGAGCGGCGGTTCGGCGTGCGGCGTCTACGATGGAGGAGCGGATGAAGAAGGAGAGCGGCCTTCGGGATTACCTGATCGGCCGTGCAATGGAAGAGATTCCGTATTGCCGTCTGAACGGACATAAGACAGATCGGCTTCCGAATAATGTGAATCTTAGCTTCCGGTTTGTGGAGGGCGAGTCGCTTCTCATCATGCTGGACGGCAAAGGGATCTGCGCGTCAAGCGGTTCGGCGTGTACTTCCGGGTCGTTAGATCCGTCCCATGTGCTGCTTGCCATCGGCCTTCCTCATGAGATCGCCCACGGTTCCTTAAGAATGACCCTGAGCGATGAGACGACGAAGGAAGAGATCGATTATGTGGTAGACTGCTTGAAGGAGATCGTTGGCACACTGCGGAATATGTCGCCGCTGTATGAGGATTTCCTTAAGAAGGAACAGAAGTAATATAAAGACAGCAAATCAGGAGGAATTAATTATGTATACAGAAAAGGTAATGGATCATTTTCAGAATCCAAGGAATGTAGGGGAGATCGCAGACGCCAGCGGGGTCGGTACTGTCGGCAATGCAAAATGCGGCGATATCATGCGCATCTATCTGGATATTGATAAGGATCAGATCATACAGGATGTGAAGTTTAAGACCTTCGGGTGCGGCGCTGCCGTGGCGACGAGCAGTATGGCGACGGAGCTTGTGAAGGGGAAGTCTATCTATGATGCGCTTAAGGTGACGAACAAGGCTGTTATGGAGGCGTTAGACGGACTGCCGCCGGTGAAGGTGCATTGTTCGCTGCTTGCGGAAGAAGCGATCCATGCGGCGCTGTGGGATTATGCCGAGAAGCATGGGATCAAGATCGAAGGGCTTGCGAAGCCGAAGACCGATATTCATGAGGATGAGGAAGAGGAGGAAGAAGAGTATTAGGAACCTGCTAGACTGCAGTAATATTGTATTGGAGTGAAGATATTTGAATTGTATAAAATGGAGAGAGCATGAATAAAGAAAAGGTTGTAGTCGGGCTGTCAGGAGGGGTAGATTCTTCCGTGGCAGCCTGGCTGCTGAAAGAACAGGGTTATGATGTCATAGGGGTCACTATGCAGATCTGGCAGGAAGAGGAGGAGAGCATCAAGGAGGAACAGGGGGGCTGCTGCGGACTGAGCGCCGTAGAGGATGCGAGAAGGGTAGCCGCTTCTCTTGGCATCCCTTATTATGTTATGAACTTCAGGCAGGAGTTCAGGAGATCGGTTATTGATTATTTTGTGAATGAATATCTTCACGGAAGAACTCCGAATCCCTGCATTGCCTGCAATCGTTATGTAAAATGGGAAGCCCTTCTTAGCAGGAGCCTTGCGATCGGTGCAGATTATATTGCAACCGGCCATTATGCCAGGATCGACCGCCTGCCGAACGGAAGATATGCGCTGCGCACGTCTCAGACCGGCGCTAAGGATCAGACCTATGCGCTCTATAATCTGACGCAGGATCAGCTTGCACATACTCTGATGCCGGTGGGAGAGTACACGAAGGAGGAGATTCGGAAGATGGCGGGCGATATCGGTCTTAAGGTTGCGGATAAGCCGGACAGCCAGGATATCTGCTTCGTGCCGGACGGGGATTATGCTTCTTATATTACGGATTATGTCAGGGAAGATGTCCGAAGGAGAATAGAACCCGGCAATTTTGTCTTGTCTGACGGGACGGTCGTCGGACAGCATAGAGGAATCGTACACTATACGGTCGGACAGAGAAAGGGATTAGGCCTTGCGCTTGGGCATCCGGTATTCGTTCTTGAGATTCGCCCTGAGACCAACGAGGTCGTAATCGGGACGCATGAGGAATCCCTGGCTTACGAGGTGCGGGCGGACCGGGTGAATCTCATGTCGGTGGAGGATCTGACGGAGGAGAAGAGAGTCTGGGCGAAGATCCGTTATAATCATAAGGGAGCCTGGTGCCGGGTACAAAAAACAGGAGCGGATGAGATCCTGTGCGTGTTCGAAGAAGCACAGAGGGCCGTCACACCGGGACAGGCGGTGGTGCTGTATGATGGGGAATATGTGCTGGGCGGCGGAACGATTACGGGGGCCAGTTAACTGACATTGGTACGGAAGAAAATATAGAAAGAAGGTGGGATTATGCTGTCAGATTGTCACATGCACACAGGATTTTCCCTGGATTCTGATGCGAATCCGGGGGATATGGTAGAGAGCGCCATTGCGAAGGGATTGGATGCGGTCTGCTTTACAGACCATGAGGATAAGGATTACATAAGTGAAGGAAAACAGTGGACCTTCAATGTGAAGGAATATTTTGACCGGATGAGGGCATTGCAGGAGCAATACCATGCCAGGATTCCGGTGCGGATCGGTGTGGAGATCGGCCTGCAGCCGCATCTCGGAGCATATTACCGGGAGTATGTCGGGCAGAATCCGTTCGATTTCGTGATCGGATCCGTTCATCTGATCGGAACCAGGGATCCGTATTACAAGGAGTTCTTTGAAGGGCGCAGTGATGCGGATGCATATGAGGAGACCTTCTTGGAGACCTATGAGAATATCCGGAAGGTGGAGGACTTCGATGTGCTGGGACACCTGGATTATGTGACCCGCTATGGAAAGCATAAGGAAGAGGAATATTCTTATAGAAGATTTGCAGATATCATCGATCAGATCCTGCGGTATCTGATCGAGCACGGGAAAGGGATCGAACTGAATACTGCGGGGCTCAAATACGGCCTTCCTTACGCGCATCCGCATAAGGATGTGCTGAAACGATACCGGGAGCTTGGCGGGGAGATCTTAACGATCGGGGCAGATGCCCATAAGCCGGAACACGTCGCTTATGATTTCCAGAAGGTGCCGGAGATCCTGAAGAGCTGCGGGTTCCGGTATTATACGGAGTTTGTTGGGCGCAAGGCAGAGTTTAAGAAGCTGCCGTAGATCACAACTCCTGCTCTATACAGAAAAATGTCAGCTGTTACCAGATTGGAAACAGACAAAACCGGGGCGGTGCTTTCTATAATTATACCGACAGTGCTATACTCTTAGTGTGCAAGGATTGTGACAGGGCAGCTTGTCTGAACTGTTACCAAGGATTATGGAAGGGAGACGATGAGATGGCATTAGGTGAGAATATACGGAAGCTGAGGGAAGAGGCACAGCTTACCCAACAGCAGTTGGCAGACCGGTTATATGTTTCCAGGCAGACGATATCACGCTGGGAGAGCGGGACGAGATGCCCGGACTTGATCACGGCGAAGCGGCTTGCGATGGAACTTCAGATATCTCTGGATGAGCTTATCTCGGATGAAGAGATTAAGAATATGGAAGATATGAAGAGCCTGTATTTTTGGCGGGGACCGCGGTGGAAGGAAAGAGAGCGTTTAAAGGAATATAAGAGTAAGCTGTACAGAGTGTTGGAGATTTTTAGTTCGGTATCCCTTGGGATAATGATTTTGCTTATGGAGATGGAGATAAAGCTTCCTGTATGGTGTACGGTCACAGGGTTTGTGATTGCTTTGGCCATATGGATATCGATCTGGACAGTGGATAAAAAGATGGAGAGAATAGAGGAGCAATAATGGAATATCAGGAGATCAATGCGAAGACAATTGACGAATGGGTGGAAGGCGGCTGGGAATGGGGAATCCCTGTATCCCATGAAGAATATGTACGTGCGCTTAAGGGCGACTGGTCTGTTTTGCTGACACCCACAAAGCCGGTCCCGGGGGATTGGTTTGGAGAGCTTAAGGGGAAGAAGATACTTGGGCTTGCCAGCGGCGGCGGACAGCAGATGCCGATCTTTACAGCGGCGGGGGCGAAGTGTACGGTGCTTGACTATTCTGAACGCCAACTGGAAAGCGAGCGTATGGTGGCGCAGAGAGAGGGGTATGAGATCGAGATCATCCGGGCAGATATGACGAAGAGACTGCCCTTCGAGGATGCAAGTTTTGACATTATATTTCATCCGGTTTCCAATTGTTATGTGGAAGAGGTTAAGCCGATCTTCAAGGAATGCTACCGGATATTGAAAGACGGCGGAATCCTGCTTGCAGGGCTTGACAATGGGATGAATTTCATCTTCTCTGAGGATGAGAAGGAGATTCAGAATACATTGCCGTTTCATCCGCTTAAGAATCCGGAGCAGATGAAGCAGCTTCAGGATGAGGACTGCGGCGTACAGTTTTCACATACGTTAGAAGAGCAGATCGGAGGGCAGCTTGAGGCAGGATTTATTCTGACGCATCTAATGGAAGATACCAATGAGAGCGGGAATTTAAAAGAACATAATATCCCATGCTTTATCGCGACGCGGGCGGTGAAAAGTATAGGAAAATAAAATAAAACTCCTCGTTTATCGAAAAATTCGATTGGACGTGTCTATATATAGAAGTTACACTTAAGGTCAGAAGAATATTCAAGTGCGGAGAAAAGACAAGCACATCGAAGGATAAAGGAGGAGTTACATATGGTTGTAAATAGGGTATGCGGTATGTGTCAGGGCGGATGCCAGGTGAATGTTACAGTAGAAGACGGAAAGATCGTGAAGGTTGAACCGGATAAGGATTCTCCGAAAGGAAGATTATGTATCAGAGGAGCGCTTACACCGGAATTGCTGTACAGCGAGGAGCGTCTGACCTATCCGCTCATCCGGGACGGGAAGCGGGGTGAAGGAAAGTTCCGCCGCGCTTCCTGGGAGGAGGCTTTTGAACATGCGGCGGAATTGATCAGAAAAACAATCGAAAAATACGGAGCCCGTTCTATGGCGTCTTATCAGGGAAGGGGAGTTCTTGGAATGCCGGTTGGAAGGATTCTCTCCGGTGATAAGAAGCCCTGTCTGATGAAGAGGCTTGGTTCGCCCAATGATTTTAACGCGGCGTCGATCTGCAATATGGCGTCGAGTATGGTAACTCCGGTTACGACGTCAGGTTTGAATACCCGTATGATGGTGCAGGATATACCGAACAGTGATTACATCTTCTCATGGGGCAAGAATCCTGTGACGGATGACGGACCGCAGATGTTGATCAAGAGTATTAAGGCGGCGAAGGAAAGGGGCGCTAAATTGATCGTCGTCGATCCGCGTAAGAATGGGATCGGAGAGCTGGCGGATCTGTGGGTGCCTGTGGTTCCGGGAGCAGACGGCGCGCTTGCGCTGGCCATGCTGAAGCTGATCATCGGCAGCGGGAGGTATGATAAGGAGTTCGTCCGGGATTATACGCGGGGATTTGAAGAATTCAGGGAATATCTTGGGACGCTGACGATGGAGCAGCTCTGCGGATGGTGCGGAGTATCGGAAGAGATGATAGAAGAAGTGACAGATATCTTCTGTTCGACAGAGAAGATATCCCTGGTTGCTTACACGGGACTGGAATATCAGCTCAGCGCGATTCAGAATAACCGTGCGATATTCACGCTCTGGGCGATCACCGGGAAGTTTGATGTGGAAGGCGGGATCTATCTGAACTGCCGGAATGTACCGGTATTTTCACCAAAGGAACTGCCCGCAGAGAATAAACCGATCGGATTGGATGAATTCCCGTTATTTTACAAGTTCATCGGCGGCGGACAGTTCTGCCGTTTCCCCAAAGCAGTTCTTGAGGACGATCCGTATCCCGTGCGCGGGCTTATCCTGGCAGGCGGTTCTCCGGTGCTGACATTCCCGGACAGTAAGAAATGGCGGGAAGTATATGAGAAATTGGAGTGCTTTATCGTGTCAGACCGATATCCGACGGAGGACAGCCGCTATGCGGATGTAGTTTTCCCGGCGTGTACGGTGTTCGAGACCTATAAGCCGGTCATGGGGGCGGACGGTAAGGTTACGTTGATCGAACCGGTGATCGAGCCGGTAGGGGAGAGCCGGGATGATGTGTTGATTCTTGCCGGGATAGCGAAGAAGCTGGGAGTGGGGGATGATTATCCCGGATCTGTAGAGGAGTTGAAGGAGTGGCTCTGTCAAATGATACCTCCGTATGCAGGAGATTTTGCGGCGGGTGGAAAACAGGCGGCGAGAATCTATCAGAAATATAAGACTGGAGAACTCAGGGCGGACGGACAGCCTGGATTCCCGACGCCGTCCGGCAAATTCGAGATCTGTTCGGTTCTTCTGGAGGAGAATGGATTTACGCCGTACCCGGAATATAAGGATATCCGTTCAATTCCGGAGCTTGACCGTCCGGAATTCCCATTTACCATGACTACAGGGGCGAGAAGTATGCACAGGATGGGAGTATTCGGTGCGAATCTTCCGGGTGTTGCGAAGGCGGAGCCTTATCCTTATATGGATCTTGCGTCGGAGGATGCCAAAGAGCTCGGGATCGAAGACGGAGACTGGGCGCAGGTGACGACGCCCTTTGGCGCCGGGACTTTTAAGACCCGTATCTGCGGTATGGCACGGCGCTGCATCCATATTCCCCACGGCGGAGGAAGCGCATACATGCCAAAGGCATGGAAGATGGGCAACGTCAATGAGCTGACAAGCCTTGATTACAATGATCCGATCACCGGATTTGTCACAATGAAATCTGTTCCGTGCAGAGTTGAAAAAGCAAAAACGGTATAGAGAAGTCATGTGTTGTCATTTGATTTTCAGCAGGACGGATGCTTTGAAGATCTGATCCTGGTACTCAAATTTGGCGATTCCGTTATATTGTTCTGTAATATTAAGGACCGAGGAGATTCCGATCCCCTTGCGTCCTTTTTTCTTGGAGGAAATGAATGTATTTCCCGATCTTTGAATCTCTCCTTCATAGCTGTTCTCGACGATGACCGCAAGAAGAGAGTTGGTGGTCGCAGATATTTTCACATTGATGAAGCCGCTGCCGGAAGTCATTCGCATGCAGGCTTCGGATGCATTTTCCAGAAGATTGGAAACTATAGCGCATAGATCCATATCGGGCAAGAGAGGTTCCCCGGGGAGGGATATAGAACTGTTAAAAACAGAGCCTCTCTCTTCGGACAGCTCCTTATAATACCTGATCAGAGAATTCAGGGCGGTATTCTCGCTGTAGATATCCGCCGCAGGCGTCAGGGAGGTGCGGTAGTCTTCGATATAAGCGTTCAATTCTCCGGTATTTTTCGTTTTGATGTATGAGTCTATCACGAGAAGATGGTGGCGGATATCGTGCCGCTGCCGGCTGGTCTGTTCGATCTGCTGCTGAAGTACCTCAGACTGTTTGCGCTGTGACGCCAATACGGTCTCTGAGATATGAAGCTTCTCGGACAGGTTCGCATTCTCGATGATCACCAGCACCGCTCTCATGATCAGGACGTAGGTTGCAAATGTAAGGATCACCCATAAGGGAGGAATATAGTAGTAAAATCTGTCCGGTGCGGAATCGGGAACGGATATATCCTGGGAGAACAAAAGGGTATAGAGCAGGTTGTTGCAGATCGGAATGATCCATACCTGATTCCATATAGAGAAGGAGACCGTATAGTCCAAAGCCGGGCGCAATATCCGCTTGAAGAAGCGGTATATCAGCGGGAATGTAATAAGGAGCAGGACGGCCCGGATCCTGAAGGAGTCGAAAGTATCATAGGACGGCAGGCGGCGGTGAAACAAGAAATAGACATACATGGACAGAAGCGTGACATGTTCTGCGTAGCATTTTGCGATGGCAACGATAAAAATCCCGTGTCCTAAGCGGTATCCGGTCGCCATATCGAAGATGACAGCGCCGAGAATGATGGTGGACAGTCCGATCAGGAAGTATTTCAGCGGAAATGAGATATAGTTGACGTAGGTGCGGGAGCCGTAGAAGGTTATCGCCAGATACAGCAGGATGGCAACGGCGATATGCATGAAGGCAGGGGCATGCATATGGTCTTTGAAGGTAAGCAGAAGAAGGATAAAACAGGGGAATATGAAGCAAAGAGTATTAAAAATATGAGCAGATGTCATGATATCGTACCTCCGTTTACATAATCAAAGATATAGTTGGCGTACGCCTGTATGATCTCCTTTTTCTGGGATTTGAAGATAGGCAGGCGTTCTCCGTTTTTGAGTATGAAATCGCTGTCTTCCCAGGTGTCCACATAGTCCATATTGACCATACAATTCCGGTAGCACCATAAGAATTGTCCGTAGGGGGACAGCATAGGGGAGAAATTCCCAAAGGACATATAAGAGCGGACGATGCCGGACGGGGTGTGAACCTGGATATAGTGATTGTGGTAGTCTACATACATGATATCCGTGATCAGAACCCTCGTCTGGAAGCGTCCTTCTTTTAGTTCGATGTAATGTGTAAATCTTGCGGCAGTATGCTCGAAGCGATCGAGGGAATCTTCCAGCCGCGCGTAGGTGTATGGCTTCAGCAGATAATCCAGTGCGTGAAGGCGGAACGCCTTGACTGCGTGTTCTTTGCTGGAAGTTGAGAAGATGATCTGGCATCTGGGATTAAGCTTTTGGATCTCCTTTGCGACCATGATACCGTCTGTGTCCCGCATAAAAATGTCAAGAAAGACAAGGTCGTATTTTTCAGTTTTCAGAGTATAGAGAAATGCCTTCTCCTGGGTAAATTGTCTGATTGATGCGTGTACTTTGTGTTCGTTGCAGTAGCGGCATATGTATTCATATAACAGTGAAATGTCCTTAGCGGAATCATCTATAATAGCGATCGTCATAACAGCCTCCTTATTATCTATGGCATGTTAATATTAACATATTAAATGGACGGGCAGAATTATACAATTAGTAAAATTGTGTCAAATATGGTAAAAAGCTTTTTTTAAGTATTGATAGGGTGTATAAAAGGTTAAGTGCACAGTTGGTATGTCTGTTCTGTGCTGTAAATAATATCTTTTATGGTTACATTAGGAAAGGAGGCTTTGTGTGAAAAAATATGCGGCAGAATTTATCGGGACCATGGTCCTTACTTGGGGTAACGGCAAAGGCAAAGAACAGTACGGCTGCAGGCCTTGTGATCGGCCTTACCCTGGCATTCGTGCATATCCTTGGTATCCCGCTTACAGGAACGAGCGTTAATCCGGCAAGGAGCATCGGCCCTGCGGTTTTTGCGGGAGGGACGACGCTTGAACAGGTATGGGTATTCATAGCCGGTCCGTTTGCAGGCGCCGCGCTTGCGGCTCTTGTGTACCGTATCGTGTGTAAGACAGAAGAGTAAGGGAGTATTCACATATAGGGAAGAAGACGGGTATTATGCAGTTTTTATAGGAAGACGGTATCTTTTTGAACAAGTTACATAAAAATGGGAAAAGCACTTGAATTTTGGTATCAGATTTAGTACAATTATTACCAGTTGAGGATTATTTAACGATGTAACAGGTTAATAGCTTCACGATTCATAGGACTGCGTAAACAGTTAATAAAACTTTAGGAGGAATTAATCATGGCAGTAAAAGTAGCGATCAATGGATTCGGACGTATCGGACGTCTTGCATTCAGACAGATGTTTGGAGCAGAAGGGTATGAGGTTGTAGCAATCAACGATCTGACATCCCCTAAGATGCTTGCACACCTGTTAAAGTATGACTCTTCACAGGGCAGATACGCTTTATGCGACAAGGTAGAAGCAACAGAGGATTCTATCGTTGTTGACGGCAAAGAGATTAAGATTTATGCAAAGGCTAACGCAGAAGAGCTTCCATGGGGAGAGATCGGCGTAGATGTTGTTCTGGAGTGTACAGGATTCTACACCTCTAAAGAGAAAGCTTCCGCACATGTTAAGGCAGGTGCAAGAAAAGTTGTTATCTCCGCACCAGCAGGAAATGACCTTCCTACTATCGTTTACAATGTAAATCATGACAAATTGACAGCAGAGGATACCGTTATCTCCGCAGCTTCATGTACAACAAACTGTCTGGCGCCAATGGCTAAGGCTCTGAATGATCTTGCAACCATCAAGTCTGGTATTATGTGCACGATCCATGCTTACACAGGCGATCAGATGACTCTTGACGGACCGCAGAGAAAGGGTGACTTAAGAAGATCACGTGCAGCAGCAGTGAATATCGTACCTAACAGCACAGGTGCAGCTAAGGCTATCGGTCTTGTTATTCCTGAACTGAACGGCAAGCTGATCGGAGCTGCTCAGAGAATTCCTACACCTACAGGATCAACAACTATCCTGACAGCAGTTGTTGAAGGCAATGTAACAGTTGATCAGATCAACGAGGCTATGAAGGCTGCTTCTAACGAGTCCTTTGGATACAACACAGACGAGATCGTATCCAGCGATATCGTTGGTATGAGATATGGTTCATTGTTCGATGCTACACAGACAATGGTATGCCCATTAGACAACGGAACAACAGAGGTTCAGGTTGTATCATGGTATGACAATGAGAATTCTTACACAAGCCAGATGGTAAGAACAATCAAATACTTCTCTGAATTAGCATAATTCTGGAATACCCAAAGGGTCCGGTCTGATAATGGACCGGGCCTTTTCTTAACAAGGATAATCTTTGTGACAATTTATATCTAGGAGGCAATTTACATGCTCAATAAAAAATCTGTAGATGACATTAATGTAAAGGGAAAAAAGGTACTTGTGAGATGTGATTTCAACGTTCCGCTTATTGACGGAAAGATTACGGACGAGAACCGTCTTGTTGCGGCGCTTCCTACGATCAAGAAGCTGATCGCCGACGGAGGGAAGATCATTCTCTGCTCGCATCTTGGAAAGCCAAAGGGAGAGCCGAAGCCGGAGTTATCTCTTGCACCGGTAGCGAAGCGTCTGTCTGAACTTCTTGATCAGGAAGTAAAATTTGCTGCGGACGCAGAGGTCGTAGGCGAGAACGCTAAGGCGGCAGTAGACGCTATGCAGGACGGCGAAGTGGTTCTTCTTGAGAATACCCGTTACAGAATAGAAGAGACAAAGAACGGAGAGGCGTTCAGCAAGGATCTTGCTTCTCTGTGCGATGTATTCGTGAATGATGCATTCGGAACCGCGCACCGTGCACACTGTTCTAACGTAGGCGTGACACAGTTCGTAGATACGGCGGCAGTAGGTTACTTAATGCAGAAAGAGATCGATTTCCTCGGCAATGCAGTTAATAACCCGGAGAGACCGTTCGTAGCGATTCTCGGCGGAGCGAAGGTTTCCAGCAAGATCTCTGTGATCGAGAATCTTCTTGACAAGGTGGATACTCTGATCATCGGCGGCGGAATGTCTTATACCTTCTCGAAGGCACAGGGCGGAAGCGTAGGCGGATCCCTTCTGGAGGCAGATTACTGCGAATATGCGCTGAATATGCTTAAGAAGGCAGAGGAGAAGGGCGTGAAGCTGCTGCTCCCTGTTGATACGGTGATCGCGGATGATTTCTCCAATGATGCAAACAGCAAGGTGGTTAAGGCAGGCGAGATCCCGGACGGATGGCAGGGTCTTGATATCGGGCCGGATACCGTGAAGATCTTCTGTGACGCCGTACAGGATGCCAAGACGGTTGTATGGAACGGACCGATGGGCTGCTTCGAGATGCCGAAGTTCGCAAACGGTACGGAAGCGGTTGCCAAAGCGCTGGCAGATACAGAAGCTACGACCATCATCGGCGGCGGCGACTCCGCAGCGGCAGTCAACCAGTTAGGCTACGGAGACAAGATGACCCACATCTCAACCGGCGGCGGCGCCTCCCTCGAATTCCTCGAAGGCAAAGAGTTACCAGGCGTAGCAGCTGCTAATGATAGGTAAAAAGCTTGGCGAGGTTTTATCGAGCCTAGCGTTTACCTAGTTCACTGAACTTGGCGAGGTTTTTACGAGCCTAGAGAAGTGAACATCCCCCGGCGAAGGAAGAACTTAGTAAGGTGAAGTTACTTAAATCGAGCCTAGAGAAGTGAACATCCCCCCCGGCGAAGGAAGAACTTAGTAAGGTGAAGTTACATTACCTTTCAACAATAATACAGAATAGGAGACCCACAAACATGGCAAGGAAGAAAATTATAGCAGGCAACTGGAAGATGAACAAGACTCCAAGCGAGGCAGTTGCATTAGTAGAGGAATTAAAACCATTAGTAGCGAACGACGAAGTCGACATAGTATTCTGCGTGCCGGCAATTGATATCGTTCCGGTCGTAGAGGTTGCAAAAGGCACCAACATCCAGGTTGGAGCAGAGAATATGTATTTCGAGGAGAGCGGCGCATACACCGGAGAGATCTCCCCAAACATGCTGGTAGATGCAGGCGTAAAATACGTTGTTCTCGGTCATTCCGAGAGAAGAGAGTATTTCGGCGAGACCAATGAGGACGTGAATAAGAAGGTGCTCAAGGCATTTGAGCATGGGATCACACCAATCATGTGCTGCGGCGAGACATTGGAACAGAGAGAGCAGGGCGTGACTATGGACTTCATCCGTCAGCAGGTGAAGGTTGGATTCCAGAATGTAACGGCAGATCAGGCTAAGACGGCAGTGATCGCATACGAGCCGATCTGGGCGATCGGAACAGGCAAGACAGCTACGACTGAGCAGGCTCAGGAGGTTTGCGCAGGAATCCGTGCATGTATCGCAGAAGTGTATGATGATGCCACAGCAGCAGAGATCCGTATCCAGTACGGCGGATCTGTCAATGCAGCTACAGCGGCAGACCTGTTCGCACAGGCTGATATTGACGGCGGCCTTGTAGGCGGCGCTTCTTTGAAGGCTGACTTCGGTAAGATCGTTAACTATAAATAAGCGCACGTCTGTGAACACTGATTGTTAATAATACGATGAAAATGGGGATATTGAAGGAATGTATTTCCTTTGATACCCCTTTTTTGGCTTCTTGAACAATTGGAAATATTTCTTTTAATACAGATGCTCGTGTGATACAATTAGTAAAGAGATAAGATAAGAAAGCGCTGGCGGGATGTTTGCAGGAGCCGTCAGGCAAAAGGAGAAGGAACATGGGAATATTTTCATTTCGTTATAAGAATGAAAAAGAGGCAGAAGAGAAGAAGTATCGGTTCGGAATGGAGGGAATGCTTAGGGAGGTCCTGGATAAGAATTCGAAGGGACAGGAATCTCTGGATACATTGTCTAAGGAGATCCGGCAGATAGGAACAGATGTCCGTAAACATGATATGGCGCTGGAGGATTGTCTGGATGCATTAGAAGAGCAGCGCGAGGAAGAGGCACAGAGTCAGAAGAGGATTGCCGAGTTAGAGTCTGGTCAGGAGAAACTGCTGCAGGTATTGGATGCGTACCAGGAGCAGGTGTGGAATATGATGCGGTATGCCGCAGAGCATGACCCGGCATGGGTGGCGCAGATAGATCTGATCAGAAATGCTGTGAGAGGGAAGCAGATCTCCGGCGGGATCAGCCTGATCGAAGAGACAGGAGTCAGGGTGGACTATGCACTTCATGAGGTGATCGAGATCATAGATACAGCGGAAGAGGAAAGGACGCAGGTTGTCGCAGAGATCTATCATCCAGGATATGTATATATGGGAGTGGTAAAGAAGAAAGCGAAGGTGGCCGCCTATCGTTATGTACAGACAGACGGTCAGGAACAAGGAACGGGCCTGGAGAGAGGTATATAAAGACAGGATTGCATAGAGTGAAGTATGAAAGCAGCCTGTCAAAAGGCAGCGACTAAATAAGAATACAAAAGAAAGCGGGAGCAGGGCATATGAGTACGGATACGATTATAGGAATAGATCTGGGGACATCTACATCGGAGGCAGCCATTATCCGAGACGGAAAGCCGGAGATGATATTGAATTATGACGGAGAGGTGATCACACCTTCTGCAGTTGGAATAGATCAGGATAAGAATTTTGTATTTGGGGACAAGGCAAAAGCGCAGTATCTTATGGCCCCGGAAGATACGGTAATAGAGGTAAAGCGCAAGATCGGCACGAAAGAGAAGATACATATGGGCGGTAAGGAGTTCACTCCGGTGGAGATCTCTGCCATGCTTCTTTCTCATATCAAAGATTATGTATCAGAATATCTGAAGGAAGAGGTTTCGCGTGCTGTGATCTCTGTTCCGGCGTATTTTGACGACCTGCAGAGGCAGGAGACAGTGGAGGCAGGGAAGCTCGCGGGATTTACCGTTGAGCGGATCATCAATGAGCCCACGGCGGCGGCGCTTAGTTATGGGATCGGGCATATGGAGGAAGAGAGCCATATCCTGGTCTATGATCTTGGCGGCGGGACATTTGATGTGACATTATTGGAGATGTTTGGCGGCGTGCTGGAGGTAAAGGCCAGCAGCGGGGATAATAAGCTTGGCGGCAAGGATTTCGATGAACGTCTGATCCAATGGATGCTCAGACAGTTCCGGAAGAAGGAAGGTATCGACCTTGAGAAGAACACGGCGGCAATGGTGAAGTTAAAGGAGCAGGCAGAATGGTGTAAGAAGGAATTGAGCACGCAGGATTCCTGCAGGATCGTGATCCCGTTCATTGCTCAGAAAGCCGGGAATCCTATTGCACTGGATGAGACTATAACGGTCAGTGAGTTCGAAGAGATGGTTAAGGATCTGGTGGAGAGGACGCATAACCCGATCGATATCGTGTTAGCTGACAGCGAGATCCTGCCGGAAGATATTGACAGGATCCTTCTGGTGGGCGGTTCTACACGTATACCGATGATCAGCAGGGATCTTGAGCGTTATCTCAAGAAGAAGCCGTCGCAGGCCCTGAATCCGGATTATGCGGTTGCGGAAGGGTCTGCCATTCAGGCGGGTATCATCGAGGGAACCATAAGCGGGGAAGACAGTCTGATCATGACGGATGTAAATCCATATACATTGGGAGTCCGCGCACTGTCCGGTTTTGATCTGAATTATATGAGCGTGGTCATTCCAAGGAATGTAACGATACCCACATCCAGGAAGAATACCTATTTTACAAGCTGGGACGGTCAGTCGGCGGCTAAGATAGAAGTGTACCAGGGAGAAGCAGATGATGTGCGCAAGAATCATTTCCTGGGAGAGTTTGTGGTATCCGGCATTCCATGGAAGGAAGCCGGAGAGGAGAAGGTGGAAGTGGAGTTTGCCTACAATCTGAACGGAATGCTGGAGGTCAAAGCGAAGATCGTAAGTACGGGAGAAGAGGCGGCAGTTGAGATCAATATGATGGAACAGACGGCAAAAGATCATGAGATAACGGATGTAAGCAGATGGAAGGACTCTTCTTATGCCAAGCAGTTCAGAACGGTTATACGGCGGGCTGAGCGCAGGCTTAAGAATGCAGATACTCTGGATGTCCTGTACCGCATAGACCTGGAAGACACCTTGTATGAGCTGAAGTGCGCGCTGATCGAAGAGGATCTGGAATCGGCGGAAGAGCTGGAAGAAGAGCTCCTGGATATGCTGGAAGGATAACATTAGAAAAGAGGAAAAGAGCAATGAGCACTTATTATGAGATATTAGGAGTCAAGCAGGGGGCGGCGCAGGCTGAGATTAAGAAAGCATATTTCTCGCTGGTCAGGCAGCATTCGCCGGAGAAGGACCCGGAGAAATTCCGGGAGATCAGAGAGGCTTATGAACACTTGAAGGATGCGCCGGAAGATCAGGGGCCTGTATTTGCTCCGCCGAAAGATCCAGGGGCCGCAAAATTCTTAGAACAGATTCAGATCTACCAAAGAGCCGGAGATGATGAACGGTTTCGGGATGCGTGTGAAGAGGCCCACAGGATTTTCCCGGAGGAGATACAGTTTCTGTATCTGATGACATATGCGCGCCGGAGAGCCGGTAATACAGGAAAAGCAGTAAAAAGCGGTGAAGAGTTGGTGGCAAAAGAGCCGGACAATAAGTGGTTCTGGCGGGAACTGGCTGTTTCCTATCAGGAACGCGGATATACGCGAAAGGCGTTTGGAGCGTTTGACAGGGCGTATGAGCTGGGATGCCGGGACAATGATTTTGTTCTGGAATTCTCCCTGTCCTGCAGCTCTTACGAACAATATGACCGGGGAATCCATGTGCTGACAGAATTTATCGGCAGCGGCAAGCGATGGAAGAGAGAAGAGATCCCGCAGGTCCTGGAAGGATTTTCGGGACTGATGGCAATGATTATGTTCACAGACGGGGATCTGTCGGCGGTGCTTAAGCTTTTTAAGGCTTTTCTTGAGCAATACAGTATCTATGTAGAGGAGAATATGGATATTCTGTCTCAGATCGTGACAGTGATGATTCTTCATCCGGCACTGAATGATAGACAGAACCATCCTATGATCCAGGAGATTATAGAGCTTTTTTCGGCGGCCAGCCATTCGGAATTCGGGAAAAACCTGGCAGAAGAGCTCGAAGGAAGGAGACGGGATAATATTTTCCGTGAAGATTCCAGACTCAGCGAGATCATGCGAATCTGTTCGGACATATATTTTATGGTGGATGATATGCCTTCGGACATCCGGACATTTGAAGAATTGGATATGAAGCTGTGTATGATCGAAGAACGTCAGGATATTCTGCCCCAGCTTGATATAGTCGAGGCAGAATATCCGGAATATTTTAAGAGGCTCGAAGACTTCGCAAGGCGGTTAAGAGAAGGGAAGAACCTGGAATATCTGAAAGACAGCCTGCTGAAGCAATACTGCCGTCTGGAGCCATATATAGGAGGCGGTATATATTTTGAACGGTATCCGCAGGAAAGGACGAGAATTGAGGGAACAGTAGTCTACGAGGATGACACGCCGTATGTGAGAAAAGAAAAGAAGATTGGGCGTAACGCCCCGTGTCCGTGCGGAAGCGGGAAGAAATACAAACACTGCTGTATGAAAAAGAAAGAAGGGAATTAAAATGGAACGCGCACAGCTTGAAGCTCTGGTTCAGAGATTATATGCCGGGATGGAGGGCAATCGGGTCATTGTAGAAGAAGCGGACGGGGCAGGAAGACCGTTGAAGATGTTCGCTGAGCCGCTGGTTGGAATCGGCTCTGCCGCTGATCCGCTGTTTGACGAGTATAAGAAGCCGGAAGCAGTCGGACCCTGGCACCGCTCGCCAAAGGAGTGGCTTGCAGAAGCGCGGACGGTGATATCTCTGTTCTTTCCGATCAGTGAAGAAGCGAGGAAGAGCAATCGGGGATGCCCCGAAGAGCCGTCGCTTGAATGGCTTTACTGCAGGATAGAGGGGAATGAATACTTGCGGACGTTTATTGCAGGACTGCGGGACAGTCTGCGCCAGGAGGGGTATTCGGCCTGCGCTCCGGCGCTGGATGAAAGGTTCTGTGCCTTCATGAATCAGAAGCCGGATACGGGTTCTGAGACGGAGGTATACGGGAGCATGTGGTCGGAAAGGCATGCGGCGTATATCTGCGGGCTTGGTACGTTCGGCCTGTCTAAGGGAATCATTACGCGCAAGGGGATGGCGGGCCGGTTCGCCAGTCTTGTGACATCCCTTGAATTAGAGGCGGATGTGCGGCCGTACCAGGGACTCTATGATTACTGTATCCAGTGCGGCCAATGTATAGAGCGCTGTCCGGTTCATGCGATCTCGGCAGAAGGGAAGGAGCATCTGCCCTGCCACAATTGGCTGCTGCATGTAAAGAAGCATCATGCGCCACGTTTGGGATGCGGGAAGTGTCAGACGGAAGTGCCTTGCGAGTGCGGCATACCGGGGGATGCCGGACAGAGATTCCATAATTTATAATTCAATAATTTTTTAACGAAATTTATTTTAAAATAGGATAAAGTATTGTATAATATAAGACCGAAAGGGGTTTTGACATGATTTATGAAGAGATACCGATACGGGAGGAAGGTTCTGCCGAGTATGCGAGACTTCAGGTTTATATCCAGGATACGCCCCGCGACGGGAGCCTTAAGGTGAAGAAACGTCCGCTGATCCTGATCTGTCCGGGCGGCGCGTATATGCGGACCAGTTACAGAGAGGGCGAGCCGACGGCGCTGCATTTCTTAAGTAAGGGCTACCATGCCTGCGTGCTGCGTTATTCGGTGGCTCCGGTCCATTTCCCGACACAGGTCTTAGAAGTCGGCCGGTCAGTGAAGCTCATTCGGGATCATGCCGCAGAGTGGAATGTAGATGCGGATCGGATCGTCGTGCAGGGCTCGTCGGCGGGAGGACATCTTGCGGCAAGCTACGGCGTTTTCTGGGATCAGGACTTTCTTGCTTCAAGGCTTCGGGCAAAGACGGAGGAGTTAAGGCCAAGGGGGATCATGCTGAGTTACCCGGTCATTACTGCGGATCCGAAGTATGCGCATACAGAGAGCTTCGAGATGCTGTTGGGGGATGAGTACGAATCGTCGTCAGAGAAGGTATCTCTGGAGAAGCAGGTGACAAAGTCGACGCCTCCTTGTTTCCTCTGGCATACGATGGAGGATGAGACGGTGCCGGTAGAGAATTCACTGCTGTTTACAATGGCGCTTCGCAGGGAGAATATTCCGGCAGAGCTGCATATATTCCCTGAGGGAGCGCACGGCTTAAGCCTTGCAAGCCCTGTTGTGGAACGGGAGAACGGGGAAGGCGTGCAGGCAGAGTGTGCAAGGTGGATCGATCTGGCAGACGCATGGCTTGAGAGGTTATTTGGGTAGATGGAATATGAAAAATGTTGAGCAAAGGAGTGTTACGTTATTATGAACAAGAAACCAACGGTACTGATGATATTGGATGGCTACGGACTGAATGAGAAGAAAGAGGGCAACGCCGTCTTAGAGGGCAGAACTCCGGTTATGGACGGGCTTATGGCCGAGTGTCCGTTTGTCAGGGGCAATGCAAGCGGCATGGCGGTAGGGCTTCCTGACGGACAGATGGGCAATTCCGAGGTAGGGCATCTGAATATGGGCGCGGGACGCATCGTATATCAGGATCTTACCAAGATCACGAAGGCGATCCAGGACGGGGATTTCTTCGAGAATCCGGCGCTTCTTGCCGCATGTGAGAATGTGAAGAAGAACAACAGCGCGCTCCATATGTTCGGTCTGGTGTCCGACGGCGGCGTGCACAGCCACAATACACATATCTATGGTCTTCTGGAGTTGGCGAAGCGTCAGGGCATAGAGAAGGTATATGTACACTGCTTCTTAGACGGACGTGATACGCCTCCGGCTTCCGGGAAGGAATATGTAGAACAGCTTGCGGCGAAGATGGAAGAGATCGGTGTAGGCGAGATCGCGACGGTCATGGGACGCTACTATGCGATGGACCGCGACAACCGCTGGGACCGTGTGGAGAAGGCATACCGCGCCATGGTATACGGCGAGGGCGAGAAGGCGGTAAGCGGGCCGGAAGGCATCCAGGCTTCCTACGATAAGGATACGACGGATGAATTCGTGCTTCCGACCGTTGTGATGAAGGACGGCGCTCCGGCTGCGACCATTAAGGATAACGATTCGATCATCTTCTTCAACTTCCGTCCGGACCGTGCAAGAGAGATCACCAGGACCTTCTGCGACGACGGATTCACAGGCTTCGACAGAGGCGAGAGGGTGAAGACCTGTTATGTGTGCTTTACGGAGTATGACGTGACCATCGAGAATAAGCAGGTGGCATTCGTCAAGGAAGAGATCACCAATACGTTCGGGGAATTCCTTGCCTCCAACGGGAAGAAGCAGGCGCGTATCGCTGAGACAGAGAAGTATGCCCATGTGACCTTCTTCTTCAACGGCGGTGTGGAAGAGCCGAATGCAGGCGAGGACAGGATCCTTGTGAACTCACCGAAGGTAGCGACCTATGATCTGAAGCCGGAGATGAGCGCGTACGAGGTATGCGATAAGCTGACGGGCGCGATCCGCTCCAAAGAATATGACGTGATCATCATTAACTTCGCGAACCCGGATATGGTAGGCCATACCGGCGTAGAGGCTGCGGCGGTCAAGGCGATCGAGGCTGTGGACGAATGCGTTGGGAAGGCAGTGGAAGCGATCAAGGATGTGGACGGCCAGATGTTTATCTGTGCGGATCATGGGAATGCGGAGCAGTTGATCGACGAGGAGACGGGCGAGCCGTTTACCGCGCACACTACGAATCCGGTGCCGTTCATCCTGGTAAATGCCGATCCTGCTTATAAGCTTCGGGAGGGCGGCTGTCTGGCAGATATTGCACCGACCCTGATCGAGCTTATGGGAATGGAACAGCCGAAAGAGATGACTGGGAAGAGCCTGCTTGTGAAATAGCCTGCTTGTGAAATAGATTCTTATGAATATTATGATTGCGGAGGATGATGCTGTCATCCGTCAGGAGCTTAGAGTGCTCCTGGAGAATGCGTTGTATCAGGTGACTGCCCTTGAAGACTTCTCGGACGTTGCTTCTGCCGTGCTGGCAGAGAAGCCGGACCTTGTGCTGCTGGATCTGAATCTTCCAGGAGAGTCCGGCTTCGGTATCTGTACGAAGATACGGGCAGAATCCGAGGTCCCGGTGATCTTCGTGACCAGCCGGACGGATTCGATGGATGAGCTGAACGGAATGCTGAAAGGGGGAGACGATTATATCACCAAGCCCTTTCAGGCGCCGATCCTTCTGGCAAGGATCGCGGCAGTTCTTAAGAGAACACACCGGGATACAAGGGAAGAAGAGCAAAAGCTTGTGTATAAGGGTGTGGAGCTTGATATTGCAAGAGGAATGGTAAGCTGCGGCACACATCAGACGGAGCTTACTAAGAACGAGTTGAAGATCCTGCATTATTTGTTTCGGAAGAAGGGGGAGATCGTCCCCCGGGCGGATATGATCGAGTATCTGTGGGATAACCAGGTGTTCATTGATGATAATACACTGAGCGTCAATATTACGCGTATCCGCGGAAAGCTTCGGGAGATCGGAGTCTGTGGCCTGATCGAGACGAAGCGGGGAATGGGGTATCGGATATGAAGCTTACAGAATATTTAAGAGATAAAATCCTGCTTATAGTGCTGCATATGACCTGTATGCTGCTTTTAGCAGGATTTTTATCTGCTACGGGATATGAGACGGAATATTACCTGCTGGTCGTCATCTTCTGGCTCCTGATTCTGACTGCGTGGTTTGGATATGGGTATTATAACAGAAAATGCTATTTTGAGGAATTAGAGACGGCTCTTATGAAGATGGATCAGCGGTATCTCCTGGGAGAACTGATGCCGGCGTCCCACAGGCTTGAGGATCAGCTGTACAGAGATCTGATTCGGATCTCCAACAAGTCGGTCATTGAACGGATCCGGCAGATCGAAGATGAACAGAAGGAATACCGGGAATATATCGAGAGCTGGGTGCATGAGATCAAGGCGCCGATCACGGGCATTGACCTGATGTGTGAGAATGATAAGAATGACAGTACGCGGCGGATCCGTCTGGAGAACCAGAAGATTGAGAATTATGTGGATATGGCGCTCTACTATGCCAGGTCGGATGAGGTGTACAAGGATTATGTGATCCGTAAGACGGATCTGCAGGAAATTGCTGCAGAGGTGCTGAAAAAGAATAAGCTCTGTCTGATTCAGAGCCGGGTGCAGGCCGAGATAGACTGCGGGGATTCTGCGTATACGGACCGGAAGTGGATCACATTTATCCTGAACCAGCTTGTACTGAACAGTATGAAATACCGGAGAGAGGAAGGCGCCCGGATCTGGATCAGCACGGCTAAGTACGGGCATGGAGTGCGTCTGACTGTGAGGGATAACGGTATCGGCATCAGGGAAGAAGAACTTGACCGCATCTTCGAGAAGGGATTTACAGGGAGCAACGGGCGCAAGAGGGAGCGTTCCACGGGGATGGGACTCTATCTGTGCGAAAGGCTGTGCCAGAAATTGGGGATTGTGATAGATGTGAAGTCCCGTGAACAGGAAGGGACGGAGATGATCTTAGAATTCCCGGTGAGCAGCTATCTTGCAAAGGAGTTATAAGGCTTGATTTTTAATCTTTCAAAATTGTAAGATTACTGCAAGACGGGGCGATACTACATTTTATAAAAATCTGCTAAAGTAAAACTGACGAAAATATTCAGCATTAGAAGGGAGAGACGGTACATGAAGGATTATATCCGGGTGTGTGATGTTGAGAAATACTACGGCAGTGCCTCGAATGTGACGAAGGCCATTGACCGTGTCAGTTTTACCGTAGCGCAGGGAGAATTCGTGGGAGTGATGGGGGCGTCCGGTTCCGGCAAGACGACGCTTCTGAACATACTTTCCACCATCGACAGAGTAACGGCGGGGCATATATGGTACGGGGATACGGACATTGCAGAGATGAAAGAGAATGCGCTTGCCGAATTCAGGAAGGAGAATCTGGGGTTTGTATTCCAGGATTACAATCTTCTGGATACGCTGACGATCGAGGAGAATATCATCCTTGCCATGACGCTGCATGGGCGCGGGAAGAAGGAGATCTGCGGCAGATGCGAGGAGATACTGGGCGTCCTTGGGATTAAGGATATCCGGGACAAATTCCCCTATCAGGTATCAGGCGGCCAGAAGCAGCGGTGTGCCTGTGCGAGAGCCTTGGTCAATGATCCGCGTCTGATTCTTGCGGACGAACCTACGGGGGCGTTGGATTCCCGGTCTGCCCAGACGCTTCTGGAGACGTTTACCGATATGAACCGGAGGATGCGAGCGACGATACTTATGGTCACCCACGATGCATTTTCGGCAAGCTACAGCAGCCGGATCTTGTTCTTGAAGGACGGGAAGATATTCCATGAGCTGATACGCGGTTCGAAGAACAGGCGGGATTTCTTAAATGAGATCCTGGATGTTCTGGCCCTGACGGGAGGTGAAGCGAGCGATGCTAGGTAAACTTGCATTTCGGAATGTCAGGCGTTCTGCCAGGGATTATCTGGTGTATTTCCTGACTATGACCTTCGTGACGGCGCTGATGTTCGCATTTAACAGCCTGATCTTCACCAGGGACATTGAAGAGATGTTTCAGGTGGCCGGTCTGATGATGGCGCTTGTGGGACTTGCAACCTTCTTCATTGTATTGATCGTGGCGTGGCTGATCAATTACATGGTACGGTTCATGCTTGAAAAGCGGAGCCGTGAATTCGGGATCTATCTTCTGATCGGTATGAAGAAGAAGGAGATCGCCCGTCTGTATCAGCGGGAGAATATCCTGCTTGGGATATGTGCATTCCTTATAGGGATGGTGTTTGGAGTCCTTTTGCAGCAGGTGATCATGGCGATCCTGTACAGCATGATTCGGATGAAATACGACCTTCACATGGAATTCAACAGAGATTGTATCCTGATGACTGCCGCTTGCTATGGGGGCTGTTATCTTCTGGCTCTGCTTCGGAGCAAAAGGCGGTTCAAGAGGATGAATATCCGCGATCTGATGGAGGCTCAGAAGAAGAATGAGGAGGTGAGGGAATCTCATGAGCAGCGGAAGAGATGGCTGCTTCCTGCGTCTGTCCTGTTCCTGGGATTATTTGCGGCATTTATCTTCTTGGGCAAAATCCAGAACGGCGGGCACGTGCTGTTCTTTCTGGTGGGGATCGTCCTGGTCATTTATCTCTTCTATATAGGCTTATCTTCCTGGCTGGTCTGTTATGTGAGAAGAAGGGGGAATGCGGTGTACCGCGGACAGAATCTCTTCCTGCTGCGGCAGTTCTCCTCGAAGCTTAAGACCATGAGCTTTACCATGGGGACGCTGACGGCGCTGTTTACCGTAGCGTTCTTAGGATGTACGGTGGCGATGATGTTCAGCGACTATCAGAATAAGATCCTTGAAACGAAGTTCCCATTTGACGTGCAGATCAACAGTGCGGACACGGAGGATGATTTTGCGGATGAACTGGAGGTCATAGGAGAATCGGCGAAGATATCAGAGGCTTATCCATATCATATCTATGCAAGGATCCAAAAAGGCGTGCAAGGCGGTGCAAACGGTGCGCGGACAGATGGGCGCATCCCGGAGGAAAGCCAGGTCAATATCTGGCTCAGCACCCATTTGAAGACCTTCGGCAGGACGTATCTGAATGAGGATGGAAGCCCGAACCTTAAGAAGATCGCGAAAGACAGCGGGCAAGGTGCGTTCTATTGCAAGTATGATACCTATATGAAGCTGTCGGATTATAACCGTCTCCGTGGTATGCTTGGATATCCTGCAGTTCCTCTTGGAGAGCATGAATATCTCATTCATCTGAAAGAGAGGATACGGGAAGAAGCCGGGAAGCTGAAGGATGATATTACGATCCGGGGGAACGAGGGGGAACTTCAATTCGCAGGATATTATGCGGAACCATTTTCACAGGACGGACATAACGGCGGAGACTATGTGATCGTTGTTCCTGATTCGCAGGAGGCGCTGCTGACTCCTTATTATTCGGAGCTGGCTGTGGATATTGAGGGAGAAGCGCCGTTCGGGCTGGGGAATCAGCTGGATCATATCGGCGGGCCGAAGTCCCGGAACGATACCGGGGAAGATGAGGACATTGCAGGGCATAAGGCTTTGCCGGGAAATATCTGCTGCGGTTCGGATACGATCGTCGTTATGTCAGTGGAGAATATGGTGCGGGACAATCTGATCCCGGAGATGAAGTATATGCTGTCCAGCCTGATCTTCCCATGCTTCTATATAGGGCTGGTGTTCTTGTGCGTTGCTTTGACGGTGCTGTCTGTGCAGCAGCTCAGTGATTCTGCAAATTATAAGTTCCGGTATTCGGTGCTTAAGAAGCTTGGGATGAACAGGCAGGAGATCGGGATGGTGATCCTCAAACAGCTTGCGTGCTATTATCTGTGTCCGGTATTCCTTGCGGCGGTGATCGGCGGGAGTGTATCGGTGTTCATGAGCGGGAAATTCATCTTCTACACAGGGATCCGCACGGCGGTGATCAATTATTTCGGGTTATCGTTCTTATTGTTCTTCGGAATCTATGCTCTGTATTTTATTACGACTTATGTAAGCTTCAGGAGGAATGTGGAGGTGTAGACGCTGCTAAAATACAATCTATGCGGCCGGCGCATCTGTGCCTTATGCTAAGGTAATAATAAGACGGATAAAATCAAAATCCGGTTACTGAAAACAGAAGTCATGAAAAACCGATCACAAGCAGCTATGTTTTCGGAACCTTTCGCATGCTGGGGCAAGGTTGTTATTCTATTACTTTGAAAGTATTTGACTTCAAAGGGTTATGCGGATTGCTAAGCGGGCAGGCTGTGCATGATGCTGGTTTGCTTTATTAAGTTGATTTGATATTTTGCAGCGGGGTACTCATGAAAGCGGGAAAGAGGTATATTAATGGAAGTGATAGAATTAAGCCAAACTGACCGTCAGCTTTTGCTATATGATATTTTTATCAGAAGTCAGCAGGTGGAATATGAGGATATTACATCGAGGCTTCCAATCGGCAAAAAAATGGTGCAGCGTGATATTAAGACATTGACAGACGCCGGTCTGATACGAATAAAGTATTCTAAAAAATATAAAGCATACATACACGATTCAGAGCATCCACCGTCCTTTAATGAAAATGCAAAAGGAAGATACCGCATACATTTGATGAAGCTACGGAGGATCGCAACACTGATGAGGGAGCTTTGTATGGATACAAGATCTTATTATGACGTAGACGGGGACTCATATTTTTCCTGCAAAACATGTTATTATGAATTGTTCCCGGAAGCGAACGAGCGGATGAGGCAAAGGGATTTTAACCAGTTAAACAACATTGGCTATACTATAACCTATAATAATTACGAGCGGCGCTATAAAATGTGGGAGGGAAGCTATTTAAGAGAAGATTTTGGAGTATTTTTAAAAGACGGGAAATTAATGCGCTATATGGGGTTTGATTTATATTGAGTGACACTGGTCCTATAAAATCTGTTGAAAATGGGAGTGATTTATGTATCAGAAGAGGAATGAGATTACGATATACCGCGGAAGCCATCAGATCGGCGGATGTGCAACGGAAATCCGCACAAATAGCCACCGCATTATTATAGACTGTGGAGCAAATCTTCCGAACAGCAACGTGGAAGGCGCCATGGGAGATGAGGCGCTTACCCAAACTATTTTCAGCGGTGAACCTTGCGACGGCGTATTGTTTACGCATTATCATGGAGATCATATGGGACTGTATAAAAAAATCCCACAGGATATCCCGCTCTATATTGGTTCTACGGCTAAGAAACTTTTGGAAATCCTCACTGAAAAACTTGATTTTGGCATGAACACGGCAGAGAAAGGCTTGCCGCGCATCGAAAGCATAAAACGTTTCTTTCCTGGACAAAAGCTGAAAGTGTTCGGTGATATTCATGTAACACCTTTTATTGTTGATCATTCTGCATTGGATGCCTATATGTTTTTCATTGAAACTGGCGGAAAGAAAATCTTGTTTACAGGGGATTTCCGCGAACATGGCATTATCGGAGAGAACAATACGCTTGAAAAGATGGTCCAGACATACATAGGCGAGATAGATATTTTGATCACAGAGGGAACGATGCTCTCACGTATTAATGAGACAAAACAAAACTTAATCCGCACAGAATCGGATTTGGGAAAGCGTGCGAGAGAGCTGTTTCGGACAAATAAGGAATCCGTGATTGTAGTGTCTTCTACCAATCTGGACAGCATTATGGAATTTTATCATGCGCTTCCGTGGGGAATGGATTTTGTCTGTGATGCGTATCAGGCAAAGCTGATATTGGCAGCGATGGAGGACAAAGGGAAATATTACAAGCAATACAGGCCGGAGATGATTCATGGAAAGCCGAGAAGGCTGTACATTGTCGGCAATGATATGGAGGGGCTTGGGGCAAAAGAGAATTGTTACAAGGCGGTTTTTTCTATTCTGCAAAGAAAAGGATTTGTGATGCTTGCAAGGGAAAGCAATCCAAGGTTTAAAAAAATCATGGAGCAGTTCTCTGATCCGCTTATTATTTATTCCAAGTGGACAGGATATCTGGATGGAAAACATGCCGATCCAAAGGTAAAAGAATTTATCGGAAACCATCGAATGGAAAAGCTGCACACCAGCGGCCACGCTTATGTGGAAACGATTGAAAAACTGATACGCCTGACGAATCCAAAAGTTATCATTCCCATGCATACGGAATGTGCGGAGAATTTTAGAACAATGCCAGTATTTGCGGCGTATCAGGATAGAGTGAAGGTTCTTCAGGATGGGGAAGCATATTATTTTTAAGCGGACGTGAAAGAACTGAAATTACTCGCAGCTTGCTGCAGCGGGTATTTGGCTAGAGAAGGAGGACAGAGTGAATATGAATTCAAAGAATAACGATATCTGGAATAGTTATGGATGCTCCATAGAGCATTTTCTTCAGGACGAATATTCTATTTGCCGTGAGGAACGGCAATATGCAGTGTTTTTGTACAATATATTGAGAAAATACCGCAGCAAAGATAAGAGAAACGGGAATAATAGAATTATAAATATATTTGATGCGTGCAGTGTTCCATCCGAAGCTGAAATTGAAAATGTTTTCTATGAAGCGACTCTTATGAGAGATTTCTTTGAAAGAAACCGCCGTATGATTCTTGGAGATAAAGATTGTGAAAATATGAAGAAAAGATTGCTGCAGAAAACATTTTCTCCGTCAGTATCAAAGCCCATGAATCAAGATTTTAGTTTTAATTCTAAACTTATTCAGTATGTAAAAGGAACGGATAGTTTCATATCTTATGTGGGCGAAGAAAATAATCTGGGACACAATGAAATTGCCTGCGATGAATTATCAGATGACGAAAAGAGAACCATTCGACATATGATGAATGCCAAACCAGATATTGCGGTAATTTATAATGAAAATGGGAAAAAGAAGCTTTTGTTTCTTGAATGTAAGTTTGAATCTGCGGAATGTTCTTATGAAAGCGGGGATATGCAGAGTGATATTCAGTGGAAAATAGCGGATTTTCTGTGTAGGTATTGTCTGAAAGGGGATGTGGACATATCGGATAAAATGGAAGAAAAGAAATCGTGCATTGTTAAGTTTGTCAGGAAAGTAACGGAAAACACGAATAAAAACCCGAATGAGATACAGATCAAGGAACTAATCAGACTAAATGACGAAATTTTTGCCTGATCGTTTTTGATTTTGAAAGGGGCTGTTGGAAAGCAGATATTTCCAGCAGTCTTTTTTGTTATTGAAAACAAATATATTTCGGAAAGTGGGCGACAATATATTGTCCTTTATATTGAAATCCATATGCTATACTTGCTTCATAAGATATGCTGAACCTTGCTACGAAAATAAAACTCGTAGCCAAGAACGGAACCTTGACAACAAATGTTTTCAACAATCATGAAAGCATCACGATAAAGCAGTCATAAAAATGGCTGCCGTCAGTGAAATATCGGTATTACAAAAAATCAGGCTTACGCTTCCACATGGTAGCCATGCTTCTCTAATTCACGTATGTATCGGGAAAGCTGTTTTTGTTCGCAGCTTTTACGTCTGGCTTCAAAACAGGATTCATCGAAAAGAGTGCCTTGCTTTAGCATGGTGTAAATAATTACAAGAAGTTTTCTTGCAAGGGCAATAATAGCTTTTTTAGCCCCTTTCTTCTGTTTGATTCTCCAATACCAAGCGGACAGATAGGTATTGCGTTTTCCGGCGATTACCCAGGCAATTTCACAAAGCATACTTTTTATGTAAGGATTGCCTTTCGTGACAGATGTGCTTTTCCGTTTCCCGGCACTTTCATTATTGCCGGGGCACAGGCCTGCCCATGAACAGATATGCTCCGCGGTTTTGAACGGCTTCATATCAATGCCGATTTCAGCAATGATTGCGCAGG
>CAJTGB010000016.1 GCA_910575835.1 Lachnospiraceae bacterium | reverse complement strand
GAGGAGAAAGCTGCATAGGAAAAGAGTACTTCCAAAATAAGCAGCAAGGGAATTTTGCGCCCTAAAATAAGGTGGCCAACAAGGAAAAAGATATCTCCCGCAGAAGAGTCCATGCTGAAAAGCACGGAATTCTGCGGGAGATATCTTTTTTGGGAAACAGGTCGGTAAATGACACTAAAAAGAGTCATTTACCGACAGCCCCTTTTTTTGTATTGAGTATAGATGTTTTTATTATATGTAAAACGAGCAAAAAATGATGTTTTTTAGCTGGTTATGTGATACAATGAAGAGTAACGATAAGCACAGGTAAAGACGATGAACGGGAGGAGGCGCAGTCATGTTTAGGAAGAGGTCTGGAGCATTAAGAGGTGCGCTGCTGACGGCGGCAGTCTGTATATGCGGTACCGGACTTGCAGGATGCGGCGAAGCTGATGATAAGCATTTGTCCGAAGCCGGCAAAGAACAGACAGCAGATAACAGAGATTATAATGTTGAGGCTGTTGCGGAGGCGGTTGATTTTGATCATAAGCTGGAAGGATATGAACCTTTAAAGAAAGAATATAATTTCTATTTTACTTATAAAACCGTCCATCCCTGGTGGGATGCGGTAGCGCTTGGAATTGAAGACGCGGCAAAGCAGTACGAGCAGTCGGGCGTCATCATCAATTACGAGTATCTTGCTCCCAGAAGCGTTTCGGCACAGGATCAGGTGCAGCGATTAACGGACGCTTCGGGGAGGAATTTTGATGTGATCGGGGTGGACGTCGCGGATGTGGATATCGTTACGCCTGTGATCAACGGGCTCATAGAAGGCGGACAGAAGGTCATGACATTTTCAAGCTCGGATGCTTCAAAGGAAGACGGGTGTGCCCGTATTGCTTATGTAGGCAATACGCATAATTATGAGGACGGCGCCAGTCTCGCAGAGGCTCTCTGCAGGAAGCTTGAGGGCCGCGGCAAGGTCGCTGTTCTTGTGGGAACCAGGGAGGCTCCCTGTCATGAAGACAGAGCACTTGGCGCGCAGGATATCATTGCGCAGTACCCGGATATGGAGATCGTTGAGCTGGCGTATGACGAGGATAACGAAGAGAAAGCGTATGAGCTGACGAAGGGATTCTTAGAGCAGCATCAGGACCTTGCGGGGATCGTCTGCTGCAATATGAGTAATCCGGTGGGCGTTGCCAGGGCGGTCCTTGAAGCCAGACGCGAAGAAGATATCGTGATCGTGGGAATGGATCACGATCAGGAAGCGCTCCGGTATCTGAGGGACGGAGTTATATATGCGCTTGGCGTCCAGGACTGCTATTCTATTGGTTTTGATACCGTTCAGGTGGCGGTAAAGATCGCGGACGGACTTATGCCGGGTGAGGCATATCCTGAGAAGACAGAAGAGACAACGACGATCATTTACCAGAAGGACGCGGCGGCAATGCTTTGGACATTATACGGTGAGATGGAGTAAGGGGCGGAAAATGAATCGATCACAACATAATAGTATCAATGAAAAGCGGAGGAGGCAGACCGTTGCTTTCGCCATATGGGGCGGGCTTATCATTGCGGCTATCCTTCTCGTTACGACCATATGGGTGTCGAACAGTGCGAGAGTCGGCACGAATAAGGCGGTAAACAGAGTCAGCCAATTCTATCTGGAGGAACTGGCGGGA
Organism: Lachnospiraceae bacterium; assembly: GCA_910575835.1. Classification (GTDB taxonomy): domain Bacteria; phylum Bacillota; class Clostridia; order Lachnospirales; family Lachnospiraceae; genus Sporofaciens. The sequence goes on along the minus strand of CAJTGB010000016.1, from coordinate 102,410 downwards.
CGGAGGGCGCAGGTTGTCTCGGAGGAGTTGAAGGATCATTTCACATATATGAAGAATGCGCTTGAAGTGCTGGATGAATCGGATCTGGAATCGCAGGAGACGCTGCGGCGTTTCCTTGGAAGGGTGAAGAGGCTGTATAGTGTGGAGAAATTTGCCCTGGTAGATGAGAACGGGATCGTCTATACGGAACACAGTACCGCGTCAGGGCTCAGCAGGTACAGTTTCCTTGCCGAGGAACTTACGGAGCCTGTGATCAGTACGTCGAATCCTTATGGAGCGAGGAAGCAGGTGCTTCTTGCTATCCCGACAGAGGGTATAGCATTTCAGGAGACCCGGCTTAAGGTATGCTTTGTCCAGCTTGATATCAGCGAGATGTTAAGCGCCCTGACGTTGCAGACGGATACCAATGAGACATACTGCAACCTGTATTACCGTAACGGTGAGAGTCTGACCAATGACGACTTCGGGTATCTTACGGCGGGTAAGAATATTCTTGCTGAACTTGCGGATGCCGAGATGGATGAGGGGTCGAGCTATGAGAGGCTGGTGTATGAATTTACTAACGGGAATCTGGGGCAGGTTTCCTTCAGCTATAGGGAAACGCAGGAAGAGCTCTGTTATATTCCGATAGAAGATACGAACTGGGTATTGACCATTCTGATCCGGGAGAATGTTATCAGCGACCAGATCAGCTCTATCAGTTCCGATATGATGCGGCACGGCATTATCCAGATCGTGATTACGGTGCTTGTCATGCTCGCGGTGTTCCTGGGACTGATCTATCATTCCAGGAAGAATGCCCAGATTCTCTTGCGGCAGGAAAAGGAAGACGGCGACAGGATCAGGGCCGCCTATGCGCAGATAGAGAGAGAGCAGACGGATATGGAGAATATCCACACTGCCATGGGTTCCGGCCGCTGGGGCATGGAATTCAATGAGAAGGGAGAAATCGTTTCCTGTATGTGGTCGGATACCTTCCGGGAAATGCTGGGATATGAGAGCGAGGAGGACTTCCCCAACAGGCTGGAGTCATGGTCGGATCTGCTGCATGAGGACGATAAGGCATGGGCGGTTCAGGAATTCTGGGATACCGTAAGAGATTACAGTGATGAGAAGAACTATAATGTAGAATACCGTCTTCTTACCAGGAAGGCCGGGTGGAGATGGTTCCATGCCGCCGGAAGGCTGTCCAGACGGGAGGATGGTTCGCCGATTACCTTTGTAGGGCTCTTCGTAGATATTGATGATGAGAAGAGGCTGGAAGCACAGTTGGAGAGACAGAACATAGATCTGCAGGATGCCCTTGCAGCTGCGCAGCACGCCAATAAGGCGAAGACCACGTTCCTTAATAATATGTCCCACGATATCAGGACGCCTATGAACGCGATCATAGGATTTACTTCTCTGGCGGCGGCACATATTGACAATACAGAGCAGGTTCAGGATTATCTGTCGAAGATCACTACGTCAAGCAATCATCTGCTGAGCCTTATTAATGATGTTCTGGATATGAGCCGTATCGAGAGCGGCAAGGTTAAGATCGAGGAGAAGGAGACGTCTCTCCCGGAGATCATGCATGATCTGAGGACGATCGTGCAGGCAGATATCTCGTCGAAGCAGTTGGAATTCTATATAGATACGGCCGATGTGGTCAATGAAAATGTAATGTGCGACAGCCTGAGGCTTAATCAGATCTTGCTGAATCTTCTGAGCAATGCCATGAAATTTACAGAACCCGGCGGGATCGTGAGCGTTCGTATCATACAGAATGAGAATATACATGAAGGTTATGCATCCTATGATTTCCAGGTAAAGGATACGGGAATCGGGATGAGCCAGGAATTCTTAGAGCATGTGTTTGAGCCGTTTGAGCGGGAGAGGACAAGTACGGTCAGCGGAGTACAGGGCACGGGACTTGGAATGGCGATCACCAAGAATATCGTGGATATGATGGGCGGTACGATCTCTGTGGCCAGTGAAGAAGGGAAGGGAACGACATTTACCGTGTCACTGCAGTTTGAGACCTGTTCCGGTTCGGTGCGGCAGGAGGAGATCCCGCAGCTTAAGGGGCTTCGTGCGCTTGTGGCAGATGATGATTTTAATACCTGTTCCAGTGTTACCAAGATGCTCTCCACGATAGGAATGCGTCCAGACTGGACTACTTCCGGCAAAGAAGCGGTGCTCCGTGTCAAGCTGGCAAGAGAACAGAACGATGAATACGCAGCTTTCATCATCGACTGGCTGATGCCGGATATGAACGGTATCGAGGTTGTGAGGCGTATCCGGGGAATCATCGGAGATGATACGCCGATCATCATCCTGACTGCTTACGACTGGACAGATATTGAGGAAGAAGCGAGGAATGCAGGCGTTACGGCATTTTGTTCGAAGCCGATCTTCTTATCGGAGCTTCGGGGGATTCTGGAGTCTCCGTATACGACGCCTGATATGGAAGCAGCCGAAGCGGAAGAAGAGCTGGCCTTTGAAGGGAAGAAGATCCTTCTGGTTGAGGATAATGAACTGAATCAGGAGATCGCGGTGGAGATCCTTAAGGAATCCGGTTTTGTCATTGATGTGGCAGAGGACGGAGCCGTTGCTGTAGAGAAGATGGAGACGGCCGCCTGCGGACAGTACGACCTGATCCTGATGGATATACAGATGCCGATCATGAATGGATATGAGGCCACAAGGCGGATCAGGAAGATTGAGGAGCCTGAGATCGCGAATATACCGATTATCGCAATGACGGCGAATGCCTTTGATGAGGATAGAAGAGCGGCGCTTGACGCAGGGATGAACGGACATATAGCGAAGCCTATAGATATCCCGAAGCTGTTAGAGCTCTTAAAAGATGTGCTGAAATAACCCGCTGCCGGTAAGGACGAAGAGGAGTAAGCAGATCGGGCAGACGGATACAGAAGTTTTGGGAGGACAAAGGATGGAGAAAAAGACGGCGGCATTGCCGGGTACAAAGATAGCTGAATTTCAGGGATTGCGCGCGGTTGCGCTCGCAGGGATCATCTTCTATCATTACGGCAATACGGGCCTGTCCATGTACGCGGTGTGGGGAGTCAGCCTGTTCTTCATGCTGAGCGGATATCTGAACGGTCTGTCCTGGTCTAACGGGAAGCAGCCGCAAAGGGATCTCAAAAGCAGCGTATCTTATATGCTGCGCCATGTTAAGAAGCTGTATCTTCTGCATGTGATCATGACTCTGGCAAGTATTTTTGAATCAGGGGTCATTTCAGATGTGCAGGCCGGCGGAACCAAAAAGCTTGTCTTCTGGGGAATCGTATTCCTTATGAATGTGACTTTGACAAAGTCTCTGTATCCGAAGTATTATTGGGGATATAACGGGGTGTCTTGGTTCCTGTCCACTTATGCGGTACTCTGCCTTCTGACGCCGGTGCTTCTGCACATCACTGCGCGTCTGCTGAAGAATCAGAAGGATCAGAAGCTTCTGAGGGCGGTGAAGGTCATGGCCGCCATATTCGCGGTACAGTTTATCTATTGCTTCATGATAGGAAGGACAGCGCTTACGGCTGAATATTGGGTGTATATATTTCCGCTGTCCCGTGTGGGAGAATATGTGATCGGTATGATCGCCGGAATGTGCAGCTCAAAGCTTCCGGCGGGAAAAGGTTACGGGGCGGCAGGCGGGATCGCGGCGGTATGGATCGCAGTCATGATGTTCTGTGTCCCGATGCCGGAGTGGCTCTTTCGGAGTATTGTATGGATCATACCGAACGTGCTGCTGCTGTGGGGGATACACAGGTCTGGAGGAATCCTGCCTAAGCTGCTGTCGTGCAGATTATTAGTGATATTAGGAGATTATTCCGCTTATATGTATCTGATCCATCAGGTAGTCTACGGATATTTCTTCTGTTATGGGTTCATGGAAGGATCTTCCGGGAAAAGGGCTGCCGTGATGCTGCTGAATTATGCGCTGACCTTTGCATTGGCCGCGGGATATCAGCGGATCACAGGCGCTTACGGGAAGCCTTTTGGCAGAAGAGTGTGAAGAATATGGAAGAATACAGAAGAATATAGAAGAATTATAGAAGAAAACGGAGGATTGAATACAATGTTATATGAAGAAGTACTGGCCAATGCCAGGACATGTATGGGTGAGTACTGCAAGGCCTGCCCGGTGTGCAACGGAAGAGCATGCAGAAACCAGATTCCGGGACCGGGTGCGAAGGGAAGCGGTACGGTAGCGGTACGCAACTATGATAAGTGGCAGGAGATCTGTCTTAACATGGATACCATCTGTGAGAATCAGCCGGCGGATACAGAATTCCAGCTGTTCGGGCAGCGGTTCGCCGCTCCGATATTTGCCGCGCCGATCGGGGCTATGAAGCTTCATTACGGGGATAAATATGATGATCTGGAATATAATGATATCCTGGTGTCGGCATGTGCGGATGCCGGAATTGCAGCATTTACAGGAGACGGGACGAACCCGGCTGTGATGGAGGCGGCGGCTAAGGCTATCGGCCGGAAAGAAGGCAGGGGGATACCGACGGTGAAGCCCTGGGATATCAGTACGTTAAAAGAGAAGTTTGAACTGGTGAGGGCCTGCGGCTCCTTCGCGGCGGCAATGGATATAGACGCGGCGGGCCTGCCGTTCCTTAAGAACCTGACTCCTCCTGCAGGGAGCAAAACCGTGGAAGAGCTTAGGGAGATTGCGGCTGAGGCCGGGATTCCGTTCATTGTAAAGGGGATCATGACGGTCAAGGGTGCGCAGAAGGCGAAGGAAGCGAATGCGGCGGGAATCGTTGTGTCCAATCACGGCGGACGTGTCCTCGACCACTGTCCGGCAACTGCGGAAGTATTAGAAGAGATCGCAGATGCCGTCGGCGGAGAGCTTAAGATATTCGTGGACGGCGGGATCCGTTCCGGTACGGATGTGTTCAAGGCGCTGGCGCTTGGTGCAGATGCGGTTCTGATCGGGCGTCCGTTCGTGTCGGCAGTGTACGGGGGTAAGGCAGAGGGTGTGGCTTGCTACACGGCAAAGCTTGTGGCTGAACTTAAGGATGCCATGGCTATGTGCGGCGCCCATTCATTGAAGGATATCTCCAGAGATATGGTAAGGTGATATGAAGAGTCTGAATGAAGATATTAAGACCGGACAGTTTAAGAGTGTATATCTCCTGTATGGGGAAGAGGCTTATCTGAAAAAGCAGTATAAGGAACGGATGACAAAAGCAATGATCCCGGACGGAGATACGATCAATTATGCTTATTATGAGGGTAAGGGCATCCGTCCCGGCGAACTGATCGATCTGGCGGAGACTATGCCCTTTTTTGCAGAGCGCCGGCTGATCACGGTGGAGAATTCAGGCTTTTTTAAGAATGCCGTTCCTGAACTGGCGGATTATATTAAGACAATGCCGGATACCGCCTGCTTTCTGTTTATCGAGAATGAAATAGATAAAAGAGGAAAGATGTACAAGGCGGTGAAGGATAAGGGCCGTATTGTTGAGCTTGGCCGTCAGGATGAGAAGACGCTGCTCTACTGGATCGGCGGCAATGTGAAGAGAGAAGGGCGGCGGATCAAGGAGTCAGCCGCCCGTTATCTGATATCCAAGGCAGGGACGGATATGGAGAATCTGGAGAATGAGCTTGAGAAGCTGTTTTCCTATACGCTGGGATGTGATGAGATCACGGCGGAGGATATAGACGAGATCTGTACGGCTCAGATCTCTAATAAGATATTCGATATGGTTGAGGCGGTGGCAGAGAAGAAGCAGAGGAAGGCGCTTGATTATTATTACGACCTTCTTGCGTTAAAGGAGCCTCCCATGCGGATCTTATATCTTCTGGCGCGCCAATTCAGGCTTCTGCTGGAAGTGAAGGAATTGCAGAAAAGAGGATATGATAAATCTCAGATAGCAAAGACCGCGAAGCTGCATCCGTTTGTGGCAGGCAAATACATGCAGCAGTGCAGAAGCTTCACGGGAAAAGAACTTCTGAGGATCATGGAGGAGGCCGCCGATACGGAAGAGATGGTGAAGACGGGGCGGCTGAATGATGTGATGAGCGTGGAGATATTTATCGTAAAATTCAGCGTGTGATTTCTATTATTGTAAATTTGGGTCTGTCATGGTATACTAAGCGAAGTGTAAAAGTAATGTAATAATTTGATTGCAATTTCTAAGGGGAAGGGTAGCAGTGGCAGGAATAGATCAGAGTAAAATTCGTAATTTTTGTATAATAGCGCATATAGATCACGGCAAATCGACATTGGCGGACCGTATCATTGAGATGACGGGACTTCTGACCAGCCGTGAGATGCAGTCTCAGGTTTTGGATAATATGGAGCTTGAACGTGAGAGAGGAATCACGATCAAGGCGCAGGCGGTGCGTATTGTGTACCGGGCGAAGGACGGGGAGGAGTATATCTTCAATCTCATCGATACGCCGGGGCACGTGGATTTTAACTATGAGGTGTCAAGAAGCCTCGCGGCCTGCGACGGCGCGATCCTGGTAGTAGATGCGGCTCAGGGGGTTGAAGCGCAGACGCTTGCCAACGTCTATCTGGCGCTGGATCATGACCTGGATGTGATGCCGGTTATTAATAAGATCGATCTTCCAAGCGCGGAGCCGGAACGGGCGATCGAGGAGATCGAGGATGTAATCGGGATTGAAGCGATGGATGCGCCTCAGATTTCGGCGAAGACAGGGCTTAATGTGGAAAATGTATTGGAACAGATCGTTGAGAAGATCCCGTCGCCGACGGGCGATCCCGGGGCGCCGCTTAAAGCGCTGATCTTCGATTCCCTGTATGATTCATACAAAGGCGTCATCGTGTTCTGCAGGATCAAGGAAGGAACCGTGAAGAAGGGGACTCCGATCCTGATGATGGCGACAGGCGCGAAGGCTGAGGTGGTAGAGGTCGGATATTTCGGCGCAGGACAATTCATTCCCTGTGAGGAATTGAGCGCAGGCATGGTTGGTTATATCACGGCCAGCCTTAAGAATGTGAAGGATACCCGTGTGGGAGATACCATCACTGACGCGTCTGACCCGTGTGCAGAACCGCTTCCCGGATATAAGAAGGTGAACCCGATGGTCTACTGCGGTATGTATCCGGCAGACGGGGCAAAGTATCCTGATCTTCGGGATGCATTGGAGAAGCTTCAGCTCAATGACGCATCCCTGCAGTTCGAGCCGGAGACCTCCATTGCGCTGGGATTCGGTTACCGCTGCGGATTCTTAGGGCTTCTTCATCTGGAGATTATCCAGGAACGTCTGGAGAGGGAATATAATCTGGATCTGGTAACGACTGCTCCGGGAGTTATTTACAAGGTGCATAAGACCAACGGAGAGGTGATAGAGCTGACCAATCCGTCTAATCTGCCGGATCCGTCAGAGATTGAATATATGGAAGAGCCTATGGTGAAAGCGGAGATCATGGTTACATCGGAATTCATCGGTTCTATCATGGATCTCTGCCAGGAGCGCAGAGGCGTCTATGACGGGATGGAATATATAGAAGAGACCCGCGCGGTGCTTCGGTATCATCTGCCGTTGAATGAGATCATCTATGATTTCTTTGATGCGTTGAAATCGCGTTCCAGAGGTTATGCGTCCTTCGATTATGAGATGGACGAGTATGTACAGTCTAATCTGGTGAAGCTTGATATCCTGATCAACAAGGAGGAGGTAGACGCGCTGTCCTTCATTATCCATGCGGATACTGCCTACGAGCGCGGACGGAAGATGTGCGAGAAGCTGAAGGAAGAGATTCCAAGACAGCTCTTCGAGATTCCGATCCAGGCGGCGATCGGCAGCAAGATCATCGCCCGGGAAACCGTGAAGGCCATGAGAAAGGACGTGCTTGCCAAGTGTTACGGCGGTGATATCAGCCGTAAGAGGAAGCTCCTTGAGAAGCAGAAGGAAGGCAAGAAGAGGATGCGCCAGGTGGGCAATGTAGAGATTCCGCAGAGGGCATTCATGAGTGTGCTGAAGCTGGATGATAAGTAATGTCTTTCTGTCTGTAAAGATGTAAATAGATAAGAATAGGAATGAGAGATGAATCTGCTGGAGTTATATATTCATATTCCGTTTTGCGTAAAAAAGTGTCTATATTGTGATTTCCTGTCGGCTCCCTCTAAGGAGGAGGAGCGGCAGGAATATGTGGAAGGCCTTTGCCGGCAGATCCGTACTTACGGTGCGCTGGCAGAGGTTTATCATATTGTCAGTATTTTTATAGGGGGCGGGACGCCGTCGATTCTGACGGCAGATCAGATCATCCTAATATTAGAAGCGGTATATGATACATTTGCCGTGGACGCGGAGGCGGAGATCACCATAGAGATGAATCCCGGTACGGTGACGAAGGAGAAGCTTAAGGCTTACAAAGAGGCGGGGATCAATCGGCTGAGCATCGGGCTTCAATCAGCGAAGGATGAGGAACTTAAGAGGCTTGGGAGAATCCATACCTTCGAAGAATTCCTGGCTACTTACAGATTGGCCAGGGAGATGGGATTCGATAATATCAATGTGGATCTGATGTCGGCAATACCGGGGCAGACGGTGAGAGGATGGGAGGAGACGCTTCGGAAGGCGGCAGAATTAAGACCGGAGCACATCTCAGCTTACAGTCTTATCATCGAGGAAGGTACGCCTTTTTATGAAATGTATAAAGATCGGTGTACGGATGAGGGTCATGAGGGGAATCGGAGTGCCGGCAAGGAGCTGAGAAGCGAAGAAGGTACCGGTGAATTGCGAAGGGAAGGTATCGCGGAATTGCCGGGGGAGGATGAAGAGCGGCGGATGTATTGGCGGACGAAGGATATTCTTAAGGAGTATGGATATCACAGGTATGAGATCTCGAATTATGCGCTGCCGGGATATGAGTGCAGGCACAATCTGGGGTACTGGAACCGGACGGAATATCTTGGGATCGGCGCAGGCGCCGCATCTCTTATGGGTCATCGGCGGTGGAACTGCGGAGAGGAACCGGTGACATTAAGCCGGAAGGAAGAGATGGAAGAGTGTATGTTCTTAGGACTTCGGAAGACGGAAGGAGTATCGAAGGAAAGATTCGCGGCTGAATTCGGATGCAGCATGGAGAGTGTCTATGGAGAGGTGATAAAGAAGATGTGCGGGATAGGGCTGATGGAAGATACCGGCAGATTTGTGCGGCTGACAGAGCGGGGGATCGATGTGAGCAATGGGGTAATGTGTGAGTTCCTGCTGATTCATATGGAATCCGATCCACAATCAGGAAGCACCACAAGCTAAGATGTCTGATTGCGGACGGATTATAAAGATGTGTTTCGGACGCTTAGATACAGTTACATCCTAAGCGCGATCCCTACACAGGCCCCGGCCGCGATCCACACCAGCGGGTGCAGCTTTCCAAGCTTCTTCACCTGCAGCAGGGCAAATGTAACGGCGCAGACCGATACGTTGATCACATTCACCTGCACATTTCCGTCTGTGACCGATACGATCGCGATCTTAAGCAATTCCCACACTGCGTAACCGATCAGAGCGGCTACGGCAGGACGGATGCCGTAGAAAGCGGCCTTAACGTTCTTATTTTCACTGAAGTTCTCCAGAAACTTTGCGATCAATACAATAATGATCAATGCCGGTGCAGTAAGGGCCAGTGTGGCAACGATCGCACCGGGGACGCCCGCGGCGTTGTAGCCGGCATAGGTCGCCATATTGATTCCCACAGGGCCGGGGGTACTCTCGCTGATCGCGACCATGTTGGTAAGCTCGCTTGCGGTAAACCAGTCGTATTTATTCGTCAGATCCATCAGGAAGGGCAGCGTCGCCATGCCGCCTCCGATGGAGAACAGACCGATCTTGAAGAATTCATATGCCAGAATCAGATAGATCATGCGTTGCGCCTCCTTTCGATACGTTTTGCAATGATGCCGGCGGCTCCGGCAAGGACGATGACCAGCGCCGTAGGAACCGGAGTAAAGCAGGCCAGTATGAATGCAATAAGGAAAACCAGGGCTCCAAGCTTATCGATGATCCCTTTTTTCATCATGCTGACGACCGTATTGAGCATCAGGGCGCAGACGACGATTCGGATGCCTGCCAGAGCATGCAATACCACGGGCATATGGATGAAGTTCTGCAGGATAGAGGCGATCAGACAGATGATGATAAGGGAAGGAGAGACCATTCCCAGAGTACCCGACACGCCGCCGATGAATCCGGCCTGCTTATATCCTACATAGGTAGCGGTATTGACGGCAATGATTCCGGGCGTACATTGACCGATGGCATAGATATCCAGCAGCTCTTCTTCCGTACACCATCCATGCTTCTGAACGACCTCCCGCTGCAGCATAGGCAGCATGGCGAGACCGCCTCCGAAGGTGAGTCCGCCGATTTTGAAAAAACTGATATATAATTCTGCTAATTTTTTGGTTCTCATAGTTGTGAAACGCTCCTATCATAGTAATTGTGACATAATATATGCATAGAGTTCCTGATTCTTCCGCGTCCAGTTATTGGCGATCGTCTCGGCCTCGTCTTCCGTAGGCGCGGTCACAGTCAGCTCGATCAAAGGGATCCGCTGTTCAATGACCTGGCACTTCACAGAATATTCACCGTTAGGATTGCGGTGATAGTCGGATTTAACGGATACTTCATTCTTCAGTTCGTATTTTTTCTGTTTTAGAAAGTTATTGATATCCTTCTGGATGGCAGGAGAGATATCGCTCTTGAAATAATAGACGATCTCAGTTCCTTCTTCCGTGATGTGATAGAAGGTCCTGTTGTGGGTAGATTCTTCGCGGATGAGATTGGATTCTACCAATTCGGAGATTGTCTGCTGAAGTTTGAAATAGGTCGTATAGCCTTCATCCAGGATGAATTCGGAGATCTGCGCGTTGGTCAGAGGGAAATCTACCCTGTTGAGGATATATAAAATAATAAGCTTATATAATTTGAGAGGTTTGTCCATGCTTCCTGTTCCTTTCATTTATAGATTCTTCTCTTTAAGATTCTTCTCTGTAGTTTTTCCCCTGCCAGATATCGTGCTCTTTCAGGTAGGCATGCAGGCCGTTCAGCACCCGGCGCTTATGCCCTGTCCATAATGGGGCGATCAGAAGTGACCTGGGGCCGTCGCCGGTAATCCGGTGTACGGTAATATCGGGCCGCAGCGCGCATAGGGCCTGGCCAAGCATCTCATAATATTCTTCCATATTCGGAAGCGCAAACGGATGATCCCGGTAATAATCGGCCAGATCGGTATGCTTTAATATATGTAATAATTGAAATTTTACGCCTTGGATATCCAGAGCGTTCAGATATGCGACGGTGGCCAGCAGATATTTGGTCCCTTCTCCGGGAAGTCCAAGGATCGTGTGGACGATTACGGGGAGGGATATTGCCCGCAGATTCGAAACTGCCTGTTCAAATACAGAGAGATCATAGCCCCTTCGGATGAATCCGGCTGTCTCTGGATGGATAGTCTGTAATCCCAATTCTACCCAGACAGGCTTGATCTTGTTCAATTCTTCTAATAGTTCCAGCACGTCTGCTCCAAGGCAGTCCGGCCTTGTGGCGATATCCAGAATGCGGATATCAGGATGCTGCAAAGCTTCGGTAAATATCCGGCGCAGATGAAAAACGGGTGCGTAGGTGTTCGTATACGCCTGAAAATATGCAATGTAAGAATTGCCGGAATATTTTTTAGAGGCCTGCTCCTTGCCCATTCTGATCTGTTCCGTGATGGAGAGACGCCGGTCTGCGGCAAAATCTCCAGATCCGCCTGCGCTGCAGAAGATACAGCCGCGGTCTCCTATAGTACCGTCCCGGTTGGGGCAGGTCATGCCTGCATCCAGGGAGATCTTATACATCTTCTCGCCATAGGTCTGCTTCAGATAATGATCGAGAGAATAGTACCGTCTGTTGTCCCAGTACGCTGCCATAGCTGTTTCACCGCCTTTGTCATGTGTAACTATAATAACATTCTTAATGAATCAAATCAATAAAAAGGCTTTTAAATTTCCAATAAATGTAGTATAATAACATCTAATTCCAACTGGGTCAGTTCAGGCCCCTCAATCCCAGTGAATATATATTAGGTATGGATACATCGAATATTTGTATATTTAATGGAAAAAAATAATATTTGAAAGGAATAACTATATGAGAGAAAAATATGAATCGCTGCCGTTATCTACACTTAGAGATCTTGCGAAAGCAAGAGGCTTAAAGGGGATATCGGCCATGAAGAAAGCAGAGCTGGTGGAGCGCATGCTAGAGGAGGATGAGAAGGAGAAACAGGCCTCCAGAGAAGCAGTGAAAGAGATGTCTGCGAATACAGGAGATAAAGAGATTCATGATATAGACAGACTGGACAGTGGAATTACGGCTTGCGGAATCTTAGAGGTACTCCCGGATGGGTATGGATTTATTCGGAGCGCCAATTATCTGCCGGGAGAGAACGACGTGTATGTATCGCCTTCACAGATCCGTAAGTTCAACCTTAAGACGGGAGATATCTTAGAAGGACATACGCGGATCAAAACGCAGCAGGAGAAGTTCAGCGCTTTATTATACTTAACCAGAATCAATAATATCGACCCGATGAAGGCAATGCGGAGAACGAATTTTGAAGATATGACTCCGATCTTTCCTGATGAGAGATTAAGGCTTGAGAGCAGTAGGACAAGCACTGCCATGAGGATCGTGGATCTTCTGTCTCCTATCGGCAAGGGACAGCGAGGCATGATCGTATCGCCTCCCAAAGCCGGTAAGACGACTCTGCTTAAGCAGGTAGCGCTGTCAGTCAGGAGGAACAATCCTGAGATCCATCTGCTGATCCTTCTGATCGACGAACGTCCGGAGGAGGTAACGGATATTAAGGAGACGATCGAAGGGGATAACGTGGAGGTCATTTATTCTACGTTTGACGAATTGCCGGAACATCATAAGCGTGTTTCGGAGATGGTGATAGAGCGCGCGAAGCGTTTAGTGGAGCATAAGAAGGATGTAATGATATTGTTAGACAGCATCACGCGTCTGGCAAGGGCATATAACCTTACGGTTCCGCCTTCAGGAAGAACGCTGTCAGGAGGTCTTGACCCTGCGGCGCTGCACATGCCTAAGAGATTCTTCGGAGCGGCGAGGAATATGCGCGGCGGCGGAAGTCTCACGATACTGGCAACGGCGCTCGTCAATACCGGAAGTAAGATGGACGACGTGATCTACGAGGAGTTCAAGGGAACCGGTAATATGGAGCTTGTGTTAGACAGGAAATTGTCCGAGAAGAGAGTTTTCCCTGCAATCGATATTCCGCAGTCAGGAACAAGAAGAGAAGATCTGCTGCTGTCCAGGGAAGAGCAGGAGGCAGTCGATACCATGCGCCGTGCGTTAAACGGTATGCGGGCAGACGAAGCGGTGGAGAATATTCTGAATATGTTCAGCCGTACCCGCAATAATGCAGAATTGATCCAAATGGTAAAAAAGACAAAAATCATCTAGACAATGCAATGTTTTTGTGGTACAATAACAACGCTGTTTAGATAACGAATATAGTAGCGTGGCAGATTGCCCGCGGCAATAAATAAAGAAGAGGTGAAGATCATGAAAGAAGGAATACATCCAACATATCATCAGGCAACCGTAACCTGCAACTGCGGCAACACGTTTGTGACAGGTTCAACAAAGGAAGATATCCACGTAGAGATCTGTTCCAAATGCCATCCTTTCTATACAGGACAGCAGAAGGCAGCTCAGGCTCGCGGCCGTGTTGATAAGTTCAACAAGAAGTACGGAATGGGTAAATAAAAAAGCAGGTATCGGGTTGAGGTTGTATGATCTCAACCTTTTTCTATAAGGAGCAATTATGAAATCATCTAACATAGGCGGTCAGGCAGTGCTTGAAGGGATCATGATGAAGCATAAGGACGACTATGCGGTCGCGGTGCGCAAGCCTGACGGGGAGATCGTCGTACAGAAGGAGACGTATAAGAGTATTGTATATAGATGGAAGAAGCTGACAGAGATCCCGTTTATCCGGGGAGTTTTTAATTTTATCGACTCCATGGTGCTGGGAATGAAGACCCTGACCTATTCCGCCAGTTTTTATGAGGAGGAAGAGGAGAAGGAAAAAGAGCTGACGAAGGAGGAGACTTCTAAGAAGGAGAAAAAGGAGAGTCTGCTGATGGGAGTGACGGTGGCTTTTTCTCTGGTGGCGGCAGTCGCCATCTTCATGGTGCTTCCTTATTTCCTGTCTTCTCTGTTGAAGAGATATATTCCCTCTTACGGTGTGCGTACTGTGATCGAGGGGTTCGTAAGGATCGGTATCTTCATATTATATGTGCTGCTGATCTCCAGGATGGAGGATATCCAGAGGACCTTCATGTATCATGGGGCGGAGCATAAGTGTATCAATTGTATCGAACATGGGCTGCCGCTTACGGTGGAGAATGTAAGGAGCAGTTCCAGACAGCACAAGAGATGCGGAACGAGTTTTTTATTCCTGGTGCTTGCAATCAGTATTATTATGCTGCTCTTAGTGCGGGCAGAGACTCCGCTTATGAGGATCGTGATTCGGATCGTGCTGCTTCCGGTGATCGCGGGAGTGTCTTACGAGCTTTTGAAACTGGCAGGACGCAGCGATAATCTCGTTGTGAACCTGTTCAGTAAGCCGGGACTTGCGATCCAGAAGCTGACGACCAAGGAGCCGGACGACGGGATGATCGAGGTGGCGATTCAGGCGGTGGAAGCGGTATTTGATTGGAGAACATATGAGGCAGAGAATTTTCACACTGCGGCAGATCATTGAGACGGGAACCGCAAGGTTAGAGGAAGCAGGCGTCGGGGAAGCGGCGCTGGATGCATGGTATCTCCTGGAGTATTGCACCGGAATCAGCCGTGCGGCGTACTACGGAGAACCGGACAGGCCGCTTGAAGAAGCTCTGGCAGAGCAGTATATGGAATATATCAGTATGCGGGGGAGACGGATTCCTCTGCAGCATATTACCGGAGAGCAGGAATTCATGGGGTATCCCTTCTATGTTAATGAGCATGTACTGATTCCCCGGCAGGATACGGAGACGCTGGCAGAAGAAGCGCTTAAGATCCTGCGCGCGAAAGGAAGCGGGACGAGGGTGCTGGATATGTGTACCGGATCTGGATGTATCCTGCTGAGTCTGATGAGGCTGTGCCCTCAGATAGACGGAACAGGCTGCGACATTTCCGAAGAAGCGCTTAAGGTTGCGAAGAGGAATGCTGTGCGCCTGGGTGTGAATGCTGATTGGATACAGTCGGATCTTTTTGAGGAGTTGTCTTCTGTGCGGCTTTGCCGTGAATCGGAAGATTCAGCAGATTCAGCAGATTCAGCAGCTTCGGCCGAAGGTCAGGCGGGGTATGACGTCATTGTATCTAACCCGCCGTATATCTGCACAGCAGAGATTGAAACTCTTCAGGATGAAGTGCGCCTTCATGATCCGCGGATCGCGTTGGACGGAAGGGAAGACGGACTGTATTTTTACAGAAGGATTATAGAAGACAGCGTTTCCTATATAAGAGATGGGGGGAATCTGCTGTTTGAGATTGGCTACGGCCAGGGAAAAGATGTGGCAAAGCTTATGCGGCAGCATGGATATGAGAATGTGACGGTAAAAAAAGATCTGTCAGGTCTTGACCGTGTAGTTACGGGTGTATACAATAGAGAATATGACTGTAAAGGGTCTGCCGGGATATAGAGATAACATTAATGTTGAAATAATAAGCAACAGTTCAGACAGGGCAGCTTGTCTGAACTGTTGTAATAATACAGGAGGAATGAAGATGTTTGACAGATTAGAGGATCTGCTCATTCGTATGGAAGAAATATTGAGTGAGCTTCAGGAACCGGACGTGGCGAATGACCAGAAGAGATTCCGGAAACTTATGAAAGAACAGAATGACTTGTCTCCGATCGTTGAAGCGTATAAGGAATATAAGGCATGTAAGCAGACGGTTGAGGACAGCCTTCAGATGTTAGAAGAAGAGTCGGATGAAGAGATGCGTGAGCTTGCGAAGGAAGAACTGAATGATTCCAAAGCAAGGATCGAAGAGTTAGAGAGAGAGCTTAAGATCTTACTGCTCCCTAAGGACCCTAACGATGAGAAGAATGTAATCGTGGAGATCCGTGCGGGCGCCGGCGGAGACGAGGCGGCGCTGTTTGCTGCGGAGATCTACCGGATGTATCTGCATTATGCGGAGGGCAGACGGTGGAAGGTTGAACTGGTGGAGTGTGAAGAGATCGGAATCGGCGGCATGAAGAACGTGACCTTTATGATCAATGGGAGCGGCGCTTATTCAGTGATGAAGTATGAATCAGGAGTGCACCGTGTACAGCGTGTGCCTGAGACGGAGTCAGGCGGGCGTATCCATACGTCTACCATTACGGTGGCTGTGATCCCTGAGGCAGAGGAGGTAGACGTCCAGATCGATGAGAAGGATATCAGGATCGATGTTATGAGGGCCTCCGGCAACGGAGGGCAATGTGTCAATACGACGGATTCAGCCGTTCGTCTGACGCATTATCCGACAGGGATCGTGATCTACAGCCAGACCGAGAAGTCACAGTTACAGAATAAGGACAAAGCGTTTGCCCTGCTGCGTGCGAAGTTGTACGATCTTGAATGTCAGAAACAGCATGATGCGGAAGCGGAGGCAAGGAAGAGCCAGATCGGGACGGGAGATCGTTCAGAGAAGATCCGTACTTATAATTTTCCGCAGGGACGTGTGACGGATCACAGGATCGGTTTGACACTGTACAAGCTTGACAAGATCATGAACGGAGATATTCAGGAGATCATTGACGCCTGCATCGCGGCAGACCAGAGTGCGAAGCTTGCCAATATGAATGAATAATACTAAAGGGAATATTTGAATGAGGGAAAAATTAAAGAAATTATTTGCCTATTACGGTCCATATAAGGGACTGTTTTACAGCGATATGTTTTTCGCGGTCTTAGGAGCGGTGGTGACATTGGTCATTCCGCTGGTAGTGAGATACATTACCAACGAGGTCGTGTACTTCGATGCGGCGCAGGCAGGGAGATCTATCCTTATGCTGGGAGGGCTGATGGTCGCTCTCGTGCTGCTTGAGATCTTCTGTAATTTTTATATCGCTTACTTCGGGCATATTATGGGGGCGAAGATGGAAGCGGATATGAGAAGGGATATCTTCGGGCATTATCAGAAGTTGACCTTCGCGTTCTATGACAATCAGAAGGTGGGGCATCTCTTATCCAGGATCACGAGCGATCTCTTCGATATCAGCGAGCTGCTGCATCACGGACCGGAAGATCTGGTCATATCCGTGATCAAGATCATCGGTTCGTTTGCCATTCTTCTGATGGTCAATGTGAAGCTGGCGCTGGTGGCGTTTGCTTTTATTCCGGTGATGGCGGTCTATGCGTTTTATTTTAACGGGAAGATGGGCAAAGCGTTCCAGAAGAACCGTGAGAAGATCGCGGAGATCAACAGCCAGATCGAGGACAGTCTGTCCGGGATCCGCGTGGTGAAGTCATTTGCCAATGAAAAAGAAGAGATGAAGAAGTTCAAAAGAGGGAATGATAACTTCGTGGCGGCGAAGAAGGTCAGCTACAAGTACATGGGAATCTACAATTCCGGTCTTGGAGCCATGAGCACGCTGATCACGGTGGTGGTTCTGGTTGCTGGCGTTCAGATGATGCTCGCGAAAGCGGTGGCGCTTACGGATCTGATCACATTCCTTCTGTATATTAATAATTTTACTGATCCGGTCAAGAAGCTGGTCACATTTACCGAGCAGTTCCAGAACGGATACTCAGGATTCGAACGGTTTCTTGAGATCCTTGCGATCGCGCCGGATATCAAGGACGGGCCGAATGCAGTATCGGTGGGCCAGATGAAGGGCGAGATCGAGTTTTGTGACGTGTCCTTCCGATATGAGGAGCAGAATGAGAAGGTGCTGAACAATATCAACCTTAAGGTAGAGGCAGGAGATTATATGGCTCTGGTCGGGCCGTCCGGCGTCGGCAAGACGACGCTGTGCAGTCTGATCCCCAGATTCTATGAGGTGTCGTCGGGAGCGATCAGGATCGACGGAACGGATATCAGGGATATGAAGCTTGACGATCTGCGCAGCAATGTCGGCATCGTTCAGCAGGATGTCTATCTGTTTGCCGGGACGGTGCTTGACAATATCCGTTACGGCAGGATGGATGCGACAGATGAAGATGTGGTAAGAGCGGCGAAGAATGCCAATGCCCATGAATTTATCATGGGGCTGCCGCAGGGATATCATACGGACATCGGACAGAGAGGCGTGAAGCTCTCGGGAGGACAGAAGCAGAGATTGTCGATTGCGAGAGTATTTTTGAAGAATCCGCCCATACTAATATTTGACGAGGCGACCTCGGCGTTAGATAACGAGAGTGAGCAGGTGGTGCAGAAGTCGTTGGAGGGCTTGGCAAGACAGAGGACAACCTTCGTGATCGCACACAGGCTTACGACGATCCAGAATGCGCAGAGGATTCTGGTATTGACGGAAGACGGGATCGCAGAAGAGGGTACACATGAGGAACTGCTTCAGAGGAAGGGAATCTATGAGGCATTGTACCATCGTAATTTTGAAAATATTTAAGAAGCTGCCGCAAGATGTGTAATTGATCTGCGGCGGCTTTTAAAGGAGAGAAGAATATGGATTTTCAGAAAAGAATGCAGGCGTCCATGCTTATTATCATGATAGTCTGCATGATGTGCGTATCTACGGTGCTCGCCAGGGAAGAGAGGCTTGCCCGTGCAAGGGAAGAGCAGAACAATGCAGGTGTTTATATAACCTGCGGGGCAGAAGACACCGAGCCGGATATGTAAATGCTGAACTGTTACGAATTGGGAGATAAGATTAAGAGAAGGTAATGTATGGAAGAGATACGATTTAAGAGAGCAGAATTAGAAGATAAGGAGATCATCAGCCGTTATTTTGCCCACCACACAAGCCGAAGCTGCGAGAGGACATTCGCCAATGTGTATCTGTGGTCCAGGCAGTATCCGGTCAAATGGGCGATCGTGGAAAATGCGCTGGTTTTTAAAAGCGAAGACGAAGACCATCTGTCATTCGCATATCCGGCGGGAGAGCCTTCGGATGTGAAGAACGCACTGGAGATACTGATGGAATACAGCAGGGCGCACGGCGCTCCGTTTCAGATGTATAATCTGACGCCGGACAATTTTGCGCAGCTTGACGAATGGTATCCCGGAAGATTCCAGATCGAATACGACAGAGACAGTGCGGATTACGTCTACGAGTCTGAGAAGCTTGCGACTCTGTCCGGGAAGAAGCTGCATGGAAAGAGGAATCATATCAATAAGTTTAAGGCGCTGTTCGGCGATAGATGGTCTTATGAGACGCTCACGAAGGATAATGCGGAAGAGTGTTTCCAGATGGCGCTGAAATGGCGGGATCAGAACGGATGTGAGGATGACCCGGAGAAACGCGGGGAGATCTGTGTGACGATGAATGCGCTGCGTCTGTTTGAAGAACTGGAGCTTAAGGGCGGGATTCTTAAGATCGACGGAGAAGTGGTAGCGTTTACCATCGGGGAACCGGTCTGCTCTGATACCTTTGTGGTTCATATTGAGAAGGCGTTTGCAGACGTAGAAGGCGCATATCCTATGATCAATCAGCAGTTTGTGGAGCATGAGTGCAGGGATTACCTTTATGTGAACCGGGAAGAGGATACAGGGGCAGAGGGCTTAAGGAAGGCCAAGCTGTCTTATCGTCCGGTTTTCATGGTGGAGAAGGGCAATGTGAAGGAGAATAGACAATGATAGCAGAGAAGATGAAGAATATGGTAGCAAACAGTTCTGCCATCCGTGCGATGTTTGAAGAAGGAAACCGTCTTGCGCAGATCTACGGGGCGGAAAATGTCTTTGATTTCAGTTTGGGCAACCCCAATGTGGCGGCGCCGGAGGCGGTTAAGAAAGCGATCATAGAATTGTTAGAGGAAAATGATCCGGTTATCCTTCATGGATATACCAACAGCAATTCCGGTTATGCGGATGTGCGGGAGACGGTAGCCAAGTCCCTGAACGAACGGTTTGGAACGAAGCTTGAGGGAAAGAATATTGTAATGTCCGTGGGCGCCGCAGGCGGACTGAATGTGATCTTGAAGACGCTGATCGATCCGGGAGACGAAGTGATCGCGTTTGCGCCTTATTTTGGAGAGTACCGTTCTTATACGAACAATTATGACGGCGTGCTGGTGGAGATCTCGCCCAATACAGTAGATTTTCAGCCGAAGCTTGACGAGTTTGAGCAAAAGATCACGCCAAGGACGAAGGCGGTGATTGTAAATACGCCGAACAATCCGACGGGAGTGGTCTATTCAGAGGAGACGGTCAGGAAGCTTGCCGCGATCATGGAGGCCAAGCAGAAGGAATACGGCACGGATATCTATCTGATCTCTGATGAGCCGTACCGTGAGTTGGTTTATGACGGTGTTAAGGTTCCGTACCTTACCAAGTATTATGATAATACGATCGTGGGATATTCTTACAGTAAGTCTCTGTCCCTTCCGGGAGAGCGTATCGGATATCTGGTGATCCCAAATGAGGTGAAGGACAGTGAGGACGTCCTGGCGGCGGCGAATGTGGCGACACGTATCCTGGGATTCGTCAATGCGCCGACTCTGCAGCAGAAGTTAGTTGCAAAGTGTATCAATGAGAAGACGGATATCTCTTATTATGACAGGAACAGAGAGACTCTGTATAACGGCTTGCGGGAGTGCGGATTCGAGTGTATCAAGCCGCAGGGGGCGTTCTACCTCTTTGTGAAGTCTCCGGTGGCAGATGAGAAGGAATTCTGTGCAGCGGCGAAGAAGTATAATCTTCTGCTGGTGCCGGGAAGTTCTTTTGCGTGTCCGGGTTATGTAAGGCTTGCTTACTGTGTGTCTTACGAGACGATCGTGAATTCGCTGCCTAAATTCAAAGAACTGGCGGGGGAATACTTCTGATGAGAGCGTTTGAGAAGAACATCCGTAAGGTGGAACCTTACGTGCCGGGGGAGCAGCCCCAGAATAAGGTGATCAAGCTGAATACTAATGAGAATCCGTATCCGCCGTCGCCTAAGGTGGCGGAGGCGATTGAGAAGATGGATACAGACCGGCTCCGGCTCTATCCGGACCCTACATGCGCCCCGCTGGTGGAAGCGCTGGCCGAATTCTATCATGTGAACCCGAATCAGGTATTTGCGGGGGTCGGCTCGGACGATGTGTTATCCATGTGTTTCCTGACATTTTTTAATTCAGAGAAGCCGATCTTATTTCCTGATATTACATATTCTTTTTATAAGGTCTGGGCAGAGCTTTACAGGATCCCCTATGAGTGCCAGAAGCTTGATGACAGCTTCAGGATCGTGAAGGAAGACTATTATAAGGAGAATGGAGGAATTATATTCCCGAATCCGAATGCGCCGACGGCTATCTACGAAAACTTGGATTTTGTGGAGGATATCGTCCGTGCGAACCCTGATGTGATCGTGATCGTGGACGAGGCGTATATTGACTTCGCAGGCCGTTCTGCGCTGGAGCTGATCGACCGGTATGAGAACCTGATCGTGGTACAGACATTTTCCAAGGCAAGGTCTATGGCGGGGATGCGGATCGGATATGCTGTCAGCAATCCTGTATTGATCAAATACTTAAACGACGCGAAGTATTCCTTCAATTCTTATACCATGAACCAGGCTGCGCTTGTGTGCGGGGTAGAAGCGGTGAAGGATAAGGAATATTTTGAGGAGGGGGTCCGTAAGATAATAGAGACGAGAGAGTGGGCGAAGGAGAGACTAGCGGAACTTGGCTTTAGCTGTCTTGATTCCAGTGCGAACTTTATCTTTGCCAGACACCCTCGCTATGACGCCAAGGAATTATTCGAAGCGCTTAAAGCTAACGGAATCTATGTCCGGTACTGGGGCAGCGCAAGGATCGAGCAGTATATGAGGATCACGGTCGGAACCAGGGAAGAGATGGAAGCGTTATTTGCATTTCTTGAAAAATATATACGTTCTGGAAATGCATAGCGTACTATGATAATTTCAGCGAATATTTCAATGATTGCAGTAGATTGATTTGTCTGAACTGCTGCAAATGATATGAAGGAGAATGTCTATGACAGAAACATTAGTACAGAGTATAATAGATGCCTTGGGCGGGAGCGTTGGAAAGGAAGCGATCGTCTTCATCATATCGATGATACCGATCCTGGAGCTTCGAGGCGCTCTTCTGGTTGCGGGACCCTTGCTTGGTGTGCCGGTGGCGAAGGCGATACCGCTATGCATTATAGGAAATATTATTCCGGTGCCGTTTATCCTGCTTTTGATCACGCCTATCTTCAAATGGATGAAGGGGACGAAGCTTTTTAAGCCTATGGTAGATAAGCTTGAATCGAAAGCCTTGAGCAAGAGCGATAAGATCGAGAAGTATGAGTTCTGGGGATTGGTGCTGTTCGTGGGGATTCCGCTTCCGGGGACAGGAGCATGGACGGGATCGCTGATCGCGGCGCTGCTCGGTGTAAAGTTTAAGAAGGCATTCCCGGCAGTGATCCTTGGGATCTTTATGGCGACGGTGATCATGTGGTTTATCTCTTATGTGCTTCTTGGAGGAGTGCAGGTGCTTGGATGATTATTAAGAATTAAAAATGCAAAGCTTCCGGCTATTCGGCCGGGCTTTGCATTTTTTGTCGATTAAGCTAACTGCTGAAGCTTCACGCTATGGGCAGCTACGGTTGTCTTGAGTAATTCGACGTCGTCAAAAAGGGCGTCCATTTTGTCGATATAATTGTTGTAACGGCGGTATGTATCGATATAGCAGGATTCGATCGTCTCTAAACGAGGCATGATGACATTCTCCTGATACAACTTTACATGATGTAGATCGCTCTTGACAACTTGCAGTTCGTTCATGACAGTGTCTTTGGTAATTTGCAGTTCATGCATGACGGTATCTTTAGTAAGCTGCATCTCGTTCGCGACAGAGTCTTTGACAACTTGTAGTTCGTTCATGACGGTGTCTTTGGTAGATTGCATCTCATTCGTGACAGAGTTTTTGACGATTTGCAGTTCGTTCATGACAGCGTCTTTGGTAGATTGCATCTCAATCGCGACAGAGTCTTTGACAACTTGCAGTTCATGCATGACGGTATCTTTAGTAAGCTGCATCTCGTTTGCGACAGAGTCTTTGACAATTTGCAGTTCGTTCATGACGGCGTCTTTGGTAGATTGCATCTCAATCGCGACGGAATCTTTGACAACTTGCAGTTCGTTCATGACGGTGTCTTTGGTAGACTGCATCTCAATCGCGACAGAGTCTTTGACAATTTGCAGTTCATGCATGACGGTATCTTTAGTAAGCTGCATCTCATTCGTGACAGAGTCTTTGACGATTTGCAGTTCGTTCATGACGGTGTCTTTAACAAGCTGCATTTCGCGTGAGACAGTATCTTTGGTAAGCTGCAGTTCGTTCATGACGATTTCTTTGGTAGATTGCAGATCATTCTTAACGACTTCCAACTCGTTTCTGACGAGCTTTACTTCATCTTTTACAGTTTGGAGATCATTTTTTATCGGTTGTAGTTCGGACTTTAACTTCTGGTCCATCATGTTGGATATTGACAATAACAGTTCATTATCAGTCACGATATCACCCTTTCTGTAAAAATGATGTGCGTTGGTGACCCATATTATACCATGTGCGGCAGCAAAAGTCTAATTCAATTTTACTATAGGAAAGCTATAGGAATGACAATAAGCGTTGTATTTTCCTGCCAAGATATGTTAAAATACTTACATACTTTGAAATAGAGAAGGAGATTTGACATGGACAAATTATATGACGTAACCGCATTAGGGGAGATGTTAATTGATTTTACGATGAATGGACAAAGCGATCAGGGGAATAATCTGTTCGAGGCATGTCCGGGAGGCGCTCCATGTAATGTACTTGCAATGCTGAACAAGCTTGGAAGGAAGACTGCATTTATCGGCAAGGTGGGAGAAGATCAATTCGGACGGCTGCTTAAGGGTACGGTCGAAGAACTGGGAATTGAGACGAAGGGTCTGGTATTAGATAAGGAGATCCGCACGACGCTGGCATTTGTACATACATTTCCGGACGGAGATCGGGAGTTTTCCTTCTATCGTAAGCCGGGGGCGGATATGATGCTGTCAGAGGAAGAAGTGGATTATGACCTGATCCGTCAGTCGAAGGTGTTCCATTTTGGTACGCTGTCTATGACGGATGAGCCGGTGAAGGCAGCGACTAAGAGGGCGTTAGAGGTTGCGAAGGATGCAGGCTGTCTGATTACATTTGACCCGAATCTCCGTCCGCCGCTCTGGTCATCTCTGGATGAAGCGAAGGAGCAGATGGAGTATGGATTCGGATATTGCGATGTCCTTAAGATCTCCGACAATGAGATTCAGTTTATTTCCGGCAAGGAGGACTATGACGAGGGGATCCGTTACCTTCAGGAGAAGTATCAGATTCCGCTTATTTTCCTGACTATGGGGAAGGAAGGAAGCCGTGCGTATTATAAGGATCTTCGTGTAGAGCGCAAGGGATTCACCGTGAAGGCGATCGAGACGACAGGTGCGGGAGATACTTTCTGCGGCTGTGCGATCAACGGAGTGCTGACGCATGGTCTTGACGCTCTCAATGAAGAGAGCTTAGGAGATATCCTTACCTATGCCAACGGAGGGGCGGCGCTGATCACTATGAAGAAGGGTGCGATCCGTTCTATGCCGAATCCAGAGGATATCGAGGATCTGCTGAAGAAGTCAAAGACCCCGCTGCAAGCAACGGGGCATCAAATTTGTAGCGCTACAGAGCAGCGGGGTATTTGACCCTCGCGGCAGTCGCCAAATGTGCATGCAAGCATGCCCGCTTGGCTCGTTGCTCGCGGGAATAAACGCATTTCATACCGTTTTTCGCCGCGGAGTTTTTGGCTTGTGAGGTATGAAGATCAGGTATAATTATGATGAACAGAGGAATAATTAGAATATGAGACTACGCAGAATGCTGGCCGTCTGGGCAGCGAAAATTACAGAAAAAGCATGCGTCCATATCTTTCACCGTCAGGGTGTGACTTGGGCGGGAAAGATCGCCCTCAAGATTTGTCCGTCCATTCTTAAGGAGCTTGCAGGGCAGGTTAAGAAGGATATCTTCATTGTCTGCGGTACGAACGGTAAGACGACGACGAACAACATGCTCTGCGCGGCGATCGAGGCGGAGGGGTATCGGGTCGTCTGCAATCACACCGGCTCTAATATGCTGAACGGAGTGGCGGCCGCATTTGCCTTAAGTGCGGGAATTGGCGGCGATCTCAGGGCAGATTATGCCTGTATTGAGATTGACGAGGCATCCACAAGAAGGGTGTTTCCGCATTTCAAGCCCGATTATATGGTTCTTACGAATCTGTTCCGGGACCAGTTAGACCGGTACGGTGAGATCGATATCACTATGAATATCCTGAAGGAAGTGATGCAGGATGCCCCGAAGATGAAGGTGATCGTCAATGGGGACGATGCGTTGTCAGCGTTCCTTGCCATGGACAGCGGCAATGAATATATTACTTACGGGATCAGCGAGCAGGTCGTAGACGACAAGGATTCTCATGAGATCCGGGAGGGCCGGTTCTGCAAGAGATGCGGAGCGCCCTTAGAGTACCGGTTCTATCATTACAGCCAGTTGGGAGATTATGCCTGCTCAGGATGCGGGTTTCGAAGGCCTGTGCCGGACTATGACGGTACGGATATAGAGATGGGCGGCGGGCTTGCGTTTACCGTCGAGGGCAGAAGGCTTCGGGCGGATTATAAAGGGTTCTATAATATCTACAATATATTGGCGGCATATGCGGCGGTCCGCACAGGCGGTATAGATGCCGGGCATTTTAACGGGATGCTTGCGGGATTTAATCCTGAAAACGGGCGTATGGAAGGATTCAGGATCCGGGATACGAAGGTGGTTCTGAATCTTGCCAAGAATCCGGCCGGGTTTAATCAGAATATTTCTGCGGTGATGCAGGATACGGCGCCGAAGGATGTGGTCATCGTCATCAATGACAACGCTCAGGACGGTACGGATATCTCATGGCTGTGGGATGTGGATTTCGACCGGTTCAAGGAGGCGAATACACAGGCTATCACCGTCAGCGGGATCCGCTGCTATGATATGGGGCTTCGGCTGAAATATGTAGACATCCCTGCGATGCTTGAGCCTGATGTGGAGAAGGCGGTCAGAGAGCGGATCGCTAACGGCTGCGGCAATCTGTATGTACTGGTGAATTATACGGCTCTGTTCAGTACAAGGAATGTGTTAAAGAGATTGGAGGGAGAGAAGTGACGGATGTGACTGGGAAGAAGATCACCATCGGGCATCTCTATCCAGATCTTTTGAATCTGTACGGAGACCGGGGTAATATTGCGTGTATGATGCAGAGGTGTATCTGGCGCGGGATCGAGGCTGAGACGATAGAATTTAACACCGGGGATACCATTGATTTCTCCAAACTGGATATCGTGCTTCTCGGCGGCGGATCTGACAGGGAACAGGCGATCGTGTGCAGGAATCTCCTGGAGATTCAAGAGCAGTTCAAGAGCTATGTGGAAGATGACGGAGTCGTGATCGCGGTCTGCGGCGGCTACCAGCTCTTGGGGAAATATTATAAGACAGATGCAGGGACGATAGAAGGCCTTGACCTGGTAGATATCTATACGGAACAGGAGGAAGGACGGCTGATCGATAACATTGTCCTTCAGAGTGATCTTGCGGATATGCCGGTGGTAGGGTTCGAGAATCACGGCGGGAGGACTTATATCAATGATAATCAGCCCTTTGGAAGAGTGCTGTACGGCTCCGGCAACGACGGCAGGAGCGGATACGAGGGAGTTGTCTATAAGAATGTGATCGGCACCTATCTGCACGGTCCGCTGCTTCCGAAGAACCCGCAGATATGCGATCATCTGATCGGGAAGGCGCTGGAGAAAAAATACGGCGAAGTTAAGCTGGAACCGCTGGATGATCATCTGGAAAAAGAAGCCAATGCATATATTTATCATAGATTTGTGAAGGGTTAGTGTAACTCAACTTGAAGAGTAAGGCTAGGAAAGGGAGCAGAAGGGGAAATGAGGCAGGACAGATTCAAGATGGAGCGTGAGGGCTTGGTGGAAGAAGGGCAGGAGGTCGAGATCAGTGAGAGAAGCGCCGTAACGGGACAGTACACGTATCTGGTGGAGCCTTCTATTGCCATGTCCGGGATCTACAGGACCAGTGAGAGGATCCTTGCCCGCAAGGGCGTGATAAAGAAGATCGAGAAGACGGATAAGGGCTTCTATCTTCTGGTGGAGACGGAAGGTTAGACGTTGACACTTATTGAGAAAGCACATATAATGAATGAAACGGATAGAAAGAGAGCGGGGGAATTGGACAGATGATTGCAAAAAATGACGAAGCAAAGAGAAGTCAGATCTGGAGGATCGTAATGACGGTCTCATCTGTCTTGATCATAGTAGGAGTGATCCTGCTTCTGATGAAGTTATTCACAACGAACCCTTTGGAAGGTGAATGGGCGGATGAAGACGGGAGTTTTGATATGTCCATCTCAAAGGATGGGACGATGGTATTTTCGCTCTCGGATGCGGAAGAAGCTGCCGGCATGAACGTAGCTATGAAGTACACCCTGAATAAGGATGAGAAGACGATTACGATCATGGCTGATGAATCCGGTTTCCAGAAGCTTGCAGAGCAGTCGCAGGGGCAGTATACGGAAGAGGAGATCAGGAATGCGCTGAAGTCGGTGGTCACAACCTTCGATTACAGTGTGGATCAGGAATATCTGACATTGACGGAGAGGGAGTACGGCGAGCAGTTGGTGTTGGTGAGAGAATAACTTATTGAACAGCTTATTATTATGAGGCGGGATTGTTACAGCAGTGTGGCAGTCCCTTTTCTTCCTTACAATATTAGAGAGGAGACGGGAATACATATGTTAAGGAATGAGACAAAGAAGGTCAGGATCAAGGATGTGGTGATCGGAGGCGGAAGCCCTGTTGCGATCCAGTCCATGACGAATACGAAGACCGAGGATGCAGATGCGACCGCGGCGCAGATCTTAGCGCTTGAGAAGGCCGGATGTGAGATCATCCGCTGTGCGGTGCCGACCATGGAGGCGGCTTTGGCGCTCCCGAAGATCAAGGAGAAGATCCATATTCCGTTGGTTGCGGACATTCATTTTGATTACCGGCTTGCGATTGCCGCGATCGAGCATGGCGCGGACAAGATTCGGATCAATCCGGGAAATATCGGTACTGAGGACCGGGTTCGGGCTGTGGTGGACAAGGCGAGGGAGCACCGGGTCCCGATCCGGGTGGGAGTGAACAGCGGTTCGCTGGAGAAGCACCTGATCGAGCGTTACGGAGGAGTTACGGCAGAGGGCCTGGTAGAGAGCGCCATGGACAAGGTACGCATGATCGAGCGGATGGGATATGACGATCTGGTGGTCAGCATCAAGTCCTCAGACGTCATGATGTGTGTCCGGGCTCACGAACTGATTGCCAGGGAATGTATCTATCCGCTGCACGTAGGTATCACGGAGGCGGGGACGCTTCTGGCGGGAAATATTAAGTCGTCCATAGGATTGGGGCTGATCTTAAGCCAGGGAATCGGCGATACGATCCGGGTATCCCTGACCGGGGACCCGGCAGAAGAGATCCGGTCTGCAAGGCTGATCCTTAAGACGCTGGGATTAAGAAAGGGCGGTATCGAGGTCGTATCCTGCCCCACCTGCGGTAGGACTAAGATCGATCTGATCGCTCTTGCCAATCAGGTTGAGAAGATGGTTGAGGATATCCCTCTCGACATCAAGGTAGCGGTCATGGGCTGTGTGGTTAATGGACCGGGCGAGGCCAAGGAGGCGGATATCGGTATTGCAGGCGGTATCGGCGAGGGATTATTGATCAGGAAGGGCGAAGTAGTTAAGAAGGTTAAGGAAGACCAGCTATTGGAGACATTGAGACAGGAGTTGTTGCACTGGAATGAGTAAACCGTTCTTTGAAGTATTTCCGACATTAAAAGTCGATGAAGAGATCGGCAGGATGTTCGATGAGGTAGAGGTCAGCAAGGTGACGACCAACTCGGACCGTGATTTTATTAAGGTACATCTGTTAAGCCGGCATCTGATCCCGAAGAGATGCGTATATGAGGTGGAGAGACGGCTTAAGGAGCAGTTGTTTGGACGCAGCTATATCCAGATTGAAGTGAAGGAACAGTATGAATTGTCGAAGCAGTATACACCGGAGAATCTGATGAATGAGTATTTCGACAGTTTTCTTCTGGAGCTTGACCAAAAGAGCGTGGTGGAGCGCAGCATGCTTCAGAATTCTAAGTATGAGTTCAGGGAAGGGAACATTCTGTGCCTTACGCTTAAGGATTCTATTGTGGCGCAGGGGAAGAAGGAGTCTATCACCGCTTATCTTACGGATGTATTCCGGCATAGATTCGGAAGACCCATAGAGATTCAGGTGTTGTATGAGAAGCCGAAGGAGAGCAAGCTTAAGTATAATGAGGCGAGGATCAGGCAGGAAGTCGATGCGATCCTTGAACAGACAGCGGCCGTTAGGGAAGAAAGTAAGCTTAAGAAGGAGCAGGAGACGGTCAAAGAGGGAGGAAATAATGCAGATGCGGGAAACGGAAGATCTGCAGGGAGACCGAAAACTCTTGCACAGTCAGAGGGAGCATCCGGCGGCTTGAAGGGACAGCCGAAGAACGCTTCTAAAGAAGCATCCTATCAGAAGACAGGATTCGGAAAAGGCGCGAAAGGAAGCGGACCGCGGGGAAGCTTCTCTTACAGCAGGCGTTCGAACGACCCGAATATGATCTATGGACGGGACTTTGACGATGAGCCGATGGAGCTTCGGCAGGTAGTCGGCGAGATGGGAGAGATCACCTTCCGGGGGAAGGTGATTAATTTTGATACCCGCGAGATCCGCAATGAGAAGACGATCGTGATGTTTGCCGTGACGGATTTTACGGATACGATCGGCGTCAAGATGTTTATCAGTAATGACCAGTTGCCGGATCTTCTGGCTGAGGTGAAGATGGGGGCGTTTCTGAAGATCAAGGGCGTGACGAATATTGACAAATTCGACGGGGAGCTGACCATATCTTCGGTTGCAGGTATCAAGAAGATCGCAGATTTCACGGAGTCGAGGAAGGATACGGCTCTGGAGAAGCGAGTGGAGCTGCACTGCCATACGAAGATGAGCGATATGGACGGCGTGACGGAAGTGCAGAACCTGCTGAAGCGCGCTCACGATTGGGGCCATAAGGCGCTTGCGATCACGGATCACGGTGTCGTGCAGGCATTTACGGATGCGAATCACTATATTGAGAGGCTTGACAAGGATGATCCGTTCAAGGTGATCTATGGGGTCGAAGGGTATCTGGTGGACGACTTGACGGATGTGGCGGTCAATGAGAAGGGGCAGTCTTTAAACGATGTCTATGTGGTGTTCGATCTGGAGACGACAGGGTTCAGCCCTATCAAGGATAAGATTATTGAGATCGGCGCCGTGAAGGTGGAGCAGGGGAAGATTACGGACAGGTTCAGCACATTTGTGAATCCCAGAGTTCCGATCCCGTTCCAGATCACTCAGCTTACCAGTATCACGGATCAGATGGTGATGGATGCGCCGGATATAGAGACGGTTCTTCCTGAGTTCCTTGAATTCATCGGGGATGCGGTGCTGGTGGCGCATAATGCATCCTTTGATGTGGGATTTATCGAGCAGAATTGCAGGTATCAGGATATTGTGCCGGATTTTACTTCAGTGGATACGGTTGCCATGGCAAGGATCCTTCTCCCGACATTGTCGAAGTTCAAATTGAATGTGGTAGCGAACGCACTCCACATTTCCCTGGAGAACCATCACCGGGCGGTGGATGACGCTGATGCTGCGGCAGAGATCTTCGTCAGGTTCGCGGAGATGCTGCGGGAGCGGAATGTCACGAACCTTACGAAGCTGAATCATTTTGGGGCAAATAATAAAGATTCGGTCAAGAAGCTGCCGACCTACCATGTGATCATCCTGGCCAAAAATGAAGTGGGGAGAGTGAATCTCTATACGCTGATATCCAAATCACATCTGGAATATTATGCGCGCCGCCCAAGGATTCCTAAGAGTGAGCTGTCGAAGTACCGGGAGGGTTTGATCGTTGGAAGCGCCTGTGAGGCGGGAGAGCTGTACCAGGCAATCTTAAACGAGAAATCAGAGCAGCGGATCGCGAAGATCGTGAACTTCTATGATTATCTGGAGATCCAGCCTCTCGGAAACAACCGGTTTATGATCGCAAGCGATAAGATCACGAAGGTTCAGAACGAGGACGACTTAAAGAATCTGAACCGTCAGATCGTGGAGCTTGGAGAGCGGTTCAACAAGCCGGTGGTTGCGACCTGCGATGTGCATTTCATGGATCCGGATGATGAAGTATACCGGCGGATCATTATGGCGGGTAAGGGATTCTCGGATGCGGATAATCAGTCGCCTCTGTTCCTTCGCACTACGGAGGAGATGTTAGAGGAGTTCGAATATCTCGGTTCCGCCAAGGCGAAGGAGATCGTCATCGATAATCCTAACCGGATCGCGGATATGGTGGAGAAGATCACGCCGGTGCGCCCGGACAAATGCCCTCCCGTAATCCCGGATTCGGACAAGCTGCTTCGGGAGATCTGTTATCAGAAGGCGCATTCCATGTATGGGGAAGAGCTGCCGCCCGTGGTTACAGAGAGGCTGGAGAGGGAGCTGAATTCGATCATCTCCAACGGGTTTGCCGTAATGTATATCATTGCGCAGAAATTGGTGTGGAAATCCAACGAAGACGGTTATCTTGTCGGTTCCAGAGGTTCGGTCGGCTCATCCTTTGTCGCTACCATGGCGGGAATTACAGAGGTCAATCCCTTAAGTCCGCACTATTACTGCGAGAACTGCCATTACAGTGATTTTGATTCCGAGGAGGTGCGCTCCTATGCCGGAGGCTGCGGATGGGATATGCCGGATAAGGCGTGCCCGGTCTGCGGCAAGCCTCTTAAGAAGGACGGATTCGACATTCCGTTCGAGACGTTCCTGGGATTTAAGGGGAATAAAGAACCGGATATCGACCTGAATTTCTCCGGTGATTATCAGAGTAATGCCCACAAGTACACGGAAGTCATCTTTGGTGCCGGACAGACATACCGGGCCGGAACCATCGGAACGCTGGCGGATAAGACGGCGTTCGGATACGTGAAGAATTATTTTACCGAGCGGGGACAGGGTAAGCGCAAATGTGAGATCGACCGGATCGTGCTTGGATGTACAGGGATCCGAAGGAGTACCGGGCAGCATCCGGGCGGTATCATCGTTCTTCCTCTGGGGGAAGAGATCAATACCTTTACGCCGGTGCAGCATCCGGCCAATGATACGACAACGGATATCGTGACGACGCACTTTGACTATCATTCCATCGATCATAACCTTTTGAAGCTTGATATCCTGGGACATGATGATCCGACTATGATCAAGACTCTGGAAGAATATATTAACTCCCCGGAGATGGACAATGAGTACAATGAGACGGACAATAGGTTCGTTGCGACGGATATCCCGCTGGATGATAAGGGAGTGATATCCCTGTTCCATGATACCTCTGCGCTGGGGATCACGTCGGATGATATTGGAGGCTGTCCGGTAGGATGTCTTGGAATCCCGGAGTTTGGGACGGACTTTGTTATCCAGATGGTTGTGGACACCAAGCCGCAGACCCTCTCAGACCTGATCCGTATCTCAGGGCTGTCCCATGGTACGGATGTATGGCTTAACAATGCCCAGGAGTTGATCAAGAGCGGGAAGGCGACGATCTCCACGGCGATCTGTACCCGAGACGACATTATGACCTATCTGATCAATAAGGGGATGGACAGCGAGCAGTCCTTCACGATCATGGAGAGAGTCAGGAAGGGAACCGTTGCGAAGGGGAAATGCAAGGAATGGCCCCAGTTTAAGGAAGATATGAAGGCTAACGGCATACCGGACTGGTATATCTGGTCCTGTGAGAAGATCAAATATATGTTCCCGAAGGCCCATGCGGCGGCTTATGTTATGATGGCATACCGGATCGCTTACTGCAAGATCAATTATCCGTTGGCCTATTACGGGGCGTATTTTGGAATCCGTGCGGATGCGTTTTCTTATGAATTGATGTGCCAGGGGAAGGAAAGGCTTAAGTATCATCTTGATGAATACAACAGACGGTCGGATTCTCTGAGCAAGAAGGAGCAGGATACGGTGAAGGATATGCGTATCGTGCAGGAGATGTATGCCAGAGGGTATGATTTTACACCGATGGATATCTATCGGGCGAAGGCATCGAAATTCCTGATCGTGGACGGGAAGCTGATGCCGCCGCTGATCAGTATCGAAGGTCTCGGAGAGAAGGCGGCGGAAGCGGTGGAAGAGGCATCGAAGGACGGAACATATCTGTCGCTGGATGATTTCCGGCAGAGAACGAAGGCGAGTAAGACGGTGATCGATTATATGGTCAAGCTTGGTATTCTTGAAGGCTTGCCGGAATCGAACCAGTTGTCGCTGTTTGATCTGTAAGTTTTGATCTGCAAGCGCTTATCTGTTCAGTGTTGGTGGATGTAAAAAATATCTATAGAAATTAATAAGTTTCTAAAATAATATTATTAATTCTAATGAAACGATAATGATCGAATAAAAAATATGCGATTTATATGCGGATCGGGGAGGAAACAAGAACATTGAGACCGTCACAGATTACAGACTGGTGCCATGAGATCATAAGATCTCAGGCATCAGAAGGAGGCTTTTATATCGACGCAACGATGGGAAAGGGAAATGATACGCTGATGCTCTGCCGCCTTGCGAAGGAGAACGGCAGGGTGCTGGCGTTCGATATTCAGGAAGAGGCTCTTCGGATTACAGAAGCGAAGCTTCAGGAAGTGGGAATGGATCACCTTGCAGAATTGATTCTTGACGGACACGAGCATATGGACAGGTACGCAGGAGAAGAGACCGCGGATGTGATCTGCTTCAACTTCGGGTATCTGCCCGGAGGAGACCACAGAATCGCAACGTCAGCAGAGACCAGTACGGAAGCGGTCAGGAGAGGGCTTAAGATCTTAAAACCCGGCGGAATGATGAGTCTGTGTATCTACAGCGGAGGGGACACTGGATTCGAGGAGAAGGAGAGGATTCTATGTCTCCTTAGAACGCTTCCGGCACGGGAGTATACAGTGATCGTTAATGAATACTACAACCGGGAAAACTGTCCTCCGATGCCGGTGTTCGTGTTCAAGAGAGGGTAGCTTGTCGGCATGTGCACCGGACGGCAGAGGGCAGCTTGTCTGCATGTGCATCAGCTGTGCGGTTATACGTTCTGCTTGCAGGAATATTCCCTTACGTCTACGCGGATGACCGTAACAGCCTTTTCCAGTTTGGGATTGGTCTCGAACTCTGAAAAGTCTTTTCCGGTCTGATGCTTCATGATCAGGGCAAGAGCCTTTTGCTTATCCTCCGGCTTTGTGACGATTGCTGCCGTTCCGTTCCCGATTATGCTGGCATAGCGGTAGCTGTATTGGCAGGCTAGCTTCCCCGCTGCAAGATCGTGGCCGCAGTCTAATTCAACGCCGACCTTAGGGTTTTTCTTAAGGAGCTCAAGCTTCTTCCCTTCGCCGGCTCCGTGGAAATAGACGGTAAGCCGGTCATCTTCAAAGCAGTATCCATAGTTCATCGGTACGATATAGACATGTCCCGTCTCATCCGTCATTCCAAGCCGGCATACCTTGCAGGCCGCGAGGATCTCCCGGATCCTGGCCATATCCTTAACTTCTCTTTCGTCTCTTCGCATTTGTTCTCCTCCGATTTTATAGCTGTTCCGGTATCATTATAGAGGAAACAGCGCTGACAGACAAGTGCGGTTAAGTAAATTAAAGCTTTAAACCACGAAAGTATTGTGCTATACTAAAATCTGGATTGCGGGAGCATGAAATGCAGAGCGATCCGCGGTATCATAAATATATGTTATGCAAAGAAATAGTTTCAGGCATCTGCAAAAAGATGACTGAGATATAGATTAACAGTAAAGGAAGGGCTATAGAATGTCAGAAACAAAAAAGGTAATTATGCTTGGCAACGAAGCCATTGCCAGGGGCGCTTATGAAGCGGGAGTCAAGGTATCCGCCGCGTATCCGGGTACGCCGAGCACAGAGATCAGCGAGTATCTGGTGCAGTATAAGGATGATCTGTACTGCGAGTGGTCGCCTAATGAGAAGGTTGCAACTGAAGTAGCGATCGGTGCGTCTGTTGCCGGAGTCCGCGCCATGTCCTGCATGAAGCATGTGGGATTCAACGTGGCGGCAGATCCGGCGTATACGGTATCTTATATGGGAGTGAACGGCGGACTTGTCATTGTGGTGGCGGATGATCCGGGATTATACAGTTCACAGAACGAGCAGGACACCAGGATGGTGGCGCGGGCAGCGCAGCTCCCGGTGTTGGAGCCGTCAGACAGTTCGGAGGCGAAGGAGTTCATGAAGCAGGCGTTTGAGCTGAGCGAGCGGTTCGACCGCCCCTTTGTGTTCCGCACCACAACAAGGCTGGCACATTCTCAGGGAGTGGTGGAGCTTGGCTGGCGCAAGGAAGTTAAGGACAGGCCTTATGAGAAGGATATACGCAAGACGGTCATGATGCCGGCGAATGCGAAGCTTCGCCATATTGAGATAGAGAAGCGCAATCTTGAACTTGCCGAAGCCGCCGATACGCTGTCTGTCAACCGGATGGAGATGAACGATACGAAGATCGGCGTTATCACCAGCGGAATTCCCTATCAGTATGTGAAGGAAGCGCTCCCGGAGGCTTCCGTCTTAAAGCTTGGAATGGTCAACCCGCTTCCGAAGAAGCTGATCGAAGAATTTGCTTCAAAAGTAGAGACGTTGTATATCGTGGAAGAATTGGATCCCGTGATCGAGGAACAGGTTAGATCCTGGGGGATCAAGGCTGTGGGGAAGGAGATCTTCACGGTACAGGGAGAGTACAGCGCCAATATGATCCGAAGGGCGGTTCTTGGAGAAGAACTGAATATCAAGACTCCCGCGCAGGTACCGGTGAGGCCGCCGATCCTGTGTCCGGGATGTCCCCACAGGAGCGTATATTATGCGGTGAGGAAGTTAGGACTCCATGTGGCAGGCGATATCGGATGCTACACATTGGGAGCCGTGGCGCCGCTTAGCGTGGTCGACACGACTATCTGTATGGGAGCCAGTATATCCAGCCTTCACGGTATGGAGAAGGCAAAAGGAAAAGAATACATAAAGAACTGGGTAGCGGCCATCGGAGATTCCACATTCCTTCATACGGGAATCAATTCGCTGATGAATATGGTGTATAACAATGCAACAGGGACGGTTCTGATCCTGGATAATTCCACGACCGGAATGACCGGACATCAGGACCACGCGGCAACCGGCAGGACCCTGCAGGGAGATCTGGCTCCTGCGATCGATATTTCGGGGCTGTGCCGGGCGATCGGAGTTAAGAACGTATTCGAGGTCAATGCATTTGACCTTGAAGCACTGGAAAGAGTAATCAAAGAAGAGACGGCAAGAGACGAAGTGTCCGTGATCATCACCAAGACGCCCTGCGTCTTGCTTAGCAAGGAAAAGAAGCCATTGTATACCGCACACGCAGACCTGTGCAAGAAATGCGGCATGTGTATGAAACCGGGATGTCCTGCCATGACAAGAAGAGAAGACGGGACGATCCGCATTGACGACACCATGTGCACCGGATGCGGACTCTGCAAGGACTTGTGCAAGTTCGGGGCAATAGAATTAGTGAAGGCAGGTGACAGATAATGGCAGTGAAGAATATTATGATCGTCGGAGTCGGAGGACAGGGAACGCTTCTGACCAGCAGGATTTTGGGCGGGCTTGCCACGGCGGGAGGATATGATGTGAAGCTCTCCGAGGTGCACGGAATGGCACAGAGAGGAGGAAGCGTCGTGACCTTCGTCCGTTACGGCGGGAAGGTGGCGGAGCCGATCGTAGAGGAAGGACAGGCAGACGTCCTGATCGCGTTTGAGAGATTGGAAGCTCTTCGGTATGCACATTTCCTGAAGGAGGACGGCGTACTGATCATCAACGACTGGCGGATCGATCCGATACCGGTCGTGATCGGCGCCGCAGAGTATCCCGAAGGAATCATTGAGACGTTAAAGAAGGAGCATAAGGTCTATACGGTAAATGCGACCGAAGAGTCCAAGAAGCTCGGCAATCCAAGGGTATTTAACCTGATCGTACTTGGGATCGCCGCTCAGCACATGGACTTCAGTACGGAAGAATGGTATGACGTGATCGAACGCACGGTACCGCAGAAAACCATAGAGATCAATAAGAAGGCGTTTGACGTAGGCTATCATCTTGTGTCATAGGTCTGATCATGCATCACGGCGAAGGCAGATCATATAAGACAAAAAGAATAGAAATCAGAACAGGAGTATGAAGTTATGGCGAAAATAGCATTAGAAAACTGGAATGAATCGATCAGAGATCCTAAGATGGAATGTATGAGCAGAGACGAGATGAGCGCTCTTCAGGGCGAGCGGCTTGTGAAGCAGGTGAAGAATGTATATGAGAATGTAGAATTCTATAAAAAGAAGATGGATGAGATGGGAGTAGAACCCGGCGATATCAAAGGGATCGAGGATATCAATAAGCTCCCGTTCACGACCAAGGAGGACTTGAGGGATAATTATCCTTTCGGACTTCTTGCGGTTCCGAAGGAGAAGATCGCCAGAGTACAGGGAACATCTGGAACGACCGGTAAGCTTACTCTTGCTTCCTATACGCAGAAGGATGTGGATGTATGGGGGGAGTGTGTGGCGAGAGGGCTAACCATGGCGGGTCTTACTTCGGCAGACCGCATCCATGTATGCTATGGATACGGCCTGTTCACCGGGGGGATGGGGCTTGACCTTGGAGCGAGGGCGCTTGGGGCAATGGCCATTCCAATGTCCTCCGGCAATACGAAGCGTCAGCTGATGTGTATGGAAGACTTCGGTGCAACTGCGTTCGCATGTACGCCGTCTTATGCGCTGTATCTGGCGGAGGCGGCGCAGGAGGCGAACGTTGTCGACCGGCTCCAGATCAAGGCGGGCATTAACGGCGCGGAGCCGTGGACGGATGAGATGCGGCAAAAGATCGAGGATATCTTACATATCAACAGCTTCGATATCTATGGATTGTGCGAGATCACAGGACCGGGTGTGGCTATGGACTGTATCCATCATAAGGGGCTTCATGTATATGAGGATTATTTCTACCCTGAGGTGCTGAATCCGGCGGACCAGTCCGCATGCGCAGACGGTGAGACGGGCGAGCTTGTGTTCACGACCCTTGTCAAGGAAGGGATGCCGCTTATCCGTTACAGAACAAAGGATCTTACCAGCATTGAACACAGCGCGTGCGAATGCGGGAGGACTCTGCCCAGAATCCAGAAGTTTACCGGACGTACGGATGATATGAAGGTGATCCGCGGCGTCAATGTATTCCCGACACAGGTTGAGACTGCCCTTCTGTCTATGGGCGGCGGCGTTGCGCCTCACTATATGCTGATCGTTGACCGTGAGAATAATCTGGATGTCCTGACCGTCATGGTAGAAGTGGACGAGAAATACTTCTCAGATGAGATCCGCAAACTGGACGGACTTAAGAATAAGGTGGGAGCCGTTCTGAAGCAGGCGTTGGGAGTATCCGTGAGAGTGAAGCTTGTCGAGCCTAAGACGATCCAGAGAAGCGAAGGCAAGGCAAAACGTGTCATTGATAACAGAAACTTATAGGAGGAAGATACCATGGGTGCAAATAATACTATCCAGCAGTTGTCAGTATTTTTGGAAAACAGAGAGGGACGTCTTGACGAGGTGTTAAAGGTCCTGGCAGAGAAGGACGTAAATATCGTGGCTTTAAGCCTTGCGGATACCTCCGACTATGGAATGCTGCGTATGATCGTTTCCGACCCTCACAAGGGGCGTCAGGCGCTTAAGGAGGCAGGAATTACGGCGATGCTGACGGACGTGGTGGCGCTTCGCGTACCGCATGCGACGGGATCTTTAAGCCGGGCGATGCATCAGATCGTGGAAGGCGGGGTAAATGTAGAGTACATGTATGCTTTCGCTAACGGAAATGATGCCGCGGCAGTGCTGAAAAGCGATGATCCGGCAAGAGTCACCGGGATCTTGAAGGGCAGCGGGTTCGACGTATACAGCGCCGACGAAGCATACCGCGCGAATCAATAACATTATGCGGCAGAACGGGTACGGGAGGTTAAACTTCCCGTACCCTCTTGCTTTTAAGAAATGCAAAGTGTATAATGGATAAGAATTGCTTAACAAAGGAGGATATATAGCATGCTAG
Organism: Lachnospiraceae bacterium; assembly: GCA_910575835.1. Classification (GTDB taxonomy): domain Bacteria; phylum Bacillota; class Clostridia; order Lachnospirales; family Lachnospiraceae; genus Sporofaciens. The sequence goes on along the minus strand of CAJTGB010000016.1, from coordinate 62,927 downwards.
ATAAAAAAGTAGTTGAATTATTGAATCAGCAGGTAAATAAAGAGTTCTATTCAGCGTATCTGTATCTGGATTTTTCGAATTATTACTATGAGCAGGGGTTGGATGGATTCGGCAACTGGTACAAGATCCAGGCGCAGGAGGAGAGAGACCACGCTATGCTGTTCATCCAGTATTTGCAGAACAACGGCGAGAAGGTCGAATTAGAGACGATCAGCAAACCGGAAGTGGCGCTCGTGAGCGCGAAGGCTGTGCTTGCGGAAGGACTGAAACATGAACAGTATGTGACAAGCCTCATCCATACGATCTATGATGCGGCATATTCGGTGAAGGATTTCCGCACCATGCAGTTCTTGGATTGGTTTGTTAAGGAGCAGGGAGAGGAAGAGACGAATGCGGACAATCTGGTGAAGAAGTTCGAATTATTCGGGGATGATCCGAAGAGCTTATATATGCTGGATAATGAACTCGGAGCACGCGTATATTCCGCGCCGTCGCTGGTGCTTTGATCATGAACCGCAAGAAGGTGATCTGTTCATGCCGGCATGTGACGAAGGGCGATATAGCAGATGCGGTGAATGACGGGGCCGGATCATTCAAGCAGGTGAAGAAGCTGACAAAGGTCGGCAAGGGATGCGGCAAATGCAAAAAGAAAGCAAAGAAACTGACGAAGAAATTATTAAAAGAAAGGGTATGATGGCTGTGGACAGGAAGAAACAGACGATGGAACGGCTGCGGAGTTCGGAGGCGGTCTATGTCCTGATGTCCGGCGGTACGAAGCTTCCTTATGTAATATGCGACCCTGATACATATGACGATCAGATCTTGGTGTTCTTTAAGGAGGAGGATGCCAGGAAGAGGATGGCAGGGCTTGCGGCAGAGAAGAACCCTGTGCAGGTCATTAAGGTCGAGAAGAAAAGCTTCCTGATGTTCTATACAAGCCTGTATCCTATGGGCGTGAACTGTATCGTGGCAAATGACGGAACTTTGGACCGGGCCGCGGTACAGCTTAACGAGCTGATCGTAAGGAACAATCCCGACCGGCTGCCCGAAGGCCAGGTGTGGGTGGAGAATCCGGCGCTGAATCTGACGGCGATCTATTTCATGCAGGAGCTTTATAAGAACCGCGGACAGGCAATGACGGAAGAGATGAAGGAATTGTATGAGGAGATGATGGCACATCTGGGGCGGGGAAGATATATATTCGCAGTGAGGAAGGACGAAGGGGTTTTGGCGCTCAAAGGCAGAGACGGACAGTTATACCAGCCGTTATTTACGGATATCCAGGAGTTTGGGAAGTTCAACAGACAGAACCAGTTCCGTGCGGTGGTAGTAGAAGCGGATAAGGTATTGAACCTGATACCGGCGGGAAGCGCCGGCATTGTGCTCAATCCGCTGGGAGTGAACGTACAGCTTAAGATAGCGAGAGCTTCGCAGGATCGGTAAGAATATGGCTGCCAAGTGAAAAAGACCAGATAAGTCAATTATCTGGTCTTTTTCATAACCTCAATTACATGTAGTGCTTTTAGATATCTAAATCATGTAGCTATTTAATATATAAAAGGTACATTTAATTTGCGATTAAAAGAATTGCATTAAATTAAATCTTTGTTACATTAACGGCCTGAGGTCCCTTGGATCCCTCTGTCACATCGTACTCTACATCCTGACCTTCGTCTAAAGACTTGAACCCTTCCATGTTCAGCCCGGAGTAGTGTACGAATACATCATTGCCGGTTTCATCAGAAATGAAACCATAACCCTTTTGGTTGTTGAACCATTTCACTGTACCTTTCATGACAATACCTCCATAAAAAAATAATTAGAAACACTGCATCCATAAAACAAATCTATAGATAACTGCCTTATAGACTAGCATATATTTATAATTGCGTCAATAGATTTAGCAATCTTTTTATGATTTTTTTGGGAAAAAACGGTTTTTTCCGGGATATCATTTCACTTGACGAAACAGATGTAAGAGTGTAAAGTATACATTGACAGATGAAGATAAAATAATAGGGATAACAGAGGAATAAGAGTATGATTACATTGACGGGGAAAAAAGTATCCGAAGGGATCGCCATCGGCAAATTATCCTTTTATAAAAGAGATTCAAAAGAAATCCGCCGTATCTATGTAAAAGACGTCGAGAAAGAGGTACAGCGTTTTCAGAAGGCCAGACAGAAGGCATTGCAGGAATTGAGGGAGCTCTGTGAGAATGCCGCGAAGGAGGTCGGGGAAGCCAATGCCGCGATATTTGAGATGCAGCAGATGGTGTTAGAGGACCGTGACCTGGTAGATAAGATCACCGGTATCATTGTAGAACAGAAGTTAAATGCAGAGTATGCTATACAAAATGCGGCGGAGAACTTTCTCTCGACTGCAGTGACGGCGGATAAGAATTATGTGCAGGGACATGATGCGGACGTCAAGGATGTAACGAACCGCCTTATGCGTACTCTGGCAAGAGGGTGGAAGGATCGGATGCTGATGGACGAGCCTTTTGTTCTGGCAGCAGGGGAGCTTTACCCAAGCGAGGCGGTACAGCTGGACAAGACGAAGGTTCTCGGATTTGTCACAAGGTACGGAACGATCAATTCTCATACGGCGGTTCTTGCGCGGACGAAGGGGATCCCCTCTGTAATAGGGTTAGGAGAGGCGCTTAAGAAGGACTACGAAGGAAAGACCATTATTATAGACGGCTTCGAGGGTAAGATCTATATCGAGCCGGACTACACGACGATCACCAAGATGCGCCAGAAGCAGGATGCCAATCATACTCAGGTGCAGAACTTAGAGAGACTGAAAGGGAAAGAGAATATCACGCAGAGCGGGCAGAAGATCGACGTCTGCGCGAATATCGGCAACAGGGAAGATATTGAGAACGTATTAAGGTGCGACGCCGGAGGAATCGGATTGTTCAGGAGCGAATTCCTGTATATGGAGAGCGGAAGCAAGCCGCCGACCGAGGAGTACCAGTTCCAGGTATATAAGCTGGCCGCAGAGTCCATGGGGATCAAGAAGGTAGTGATCCGAACTGCGGATCTCGGAGGAGAGAAGACGGCGGACTGCCTGGACCTTGGCGTGGATCCGAATCCGGCTATCGGCTATCGGGGGATCCGTGTGTCCCTTGATAAGGATGAAGTATTTAAGACACAGCTCAGGGCGATACTAAGGGCGTCGGCATTCGGGAACTTGTCCGTTATGTTTCCGATGATCACTTCCATAGAAGAAGTGAGGACGGCGAAGCTCATGCTTGAAAAGGCAAAGAAGGAATTGAAGAACGAGAAGACAGCCTTCGATGAAGATATCCCGGTAGGAGTCATGATCGAGACTCCGGCTGCTGTCATGATCAGCGGCGAGCTTGCCAGGGAGGTTGATTTTTTCAGTATCGGGACGAACGATCTGCTTCAGCTTACGCTTGGCATGGACAGGCAGAACAGCCGGCTGGACAGGTACTATAATCCGCACCACTCGGCGATTCTGAAGATGATCCGCATTATTACCAATAATGTGCATCTGGAAGAGAAGCATATCAGCATATGCGGAGATCTGGCCGCAGATCTGGAGCTGACGGAGTATTTGATCCAGATAGGAATTGACGAACTGTCGGTGGCGCCCAACCAGGTGCTTGCCCTCAGGAAGAAAATCAGAGAGATACAGTGATGAGGAGTAGGATATATGGAATTTACCCATTTTGATCAGGATGGAAACGCGGTCATGGTAGACGTTTCCGGCAAGGAGATTACAGAACGGACGGCGCTTGCGAAGGGAAAGATACGGGTGAGCAAAGAAGTGTTCGACGCTGTCGCAGGGCAGAAGGTGAAGAAGGGAGACGTTCTGACGGTGGCTCAGGTCGCGGGGATCATGGGTACGAAGAAGACGGCAGAACTGATTCCCATGTGTCATTATCTGAATCTTACGAATTCGAAGGTCGTGTTTCGGATGGATCCGGAAGCACTTGTGATCGAAGTGTTCTGCCAGGTCAAGACAGAAGGCAGGACCGGTGTGGAGATGGAGGCGCTGACCGGTGTGTCGACGGCGCTTCTTACGGTCTATGATATGTGTAAGGCGATCGACAAGCGGATGGTGATAGAGGACATTCACCTCTGCGAGAAGACCGGAGGAAAGAGCGGAGAGTTTAGATTCTGACCCGACAGGAATGAATATGCAGAAATAATATACCCCGGGGACGGCCCCGGAGGCTGACGGTTCGTTCAGCTCTCCGGCCTGTCTCCGGGGTATTGAGATTATTACAAAGTATCTTCGCGCCGGATGTATCCTGGGTGCTCGGGATCTGCGATGATCTCTTTGGCATGGATGATCTTGGCATGCTTGTCTACGACCTGACAGTCGATAGTGATATCCTCACCGATCATTGCTCCCGGCAGGACTACGCTGTTCCTGACTACGGCGCCCTTCTTGATCACACAGCCGCGGCCGATTACGGAGTTCTCAATGGTTCCCTCGATCAGGCATCCGTTAGATACGACGGAACCCTTCACCTGCGCCGTCTCGAAATACTGTGTCGGGCAGGAATCGTTGGTCCTTGTATATACAGGCCATTCATCATCAAAGAGGCTGGTTGCCCTCTTGAAATCGATCAGCTCGATATTGGCGTTATAGAAGCTCTCCAGATCTGTAATGGATGCAAAATATCCCCTGTGGGAGATTCCGCGTACATCCAGTTCCTCGCAGGCGTTGTTGACGATATCGGCAAGAGTATACATGGAGGACAGGGATTTTGCCTTTTTAATCAGGTCGATGAACAGATCCTTCTTCATAATATAGGTATCCATGAAGATATTCCTGTTCTTGGCGTTGCCGCGGTTCTGCTCTAAGGAAAGAACACCCTTCTGCCTGTTCAGGTTCAGCGTATTGCAGTTAAGGAAGGTATCCTTGGCATTGTCTACACTGTGATATAACAGCGTAATGTCTGCTTCTGATTCAATATGGTTCGCAAGCAGAGTGCTGAAATCAGCAGAGTATACCATGTAACTCGGCGCGATAACAACGTAAGGCTGGTGTGACCTCTCGATACATTCCAGATTCGCTGAGAACGCAGCAATATCCGTGTTGTAGAGGTCGTTGTCGCCTTTGGATTCGGAGAACAGGATATGCAGCCTGCCGCGCTTGGAGTTAATGTTATAATGACGTCCGGTTCCGAGATGCTCAACAAGGGAGCGGGGCTTTCTTCTGATATATACCTGAATGCGGTCGATTCCGCTGTTGCTCATATTAGAGATCGGGAAATCGATCACACGGTATCTTCCAAGGAATGAAAATGCCCCGATCGGGCGGTATTCTTCCATTCCCTTTACCCAGATATGATTCCCGGAAAAATTAACGATTCCTAATGCTTTGCTCATATTATTCTACCCCCTTTACGCGTTTTGCCACGAGCTCGATATGTTCGCTGTCAGCGCTTCCAACGACAGCTTCTTTGCCGATCTTGACACCGTCAGCCACAAGAGCGCGCTGTACGACTGCACCCGCTTCTACTTTGACGCCCGGCATTAATACGCTGTCAATGATCTTAGCGCCTTCACCGACCTCGACGCCGGTAAACAGGACAGAGTTCTTCACTTCGCCTTCAATGATACATCCCTGTGTGACGAAGGAACGCTTGATGCTTGCTTCCGGTCCTACATAATGAGGCAGGGTAGTCGCATCTTCCGTATAGATCTTCCAGGTCGGATCATTCAGGTCGAGTTCGTTGTTAGAGTCGAGAAGGTCCATGTTAGCTTCCCACAGAGAATCTATCGTTCCGACATCCTTCCAGTAACCTTTGAACCGGTATGCGTACAGAGTCTTGTTGTCAGCAAGAAGCCGAGGGATGATATCCTTACCGAAATCATGGTGGGAATCAGGATCCTTCATATCAGCGACAAGAAGCTTGCGCAGAGGCTTCCAGTTGAAGATATAGATACCCATGGACGCAAGGTTGCTCTTAGGATTCTCCGGCTTCTCCTGGAATTCGATGATATGTCCCTCTTCATCCGTATGCATGATTCCGAAACGGCTGGCTTCCTTGAACGGTACTTCGATAACGGCTATTGTAGCGTCAGCGTTGCATGCCTTATGCTCTGCCAGCATCTTGGCATAGTTCATCTTATAGATATGGTCGCCGGAAAGAACAAGTATGTATTCCGGGGAATAAGTGTCGATAAAGTCAATATTCTGTGAGATCGCATCTGCGGTTCCGCGGTAAACGTCCAGATTGGCATCGGCTTTTTCGCGCGGCGGGAGTACATATACGCCGCTGTCTTTTGCATCCAGACCCCAGCGGCGTCCGGCTGCGACGTAACTGTTCAATAGAACGGATTCATATTGTGTCAGTACACCGACAACATCAATGCCGCTATTGGCACAGTTGCTCAATGGGAAATCAACAATGCGGTACTTTCCACCATATGAAACGGCCGGCTTGGCAACCTTGTTGGTCAGGTCATGCAGACGGGAGCCACGGCCACCGGCTAAAATCATCGCTAACATATTATTTTGTTTCATAGTGAGTCCTCTCTTTCCATTTATGTTACATAATGTTAAATCATTATACAATTTTTTTATCTTTTTTTCCATAATTTTGTATAAAAAAATCAAAAATTTTCCATAATTTTTCTGCATATAGCTGAGCGGGAGAAAATGGTTCTTCTTGTTACTTATACTTGACATTCCCCGCGAAAAAAAGCAAAATAAATAAGACTAAAAGAATTGGCGGGGATCGTTATGAATTTACTTACAATGGAACATATTATCAAGTCTTATACAGACCGCCGTCTTCTTGACGATGTGGGATTCAGTATAAGCGGCCGGGAGAAGATAGGCGTGATCGGGGTCAACGGCATGGGCAAGTCCACGCTGCTTAAGATCGCGGCGGGAATAGAGAGCGCCGATTCGGGCAAGGTCAGTATGGGCAATCAGGTGAAGGTCTGCTATCTTCCGCAGACGCCGGTGTTTGAAGAAGGAATGACGGTGCTTGAAGCGGCCCTTATGGGAAGCGGCGGCAGCATTGACGGCTTTGCAGCCGAGGCGGAAGCGAAGTCCATGCTGAACAGGCTGGGATTCGCAGATTATGAGGAGAAGGTGGAGCATATGTCGGGCGGGCAGAAGAAACGTGCGGCGCTGATCGGCGCGCTCCTGTCTCCGGCGGATATACTGATCCTTGACGAGCCTACGAATCATCTTGACTCCGAGATGTCCGAATGGCTGGAGGAATATCTGATCCGGTTCAGGGGAGCGATCCTGATGGTGACGCATGACCGGTATTTCCTGGACCGTGTGGCAAGCCGCATCGTAGAAGTGGATAGAGGGAAGCTTTATAGCTATCCGGGGAATTATTCCGAGTTCGTGCGGCTGAAAAGCGAGAGGCAGAATACGGAGCTGACTGCTGAGCGCAAGCGTAAGAGCCTGCTTCGCACGGAGCTTAAGTGGCTTAACCGTGGCGCAAGGGCGCGGAGCACGAAGCAGAAGGCGCATATCGACCGGATCAGGGCACTTCAGGAGGTCCGTGACATTCAGGAAGAGAAGCGGGTGCAGATGGATTCGGTTGCTTCGAGAATGGGCAATAAGACGGTGGAAATGTCGGAGATCAGCAAGTCCTTTGGGGGCAGGGTGCTGATCAGAGATTACAGCTATATTTTCCTTAAGAATGACAGGATCGGTATCATCGGTCCCAATGGCTGCGGCAAGACAACGTTCCTTAAGATCCTGAATGGGGATATAAGCGCGGATACGGGAGGAATCGAGATCGGCCAGACCATCCGTATGGGGTATTTTTCCCAGGAAAATGAATTCATGGATGAGTCTGTGCGGGTGATCGATTATATCAAAGAAGTGGGAGAATACATCGCTACGTCTGACGGCAGGATCACCGCGTCGCAGATGTTGGAGAACTTTCTGTTTGACGGTACGATGCAGTGGTCCAGGATCGATAAGCTGTCGGGAGGGGAGAGGCGGCGCCTGTATCTTCTGAGGGTGCTGATGAGCGCTCCTAACGTGCTGATCTTGGACGAGCCGACCAATGATCTGGACATTCAGACATTGACTATTCTGGAGGACTATCTAGACAGGTTCGACGGGATCATCATTATTGTATCCCATGACCGGTATTTCCTCGACCGCACGGTGAACAGGATATTTTCCTTTGAAGGAGAGGGGAAGGTCCGTCAGTTTGAGGGCGGATATTCGGATTATCTGATCCATAAGGAGCTGGAAGGGGCGAGGGAAGACATTGATTGCCGGAGGGAAGGCAGGACGGAGGAGGCATCGGGGCGCACTGAGAAGGGTGCGTGGAAGAAGCATGAGAAGAAATTAAAATTCACATATAAGGAGCAGAAGGAATTTGAGACCATAGACGATGAGATCGCGAGGCTGGAAGAGATGATAGGCACCCTGGAGGATCAGATCGCGGCAAACGCCACGAATTCGGCCAGACTCAATGAGCTTTTAAAGGAGAAGGAGGAGACAGAACAGAAGCTTGATGAAAAGATGGACAGATGGGTCTATCTGAATGATTTGAATGATAAGATTCAACAGAAAAAATAAATTATCGATTATCATATGTAATGTGTAAAAATTTTCTGAAAATAACTCTTACATTTTCGAATTTTGCGTGGTATAATACAGATATAAAGGAAAGATATGTCATTGGGAATATAATATAGATTTAACTCCAGACATACTGGCGTATGCTTTTTGGCAGCATGGGGAAGGTGCCGCAGTAGTGTACGCTTTTTTTGTGGACATCCTTTATTGCAGTAACATGTTAACGCGGAACCGGTAAGGAGGTAGTTATGTTCAAGATAGGAGATTATGTGGCACATTACAAAGAAGGTGTCTGTGAGGTAATGAGTATCGGGAAGCTGAATATTAGCTGCTCCGATAAGGAGAAGGAATACTATACATTGAAGCCTCTCTATGATGCCGGGGGAACTCTGTATACGCCAGTAGACAATGAGAAGAGACAGATCCGGGAAGTGATCTCCGGAGAAGAAGCGCAGGCATTGATCGATGATATGCTGAATATTGAGATGATCGGGGTAGCGGATGAGAAGAGACGCGAGCTGTCCTATAAGGAAGCGCTGCTGAGGAATCAGTGCAGAGATTGGATTTCTCTGATCAAGACCTCTTATATACGGAAGATGAACAGGCTTGCTTCCGGGAAGAAGGTCATTAATGTGGATGATAAGTATCTGAATATCGCAGAGAAATTCCTCTATGGGGAGTTCGCGGTTGCCTTGGGCCTGCCTAAGGATGAAGTGAAGGGATATATATCAGGTTATCTGAAGAGGGAGTCTTAACAGATTTGATATAAGACAAGGGAATATCAGGGGATGACGGAAGCGTCTATCCCTGATATTCCCTTGTTGTCTTATCGCGGTATTTATACGGCAGGGCACTCCACGATATGGATCCGGAAGCTTTCGTATTCTTCCGTGGCCGTCGGGAGCAGAAGTCCGCCGTTCATCAGCGCATCACCGGGATATTTCTGCCCGTGTACCAGGTAGACGCTGTCTGCCTTCAATCCCTTCAGACACATCCAGCGGCCGGGACCGTTAGGATGGATCTGGAGAGCGACGATGCACAGAAGCGCTTCGCTTCCGTCCGGGGCAGCGAACTCCCATCCATGATAGGCTTCCACCTTATCGGGATCGGTAAGCCGGTAATAATCTCCGTACTGGATGAGGTCATAATATTCCTTGAATTCCCTGATCTGAGCTTTTACAATGGTCTTCTCCTCTTCGGTCATCTTATTGACGTCCAGCTCATATCCGAACGTACCGGACATTGCAACCGTCGCCCTGGTATTTAACGGAGTGATACGTCGGGTCTGCTCGTTGGGGCAGTGGGATACATGGGATCCCATGGTGCTGACAGGATAGCCGAAGGAAGTGCCGTACTGGATACTGAGCCTCTCGATGGCGTCGGTATCGTCGCTGCACCAGATCTGGGGCGTGTAATAGAGCATTCCGGCGTCAAAACGTCCGCCGCCGCCGCTGCAGCCCTCGATCAGCATATCAGGATAGCGCTGCGTTAATTTTTCAAGCATATCATAGAGACCTAAGACATAGCGGTGCATAACTTCTCCCTGGCGCTTTGCGGGAAGAGAGGCGCTGTAGAGGTCTGCAAGGCTTCTGTTCAAGTCCCACTTGAGATATTCGATCCTGGCCGAGTCAAGTACCTGGCATATATGGCTGAAGATATATTCCCGTACGTCCTCTCTGGAGAAATCAAGCAGTAATTGAAGCCGGGAACGGGTAGGCTGTTTCCCTGGAACGGTGAAGGCCCAGTCAGGGTGCTCACGGTAGAGGTCGCTGTCTTCATTGATCCCTTCCGGTTCAAACCAGATACCGAACTGAAGTCCAAGGCCGTGGATCTGGTCAGACAGCTCCTTAAGCGTACAGCCAAGCTTCTTCTCATTCACCGTCCAGTCCCCGAGGCCGGACACATCCAGGTCGCGTTTGCCGAACCATCCGTCGTCCATGACGAAGAGTTCTATGCCGAGATCTGCCGCGTCCCTTGCCATCTGTATCAGCTTGTCTCCGTCAAAATCGAAATACACGCCTTCCCAGTCATTCAGCAGGACCGGCCGTCTCTTAGCGGTCCATTTGCCCCGGCACAGATGGGTGCGGTAAGCCTGGTGGAAGATACGAGATAACCGGCCAAGTCCCTGGGCGGAGTAAGCCAATGCTGCTTCCGGTGCATGAAAGCGTTCCGCTGGCTTTACACAGTAGCAGAAGTTATCAGGATGGATACCAAGGAGGAGACGGGTCTGGTTATACTGGTCAAGCTCGGCGTTCCCCAGGAAGTCCCCGCTGTACAGGAAAGAAAAACCGTAACAGTTTCCGGTGTCTTCTGTCGTATCCCTGTCAGAGAGGATAAGGAACGGGTTATACTGGTGACTGGAGGTTCCGCGCGTGCTTCCTACGGACTGGCTCCCGTGCATCAGCGGCGAGCGCTGATAATTCCGTTCTTTTACATGGCGGCCGTAGAAGGTATGCAGGTCGTATTCGCCGTGCAGATAATCGACGCAGACGCTCTGGATGTTCTCGAGGTAGATGTCGTCTTCGCTGTGGTTTTCAACGCAGACCGCCCTTGTGATGATATCCAGATCTTCCATGACGCCGTAGTAGAGATGGACATAGAACATGCGGCGGGTGTCTTCCAGAGTGATGATCAGTGTATCGGACCTGGAACCGCATCTGCATCCGGCGGGAGCAGGTGTCTCATGTGCCTGCTGTTCCTGATCCGGCGCGTCATAGAGTGCGGGAAGACCCGGAAGAGAGTATTTGCCTTCGCGGATCTCGTGTTTCAGGTAACGCAGGTCGCACGCAGAAGTGCCGTCCGGGTAACGGACTTTAAGAGCCGCGGCGCGGTAATCGCCGCTTCCGTAGGCCGGGAACTCCAGAGGAAGCGCGTCCAGGGAGTAAGTCCGGTCATCGCCCGCGTCGTACGGGTTGCCGGAGAAGCCTCTGTCCGCATAAGCGATCCGGTAGGAATAATCAAAAGCAGAGCCCTTCATACCAAACCAGGTATGGAGTAATACTCCATACCTGTCTGCTTTCATCTGGTACATACTATGGGCTGTTGTCAAAGTAAAAAGTCTGCTCGTGCTGTCAAATAAAATAGCCATAAGTTTGTCCTCGTTTCAGTATTAAGTCTTATTTTACCGCACCGTTTACAACACCGTTGATGATCTGCTTCTGGCATACAAGATAGAAGATCAGGATCGGCAGCAATGCCAGCAAGTAAGAAGCGAATGCCAGGTTGTAATTCGTACCGAACTGAGTCTGGAATGTAAGCTGTGCCAGAGGCAGTGTGTTAACGCCTGTACCGGACATAATGACAAGCGGTGTCATAACATCGTTCCAGGTTCCAAGGGCTGTCAGTACGGCAACTGTAGCGTGCATCGGCGTCATGATCGGGAAGATGATCTTCCAGTAGGTCGACCATGTGGTGGCGCCGTCCACGAAAGCAGCTTCCTCAAGTGCGATTGGGATGTTCTTCAAGTAGCCGGAGTAGAGCATTACATTCATCGGCATATAGAACACCAGATAGCATAATATAACTCCGAACCAGTTGTCAATACCCATTTGCGCGGTCTGCTTTACCAGAGGCATCATCAGGATCGCGAAAGGTACGAACATACCGCTTACGATATAGAGGTAGGATACTTTGTAGAATTTGCTCTTAGCCATGCTTCTTCCGATCGCGTATCCGGCAAGGGAGTGGAGCAGGATGGCAAGAACTACGGTCACAACAGTGATCATGACACTGTATCCCAGGGAGTGCCAGAAGTCTGTAACACGCATGGCTTCCGCGAAATTTTCAAGGCTCCAGCTCTTCGGAAGGCTTAACGCTCCGGCAATGTCGTTCGTCATCTCTGACGGTTTCTTGAATGCGATCACAAGCGCCATATATAGCGGGAAGATAACAGTCAGGCAGCCAACGATCAAAAGGATGGTAAGCGGCCAATTAGTGGTAGCCGCAACTTTATTTTTCTGTTTCATTATAACTGTTCCTCCTTCTTTCCTGTAATAGTAAGCTGGGCAACAGAGATCGCAACGATCACGATGAAGAAGATAACCGCGTTAGCGCTCTGGAAACCGAACTGTCCGCCGCCCATACCATTGTTGTAGATCAAGAATGAGATGGACTCGGTACTCTGTGCAGGACCGCCCTTGGTCAACGCCATGATCTGGTCGAATACCATCAGGAAGTCTTTCATGCTTAATACCATGTTGATGCTGAAGAACGGGATGATCAGCGGGAAAGTCAGTGACTTGAAGCTTAACCATCCGGTTGCGCCGTCGATCGCGCCTGCCTCATATACGTCTTCCGGTACGGTCTGAAGACCAGAGATGTAGATGAGGGTCGTCTGAGCGATGGACTGCCACGCGGCAACGATCACGATAGCGATCCATGCGGTCTTCGTGTTGGAGAGCATGCTTCCGGTTCCGGTCAGTGCTGGAAGGATGTATGTGAAGATATATCCGAAGATATAACCTACAACCAGTCCTCCAAGGATTCTCGGAACGAAGTACATACCTCTTAAAGCGCTCTTGGCTTTGATCTTGCCGTTTAGTCCCAGTGCGAGGAGCAGGGCGATCACATTCGTCAGAACGGTTGCCAGAATCGCGAATTTAAAAGTAAAGAGGTAGGATTTCCCGACACGCGCATCGGTAAATAAGTCGGCATAGTTACGCATACCTACCCAGTCGTAGCTTCCGAAGCCTTTGAAGTTCGTGAAGCTGTAGATCAGGCCCTTGATCAGCGGCAGAGTGTTAAAACAGAAGAACAATGCCAGGACAGGGACTGTAATTAATAAAAAGGTCTGGTTTCTGCTGAGTTTTTTATTCATTATTGATTCCCTCCCTTTTTCTCATAATCCTGTACTTTGCGGATAATGTCGCGGTTGTAGCGCACCCAGTCAGTGTCGAACTTGTTCAGGAACTTGTCTACGTCGCCGTCTAATAAGAAGGTCTGGATCTGAGCGTCCACGCTCATCTCTGCCGGATAGTAGTGATCCTGATAGTCGACCATCTTGCCTTCGTTGATGTAGTCTAACATACCGTCAAGGGCAGGAGAAAGCTCGAATTCCGTATCCTTACATGGTACGGCGTTCTGGTCGTCTAAGTAAGTCTGAATGGTGGAGTCCTCTAATAAAAAGCTTAATACTTCATAGGCAGCCTCTTTGTCAGGACATTCCTTCGTGATACAGAACTGAAGGTCGACACCGGAGTTCAGAATATTGTCGTCGGCGTTGTCACATCCCGGCATAACGAAGGAATCAATATCCATATCCGGGTTAACGGACTGGATCTGCGGAACGGCATAGCTTCCGATACAGTACATAGCGGCCTCGCCGTTTGCGAATGCGGTACATGCGTCGTTGTAGTTATAAGCAAACGGGTCATCCTGTGCATGGTCGAGCAGTTCAAGCATCTTCTCTGCAACTTCCGGATATTCATCGATAAATTTCGTCTCGCCTTTGTTCACCTGGCGACAAACATCTGCAGGAGCCAGATCACAGGCAAGTGCGTTCCACGGCGCCAGACAGGTCCATACATCTTTGTAACCGAAGTATAACGGCTGCTGTCCGGAGGACTTGATCTCATCGCACAGATCCATAAATTCAGTCCATGTGGTCGGGATCTCCCAGTCGTTGTCCTCAAACATCTCCCTGTTGTACAGAACACCCGCGGCATTAGCCACGTAAGGAACTGCGTACACGCCGTCCATCGGAACGAATTCCAGGTTCTTGTCGATGTCTAAGTAGGCTTGTTTGATCAGTGAAAGCCCTTCAAAATCTGAGATATCCATCAGCATCTCGGCATCCAGGAAGTTGGAAAAATTGACGTCACCGCCGATTCCGATGATATCTGGGGCATCCTCCTTGATGAAACGTGTTTTCAGTACGGTCATGGCATCGTTAGGAGATTCGATATGCAGCACGATGTCGTCGTGTGTCGCATTGAATTCCTCTTCCATCTTCTCGAAAGCCTTGACAGCTTCCGGCTTGTACTGAAGCATGGTGATATGGGTCTTTCCGTCTGCGCTGCTGTCGGAGCTGCAGCCACTGGCTGAGAAAACAGTCCCAATCAGCATTGCTGCCACAAGCGTTGTGGCAATTACTCTTCTTTTCATTCCACACCTCTCCTTTTTCCTTCATGCATATTGACTGTCCCGACGCACTCTGCAGATTAGTAACAATTCGGACAAGCCGGCCTGTTAAACAGAATGGACAGTTTCGTTAGGTTGCATGAATTTTATGTAATTTACAGGTAAAATAATAGCAGTCTGCTGTGAAAAGGTAAATATTCTGATGGGACGGGATTTTATCATAATGCGATATTATAAAGAAAATGTTGAAATACAGACGTATTATGATATATAATAAATGAAATGGAGAGATTTTCGTGACTTTCCACAAAATAGATAGTGCAGTTTTGAGCAATATAACGAAAATAAAGGAATGAACGAGAAAAGGGGAATCGCTTTATGACAAATTATTTATTTTCTGTGTTTCAGGATGAGCGCTTTATGGATCTGACAGTATACCAGTATGGGTATGAGCAGTGTGAACCGCTGCACTCGTTCGGCCCGTATGTAAGGAACAATTATCTCTTTCATTATGTGATCTCAGGAAAGGGATGCCTGCATGCCAATGATGAGAAGGGGGACGCGACGTATTATGATATTGAGGCGGGCAACGGCTTCATAATCGAGCCGGGATATGTCAATACCTACTATGCCGACAATGACGAGCCATGGGAGTATGTGTGGGTGGAATTCGGCGGGCTGCGCGCGAAGGAGTGCGTGGAGCTTGCGGGGCTTTCGCACAAGACACCGCTGTATCATCTGGCGGCGCCTGAGTACGGCGAGACGCTTAAGGAGCGTATGCTGGCTATCGTCCGAAGCCAGAATGCCTCTAATATGGAAGTGATCGGGCATCTGTATCTGTTTCTTGACTGCCTGATCAAGTATTCGGCGTCCAAAAAACAGCTCCAGGGCGGGAAGCTTGGCGAGTTCTATGCGAGAGAGGCCGTTGTGTACATCGAACACAACTACGACAAGGATATCACAGTGGAGGATATCGCAAGGAGATGCAAGCTGGACCGCAGTTATTTCGGGAAGGTGTTCAAGAAGGCGGTGGGCCAGTCTCCTCAGGAGTTCCTGATCCGATACCGTATGAGCAAGGCGGCGGACGCTCTGATCATCGGTGATGATTCGGTGGGGGATATCGGGGCGTCTGTAGGATATCCCAATCTGCTGCATTTCTCCAGGGCGTTCAAGGGAGTGTACGGGGTATCCCCAAGGGAATACCGGCAGAAGAATAAGATCATAGACAGGTAGAGTTTTGGCTGCCGGGAAGCAACATACGTTTCCCGGCAGTTTTTTAATTGATCACAAATTTCAGCATCTGCATCATCTTATCAGTGAGCATATCAGAGTCCAGCTCCGGATTCTGGCATTTTTGTTCCAGGAGATATTTGACATAGCTTACGGTAATATCATTGATGATGTTCAGATTGCTGTTTTTAATACCCGGAGCCACATCCGCCAGCGGAAGAAGAAGACCCATACACCGGTCCCATATATTCTTCCCGTAATACATATCTTCGATCTGAGGAGTATATTTTTCCCGCTCTTCCGGGAAAAGCTCATAGTATTGCGTCATAATGCCTGTAAGGTCGTCGCTGTGTTTTCCGAAGAAAAAATTATAGAAGACATTGGGATTCTGAAAAACAGCCTGCGCGAAAAAATCCCATACGGACAGGAAATGTTCCCTTGGACGGAGCTTCCAGGAACTCAGTTCAGACAGATTCTTGCTGTATTCGTTAAAATACTTGATCGAGGCGAGGAGGATCAGTTCTTCGATATCCTTAAAATACAGATAGATGGTTGAGTTGTGAAAACCAGCTTTGTCCGCGATCTTACGGATAGACAGGTTCTTAAGCCCGTCTGTTTCGATCAGTTCTTGCGTCGCTTCGATGAAGCGGATGGTATTTTGTCTCTTTTGATTCTCTTTTTCATTCCCCATGTTGTTTACCAGTTCCTTAAAATACTTAATTTCTCTGATTATAACATATGCAAAGAAGGATAGTCCATAAGATTAGAATAGAAAATGTCTATATGTTATAAAAATATATTGACAATAAGCGCGCTTATTGATATATTTGTTATATGATTTAACAAATAAGCGCGCTTGCTAAAATGAAAAAATAGTAAAACTGCATGAATGAACAAGGAGGAAGACCATGAAGTTAGAGATCGGTAATTTCTATGTGAAAGATATCGTTTTCGGGGAGCAGTTGTCCCTGAGAGACGGCGTCCTTACTATCAACAAGGAAGAGGCACTGGCGTATATCCGGGAAGATGAGAGGATCACAGAGGCAGAGCTGTATATCGCGAAGCCAGGAGACAAGATCCGTATGTGTCCTGTGAAGGAAGCGATCGAGCCAAGGATCCGGCCGGACGGAAGAAGTATCTTCCCTGGTTATACAGGTGATCTGGCCAAGGCCGGAGAGGGTGAGACCTATGCGCTTAAGAACTGCAGTGTACTCGTAGTAGGCAGACATTGGGGCGGCTTCCAGGACGGCGTGATCGATATGAGCGGAGAGGGGCAGAAGTATACATATTTCGGACAGCTTAACAATATTGTTCTGGTTGCGGATACGAATGAGGAATTCGAGAGAAATGAGCAGCAGAAGAAGAATGATGCGTTAAGAAGGGCAGGGCATAAGCTCGCCGAGTTCATCGGGGCGTGTGTGAAAGGCTTGACCCCGGAAGATACGGAAGTGTATGAGCTGGGAGGTATGATCAGGCGCGATGCTGACGTAGAGAAGCTTCCTTCAGTAGTCTATGTAATGCAGCCGCAGTCACAGATGGAAGAGATGGGATATAACGACCTTGTGTATGGCTGGGATATGAATCATGTGGTGCCGACTGTGATGCATCCCAATGAGATCTTAGACGGGGCCATGGTATCCGGAAGCTTTATGCCGGTATCTTCTAAGTGGGCAACCTATGATTTCCAGAACTGTCCGAATATCAAGGCGCTTTATAAAGAGCATGGGAAGACGGTCAATTTCCTGGGGGTCATCATGTCTAACCTGAACGTTGCGCTGGAGCAAAAGGAGAGATCGGCCCTCTTCGTAGCACAGATTGCCAACAGTCTGGGAGCGGACGGCGCAGTCGTAGCGGAGGAAGGCTATGGGAATCCAGACGCGGACTTCGTCGGATGTATCGTGGCGCTTGAAGACGCAGGGGTGAAGACGGTGGGTATCACGAATGAGTGCACCGGACGTGACGGACAGTCTCAGCCTCTTGTTACCCTGGATGAGAAATGTGACGCCATCGTATCCTGCGGCAATGTGTCTCAGCTGATCGAATTGCCTCCGATGGAGACGGTCTTGGGCGAATTGCAGGCATTGGCCAGAGACGGACTCTCCGGCGGATGGGCGGACGATGAGATCTTAGGGCCGTCAGTCAGAGAGGACGGTTCGATTATCATGGAGAACAACTCGATGTTCTGCGGCGACCAGGTGTGCGGATGGTCTCCGAAGACGATGAAAGAATTCTAATGGAGGTAAGCGGAGAATGAAGAAAGCAATCGTATATGTAAATCAGTTTTTTGGACAGGTAGGCGGAGAAGAGCAGGCCGGGATCGAGCCGCAGCTCCATGAAGGACAGATAGGGCCTGCGATGCAGTTTCAAAAAGAGCTTGACGCGGATGTGACGCATACGATCATCTGCGGCGATAACTATATGGGATCTAATACGGAAGAAGCGGTTGACAGGATTCTTGACATGCTTAGCGGCAAGGAATTCGATATCTTCCTTGCCGGGCCGGCGTTTCAGGCAGGGCGGTATACCGTAGCCTGCGGGACGGTCTGCAAAGCGGTGAAGGAGAAGTTCGGCGTTCCGGTCGTGACGTCCATGAACAGTGAGACTCCGGGCGTCGATATGTTCAAGAAGAATATGTATATCATGAAGGGCGGAAATATTGCGTCGAAGATGCGCCAGGACGTGAAGGCTATGGCCAGGGTTGCCAATAAGCTCCTGAACAAAGAACCGGTGGGAAGCGCGGATGAGGAAGGATATTTCCCAAGAGGGATCCGTCATCAGACCTGGCTTGCGGACGGGAAACCGGCTTCAGAGCGTATGGTGGATATGCTGCTTAAGAAATTAAACGGAGAACCTTATGAGACAGAGCTGCCGATTCCGAAGAGAGACCTTGTCCCGATCGCACCGGCCGTTAAGGATCTTAAGCAGGCGAAGATCGCGCTGGTAACGACAGGCGGTATCGTCCCGGTAGAGAATCCGGACCGCATCCAGTCTGCATCTGCGACCAGGTGGGGCAGATATGATATCTCTCAGACGGAGGCGTTAAAGGGCGGGGTATATAAGACGATCCATGCCGGTTTTGACCCGGCTGCCGCTGATGCGGATCCGAACGTTATTACGCCGGTTGACGCGCTGAAGGTATTGGAGAGCGAAGAAGTCTACGGAAGCCTTCATCCGTATTTCTACTCTACGGTAGGAACAGGAACGACGGAAGCCGAGGCTCAGAGGATGGCTAAGGAGATGGTTCCGTATTTTAAGGAGGATCATGTTGACGCCGTCATCATGGTTTCCACATGAGGTACCTGTACTCGTTGCGGTGCAACGATGGTAAAAGAGATCGAGAGGGCAGGATTCCCGATCGTTCAGATGTGCAACCTGATTCCGGTGGCGAAGACCGTCGGTTCCAACCGAATCGTTCCGACGATATCTATTCCTTATCCGCTGGGAGATCCGGGAACTTCCAAGGAAGACCAGTGGAAGCTTCGCTATCACAGGACGAAGGCTGCGCTTGAAGCTTTGGCAACTGATATTACTGAGCAGACAGTATTCCGCGTATAGTGCGGGATACTGGTCCTAAAAGGGCCAAAGGGGGTTATTGAATGGAGAAAAAGGACTCAAAAAACACGGTATTTTATATTTCTCTTGTTATTATTGCGGTTATGGCGGTATGGTCGGTTGCGTTAAATGAGAGCTTTACTGCAGCGTCCAATGCTGCGTTTGCATTTCTGACAACGGATTTCGGGTGGCTGTACCTGGTATCGATGATCGTGTTCCTGATATTCGTCGTCTATGTGGCGTTTGGCAAGTACGGGCGGATCCGTCTTGGAGGAGACGATTCCAGACCGGAGTATAAGAATCTTACATGGTTCGGACTTCTGTTTGGCTGCGGTATGGGAGTCGGACTTGTATTCTGGGGTGTTGCGGAGCCTCTGACCCATTATCTGAATCCCATGGGAATGGAAGGCGGTACGCCTGAGGCGGCAGATTTTGCCATGCGTTCCTTCTTCATGCACTGGGGGATCCTGCCGTGGGCGAATTATGCGGTGATCGGCCTTGCCCTTGCATATTTTATGTTCCGTAAGAATAAGAAGGGCCTGATCAGCGTGATCTTAGAGCCGTTGATCGGTGAGAGGCTTGCCGAAGGATGGCTTGGGAAGCTGGTGGATATCTTGGCGGTATTTGCGACGGTGGCAGGCGTTGTGACTTCATTGGGGCTTGGAACGCTGCAGATCAACGCGGGATTCAATTATATGTTCGGACTTCCGACAACGCTTGCGGTACAGATCATCATTATCGCGGTTGTGTCGGTATTGTATATCGGATCTGCCGTTTCTGGTATTGATAAGGGGATCAAGATCATCTCAGATACGAATCTTTATGTCGCCATAGGGCTGATGGCAGTATGTTTTCTGGTGGGACCGAAGATCGAGATCCTGAACAGCTTCATCAACGGCATAGGGCAGTATATCGGTGAGTTTATCCCGGATTCGCTGGGAATACAGGCATATGGGGATAACTCATGGATCGGAAGCTGGAGAATATTCTACTGGGCATGGTTTATCGCCTGGGCTCCGTTTGTGGGAGTATTTGTGGCGCGTATCTCCAAAGGGCGTACGATCAGAGAATTTATCCTTGGCGTGGTACTGGTTCCGGCTCTTGCTTCCTGTATCTGGGGATCCGTGTTCGGAAGCCTTGGCATTAACCTGGGAGAGAAGGGCATCATGGCGGCAGAAGAACTTAGCGAAGCTGTAGCGGCGCCGGAGGTCGGGCTGTTTGCAGTGCTGAGTAAATACCCGCTTGGGTTCCTGCTGTCACTGGTGGCGATCATATCCTTGTGCGCGTTCTTTATTACATCGGCGAATTCAGGCGTGTATGTGCTGTCTATGCTTACGACGAAGGGAGACATCAATCCGCCGAACAATAAGAAGATCCTGTGGGGGATCATCCAGTCGGTGATGGCGGTCGGCCTTCTGATGGCCGGAGGATTGAAGCCTCTGCAGACGATCTCGCTGGCGGCGGCGTTCCCGTTTATCTTCATTATGTTTGCAGCCTGCGTGGCATTTATCAAGGCGCTGAAGGGAGAGAACATGTCTGCGGCAAGTAAGACAGAGCCTTCGGCGGGTGATGACGATTAATTTTTAATTTCCGGCGGACCGGCATTGACATTTCTTATCAAATTGGGTATCATTGACTTTAATGAGTAGAAGTGCTAAAGCGATAAGAAAGGGGATATTTCCAATGCCTATTACAGATATTTTGGAGAAAAACTGCCGGCTGTACGGTGATGACGTGTGCCTGGTGGAGATCAACCCGGAGATGCCGGAGACAAGACGTGTGACCTGGAAGGAGTATGAACTGATCGAGCCGGTGCGCGCGTCTTATTACAGGCGTGAGATCACGTGGAGCGTATTCAATGAGAAGTCCAACCGTTTTGCCAATCTTCTGCTGGAGCGCGGGATCAAGAAAGGCGATAAGGTGGCGATCCTTCTGATGAACTGCCTGGAATGGCTGCCGATATATTTCGGGATCCTGAAGACGGGAGCGTTGGCTGTGCCGCTTAATTTCCGTTATTCTGCGGAGGAGATTCAGTATTGCGTGGAGCTTGCCGAGGTGGACGTGCTGGTGTTTGGACCGGAGTTTATCGGGCGTGTGGAGGAGATCGCGGACAGTATCAGCAAGCACCGCCTGCTTTACTATGTGGGGGACGGCTGTCCGGGATTCGCAGAGGATTATACCATGCATTCTGCCAACTGTTCCAGCCAGTCTCCGAAGATCGATATCAATGACGAGGATTATGCGGCGATCTATTTCTCTTCCGGGACGACCGGATTCCCTAAGGCCATCCTGCATACACACGAGGCGCTGATGCATTCCGCCAAGGTGGAGCAGAATCACCATGGACAGACGAAGGACGATGTATTCTTATGCATTCCGCCGCTCTATCATACCGGAGCCAAGATGCACTGGTTCGGGAGTTTCCTGACAGGGGGGAAGGCAGTTCTTCTTAAGGGAACGAACCCGGAATTTATCTTAAGGGCGGTATCGGAGGAGAAGTGTACGATCGTGTGGCTTCTGGTTCCGTGGGCGCAGGATCTACTGCTGGCGTTGGACAGCGGAAAGATTAAGATGGACATGTATCAGCTGGAGCAGTGGCGGCTGATGCATATCGGAGCGCAGCCGGTGCCGCAGAGCCTTATTAAGCACTGGAAGGATTATTTCCCGAAGCATCAGTATGATACGAATTATGGACTGAGCGAATCGATCGGGCCTGGATGCGTGCATCTGGGGGTAGACAATATCCACAAGGTGGGAGCGATCGGCAAGGCGGGCTTCGGCTGGAAGACGAAGATCATCGACGAGTCCGGGATACCTGTGAAACAGGGAGAGACCGGCGAACTTGCCGTGAAAGGGCCCGGCGTAATGGTGGAGTATTATAATGACAAGAAGGCAACGGAAGAGGTACTGCATGACGGCTGGCTCTATACGGGAGATATGGCGATGGAGGATGAAGACGGGTTCATCTTCCTGGTGGACCGCAAGAAAGACGTCATCATCAGCGGAGGTGAGAATATCTATCCGGTGCAGATTGAAGACTTCCTCCGCACCAACGATGCGGTATTGGATGTCGCTGTGATAGGTCTGCCGGATGAGCGTCTCGGAGAGATTGCGGCGGCGATCGTCTCCCTGAAGCCGGGAGTGATCTGTACGGAGGATGATATTAATCTGTTCTGCAAGAAGCTTCCGAGATATAAGCGTCCGCGTAAAGTGATATTCGCAGACGTGCCGAGGAACGCGACCGGTAAGATCGAGAAACCGAGGTTAAGAGAGATGTACGGGGCTGCGCATCTGGTACAGGAGCAGAACCGGAGATAGATATATATGCCGAGAGAACAGGGATCATGGATGATCTTCTGCGTCTTTCGGCATTTTTGCATGCCGACTTATGATTCGCTTTCACATATATTTTCCGCCGGAATATACTGTACCATTAGGAATTATAAGGAGGATATGTATGAAAAAGCGTATAATTGCAGCAGCGCTGGTTATTGTTCTGTCTATAACTGCCCTGCTTGCCTGCTCGTCTAAGGATGATCAGGGCGAAACTGCCGCTACAACCGGACAGACAGACGATACAAAAGATATCGGTGAAACCGAAGAGACTCTTCCTGAGTCTACGAAGGTGATCTTGAATGAGGTTGCACATTCCATCTTCTATGCTCCGATGTATGTGGCAATTGAAGAGGGGTATTTTGAAGAAGAGGGAATTGATCTGGAATTAGTTACAGGGTTTGGAGCGGATAAAACCATGACTGCCGTTATCTCCGGAAGTGCGGATATCGGGTTCATGGGCTCTGAGGCTTCTATCTATACTTATAATGAGGGCGCCAACGATTATGTCGTCAACTTCGCCCAGCTGACCCAGCGGGCCGGCAACTTCCTGGTAGCGCGGGAAGAGATGCCGGATTTCACCTGGGATGCGATCAAGGGGACGAATGTTCTTGGCGGGAGGAAAGGCGGTGTGCCCAGCCACGATGGTACATGGGAACACACTGGCAGAGTACCTTGATATTTCAGGGGCTCTATGGTAAAGTGTGTATAAACAAAGGCAAAGGGGGATCTGATAATGGATTTAAAACGGACGGCGTACCAGAAACTATTATCATGGAAGCAGTGTTCGCGGCATAATACATTGGAGATATCCGGCGCAAGGCAAGTGGGAAAAACTTATCTTGTAAATAAATTTGCAGACGAGCAGTATACGAACAAAGTTTATGTCAATCTACTTGAACTTTCCGGGGAGATTTTCCTTGAGATATATCATGATATACGAAGAGAAATGAAAGAAGGGGAACGGTTTCAAAATCCTGTGAAAGAATTGCTCATTCGGTATGATTCCAAATTTATCGATTCCCAAGATACGGTGGTTATTATTGATGAGATTCAGGAATCGGCGGAAATTTATAATCGGATCCGGGAGTTTACACGAAGCCTGGAAAGTGATTTTATAGTGACGGGCAGTTATCTGGGACGTATATTGAATAAGGAATTTCGTTATTCGGCGGGGGATATGACATCTCTGGAGATACAGACGTTAAGTTTTGAAGAATTCCTGGATGCATTAGGAGAACTTAAGCTGTTTGATGAACTGGATATTTTTGGAAACGGGGAGGAAAATATATATCAGAAGATATCTTCCAGATATGGGATCTATCGGCAGATTGGCGGGTATCCATCAGTAGTCCTTAGATATTTGTCAGGTGCTTCTGTGAAGGAGTGCCAGGAAGAATTACAGGAGATCATCCGCCTTTTTACAAATGAAAGCCGGCGTTATTTTGATGATATATTAGATTATGAGGCTTATGGCAATTTATTCTGCAGTATTGCGCGTGTCCTGGTAAAAGAAAAAAAGGGGCTTGACGAGGATAGTTTCAGCGAAGAATTGCAGCGGATCGTGGCGAAGGATTATTCCAGTAATCTTGGAAAAGCTGCGGTGAACCGGGCGATGGACTGGCTGTACAGTTCAGGGATTATTGGATTTGCAGGGAAAATATCGAATTGCAATTTCCTGGATTTCCGGGCAAAGGCCAGATGCTACTTTATGGATATCGGGCTTGCATCTTATTTCCTGAAGCAGATTGGATGTGAAGATGCAGATATTGATGGGATTACAAGTGAAAATTTTGTCTATCTGGAATTAAAACGAAGAAGCGGCTTGGCAGGAGAGCTTGCGTTTGAAATGCCTGCATTTGCCACCTGGGGGAAAGGAGAGTTAGATTTTTATACAAAATCCTTGATTTCGGGGAAAATATATGTGATTGAGGTGAAGGCAGGGAAGAATAGTGCGAGAACGGCAATGGAAGTATTGGAAAAAGGAAAGGCCGACTATCTGTTGATGACAAAGGGCAATACACATGGCGGTATTGCAGGTCAGGTTTACACGATCCCGGTCTACGGAATCTCGAAGTTTCAATTCTTGTAAAAATTGAGGAGAAAAATATGATAGTTGAAAAGTGCGTAAAGGATTCTTTTGTTGTGATAGGAAAAGAAGGTTCAACTTTAGACGGAGAGGGTTTTATTCAAAGATTATGGGTTGATGCAAATTCTCACTTTGGAGAAGTTCAGCATTTGGCAAAGAAAGATGAGAATGGAAATATAGGCGGCATATGGGGAGCTATGTCTGATTTTTCGCACTCATTCAATCCGTGGGAAGATTTTAATAAAGGACTTTATCTTGCCGGAGTAGAATGCAGGGATGACGCAGAAGCCCCCAACGGTTGGACAAAATGGATTATTCCCGGATATGAATATATTTATGTAGAATGAGAAAATGATGCTGCCTTTTCAGAGGTAATAAAATATCTGGAAGATAATGCTATTCCATTAGTGGGCGCAGTCCACGATTTTACTTGCCCACAGACAGGGAAGAATTATATGTTTTTTCCAATTAGAAAGTTATAAATACATTCACATTTCAGGGTATACTAAGGACAGGAAAGGAGTATATGATTATGCCGAATATCAAACCAATCTCTGATTTGAAAAATTACAGTGATGTGCTCCGTGATGTATCTGTGGGCGCACCGGTTTTTCTCACCAAAAACGGACGCGGACGCTATGCAATCATTGACATACAGGACTATGAAAAAGCACGGGCAACTTTGAAGCTCATGGGCGAACTTGCAAAAGGGAAAAAATCAGGAGAGGAAAAGGGATGGCTTTCGTCCTCGGATGTGAGAGCACATTTCCGGGCAAAGGCAAATGAAGAATAGCATCCAATACTCCCCGGAAGCCCAGAACGACCTTGATGAAATCTGGGAGTATATTTTCTTTGAATTATGCAATCCGCAAGCCGCTGAAAATACCGTAAACAAAATCATGGACACTGTTGATGAACTGGAGAGTTTTTCGAAAATCGGCGCTCTGTTGTCCTCCGTAACAGATATAGAAAGCGACTATCGTTTTCTCACCAGCGGCAATTACATGGTCTTCTACCGTGTGAAAGGTCAGGATGTGTATATTGACCGTGTTCTCTATAGCAGACGGGATTATCTTCGGATTCTGTTTCCTGATCTGCCGCAGAATGACAACGAAGGATCAAACAAAATATAGTAACGATGGAACCGTTGGCTCATGCTGGCGGTTTTTTGCTCCAAGCTTTATTCCCGCGAGCAACGAGCCAAGCGGGCATGCTTGCATGCACATTTGGCGACTGCAGCGGGGGATTTGACTGATAGGATAAGCCTGGCCTTTCATACAATAGTATGAAGCAAGAATTTGAGGTGATTGTCATAGGAAGGAAAAAGGAGGTCTGCTACTTACTTCAAAAAAAGGATTCTGATAGTTCTGAAATCACAAGGAAAAAGGAAGCTCTTAGCAGACAGGGATATCTGGTCGTTACCATTTTCGAGGGCGATCAGGCAATGGAAAATGGATTGCGGGATGTGGTTCGCAACCATTTTCACTGACCGGCGACAACATTGTGTTATCCTGCCTATATGGTAAAATCAAAAGCAAGATAAGGAGGACGATTCTACGATGACAGCGATCCATACTCCCGCAATGATAGACGGTTATGTCCGCCTCTCCAGAGACGATAATAAGAGAAATTATTCCTCTATCGAAAACCAAAAGCTGATAATCCAAAAATACGCAGAAGAAAACAACATGATTGTACGCCGCATATATGAGGACGACGGCATTTCCGGTTATTCCTTCAACCGTCCCCAGTTTCAGGACATGATGGCCAATCTCGACTCCATAGATGTGATCGTGGCGAAAGACCTTTCTCGAATCGGACGGCATAATGCGAAGGTGCTGCTTTTTCTCGAAGAAATGGAAGAACAGGGAAAGCGTGTAATTTTGATTGATGACAACTATGATTCCCTTTACTCTGATGATGATATTATCGGAATCAAAACATGGGATAATGAACGCCATGTAAAGAACACGAGCCGAAAGGTAAAGCGAATCAAGAAAATGGAACAGGAAAACGGCACATTGAAATGCGCTCCCCCATTCGGTTACATGCGGCATCCGCTGAATAAGCAGATGGTTCTAATTGATGAAGAAGCCGCCGCTATCCTGAACCTTGAAAAGGACCTTTATCTGGAAGGAAACGGCATACGAAAGATTGCGGAAATCCTTTCAGACCGGGGCGTTCCCACACCTACCATGCTGCAAAAGGAACGCTGTGAGGCTCTGGGCCTGCCCTATCACCGGGAAGTCGCCCATATGTGGAGCTATGGCATGGTGAAAGATACTCTCTTTAATGATTATCATAACGGGGTACTGCGAACCCACAAAAGAGAGAGAATGACCATCAACGGAAAAGACAAAAAGATTTCCAGAGATCAGCAATATGTTTTCCCGGACCACCACCCGAAAATATTCGATGACGATACCATGAAGCTGCTCTTTGAGGTGAAGGACAGCCGCCATCACAGCCAGTACCGGGGCCAGCGAAAACATGTTAACCTCTTTTCCGGGTGTCTGTACTGCATGGACTGCGGCATGAAGCTGACCGCAATCAACCGCCCGAATCGTGGGAAATATTATGTGTGCGGCACTTATAACAAAAAGGGAAAGCAGTTTTGTGAACATGCCCATCTGGTGACAGAAGAAACCCTGACGGACGCTTTGGTTAAATATCTCACCCTTTGCCGTGACTCTCTGGCAGACATCATACAGAATTTCGACCTGTCAAATTTAAAGGCTCCCACTTACTCCGCAGACGACAGCCGGCAGAGACTTAAGAATGAACTGGAAAGAATCAAGAAAGAGCTGAAAACCCTGATTACGCAAAAGGTAAAGGAACTTACGGCGAATCCGGGGATGGCTGAAATTATCAATGAAACATATGCCTCTCTACAGACTGAAAAAATGGAGCGCATTTCTGCCACCCAAAAAGCGCTGCAAGATTTGACGAAAGAGCTTCATATTCCCACTGCAGCAATCAAACCGAATCTGCAAACCGCGCTGGATATTTTAAATGAAGTGCTGGAGCAAAAAAGTCTGACCCGGACGGACATTGAGGTTCTCGTTGAAAAAATCATTGTAGATAAAGACGGAAATGTTGACATCTATTTGAAACACGGTCTCGGCAATCTGGCGGCCTACGATTTCAAAGCCGACAAGGAGAATCTGAAGCTCACCATGATGATAGAGGCAATCCGGCTTCTGAAAAAGGACGAGACAGGTTTTACCTCTGTGAAATTCCTGGCGGAGAGCCTGAAAGATATGGGTTATCCTATGCACAAGAAGAAGTTTAACGCCTACATGGAGCATTTGCTTGACCTGGGGCTGGTGGAAAAGACAGGAATCTACCATTATCCATACAGAATCGTGGCTTCCAGGGAGAAATTGACGAGTGTGGAAAAAATGTTCATCATGCTGGGGCAGACTGGCGGTATGCCGGAGATGGTATTTGAATATATCCTGAAGCAGCAGGGTATCGATCCGGCAAAAGACGTGAACATAGACCAGAGCATTGATTTTGGCTCCACCGCCGCTGCTTTTGCTGAGAACCAGGGAGACTTCACGGTGGAATTCGAGCCGGGAGCTACGAATCTAGAAAAAAAAGGCAAGGGCTATGTTGTTGCGTCCCTTGGAACCGACAGCGGCTATGTGCCGTATACGGCATTCTCGGCAAAGCAGAGCTATATCAACGACAACCCGGAGGTTATCCAGGGATTCACCAATGCGCTTCAGAAGGGGATGGACTACGTGCAGGCACATACCCCGGAAGAGATCGCAGCGATCATTGCACCGCAGTTTAAAGAGACAGATCAGGATACCATCACAACGATCGTGACGCGGTATTACGATCAGGATACCTGGAAGGAAGATCTGATCTTCGAGGAGGAGAGCTTCGAGCTTCTTCAGGATATTCTTGAAGACGCCGGGGAACTGGCGAAGCGTGCTCCGTATGAGAAGCTTGTAACCACGGAATTTGCCGAAAAAGCAGCCAAATAAGATATCGATTTGATTTTTAGGGGCGGTCGCAATGACCGCCTGTTTCATATGCAGCTTTTTCATAATACCATTGAATATATCATTATATTGCTTTAAAATAGTGTTCATAGAGAGTTTGGAAGGAGAGCCGAAATATGAGCATAACGAGGGAAGCGAAAAATGCAGGCAATGCGGACAGATAGCCGAAGCAGCATATGAAATATCTCGCACAGATCCAATGGGATACTGTGTTGGAGGGGATGGAAGGAAACGCTTATATAGAGATCTGCAAAGATTGCAGAATAATTGCGATACTGCATCAACAGACGTAATGAATAAAAGTTAAGATAAAAGTTAAAGCCGGAATAACTTGTGAGGGTATGCACATTTTGTTATAATTAGGGGAGTAATGGTACAGGAGGCGAGAAGATGCGGGTTATTGATTTTAGGGATGCAAGCTGCAGGCATTGTTACAAGTGTGTGCGCAATTGCGAGGTGAAGGCGATCTCGGTCGAGAATGAGCAGGCGCACATCATGAAGGATCACTGCATTAACTGCGGACACTGTCTGGAGGTCTGTCCGCAGAATGCGAAGACATTCGCAAGCGATATGGATCGGGTAAAAGGGTATCTGAAGC
Organism: Lachnospiraceae bacterium; assembly: GCA_910575835.1. GTDB lineage: Bacteria > Bacillota > Clostridia > Lachnospirales > Lachnospiraceae > Sporofaciens. The sequence goes on along the minus strand of CAJTGB010000016.1, from coordinate 33,487 downwards.
AGGGGATGAAGGTGGTCATCTCCATAGCTCCTTCCTATCTCGGCGTGTTGGAATATGACAGGCCGGGACAGGTCGTGGATGCGCTCAAACGTCTGGGATTCTATGAGGTCCGCGAGACGGCGGAGGGTGCGGCGCTTGTCACGAAGGAATACGGGAATCTCCTTCGGGACGGACAGATGACGAATATCATTACTACATGCTGCCCGAGCGTCAATGATCTGATCGAGAAGTATTATCCGTCGCTGGTGTCTATGATGGCGCCGGTAGTATCGCCTATGATCGCTCATGGACGCCTGATCAAGAGTATTTACGGCGAAGATGTGAAGGTTGTGTTCTTAGGGCCGTGTATTGCGAAGAAGGAAGAGGCTGTCGGGGACGAGCGCGTAAGGGGAGCGGTCGACGCGATCCTGACATTTGAAGAGATTACGAAGTGGTGGGCTTCGGAAGGAATCGATATTCATCGCTGTGCTGATCTGCCGGCGGGGAATCCAAGCCCCAGGGTGAATCAGCTCTACCCGATCAGCGGAGGAGTGATCCAGTCTGTCCTTGCGGGTACGGAGGACGACGGGTACTATAAGGTACATATCGACGGCCTTAAGAGCTGTATGGAGTTATTTGCAGAATTAGAGAAGGGCGGGACCAGGAATTGCTTCTTCGAGGTAAATGTCTGTGAGGGCGGATGCATCAAGGGCCCGGCTTCCGACAAGTGGCATCAGTCCTTGATCCGTGCGAAGATGGATATTGAGAAACAGGTGATGCACAGAGAAGAGGCCGAGGGGATCGATGGAGGGACTTTGAATCTGCGCAAGGTATTCATCGACCGCCGCGTTGTCGATAAGCAGCCGTCTGACCGGGAGATGCAGGAGGTTCTGCACGCTATGGGCAAGTACACGAAAGAGGACGAGCTGAACTGCGGCGCCTGCGGGTACGCTACCTGCCGTGCGAAGGCGGCGGCGGTCTTCCAGAAGAAGGCAGAGATAGGTATGTGCCTTCCGTATGCACTTGCACAGGCGGAATCTATGTCGAACATTGTCATGGATGTGACGCCGAGCATGATCATGATCGTTGATAAGGATATGAGGATCCGGGAGTGCAACAAGAAGGCTATGGAGATGCTGGGAGTATCCAGGGAGGAGGCGTTGGAGCGCTATATCTTTGAATTCATAGACGACAGCGACATTGCGGAGGTTCTGGCGACCAGGCAGCAGATCATCCATAAGAAGCTGAGTCTGGACACCGTGAAGCTTAAGGTGGTGGAGACGATCATCTATATTGACAGTCTGGATTCTGTTCTTGTGACCTATCAGGATATTACGAAGGAAGAGAAGGCCAAAGAGCAGCACTATAACCTGAAGATGGAGACGGTCGAGATGGCGCAGAAGGTTATCGATAAGCAGATGATGGTAGCCCAGGAGATCGCAGGGCTCTTAGGAGAGACTACGGCAGAGACAAAGGTGACCTTGTCGAAGCTTCGTGATTCGATCCTGTTTGAAGAGGAAGAATAGTATGAGTGTGAGTGTAGATATATCCTGGAAGAGCCTGAACAAGCACGGAGAGGAGCTGTGCGGGGATAAGGTAGAGATATTGAAGACAAAGGATTCGGAGATCGTGATCCTGGCGGACGGGATGGGAAGCGGGGTTAAGGCGAATATTCTGGCGACGCTGACTTCTAAGATACTGGGGACTATGTTTCTGGAAGGTGCGGCGATAGAGTCTTGTGTTGAGACTATTGCGAAGACGCTTCCGGTCTGCAAGGTCAGGGAGGTGGCCTATGCTACGTTCAGTATCCTGCAGATCTTCCATAACGGTGAGGCGTATCTGGTTGAGTTTGACAACCCTCAGTGTATCTTTGTAAGGGACGGGAAGATCGTAGATTATCCGTATGAGGAGCGGGTGATCGAGGGGAAGAATATCCGTGAATATCGTTTTAACGTGTGTCTTAAGGATTGTTTTGTGTTAATGAGCGACGGGGTGATCTGGGCCGGCGAAGGAGAACTTATGAACCTTGGGTGGACCTGGAAGGATATGGCTGACTATACGCTGAAGTGTACGAGGCAGACGCTATCGGCTTCCCGCCTTGCGGCAATGCTGAGCCAGCTATGCGACGATCTGTATGGGAACAAGCCGGGAGACGATACGACGGTGGCGGTAGCCAGAGTGATCGAGCGGCGGATCGTGAATATATTCACCGGGCCTCCGACACACAAGGAGGATGACGAGAGGGTCGTGCGTGATTTTATGAAACAGGAGGGCCTTAAGGTAGTCTGCGGCGGTACCAGCGCCAACATCACGTCGAGAGTGTTGAAACGGGAGATCGTTACTTCCGTGAATTACGCTGATCCGACGGTCCCGCCGACCGCCTCCATAGAAGGGCTGGATCTTGTCACGGAGGGCGTTTTGACTATAGGGAAGTCGCTGGGGCTTTTGAAGCGGTATGAGCAGGACGAGTTTGACGAGGCTTTCTTCGATGAGCTGGACGCGGACAACGGCGCGGCGAAGCTTGCGAAGCTGATCATTGAAGAATGTACACAGCTGAATCTCTTCGTCGGAAAGGCGATGAACGTGGCGCATAAGAATTCAAACCTTCCCTTTGACTTAAGCGTCAGGATGAATCTGGTGGAACAGTTAAAGGAATGCGTGGAGCATCTGGGCAAGGCTGTGAATATAAAATACTATTAACGTGTGTCCATATATGAAAAATGATTGACGTATATATTCATATCCCATATAATAAAATCACGTTTTGTGTTAAAAGAAGGAAAGAACGAGGACTACATAATGAGACAGATTTTTGGTAAAAGCCATAATGGAAATTTAAAAGAAGCGGTCCGTGGGATCAGCAACCCGCAGCTTCTGATGCTGATGTCTAACAGCGATCAGTTTGAAGCACATGTAAAGGAATTGGAGGAGATATTTCCCGGAGTTCCAAGTATCGGGTGTATCGGTATGAGTTATGATACGAAGATAGTGGAGAAGGGGGTAGGCGTGGTCGCATTTTCAGACGGAGTAAGCGCAGTTACCAACGTTCTGGAGAAAGTATCCGTCATGCCTGTCAGGTATATCGAGCGTCTGGAGAAGGATGTGAATAGTATAAGAGGTTCCCATAACGACACGGTCTGCATTGATTTTTGTTCCGGCAACGACGCGTGCGTGCTGACGACGATCTATTCTGTACTGAAGCGTAGAGATATATCTTTGGTCGGCGGTACCGGTGATGCGGGCAAGGTGTCTGCCAACGGACAGATCTATGAAGATGCTGTAGCTTATGCGCTGGTGAAGAATCAGGGCGGCCGGGTGAAAGCATATAAGGAGAATATTTATCATCAGATGAAGAATCACAGGTTTATCGCCTCACAGACGGATAAGGCCAACTATGTGATCGGCGCGCTGAACGGCAAGCCGGCAAGGCAGGTCTATCAGGACATTCTTCATGTGACGGAGCAGGAGATCACGACGCGGACCTTCCAGAACCCGTTCGGCAAATTGAATGGAGACGATACCTGCATTGTATCGATCAAGGAGGTAAAGGGCGATGCGCTGACCTGTTTCAGGCAGGTCAACGATTCCGACGTTCTTGTGTTGTTGGAACTTGGCGACTACAGAGCGATCGTAAATGATACGATTCGGACGATAAAGCAGGATTTTTCCAGAGTTTCAGCGGTATTCTCAGTGAATTGCCTCTTCCGGTATCTGTTGTTTACACAGAATAATTATATGCAGGAGTATCTGAACGAGATGGGAAGATTGGGAAATCATGCGGGTCTTGTGGGATACGGAGAGCATTATAATAATCGTTTTGTGAACCAGTCTATGACTTGCGTGGTATTTGAATAGAAGAAGGGGGAAGAGCAAGGTGTTTTGGAAAAGGAATAAGCAGGAGGTCCGTACAGTATCCGAGAATGAGAACAATCTGTATCCGATATTGCACGTAATGAGCAGTTTGAAGGATTATCACAAAGAGATGGTGCAAAAGGAAGTAGATTCTCTGTGGGAATTGAATGAGATCGAGACTTCTTTTGGGGCTGTTGTCAGAGAGGGAGAAGAGTTTCAGGGAAGGCTTCTGGATTTTGGTGAGAATTTCACAAGCATCGAGCAGGTCTCCGGTGAGTTTGAGACGGTGAAGGATACGATTGCCCAATCGGTGACCCGTGCGCAGGACGGTGTGGAGGAATTAAGGAACAGCTCCGAGCAGGTTGCAACATATTTCAATGAGATGGAGACTACCTTCGAAGATCTGCAGAAGGCAGTAGAGAGGATCAAACGGTGTACGGATAAGATCATATCCATTGCCGATCAGACGAATATTCTTGCGATCAACGCTTCCATCGAGGCTGCACGCGCCGGAGAGCAGGGCAAGGGCTTTGCGGTTGTGGCAGTGGAGGTCAAGAAGCTTGCCGACGAGATCAAGGATCTGACCGGAGAGGTGGATCTGGGAATCCAGGAGGTAGAGAAGGGAACGGACCAGCTTAACAGCAGTATCACGACTTCTGAGAATGCTCTTGGCGAGAGTCTTAATAAGGTTCGGGAAACTTACGAGATGTTTGATGAGATCACGCAGTCCGCGGAGGGAGCAACAGGCGTACATAGGGAGATCTCCGGTGTGATCGATCAGTCCAAATCAGCTCTTCAGGTTTTGTGCGGATTCTTCGATCAGATCAAGAATCAGTATCAGGAGGTCGTTCAGCATATCAATAAGGCTGGAAAGCTTGGAACGACGAAGAGTACCATGTTCGAGGATGTGGATAATATGCTGTCTCAGATCCCGCCGATCGTGAAGGACTATACTTCTTCACAGGAATAAAAGGGAAAAAGCTGCCGCCGTGTGCGGCAGCTTTTTTGATATATAAAAGAAGATAATAAAAGAGGGCGGATTTGCCGCCGCTCTCTATATCGAGTTTAGCGTCGCGAAGAATTCAGGGTAAGAGACGTCTACGCACTGACTGTCTTCAATCGCGGTTTCGCCGCCGGCGATCAGGCCGGCGATCGCGAATGCCATGGCAATGCGGTGATCCAGACGGCTCTTGATTCGTGCGCCGCGAAGAGCTGCGCCGCCTTCTATGATCATTCCGTCATCCGTGGGGGTAATGTCAGCGCCCATTGCCCGTAAGTTTTCTGTGACAGTATCGATCCGGTTCGTCTCCTTCACCTTTAATTCCGCGGCGTCTTTGATGACTGTCGTACCATTTGCGCAGGCCGCCATCACGGCAATGACCGGGATCTCGTCGATCAGCGCCGGGATCAGGCTGCCGCCGATAACAGTACCGTGAAGCCGGCTATAGCGGACAAGGATATCTGCGGTCGGTTCCCCGGCCCTGGAATCCGTATTTTTACTGTTCAGATAAGTAATATCTGCCCCCATGGCTTCACAGACCTTAAGGATTCCCGCACGGGTTGGATTGGTTCCTACGTTCCTGATGAGCAGTTCGGAGCCGGGAATGAGAAGTCCGGCGGCTATAAAATACGCTGCCGATGAGATATCTCCGGGAACCTGGATCGTTTGCCCGTAGAGCTCCCGGCAGGGCTGAATGCGTGCGGTCGCGCTCCCGTCTTCGTGAAGCTTCGAAGAGATATCGGCGCCAAAGCTTCGGAGCATCAGTTCCGTGTGGTTGCGGGAGAGAGCCGGTTCGGTCACGGAAGTCTCGCCATCAGCGTAGAGTCCTGCAAGAAGGACGGCGGATTTGACCTGGGCGGAGGCGACCGGCGACTGATAGTGAATACCGTGAAGCTTACCAGGCGTAATCTTAAGAGGGGCGCAGTTATTGCCGTGTACGCTTGCGATCTGTGCGCCCATATCGGTAAGCGGTTTGATGATCCGTCCCATAGGACGGGAGTTTAGGGATTCGTCCCCGGACATCACAGAGGAAAAGGATTGTCCCGACAGGATGCCCGACATAAGCCTTGTAGTCGTTCCGCTGTTCCCCACATCTAAGGTCCCCTGTGGGGCAGATAATCCCCGAAGTCCCTGGCCGTGTACGATGATGCTGCCGGTATCTTCAGTGATCCTGATTCCCATACTTCGAAAACAGGCGATGGTAGACAGGCAGTCCGCGCCTTTCAGGAAATTCGTGATTTTCGTAGTCCCGCGTGCGACGGCGCCGAACATGATGCTTCTGTGGGAGATAGACTTGTCGCCCGGAATCGTGAGCTCGCCTTTCAGTCCGATTCTTGGATAAATACTTTTAACGCTCATATACAATATACCTGAATTTCTGCAGAATCTCTGCGGCCTTCTTAGAAGACGCCTCGTCGTAGAATTCTATTCGCAGAACCCCTTCTTCAAATTCTCTGTTATTTACAATTCCGATATTCTTAAGATTCAGATTGTTGGAAGCTAGGATAGTAGCGATTGCCGCGATCCCGCCTGCTTCATCTATAATATCGCAATAGACCTCGTATGCCTTCTTGATCGGACCGGCAGATGACGAGGGAATGGCGTTTCGGTAGTTTCTTGCAGTATCAAACATGCGGTAGATCCCCTGTTCGTCTTCCTGATCGATCAGCTTCCTGGCGCGGCTTAAAAACTGGATATAGGAGTCGAGAATACGGGAGATATTCTCCTTGTTCTTCAGGCAGATATGCTGCCACATGGTCGGTGAGGAGGAGGCGATCCTTGTAATGTCTTTGAAGCCTCCGGCCGCAAGGTTCTTCATCAGTTCATCCCTGGTATCCGTATCCCGAACGAAGTTTACCAGACTTGACGCGATAATATGCGGAAGATGGCTGATGGTTCCTGTCACATAGTCATGCTCCTGATGATCCAGAAGAACCGGTATAGCGTGAAGATCCTGGACGAATTTTTCATAGCGTGCTATCTTTTTCGCAGAAACTTTATTGGTAGGGGTCAGCACAAAGTATGCATTTTCGATCAGCATAGCCCTAGAGTTGATGTAACCGCTTTTTTCTGAACCGGCCATGGGATGCCCTCCGATAAAATAACGTTCGATTCCTAAGGCTTCTACTTCCTTGTGGATATTGGTCTTCACACTCCCTACGTCGGTCAGGATACAGTCGTCGTGAAGATATTCTCGGATCTGCCTTAGGTACGCTGTATTGTAAGAGACGGGAGCGCACAGGAAGAGGTAACGGCAATTGCGGAAATTGTCGTCTATGGTTGTTGCTGCAACATCGATTACGGACTCCTGGGTTGCCAGGGCCAGAGTTTCTTTATTCTTATCGAAGGCTACGATCTCGTAATCGGGGAAATACTGCCGGACTGCCTTGGCGATCGAGCCGCCGATGAGACCTAAGCCGATAAAGCCGATTTTATGGTTCATGATGGTTCTCCTTTAGTTTTAATTGCGATAATAGATGATATATATTGTAACCTGTAGAGCGGCTGTTTGTCAATTTTGTGGTGCTTTAAAGTGAGAAAGTAAATTGAGATGCTTTAAAGGGACAAAGTGAATATGTGTCAGGCTTCCTGCAGACGTTTCCAGAGGGTGCTCCTGCTGATGCCAAGGCGTTTGGCGGCTTTGGTCTGGTTCATATTTTCTTCTTCCAATACGAGAGAAATGATATCTTTCATAATTGCGTCCAAAGGCTGGTGCAGATCCAGGGAAAGCTCTGAACGGGTGCTTTGGTTGGCTGAGGACAAATCAGAAAGAATCGTGCGTACATTTTCAGCCGTGATATATTGGCCGTTGGAATGAATAGCCAGTTGTTTCAGGATAGTTTGGAATTGGGCGATTCCATATTCCCAGTGATGTTCTTGCAATAGCTGCAGCGCTTCGGGTGCGAAGCCGGCTAATTGTATAGGTAGTTCCTGGTTCAATTCGTTCAGGCAGCTTCGGGCGATGGACACAATGAGTTCCGGGCGGGAATTCAGTGAAGGGAGCTGAAGTGTAAACCCGCAGATCAGATAACTCAAATTCTGGGAAAACTGATTGGAAGCAATTAGATTTCCCATATCGCCGTTGAATGTACAGATAACCTTATTACGTGAAGTCAGTTCAAGGTTCTCAAAATAATAGCAGAACTTGTTCTGTAAAATGGTTGTCAATGCATTAAGATTCTTGAACAAAATCATATGGTTTGTTTCAAACAGAGGAGAACGCTCGTCTTTGAACAGTTTCTCGCATTGGCGTTCGTTCAGATGAAAGCAATCGATTTCAATCAGCGGATTGTTCGTATAATTGCTGGAAGCATAGAGTGCATGGGAGAATACGGTCTTTCCGTTTCCCGGAGCTCCGCAGATCACGACAGGAGTTTTCCCGTCGACCACGCGCAGGGCCTTTTGCCAATAATCCTGGTAAATGGGGTTTTTGGTGACAAGAGCCAGGCTGGATTTTGCAGTGTCACAGTCGATGGTTTTCCAGAATTCAGACTGAGCAAAGACGGTAGGAATAGAATCTGCCACATGGAATAGATAATATTCTTTGTTTTCGTGATGTAACTGTTCTCCAGAGATCTTCCATGCGGTTTCGTCGGAAAAAACAGTGAATTTGATATGGCCGTGGAGCTGCAGTTTGGGGATTCTGCCTTGAAGTTCTTCGTGGATTCCGCTTTTATAATGCGAAGTAAAAAGATTCGAGTGCAGTAATTGCTTTTTGGCATTAAAGATTGCCAGAGGCAGGGAGGAATTCTCTATAATCGCTTTATAAAAGTGGTTTTCGGCAATGACTGTCCTGCGCATTTCACATAATTCTATGGCTTCTGCTACGGCCTTTTGCATGCTTTCCGGTCCGGTTGTGACGAGTACGGCATCCACATTCAGCTTATGCGCATGATGGATACAGGCGCCGTCGCCTACAAAAAGCCGGACGCCGTCCTTTTCGTACAATGTCTTGACAAGCGCCTCCATTTCTTCGTCGGAGGACGGAGAAGGAGGGACAAGGATTTCTGTCTTGTAATGAAGAAGTTCGCATAGAAAATGAATGTTGTCGCTTAAGTCAAAATAACTGACAAAAGCGATTTTTTTCTGGGTGGTGAGCATGGCCAGCTGCAGGGCGCGCAATATGTCAAAACTGGAAAAATCTACATTAATAACAGGAATCGGAGACATCTCTTTGATAATCCGTCCTGAGCGGCCCCGGGAGATAACGGCTTCATATTTTGTCAGATCCAGAGTGCTGATCAAGTCTCTGGTCTCGTGTAATGTAGCGGAATAGATATCAATATCTACGTTTGGATTTTTTTGGATCTCCTGCAGAAGAAAATCCCGAAAACCTTTAAATGGTGCGATGGCAAGCAATTTGTATTTTTCTTTTGCCATGGATGTTGTCCTCCTTTTTATAAATCAACAATTTTTCTAATCATAGCATAATTAAGTTGAAAAGAATAGTGGAATCAATGAAAAATGTTTGATTTTTGAACAGTTAAAATATTGAATGGTATTAAAACTAAACATATAATAAGCAATATAGAAAACACAAAACATTTAAGGAGGACTTTAGAATGTCAGAAGTAAGAGTAAATTATGCATGCGGAACACCGGGTAAAATCATTGCGGCCAGAATCTTGCCGGGAACGGATCTGCTGACCGGCCTGGAAGAAATCTGTATCCAGAACAATGTGAAATATGGAGGAGTGAATTGCTTTGGAAGCTTTTCAGCGGCAGGATATATGTATCTGGTGCCTATGGACGCAAAAGTAGGGGCAGGATACGGCGATGTGATTAAACAGGAAGGACCGATTGAATTCCTTTCAGGTACAGGGATCATCACACAGACAGACAAAGGAATTACGGAACTGCATTTCCATGGAACCATGTGTGATAAGGACGGAACTGTATTCGGAGGCCATATAGTGAAGGGACAATGTCCGGTACTTACCACCGTAGACGTAGTGATACAGGAAGCCTGTAATGTGGAAATGATTCGCAGATATGACGAAGAAACAGACTTGACACAGGTATTCGTAAGTGAACAATAGGGAATTATAATGGAGGGATCGTAATGAGAAAATATGAGACGATCGGATTGATCGGACTTGGCGTTATGGGCTATGGAATGGCCGTCAATCTGTTGAAAGCAGGCTATCGTCTGGCAGCATGTGATGTAAACCAGGAGAGGATCAGGATGCTGCCTGATCAGGAGAGGGTGATTGCTCTTGAAAATGCCTGCGATGTATTAAAGTACACGGATACAGTTATTACAATGTTACCCAATTCGCCGCATGTACTTTCAGTTTTGGAGGGAGAGAACGGGCTTCTTGCAGGCGAGGTGCCGGATAGCTTTTTCCTGATTGATATGAGCAGTATTTCACCGGATGTTACCAGAGAGATAGGGAAGAAACTGGAAGGTAAGGGGTATCGTTTTGTTGACGGGCCAGTCAGCGGAGGGCAGTCAGGAGCAATGAACGGGACTCTGACAATTATGGCAGGAGGAAGCAAGGAGGATGTAGAAGAGGCGATGCCTTTGTTCGAAGCTGTAGGAAAAAATATTATCCATTGCGGAGAATGCGGAGCCGGACAAGTGGTGAAGGTTGCCAATCAGCTTATGTCGGCAATTAACCTGATCAGTATGTCGGAAGCATTTACATTGGGAACGAAAGCCGGAGTCAAACCAGAGATCATTATGAATGTGATAAAAGGCGGTTCCGGGAGATGCTGGGCGGTAGAGGACAGGATGCCTCATATATTGGACGGTGATTTTGGGCCGGGATTCACCGTTGATCTGCATACGAAGGATGTTAAGCTGGCAGTAGATATGGCAAGGAATATGAATTTGCCGCTCTATGCTGCTAATCTTGCGGCAGAGCTGTTCAAGACGGCGCAGGTGAAGGGATACGGGAAGAATGATAACTGCGCGGTCATCAGGCTGTATGAGGAATTGGCAGGTGTATCTGTAAGGAGATAAAAGCGGCTATTCAGAGAAATAGGAAGGAGAACATGAGAAAAAATAAAAAAATCAGAATATTGTCCTGTCTTCTGGGAACACTTCTTCTTCTGGCAGGATGCGGTTCCGGGTTAAGCAGCGAGAAAGAAGACAGCAAATATCCCAAGATGAAGATTCTGCTGTCTACGACAGTCAGTGAGCAATCGAATGCAACACTTACCGGGAAGTTATTTGCCAGAGAGATTGCCGAAAAGACAGGCGGGAATATTGAAGTAGTGGTATATTCCAGTGATCAGTTATCCGGGGGGAATATGTCGAAGGGTGTGGAGATGCTGACACAGGGGGCAATTGACTGTGCTTTTGAACCTGTAGACGTGCTTGCAGTATTGGACAGCAGGCTGTTGGCGTTGAGCCTTCCATGGACTTTTGATTCTTACGAGGAGGCGGAAGAATGCCTGAATTCGGAAGGCGGGGAATTTATCAGAGAAAAACTCAGGGATAAGAATATAGAAACCTTAGGATTTATCCACAATGGATTCCGTCAGTTGACGAACAGCAAACGCAGCGTGGTAACTCCTGACGACATTAAAAATATGAAGCTGAGAGTGCCTGGCGGCGACGTATTTATGGAGTTTTTTAAAGCATTGGGAGCAGATCCGGTATCGATGAGTTTCAGCGAACTGTTCACGGCTCTGCAGCAGGGTACGGTTGACGGGCAGGAAAACGGATTCGACTTGATTACGACGAATAAGTTTTATGAAGTGCAGGATTATATTACCGGGTGGAATTACAGTTACGGAGCTTTTGCAATGGCGTTCAGCAGCAAAACATGGGAAAGCCTGAATGAGGATACCCAGAAGCTTTTTAAAGAGACAGCAGAAAAGGTATGCAGAATCGGCTGTGAAAATGTGGTGGATAATGAGGCCGATCAGAGGCAGGAAGTACAGGATTACGGCTGTGAACTGACAGATCTGAGCGAAGATCAGATTATGGCTTTTAAGGAGCAATTGGATGGATATTATGACAGAATGACAACTCAATATGGTGAAGAGGCTTGTAAAGCATTTGGCATTGAATATTGAGGCCGTCTGCTGCGGATGAAAATGTCAAGCTCGTGCAGGAGCTTGGCATTTTTATACCATGGTGTATGCAAAGACTGTCAGTGACAGGTATATTATGGAGGATATAACGATGAAGATCTTAGATAAGATTGTTGGGAAAATAGAAGATTATGTGTGCATCATAACTTTGATCGTGATGCTTTTGCTGACTTTTGCTAATGTGCTGTCAAGATTCGTTCTGCACTTTTCTTTGTCATTTACGGAAGAAATAGTAACGGGGCTGTTCGTAATAGCGTCTTTGTCGGGGACGTCTGTTGCTGTGAGGAACCGTTCCCACCTGGGGCTGGATTTTGTGATTGGATTTATGCCGGAAAAGATACAGAAGGTATTGGCTACGGCAGCTACTATTTTAGCGCTTTTTATGTGTGGGATATTGTTTGTCTACGGAGTGCTTATGGTTCGTCAGGAAATATTTTTGGATCAGGTATCGGCAACGATGCAGTGGCCGGAATGGATCTACGGTATGACTGTACCGGTTGGGGCGGCAGTCTTGATATTACGGTATCTTCTAACGCTTGCCGGACAGTTTGTGAATGGGAAGGAGGGATCATAGATGAACACATCTGTAATTTTATTTGGAATTTTTATAGTATTGCTGATCTGTAATATACCGATTGCGGTTTCCCTTGGTATAGCCAGTATTGTCACGATTCTTGTGACAGGGCTTCCGTTGGAAATGTTCCCGATCAATGTTTTTTCCGCATCAAGTAAATTCGCCCTTCTTGCTATACCGTTTTTTATTCTTGCGGGAAATATTATGGAACGGGCGGGAATATCGGAAAAACTGATTGCTCTCGCAAAAGCGTGCGTCGGTCACAAAAAGAATGGAGTGGCGCTCGTTTGCGTGATTGTATCCTGCTTTTTTGCGGCGATTTCCGGGTCAGGGCCGGCAACTGTAGCGGCGCTTGGAGTCATCTTGATTCCTGCGATGGTAAAAGAAGGGTATCCGGTGTCATTTGCATCGGCGTTGATGGCTGCGGGAGGCGCGATCGGTGTGATCATCCCGCCGTCTGTTACCTTCATTGTGTATGGAGCTGGTTCAGGAGCGTCTATAGCAAGGATCTTTATGGCGGGCGTAATACCGGGATTAATGATGGGAATTGCATTGGTGGCCGCAACCGTCTTTTGTTCAAGAAAATTTGAACTGAAGAAAGTTGAAAAGGCGACAGGGATAGAGCGGGTCAGAGCCTTAAAAGATGCGGTATGGGGGCTCTTGATGCCGGTCATCATCTTAGGCGGGATTTATTCCGGTATCTTTACCCCAACCGAAGCGGCTGCGGTATCTGCCGTGTATGGTCTGGCTGTTGGTATCTTCGTGTATAAGAAGATCAATATCAGAGATCTGGCAAGTCTTGCAATTAATTCGGGAAGCCAGACAGGGGTAGTTATGTATGTGATCATTGCAGCTTCTCTTTTTGCATGGGTGATTTCGGTAGACGGGATCGCGGCGAGTATCGGAGAATGGCTGATGGCTGTGACAAATGGAAATCTGTGGGCATTCTTGCTGATCACAAACATTATTCTTCTGATTGCAGGATGTGTGATGGATGCAACGTCTGCTCTTTATATTTTTATACCGATCCTGCTTCCGGTGGCACAGGCTATGGGATATGATACAGTGGCATTCGGCATTGTGATGTGTGTGAATCTTGCGATAGGGTTGGTGACGCCTCCGGTAGGTGTGAACTTATTTACGGCATGCAGTATCTCTAAGATCACCATTAAAGATATGATTCATGATGTGGTGCCGATCATCTGTGCATTGCTTGCGGTACTTATGCTGGTAACCTATCTGCCGCAGATATCTATGGCACTGCCGCGTTTGCTTGGACAATAGATTTTGACAGATGCAGAAGGGAGTTGGAATGAATGGGAAAGAGGCTGATAATTGGATGTCTGGCGGATGATTTTACAGGAGCCGGTGACGCGGCTTCTTTTATAGCAAAATCGGGAATGAAGACAATGCTGTTTGGCGGAGTGCCGGAAGATGCAAAGATACGGGATATTGATGCGGCAGTGATTGCTCTGAAAACGAGGACGGAAGAGAAGGAGAAGGCGGTGGCAGATTCGCTGAGAGCGGCGGAATGGTTGCTGAAGATGGGGGCGCAGCATCTATACATAAAGTATTGTTCTACATTTGATTCGACTGATGAGGGGAATATCGGACCTGTTATGGACGCGGTCTTGGAGCGGTACAAAGAAAGAGCCAGTATATTGTGTCCGGCTCTCCCTGTAAATGGACGGACAGTGCGCGGCGGCAAGCTGTATGTGAACGGAATCTTATTAGAAGAAAGTTCTATGAGGTACCATCCTCTTACGCCGATGTGCCAATCGGATATAGGGAAATTAATGGAACCGCAGAGCAGTTATCCTTGCGTGATGCTTAATCAGGAGATAATGGCCCGTCCAAGGGAAGAAATATGGGACCATATCGAACAGGAAACGGCAGGTTTGAAACACTGCTATCTGGTGCCGGATTATGAGACGGACGGTGATGGGGTAAAGATTGCGGAAGTATTCGGGGGGATGCGTATTCTGAGCGGGGGATCAGGGATATTGACGGAACTGTGCAGCCGATACCGCAAAGAAGGAAGAGAGAAAGAATATTATGACAGGCAGCTGAAAGGCTGCACAAAAGGAAAAGGGATTATTATGGCCGGAAGCTGTTCCGCAGCTACAAACAGGCAGGTGAAGGAATTCTGCCAGTCCGGAAACTATGCATATAAGGTTGAACCGGGGAAATTAAAAACCGGGAAACAGACGGTGGAATCTGTCTGGAAGGAAATCGAGGGGGAAGCTGCTGAAAGGGAGATATTGGTCTATAGCTCTGACGAACCGGATAAAGTAAAAGAAGCTCAGAAGTCAGGAAAAGAAGAAATGGCTGCATTGATCGAAGACTTTTTTGCGGGTCTTGCTGTAAAAGCAGAGGCATTCGGATACAAACGGATAATCGTTGCAGGAGGAGAGACATCCGGTGCTGTAACAAAGGCATTAGGTTATGGAGCTTATTACATATGCGAAAGTATAGCGCCTGGAGTTCCGATTATGATTCCGGAAAAGAATCCGCAGATCCGGCTGGTCTTGAAGTCTGGTAATTTCGGGCAGTCTGATTTCTTTTTAGAGGCGTTACAACAGACCGGGCAAAAGGAGGATTAGATGGAAGAAGAACTGAAAAGAAAGATGGAACAAGCTATATGGTCGGCAAAAAGCCTTTTTGAACGCAGGAAAGCAGCGGGGTCTGCGGCGAATATCAGCTTCAGCCACAGGGACAGAATCTATATCAGCGCCAGCGGCGTATGCTTTGGAGACTTGTCAATGGACAGCTTTGCAGTCATGGACCGGGAGGGAGGGCATCTGGGCGGGCCTAAGCCCAGCAAAGAATTTCCGCTGCATCGTCTGTTATATATTCGTAAAGGTGTAGGAGCAGTTCTGCATACCCACAGTTTTTATGCGGTGCTGTGGTCTTGTCTCAGGCATGAGAATATGCATGATGTAATCCCGGCGCATACTCCTTACCTGCGGATGAAGGTCGGGAAGGTAGGAATGGTGCCTTATGCGCCTCCGGGAAGCGATGAGTTATTTGCTTTATTTGAAAAATATATTGATAAAAGCGATGGATATCTTCTTGCCAATCATGGACCGGTGGTGGGTAAAGAGAATATTCTGGAGACCTTTTATGGGATGGAAGAGCTTGAAGAGAATGCAAAGCTTGCATGGTATTTAAAGAGTTAAGAACTGCACTGTTAATATCGATATCAAGTAAAAACTACGACCGTATAGTTGAAAAAATTGTAAATCCTGCATAAAAGAGTTGTAATGCCCCTGATTTTTTAGTACAATGTAAACATGAGATTTTACCAAGTATAAGGAGGCACCGAGAATATGAAGGTTTACAGAACTGATGAGATCAGGAACGTTGTTCTCTTAGGACATGGCGGGAGCGGTAAGACAAGCCTTGTGGAAGCCATGGCTTATGTATCAGGAGCGACGAATCGTATGGGGAAGATCACGGACCACAATACGATCAGTGATTTCGATAAAGAGGAGCAGAAGAGAGAATTTTCAATCAGCGCGACGCTGATACCGATCGAGTGGGAGAAGGCGAAGATCAATGTCCTTGATACCCCGGGATATTTCGATTTTGTCGGAGAGGTTGAAGAGGCAGTCAGCGCGGCGGACGCGGCGGTGATCGTGGTATCCGGTAAGTCCGGTGTGGAAGTCGGAACAGAGAAGGCCTGGGAATTGTGCGATAAATACAATCTGCCCCGTATGATCTACGTGACGGAGATGGATGTAGACGACGCAAGCTTCCGTCAGGTAGTGGAGGATCTGAACGAGAGATACGGCAAGGTGATCGCGCCTCATTTCCAGCCGATCAGAGAGAATGAGAAGCTGGTAGGATATGTCAACGTTATCAAGAATGCCGGCAGACGTTATACCGGCATCGGCCAGAGAGAAGAATGCGAGATTCCTGAATACTGTAAGGAGAATCTTGAGAATTACCGTGAGAAGCTTCTTGAGGCAGTAGCCGAGATCAGTGACGAGTATATGGAGCGTTATTTTGCAGGAGAGGAATTCTCTGTAGAAGAGATCCGTGCGGCGATGCGTACCGAGGTTATGGAAGGCAGGATCGTTCCGGTTGCAATGGGTTCTAACGTGCAGGCGCAGGGTGTTGCGAACCTGTTATCAGATATCGTAAGATTCTTCCCAAGCCCGGATTGGAGAGAGTGCGCGGGTATCAACCGCAAGACCAACGAGATCTATGAGGCGAATTATGATTTCGCGAAAGCCAAGTCAGCCTATGTATTCAAGACGATGGTGGATCCGTTCATCGGTAAGTATTCTTTCGTTAAGGTATGCTCCGGCGTGCTGAAGGGCGAGGATACGCTGTACAATGCGGATTCAGAGACGGATGAGAAGCTTGGCAAGATCTATACTATGATCGGGAATAAGCCGGTAGAGGTCAAGGAATTATTTGCGGGCGATATCGGGGCGATCGCGAAGCTTGCGAATACGAAGACAGGCGATACGCTCTCAGCGAAGGCAACGCCGATCCTCTTTGGCAAGACAGAGTATTCCAAGCCGTATACATATATGAAGTATGTGACCAAGAACAAAGGCGATGAGGATAAGGTATCCCAGGCATTGCAGAAGATGATGGCGGAGGATATTACCCTGAAGGCGGTCAATGACAGTGAGAACCGTCAGACGTTGATCTACGGTATGGGCGACCAGCATTTAGAGATTGCTGTGAGCAAACTCCTTGAGAGATACAAGTGCGAAGTTACTTTGGAGACGCCGAAGGTTGCGTTCCGTGAGACTATTAAGAAGAATTCCGATGTAGACACCAAGTATAAGAAGCAGTCCGGCGGACACGGTCAGTATGGACATGTTAAGATGAAGTTCGCAGCATCCGGCGACCTTGATACGCCGTATATCTTCGAAGAGACGGTAGTCGGCGGTGCGGTTCCGAAGAACTACTTCCCGGCTGTTGAGAAGGGACTTCAGGAATCCGTGCTCAAGGGACCTCTGGCAGGTTATCCGGTAGTCGGTGTGAAGGCGACTCTCTACGACGGATCTTACCACCCGGTAGATTCTTCCGAGATGGCGTTCAAGACGGCTACGGTTCAGGCTTTCAAGAAGGGCTTTATGGAGGCAGGACCGATTCTGTTAGAGCCGATCGCATCTATTAAGGTAATTGTTCCGGATGATTATACGGGAGACGTTATGGGCGACCTGAATAAGCGCCGCGGACGTGTGCTCGGTATGAACCCGATCGCAGGCGGCTTACAGGAGATCGTGGCAGATATCCCGATGACAGGCGTGTTTGGATATTGTACGATCCTTCGTTCCATGACAGGAGGAAGAGGAACATATTCCTATGAATTTGCACGCTATGAGCAGGCTCCGTCTGACGTACAGGAAGCGGAGATCGCGAAGAGGGCGGCAGAAGAATAGACAGAGATTTGAAGAACAGATAAAGATTCAAGAAGAAAAGCCTGTAAGGGCTTTTTTTCTTATGGTAAAAGTGCTATAATCTCTTTTGCTATGAGTCATAGCAAATACTAGTGAGATATGAATGAGGATCAAAAAAATGAAGATAGTAATAATTGGTGACGGTAAGGTCGGGCATAAACTGACCACTCAGTTGTCAGAAGAGGACTATGATATTGTTTTAATTGATCAGAATGCGGGGAAACTAAAGGAAGCTCTGAATCAGCTTGATATTTTCTGCATTACAGGGAACGGAGCGGATGTAGAAGTACAGAAGCAGGCGGATGTTCCCCATGCCGATCTGGTTATCGCATGCGCGTCTATGGATGAACTGAATATGCTGAGCTGTCTGCTCGCAAGAAGGCTTGGGGCCAAGCATACGATAGCGCGTGTACGCAATCCCATATATTACAGGCAGATCGATCTGTTTAAGGAAGATCTGCATATGAGTATGGCGGTTAATCCAGAATTATCGGCGGCCAATGAGATCGCAAGGATCCTGCTGTTCCCCGAAGCGTGCAAGGTGGAGACATTTATGAAGGGCAGGGTGGAGCTGGTAGAGCATGTGCTGAAGCAGGGCAGCCCGCTGGCGGGGCTGTCTCTTGCCAGGATCGATCAGAAGTTCCAGATGAATATACTGGTCTGTGCGGTAAAACGGGGCGATTCGATCTTTATTCCTGACGGAGATTTTGTGCTGCAGGAGGATGACAAGCTGCATATTGCGGCAGGACATCAGAATCTCAGGTCATTTTTTAAGTCACTGGGGCGTAAAAGCACGAAGATCAAGAAGGTGCTGATCTGCGGAGGAGGAAACTTATGTTTTTACCTTACCCGCCAGCTGTTAGAAGCAGGCATGCAGGTGAAGATCATTGAACGTAATTCTGAGAAATGCGAATATCTCTGCGAGGCTCTTCCGAAGGCGACGATCATACAGGGAGACGCGGCGGATCATGACCTTTTGATCGAAGAAGGGATCCAGGGAACGGATGCGGTAGTCGCGCTGACAGGCATGGATGAGGAGAATATTATTATGTCTCTTTTTGCGAAGGCGCAGGGAGTAGATAAGATCATTGCCAAGGTGAATGAGGATTCCAGGGCGCAGATGGTGGAAGGCCTTGGGATTGACAGTATCGTGTCTGTGAAGAGCGCGGCGGCGGATGAGATCGTTAATTATGTGCGGGCGAGGAAGAATTCCTACAGCAGTGCGAACGTTGAGACGATCTATCGTCTGCTGGGAGGCAAAGTAGAGGCGATGGAATTTATTATTAAGAAGGAATGTAAATTCACGAATGTTCCTTTGAAGAATCTGCCTACGAAGCCGAATAATCTGATCGCCTGTATCGGACGGAAGCGCAGGATCATCATTCCGGGCGGCGACGATCACTTAGAAGTAGGCGACAGCGTTATTATCGTTACCAAAGAGCATAGAATCAATGATTTTACAGATATACTGGCATAGGGGAGACGAGAAGTAAAATTATGAATACGAAGATGATACGATATATACTGGGTAAGATGTTGGGGGTGGAAGCGGTGCTTTTGCTGCTTCCGGCGCTGGTGTCGCTGATCTACCGTGAATTCAGCGGTATCTATTTCCTGATTCCGGCAGGGATCATAGGCGTAATGTATCTGGTATTCGGAGTGAAGAAGCCCGAGAACAGGAACATATACGGGAAGGAAGGGATGGTCATTGTCGCCAGTGCGTGGATTCTGTGGTCGTTGTTCGGAGCGCTGCCCTTCTCGCTGTCGGGAAGTATCCCGTATTATCTGGATGCTTTTTTTGAGACGGTTTCAGGCTTTACGACGACAGGATCTACGATCCTTACGGATATTGAGTCGCTGCCCCAGGGAATGCTGTTCTGGAGAAGCTTTACCCACTGGATCGGAGGTATGGGTGTGCTGGTGTTTGTGATGGTGCTCACAACGCTGGATAAGAGGAACACCATGTATCTTATGCGGGCAGAGGTTCCGGGGCCGGAGAAGGACAAGCTGGTGCCAAAGACGATGTCGACGGCCAGGATCCTCTATGGAATGTACTTTGGAATGACGGCGATCGAGGTTATTCTTTTGCTGTTCGGCGGGATGAACGTGTTCGACAGCCTGATCTTTTCCTTCGGGACGGCAGGAACCGGAGGATTCGCTAATTATTCGGCCAGTGTGGGACATTTTAACAGCGTATATATCGATACGGTGATCACGGTCTTCATGATATTGTTCGGGGTCAATTTTAATCTCTATTATTTCCTGCTGCTTAGGGACTGGAGGCCGGTCTGGAAGAATGAGGAATTGAAGACTTATCTTATGCTGATTCTGTCTGCCGCAGTGCTGATTACGATCAACATGAACCATCAGTATCCGAATCCGCTTAAGGCGTTCCGGTACGCGATCTTCCAGGTTGCTTCGATCATCACTACGACGGGGTACGCCACGGCAGATTATATCGAGTGGCCGATGTTCTCGCAATGTATGCTCATGTTTCTGATGATGGTGGGGGCATGCGCATCCTCGACAGGCGGAGGTATGAAGGTCTCCAGGGTAATGATGATGGTGAAATGTGTCAAGCGTGAGATCATGCAGATGGCACATCCTAAGTCAGTCAGCATCATCAGGATGAATGGCAAGAAGGTGGATCAGGATGTATTGAAGACACTGTATATCTATCTAATCGCTTATCTGGGGATATTGATCGGTTCTATTCTGTTAGTGTCTGTTGATGATATGGATTTTGGGACGACGTTCAGTTCGGTGCTGACTACGATGAATAATATCGGCCCGGGTATCGGAGCAGTCGGACCGAACGGGAGCTTCGCGGACTTTTCGCCGCTGTCTAAGCTGGTGTTCTGTTTTGACATGCTGGCGGGCAGGCTGGAGATATTCCCGTTCCTCATGCTGTTTACTGCTTCGGCATGGAATCGTAAGTTTTAGTATCATGTTTTGACACTGATATCATCATATAGTGAAGGAGGTATTATGAAATTAAGAAATAAATTGTTAATTGCGGTGATTCTGATCCTTGCAGCCGGACTGTATTATTATGTCTCGCTGCCGGCGTTCAATTTCCACTCTTCAGACACATGGTTTTTCGTGCTGTTTTTGCTGGCGGCGGTGCTGGTGATCTATATACTGCGCAGGAAACCGGACAAGAAGGAATTGAAGAATAGCAAGATGGTAAGATTTCTCGGTACGGTAATACTGGGAGTGGGGATCGTATATCTGTTGGGCTCCCTCTTATCTTCGCCGATCATTAACGCGAAGAAGTACCAGAAGCTGCTTACCGTGAAGGAAGGGGAATTTACAGAGGACGTAGAGGAGCTTTCCTTTGATAAGATCCCGCTGCTTGACAAGGATACGGCGGAGATTCTCGGCGACCGCAAGATGGGAAGCATGGTGGATATGGTGTCCCAGTTTGAGGTGGACAGCATTTACAGCCAGATCAACTATAAGGACAATCCGGTCAGAGTGTCGCCGCTTCGGTATGCGAACCTGATCAAATGGTTCACCAACCGGTCAAACGGCATACCGGCATATATCAGGATCAATATGGCGACGCAGACGACAGAGCTTGTGAAGCTTGAAGATGGGATCAAATACACGACCAGTGAACATCTGAACCGGAATATTTACCGTCATCTTCGGTTTGCTCATCCGACTTATATCTATGGGGAGTTAAGCTTTGAGATTGACGAGGAGGGGATTCCTTACTGGATCGCTCCGGTGAAGAAGTTCAATATCGGGCTGTTCGGGGGAGAGACGGTCGGCAAGGTCGTCTTGTGCAATGCGGTCACGGGCGAGACGAAGACCTATGATATCAAGGATGTCCCGGAATGGGTGGACCGTGCGTATTCTGCCGATCTGCTGGTGCAGCTCTTTGATTATTACGGAACATTGAAGCACGGATTCTTCAACAGTGTGTTAAGCCAGAAGGATTGTCTTAAGACGACGGACGGATATAACTATCTGGCTCTGGAAGATGATGTGTGGATGTATACAGGGGTGACTTCGGTAAATGGAGACCAGTCTAACGTAGGGTTTGTGCTGTCCAATCAGCGTACTATGGAGACGAAGTATTATAAGGTGGAAGGCGCTACGGAGGCATCGGCCATGTCTTCGGCGGAAGGGCAGGTTCAGAACTTGAAGTACCGGGCAACCTTCCCGCTGCTGCTTAATATTTCCGACGAGCCGACGTATTTTATTGCGCTTAAGGATGATGCGGGACTGGTGAAGAAGTACGCTATGGTCAATGTACAGAAGTATCAGATCGTTGCGATCGGCGACAGTGTGAGCCAGTGCGAGGAGAATTATCTGGAGCTTCTCTTAAGTAATGGTGTCAAGGAAGTGGCGGAGGATACCAGGGAAGTGAAGAAGATTACAGGCAGGATCACGAAGATAGCCCAGGCTGTCATAGACGGAACCTCTCATTATTACCTTATGGTAGAGGGATCGGAGGATATCTTTGATGTGTCGGTGGTGGAGTTCCTGGATGTGGTCAGATGCGAAGTAGGACAGAAGATAACCATGGAGTACAAGGTGGATGAACGTGCTGATCTGGTAATGTCTCTTGAGATTCTGGATAGGAACGGGAATCAGGCAGGAGCTGCAGGGAGCATGGAGGTACAGGCGGAAGAACAGACAGGGGAAGAAGACTGATGGAATTAAGTATATTATTGGCGCAGCAGATAGCGGCAATGTTTCTCACGATGGCAGTTGGTTATGTCATCGTGAAGATCGGACTGTTTGAGATGGAAGACAGCAAGGTCATATCGAATATGGTCGTGTATATCTGCTCGCCCTGTGTGGTTATCGATTCATTTCAGATCGATCTGACCCCGGATAAGATCAAAGGCCTGACGTTGGCGGTCGTGGGTTCGATTGCTGTCCATATTCTGATGCTTTGCGGGACGAAGCTGGTGGAGAAGCCGCTTCATTTCAACGGGATAGAGAAAGGTTCTATCATATACTCGAACTGCGGATATCTGATCATTCCGCTGGTGTCAGCCGTGCTGGGAGAGGAATGGGTATTCTATACGACGGCATATATTGTTGTTCAGACGATTCTGGTGTGGACACATGGTGTCAGCGTGATCAATCAGCAGCAGACGAAGGATTACAGACAGATATTCTTGAATCCGAACCTTATTGCGATCGTGATCGGAATCCTGTTCTTTGTCATGGAGATACGGCTTCCGGTGGTGATCGGGAGCTGCGTCAGCGGATTTGGGAACATGATCAGTTCAGCAAGTATGCTGGTCATTGGTATGGTTATCGGTAAAGTAGACCTTCTGTGGGTCTTCCGTCAGAAGAGGCCCTATCTGATCTGCTTCTTCCGGCTGATCGTATTTCCGCTGATCGTGGTATTCGCATCTTCTGCCGTTGGACGACTGTCTCTTCATCCAGACGCAAAATATATATTCATGATCATACTGTTGGCGTCGGCAGCTCCGGCAGGCGCCATGATCACGCAGCTTGCCCAGATCTATAACAGGGATTCCAAGTATGCCAGCGTGATCAATGTGATGTCGGTAATCTTCTGTATCATCACGATGCCGCTTATGACTTTATTATATGAGGCAATATTTTAGATAACAGGATAAAAATATAAAGACAGACAGCTGTGCAGAATGACCGCACAGTTGTCTGTCTTTACCATTGGCTATATTGTTCTATCTTATTCAAGACCCGCTGTTTCGCATCTCCGTCTAATATAGTGGGACAGTAGTCGTTATGATCGCCGGCAGAAGACAGAGAACAGGGGATCAGGGTGATATTATCATCCTTTTTGACCTTGCCGTCTTCGATGGTAAATGTCTGCTGGAATATTAAGGAGTCCTTATCCTCGGGATTGGAATTGCCCCCGAAACAGAAATTCCCCAGGCTGTAAGCGATGTATTTGTCTTTGTAACGTTCTATGCCCTGGAGGACATGCGGATGATGGCCGATGACCAGGTCCGCTCCTTCGTCGATGGCGAGATGAGCCAGGGTCTTCTGTATATCTGTCGGAGTGTATTCTCGTTCATTTCCCCAATGGAAATTGATGATAATGAGCTTCGCTCCGGCTTCTTTCAGTGCGGCAATGTTCTCCTTCACCTGCTGCTGCTTCTCCAGATGGTCGGCAAGTTCATAGACGCCGGTCACACCGACCTTGACGCCCTTGATCTTAAGGAGCTTGGCGCGTTCAAAGCCGAAGGTCGGGATTCCGGCATTCTCCAGTGCGGCAATGGTATCGGTATAACTGGAGTCCCCGTAATCCCGGCTGTGGTTGTTGGCCATATTGGCCGCTTCCACAGAGCTGCCTGAGAGGATGGCGGCATATTCAGGAGGAGCCTTGAATGCGAACCGCTTATCCTGGCGCTGGTCGGAGGTTGTCAGAGTCCCTTCCATATTCACAATTGACAGGTCGTCAGCAGCAAGGACAGACCGGACATTCTGGAAGAAATAATCCGGTCCTTGCGCGTCATAATAGGCGTTCAGGCTGGTAGAATAGTCAAAGTTCACGTCCGTTCCCAGAGTACAGTCCCCCATGGAACTGACGGTAAGAGTGACGGCTTCGCCTTCGTTAACCTTGGCGTCAGCGCCCAGAGTAACTTCCTCTATCTGGACCATAGAAGTATCGATCTTATCTTTTGCTTTGCCTGAATCCCGGCCGGCATCTGCTTTGGACTCGGCCTTTGGTGCTTTGGATACTGCGGAAATGACGGCGCGGATGCCCCACACAAGCAAAAAGCATGCGCACACCAAAAAAGAAGCGCACAAAGTAATACGGATCTTCAAAATCCGGCGCCGTCTTTCTCTCTTACGCTTTGCATCCCGGATACTGTTCGGCCGTCCTTGGCGGCTGCGCTGTGAACGTATCCTGTCTTCTCGCGAGTTTTTCTCTTCGTACATTATCTTAGGGTCCTTCTTTGTAAGAGTTCAGAGTAACTGATCTCTGTCTGGGCATTTGGGGTCTGTGAATATATTCATCTGTAAATATATTCAATTGCCTTATGATTATTAGGAAACGAAAAAGGCAGCCCGTGAGGACTGCCTGATACTTTTAAAGATTCATTCCAGTTCTCCATCCAGACAGAAAATAAACGAATGGAGAGCTGACCGCAGATAAAATTACAGATAATTACAGCCCTCTTCACTGACTAAGGCAACATCCTTCTTATCAGCGCTGAGGCTTACAAAGAATTCTATACCGCATTCTGCAGAAATCTTCTTAAGTCTTTCAACAAATTCAGGCACATTGCTCATGGAAATATCAGCATGCTTGAGAATACCGTCAATAAAGATGCATTCAACATCGTGGTTAGAGCTGTACATACCGTATAAGAAACCAATGTATTCATCAGTATTCGTAATAGAGGTAAAATCATCCATACAAATAGTGCGGATGTCGAATGCGACGCTTGCGGTATCTCTGTGGGTCTTCTTGATAAATACTACATTACCGTTGCAATCTTTTACTTTCTTGTTAGCCAACTCAATCATCTGCTGTGTCTTGCCGCTGCCTTTAGGGCCAGTCAATAAATTTACCATCGTAAACCTCTCCTTTATGTATCATAATTTACTGAAATCATCAGTATGTTCTGCTTATAACCATTATACACTAAAGAGAGGAGAGGAACAACCAAAATTATGACTTTTGTAAAGGAAAATACTACTTGACTTATTTTAACATTCTTCATATAATGAATGAGGAAATATAGAAGAGACGATGAAGAGGAGTATTAAGAGACTATCGTTTGCAGAGAACTGCCGGTTGGTGCAAGGCAGGAAGCGTAATCTCCCAACTCGCCTCAGAGTTCTTCTGCTGAAGGAAGGTGCGTTTGGCAGTACGCGGCGCATTCTGGTAGGCAGAAGCGGGTATTCCCGTTATAGAAGTTGATGAGTGCATCTGTATAAGAGCCAGCGGTATGTGTATCGTGGGAGACTGTAAGGGTCGATGATATGGCGGGGCCTGGCTGATGGCAGATGAAGAAGAGTGGTACCACGGAATATAAGCCTTTTCGTCTCTTTGGAGATGGGAAGGCTTTTTGGGTGCCGGATTGATAGTGAAGAGAAGCTGCGGAGCGTGGTCGGACCGGCTCCGGGAAAGAGAGGAATCAAATTATGTCTAAGATACCTTATAATCATAAGGCAATTGAGAAGAAATGGCGTGAGAACTGGGAGAAGAACCCGGTGAATGTTAAGGCAGACGCAGACGGCAATGCGCGTCAGAAGTATTATTGTCTGGATATGTTCCCATATCCGTCAGGAAATGGTCTGCACGTAGGACACTGGAGAGGTTATGTGATCTCCGACGTGTGGAGCAGGTATAAGCTGCAGCAGGGATATTATATCATACACCCGATGGGATGGGATGCGTTCGGTCTTCCGGCTGAGAACTACGCCATCAAGATGGGTGTTCATCCGGCGATATCTACCGCTGAGAATGTGAAGAATATCAAGAAGCAGATCAATGAGATCGCGGCCCTCTATGACTGGGACCGGGAAGTGAATACAACGGATCCTGAATTCTATAAATGGACTCAGTGGATCTTCGTGAAGATGTTCAAGGAGGGGCTTGCCTATGAGAAGGAATTTCCGATCAACTGGTGCCCGTCCTGTAAGACAGGCCTTGCCAATGAAGAGGTAGTCAACGGCAAATGCGAACGCTGCGGCGCGGAAGTGACGAAGAAGAATCTGCGTCAGTGGATGCTTAAGATCACTGCATATGCGGAGCGTCTGCTGAATGATTTGGATAAGCTTGACTGGCCGGAGAAAGTTAAGAAGATGCAGTCTGACTGGATCGGCAAATCTTACGGTGCAGAAGTAGAGTTCCCGATAGACGGACGGGAAGAGAAGATCACGGTCTACACTACCAGACCGGATACTCTGTACGGCGCTACATTCATGGTTCTGGCGCCGGAGCACGAGCTGGCGAAGAGCCTGGCGACAGATGGGACCAGAGAAGCCGTGGAGAAATATATCTTCGAAGCTTCCATGAAGTCTAATGTGGACCGTATGCAGGATAAGGAGAAGACGGGCGTATTCACCGGAAGCTACGCTGTCAATCCGCTGAATGGGGAGAAGACGCCGATCTGGTTGTCAGACTATGTACTGGCGGATTACGGTACGGGTGCGATCATGTGTGTTCCGGCCCATGACGACCGTGACTTTGAATTCGCGACCAAGTTCGGCATTCCGATCGTTCAGGTCATCGCAAAGGACGGCAAAGAGATCGAGAATATGACAGAAGCTTATACGGAGGCAAGCGGAACCATGATCAATTCCGGCGAGTGGAACGGTATGGAGTCGGCGGACCTTAAGAAGGAGGCGCCTCATATAATAGAAGAGAGGGGAATCGGCCGGGCAACCGTGAATTATAAGCTGCGTGACTGGGTATTCTCCCGTCAGCGTTACTGGGGCGAGCCGATTCCGATCGTGCACTGCCCTGACTGCGGTAATGTTCCGGTGCCGGAAGAAGAGCTGCCGCTTCGTCTGCCGGAGGTAGAGTCCTATGAGCCGACAGGAACAGGGGAGTCTCCGCTTGCCGGAATTGAGGAGTGGGTCAATTGTAAGTGTCCGGTGTGCGGCAAGCCTGCCAAGCGCGAGACGAATACCATGCCTCAGTGGGCAGGTTCCTCCTGGTATTTCCTGCGCTATGTGGACAATCATAACGACAAGGAACTGGTATCCAGGGAGAAGGCAGACGCAATGCTTCCGGTAGATATGTATATCGGCGGCGTAGAACATGCGGTGCTTCATCTTCTGTACTCCCGTTTCTATACGAAGTTCCTGTGCGATATCGGCGCGGTTGATTTCGACGAGCCGTTCCAGAAGCTTTTTAACCAGGGGATGATCACCGGCAAGAACGGGATCAAGATGAGCAAGTCTAAGGGGAATGTGGTATCTCCGGATGATCTGGTAAGGGATTACGGCTGTGACTCTCTTAGGATGTACGAGCTGTTCGTGGGACCGCCGGAGCTGGATGCCGAGTGGGATGACCGCGGGATCGACGGCGTGAATCGTTTCCTGAAGCGTGTATGGAATCTTGTGATGGACAGTAAGGATGCGGATATCAAGGCGTCTAAGGCTATGATCAAGGAGCGTCACCGTCTGGTATGCGATATCACGAAGCGTCTGGAGAGTTTCAGCCTGAATACGGCGATCTCCGGGTTCATGGAGCATAACAATAACCTGATTGAGATCGCGAAGAAGGAAGGCGGCGTTGATAAGGAGACATTGTCTACGATGGCAGTGCTGCTGTCTCCGTTTGCTCCGCATATCGCAGAGGAGATCTGGGAGCAGTTAGGGCATGAGGGCAGTGTGTTTGCCGCCGGATGGCCGACCTATGACGAAGAGATGATGAAGGATGATGAGATCGAGGTTCCGGTACAGATCAACGGCAAGACAAGGGCCGTGATCTCTGTGGCGGCGGATATCTCCAAGGAAGATGCGATCGCGGCCGGGAAGGCGGCAATTGCAGATAAGCTGACGGGGAATATCGTGAAAGAGATCTATGTTCCGAAGAAGATCATTAATATTGTGCAGAAATAATTCTACCTGTATGGTTGGAACGTTGTTCAAATGTATAAGAAAAAACTGGGATGCAGACAGTTTATCTGCATCCCAATGAAAAATACGGGTATTTTCACACTCTTATACTACAACTTCTAGGATTGTTTTACCATTACAATGAATCTCTTTCATCCCTGTCTTTTTATTTTTGTTAAAGTTGAAGCTTAAGAGATAACCTTTATCCAAGGCATAGTCATCCAGATATCTTACCAGTTGCAATTCTCCGCGCCGATTATACTCTTCTCCATGCCAGATCTTCATTTCAACCACCTGTTGTTGTCCAAGGTAGTCGATCACTACATCTGTCCGGCGCAGATCTCTGGTGCGGGCCTCAATATAGTAATTTCCCACGCCATTAATAATTGGTTTTAAATATGTCAAAAAAATGCGCCGTCCATGTTCCTCCAGAAAAGATACATCACTGTCTCCATAAATCTCTGTAAAATGAATCATGAATTTCTTCATTACCAGATCCATGTTCAAAATACCGCCGGATGTAAATTGATTCCTGTCAAAACTTGCGGTATCTGCCAGCTTATTTTCTGCTATATCCTCTGAGAGATAGCGGTTGTATAACCGTGTTTCAAAGATACGATTGGACACTGCAACAAGCCCGTCTTCGTTTTTCAAATAACCAAACATCGTTCCCAGATTTATTGCATGCTCATCCGGGCTGTACGGAATCTTTTTCCCGTTGAACAGGATCAGGCGAATGATGTTATCCAGTTCTCTTGAATCAGAGAGTTTCTTCCCCATATCGTCAAACAGAGTATTCTGTTCGTTCAGGAGTTGTTTTACTGCATCCAAGATAGTATCGTTCGTCCATTTGTAATATCTGTTGTCGGGTGCTTCATTTAAGCGCGTGGCAGAAGATACAGATTGCCCAGATGACTCTACAGTAGCTTCCTCAGCTAATTGACAAATACGGGATACCAGAAAAGGATATCCTCCTGTATAATCGTAGATTAACTGTGCAATAGCGTCTATATCCATGATCGCGTTCCTGTCATCCTTATATTCAGTCAGCATCCCGGCGATATCCTTTGGAGAAAAATTCATATCTACTGTAAATTTTGCAGCAATGTTCCACGGACTATTGTATATAGATTCTTTACCTTTTTTTATCTTTAGTTTCAAATTCTTGATATCATATACACCTGCAAGAATCACGGAACGGAAGGTTGGCCGACTTCTTCGTTTCATATACTTATCCCGCAGCATTCCAAGAAAATCTAGAAAAACCTCCTGATTTGAGGCCTGGTCAACCTCATCAATAATGAAAATGACAGGTTTTTCGGATTCTTTGCAGATCAATGAGAAGAAGTTGGAAAGAGTGCGAAGATCCGGTCTTGCATCATTAAGGCTCATGCGATAACATTCTGTTTGAATCACATCTGAAACTTCACTGGTTTCCCCGTAATAGATCACATCATAGAGCAGTCCGTATACTTTGCGGCAGAACGACCATTCGTCCTTGTATGAGGAACTCCCCAGCCCTTCAAAGCTGATGGAAAAGATCTGATATACAGAAGAGAACCTTTGCGCCAGCATATGAAGGGTGGTCGTCTTGCCATATTGCCTTGCCCGGTTCATAACGAAATACTTCCCGTCATCAATTAATGTCTGAATCTGTTCCAGACGGTTATCGATATTTACCATATAATGTTCATCCGGATAGCAGAGTCCATCCACATTGAATCGTTTTCCCATGCGTTACCTCCTAAGTTATATCCTGTAATGATATCTTCATTATAGACATTTTTTGCCTGGGTGTAAACATTGAAAATCTATTCGTAGAAGAAATCAAAATCTGAATAAGTCAATTCAAATAGTTCTAACCGTTTGCCAATATGTTCATGACATTCATCCCGGATCTTCGCAATGATTGCATCAAATAAGCTGTACAGGCATACCATGGAGCTGAATCCCATCTGGTCTTTCAAGGGGGCGGCCAATACAGAGTAATCTGATATAGAGACAAAAGGCGAAGAGGGCACGTCTGTAAAAGAAATCAGGGTTGCCCCATGTTTTTTCATGGAGGAAGCGTATTGATAAGTCCATTTGGTGTATCGGGCAAAGGCAATACTGATTAAAACAGTTTGATCTGTAGCGCTTGATAACAGATCAAACCGTGAATCATAGAATTCATGGATAACATAAGTATTTCCCAGAAGCAGATTCAGTCGGTTGCCAAACCAGTTGGCGGCATTGAAAGAAGAACGTGCCCCGGCAATCAGTATTCGGTCCGCCTTTATCAAGGTATCAATAATATTCAAAATGAGTGTCTCATCAACTGTGGCAATCCAGTTGGTCAGACAAGCTACTTCTGCGTTTAGAGTTTTCCTTATAGTGCCAGTCGATTGTGCAGCGTCCTGAATCGTGGCACGCTGCGGATTTTGGAGGATTTCTTCGCGTAGTTTTTGTTGCATAGCAGAAAAACTGTCAAAACCCAGAGAATAAGATAAGCGGATGATTGTTGTTTCGCTCACAGAGATCGCTTTGCTGAGTTTAGCCAAGGTCGCATAACTGAAGGAATCTTTGTTCCCCAGAATATATTCAGCGACTTTTTTCTGCCCGGCAGAAAGAGTTGGAAGTTTGTCATAGATCATTTGTTCGAGAGTCATAAAAATCCCCTTTCAGTATTATTTCCTTCATACATTGTAGCATATTATTTGAAAAGTAGCAAAAAATTCTTTTATGAGGTATATAAGCTCATGAAAAGAAATGTAAAGAAGAATTTTATACTTCTATATAAAACTATGTGTTTGGTAATAATAAATAAAAATTAGAGTTAAAAACTAGATAAAAATACCAATTTACAAACATGACATTCTATGGTTTAATAGAATTAAATTATTCATGAATGATTATAAAAAGAATTAAATGCATTACAACAAATATTACATAAGGAAGAGGAAGAGAAGGAATGATATTAAAAAATCCAGAAGAATATGGGATTTCTTCACAACGACTTCTGAAAATGGTTCAGGACATGGATGCCAGCATTGAAGACATGCATACGATTGGCGTGATATGCGATAATGATGTGATTTTACTGAAATATAAAGAACCGTATACAGAAGAATCACGTCAGATGATGCATTCTTTTGCAAAGAGTATGAACAGCCTTGCAGTTGGGATCGCAATCAACCAGGGACGGCTTCATCTGGAAGATAAGATTGTAGATTATCTGGGAGAGTATCTTCCGGAGAAATATGATAAACGGATTGAAGAATTAACTGTCAGAAATCTTCTAACAATGGCGGCCAGTTCTTGTAGATTGAGTACTTATTTCCGTGGGATTGAGGAATCCTGGATTCGTCATTATTTTACATTTGAACTGCCGCATGATCCGGGCACTTATTTCCAGTACGATACAGGGGCGAGTTATATATTATCTAGTTTGGTTACAAAAACAATGGGCAAGACAACATTAGAAGTATTGAATGAATATGTATTCGGACCTATGGGGATTCAAGATGTGGATTGGTTGGTTAGTCCGGAAGGTAATACCGTTGGCGGATGGGGCTTGTATTTAAATACACCGGATATGGCCAAAATCGGAATATTGTTAGCTAATCTTGGAAAATATAATGGCAGGCAGCTTGTGCCAAAAAAGTATCTGGAGGAAGCGGGAAGTAAACAGATTCAGACACCGATTGAAGCGGATAATCCTTATGGATATGGTTATCAATTTTGGATCGGGCCAGAGGAGTCTTTTTGTGTATTTGGTGCATTTGGTCAATGTATTATCGTGAATGCACAGAAAAAGATTGCGGTAATAGTAACTGCCGGAGCCAGTGATGCTGCCGGTAATCCGAACAGGAAGATCAGTGCGATTGCAAATGAGGAGCTGATCATCCCGACAGAAAGGAAACCGTTACCTGAGAATACGGAAGCATTTGCAAAATTAAAAGAATATTTGGAAGAACTCAAACTGCCATATGCGCAGGGGGAAAGTAAAAGAGCTGAAAAAGAAAAGCAGTTTTTGGGTAAGCGATATGTATTAGAAGATAATGAAGCTCAGATAAAAGCAATGCGGTTTGACAGGAGAGCATCCGATCTGTTGGAAATAGCTTTTGAATTATCTGATAAGGAGATAACTGCCGTAGCTGGATACAAGCGTTGGATAAATCAGGAATTGGTGTTTGATGATGTATTGCATCACTCTCATAGTTTTTCTTATGCTTTCGAAAATGAAGATACATTAATCATCAAACAATATCTTTTGAATACATCTGCATTCGACCAGTATGTCATTCATTTTGGAGAGGATCATATGAAAGGCGTACTTACAACGAGCGTGAAACTGGGCGGCAGTAAACCGATTATTTTGAATGGGGCTTGTAGATAGCAGGAGGACAAAAATGGATATGAGTTTAGTGGGGATTGTAGTAGCCCTTATAGTTTTGATTATTATTTGTTACAGGAAATTTAATCCGGTAGCCGGAACGTTGATCTGTGTGATCATTCTGGCTCTATTCAGTGGGCTCTCTATTTTGGAAACGATAACAGATACATATTTTACCGGTTTTTCTGAGTTCCTGAAGAATAATTTCTTGCTGTTTGCTACCGGAACAGTATTCGCGTCTGTGATGGAAGGTTCTGGGGCAGCAGCAGATTTTGCAAAGATGATATACTCGAAAGTAGGCGGAAGAGGAGCTATTTATGGCTGTATGGTCGCTGTCGCGATTTTAGGTTACATAGGTGTTAATGGATGGGCGCTTATGTTCATTGCATATCCGATTTTCTTGTGTGTATTTAAACAGGAGAATCTTCCACGTTGGTTGATTCCGGGTGTGATTTATACTTCGTTGGCTTACAATTCTTCCATGTTTCCGGGTTCACCGTCGATCTTAAATGTTTTGCCGACACAGTATCTTGGCACCAATACGATGGCGGCTGCAGGTCTTGGAGTAGCTACAGGTATCTTTGCTTCTGTTCTCTGCGTGATTTATTGTCTGTATAATGGGGTTAAAACCCTCGCCTTAAGGCGAAACCTTTAGGTCAACCCTATATCTTCAAGTTTAGAAAA
The DNA here is from genome assembly GCA_910575835.1 of Lachnospiraceae bacterium. Classification (GTDB taxonomy): domain Bacteria; phylum Bacillota; class Clostridia; order Lachnospirales; family Lachnospiraceae; genus Sporofaciens. The sequence goes on along the minus strand of CAJTGB010000016.1, from coordinate 17 downwards.
GGGAAAAAATAGAGATA
>CAJTGB010000015.1 GCA_910575835.1 Lachnospiraceae bacterium | reverse complement strand
CTGGATACGTTTTGTCCAGAGTTCTGTCTTTGTAAGTTCATTTTTATCCATAGGCAATACCTCCATAATTTGAAGTGATTGTATCAGAAATACACATGAATTGACAGATACGGATTATTTCCTACTTACACTCAAACTTCGCACTTTAATAAGTACCTACTCACCAGGTGCATAGGCAAAATCTATGTGCGAAGTTTGAGTTATATAATACGCAAGGGAATAAGCCCGCCAAAAGGCGAGCTATCTATCCAGATCTTTCCACTATAAAATACTATACTTCTCAAATAAATACTTCTGGTATTCACCATCTCTGGTTGAACGTTCCCAATCTTCATACTTTTTCTCATCAACTAATCGCCGGTACAGTCGATTTACCTGATCAACTCCCTCTCTTCTTCCTTCACTTCTTCCTTCACTTCTTCCTTCTTCTCTACCCATCTCTACCATCATCTGAGTCAACTTCATCATTCCGATCTCCTCCTTTATCCGCTCCATCTCTTCCCGCTTCAGAAACTTATCTGCCATCACATACAGCACCGCTTCCAACCTTGCAATATCCTCCGCACTGACTCCCTTTGCCTTCTGAATAATCTCAAACGCATCCTTCACCCGATCTGCAAGCGGCATCCTTCCTCCCATCAAAAGACACAAGGACAGCGGCACCAGATCACTTCTTGTAAAATCCTCGCCCGCTTCTGCCTTCTTCATCAGTTTCCCAATGAGTTTATCCGCATTTTTATCTCTCATAATGATTGGAACGACCCGATATGTATTCTCCCCCTCCTGTAATTCTGTCATGGGCTTCCGTATATTTCCCGAATATAACACATAGGTGGTAATCGGCACCTTATAATGTTGGCTCATCACCGCCTCATAGCTCCGGAAACGGCGCAGACCTTTCGTCCCTTCATTCTTACTCTGGAACTCAAAATGTTTCCAGGATCCGTCGCTCATTATAAGGTTAAAATCCTGTAAAAGACGCTTCAATTCCAAATGTATGATCTCCGTCGGCGCATATCCTTTCACTTCTCCTTTGATTCCAAAATATGGGAGCAGTTCATCCGCAAAATATCCCAGCACAGTCTTAAGCGCCGCATCTTCATGTTTCTGAATGGCAGATTCTTCACATCTATTCTGATCTTTTGTTCTTGCCCGGCTCTCTATTCCGACATTATCTTTCGTTCTGGTTCTTTTCTTCTTCCTCTTCTTCAAACATAGCTCCTCCTTATCTGTGACTTGATACAGAGAAACTATCTTAAGAAAATCTACTAAAAATTATCTGAATACATATATCATGTTCTAAATCTACTATAGCAGAAAGCAACCCTACATACAATGATATTGAACAAATTTCTCATTTTCCTACAGCTTCTTACATCATGGATCTCTCCCTGAACCCGGGATGGACTTCTTAGAAAATAGAATCGGCCTGACATCGGCAATCAAAGACTATGATAGTCTCTCTGAAAATCACATATTCATCTGTAAAACACATTTTAATGGATAAAGAATATTATGTCAACGAAAATCGTTTGATAATAGCAGCTCCTTGCTAGATTTACTAGACGTCATCTTTTGAGACACTTGCAGAACTTATACATTCTGCTTGACAAACCCGAAAATATTCCAGTGCAATGGAGGCAGTGACACATATGTATAGCCGCCTCCATTGATCTTTTATTTAAAACTGACTATATATATAAGTAGGTGCCTGTGATATATCTGCACCTAATAAATACATCAAAATAAATATACATATAATACATGTTCCTAATGCATATACTATAATCTGCACTTTTTCATTCTTTCTTAAATTCTTTATATAATGCTTCATTTACTCTTACCCACCCCTTCCAGCCAAGATGCATAACATCTTTATGGAAATATTTTTCATCTGCATATTTTGTCATATCAACCAATACAACATTATCATATTCTTTTGATATCATTTTGATATTTTCATAATATTTATCACAGAGCATTCCTTGAAATATGTACCATGCCTCATTTACCGGTATACTAACCAAAATCACATCAATCCCCAATTCTTTTGCAACTTGCAGAAAACATCTAAGATCCTCATATTCAATAGAGTCTGTATAAAACTCTGCTTTTTCTTTCACTTCTCCAGCTTTGTATCTTTCCTCTACATATGTATCCCAATACTCATCATAAATCCCAAAATCATTATTAGTGCAATTGTTCTTCCCCTGTTTTTCTGCAACTAATAACATTTCTTTAAAATCCATATGCTTCAAATCAACTTCAGGAACATTTTGACTCATTTCATCTATTTGTCTGCATACTGAATATTTTCCTCGTAATTTCCAATAATTATGCATGACCTCCATATATATTCCATCTACGCTTATTTTATTCTCATAAGCTTTTTTATATCTTTCTACTCTTCGTCTCTGTATAGAACTATCTTCTAACAGAGTGAGTACACGATCCAGAACATAGGTTTTATTTGCGTCACTAATTCTATCATTTGCTAAAAATTCCAGTAAATTCTCTTCTCCGAATCTTCCTGGAAATGCTTCTTTTGATACACCCATTTCTTCAAACCACTGCGGCGACAAAAACAAAGCGACTTTTTTACTCTCAACTTCTTCTGAGATCGCTCCCAACTCCATTGCATGGCTGAGCGATTGAAAATAACCTCCTCCTATCGTCACTATATTCATATCCGGACTATTTAAAAAACTCGATATATTCTCTTCATAATCTTCCAACGATACCAACTCAGAAGAACCAAAGATAGGAAGCGTATTCTCATCCATCACCAGCTTCTGAGTCTCACTGCTCCAGAATCTCTCATAAGTTCTATGATTCCTTACCGCTCCCTTATTGTTCATAATCTGCATATCCAGATATTGATCGAATCCAAACACAACAATCACAAACAACAAGAATCCGGCTATCATTGCATACAGCTTCTTCATCTATTCTACACCCTTTGCCTTCAATATCTTCTCAATCTTATGAACTGTCGACAGTTCTTCCTTCTCATATTCTGTAGGGGATAATACTACTTTAAATTCCTCCTCAACTGCGACGATCAATTCCGCAATCGCCAGCGAATCCAAAAGTCCCTCTTCAAACAAATCCATTTCCAAATCTTCTCTTACAGCCTCATCATCACAGATCCTCTCAAGAATATCTAACAACTTTTCTTCCATTTCTTACCTCCATCAATTATAAATATTTCATAAGCACTGCCCATATTTCTAAAAATTTACCTGAAAATATCAAAAATCCAAACATTACTAAATTCAATGTCACAAACCAGGAAATACACTGATACCATTTTTTACTTTTCACTCTTCGATACCACTTCTTTTTCTGATAAATCTCCGTGACCGCCAGAAGAACACCGTGATACAGACCATATAGTAAATAATCTTTTGTCAGCCCATGCCAGATCCCCATGACCAACATATTCACTATGAACCCCATAGACGCTACATTCAGCCTGTTCTTAAACCGCTTATTCCGTATCGCGTCCGTCATAAACCGCGAAAACAGGAAATCACGAAACCAATGCGACAGCGAGATATGCCATCGGTCCCAGAACTCTTTCATATCCCTGCTGATAAACGGCTTGTTAAAATTATCCGGCGTACAGATACCAAATATGTAACTCGTTCCAATTGCCATCAAGCTATATCCCGCAAAATCAAAAAACATATAAATTCCATATACATAAGCATACAAAATCACATATTGCGGATCGTACCTTCCGCTTATTCTCCCTAAAATGTCATATGCAATCACCGACAAAACAAACTTATACAAAACTCCTAACAAGATCTTCCAGATACCCTTTTGCAAAAGCTCCGCATATTCCCGTCTTTCCCATCTTCTGGCAAAATCCTGTTCAAATCTCCTGCTCCGGTCGATCGGCCCGGAGCTAAGAGTCGGGAAAAATATCAAAAAAGCTACAGTCTGGGAAAAACCATTCTTTTCAATTATCCCGTCATAGCTCTCAATAATAATCTGCAAAACCTTGAACGTGATATACGATATCCCTAAAAATGAAAACCAATGATGTCCGATAAAGCCGCTTAATTTCGCCATAACTAAAGGCAGTAGTGCAAAGAGAACTGCATGATGGAAGATTTCTTTATTTCTTCCAAATCTGCGCAGACTATATTGATACAATGCAATCAAATGCCATTCTAAAAACAAATACAAAAGCAAATAAAATAATTCCAGCGGTGTTTCACGATATATGATAAAAATAATCCCTATAGAAAAAAGTATGGTATAATTCCCAATCCTTTTCTCCATCATCCCTAAGATAATCGCCGGTATACACCCCAGTAACAATACGATAAAAAATGCTAATCCATCATAAAAAGACATCAGTACATCTCCTGTATCCGTTTTCTATCTGCTTTCCCATTCGCAGTGATAGGGATCTCATCTACGAATTGAATCTTCCTGGGAATCATATAATCAGGTACAAACGCTGACATCTCTTCTTTAATTTTCTTTTGTAACCGCGCAGCATTTCCAACTATTTGGTCATAAATACAATAGGCTTTTAAATACCTGATTTTGCCCCCCCCCCACTTCAAAAATGGGGACAACAACCGCCTTCTCTACACCCTGTACTTTCATTAGATTCTTCTCCACATCCTCAATCTCCATTCTATATCCATGAAGCTTGATCTGCAGGTCGATACGTCCGCAATAGAATAACCATCCGTCTTTAAAATATCCCTTATCGCCTGTCCGATAAGCAACACAGGAATTCCCGTCATAATTATATTGAAAAAAGGCTCGCCGATTCTCATCTTCATTTTTAAAATATCCTTTGCTGACTGTATTTCCTATAATGACAATCTCACCCTTTTCCCCTTCCGGTAACTCTTCCTCACCATCCATAATTTTAATAATCGTACCTGGCTTTGCTTTCCCCACAGGCAGAGGATTATATGTCTCGTTTATCTGATAGTCTACACATATCTCTGTCACTGCAACCGTGCTTTCTGTTGGACCATATGTGTTATAAATCTGAGCCTTGGGGAAACGTTCTAGCAAACTCCCCACTGTTTTATTGGTTAAAGTTTCCCCGCAAAATAAGAACAATCCCATATTCGGCAGCAGCTCCTGTGAAAAGGAAGGATCTGCTAAGCACAGATCTGCAAAAGACGGAGTCGATACCCAGATATCTGCATCAGATCTCTTCAATTGTTCAAATAATTTTTTATAATCCCCTTGAATGTCTTTTTCCAAAGCAAACAGGCAAGATTCACTGGCAAGACTCATATAAAGATCCATTACCGACAGGTCAAAGGAAAACGGAGCCTGGTTGATAAAACATTTTCGTCTCTTTTCCATTTTGCCTAAGGTTAATGCCCACTCTGTAAAATGATTCAAAGCACTGTATGTAATCTGTACACCCTTGGGATCCCCTGTACTGCCGGAGGTGAATATAATGTAATAAACCTCATCCTCTTTAATCCAGTCCTTTGAAGTAATCTCCGCCTCTTGTTCAAATGCACTGATATCTTCTGTAATATTGATATGCTGATATCCTTTATATGGTAAGAACTCTTCTGTTGTAAGGATCAATGTAGGATCTACAGAATCGACAATCCTCTCTATTCGCTTCCTTGGCACATTGATATCAATCGGAACATAGGCTCGTCCGGACTTGGCACAAGCCAAAAAAGCTACCAGCATGAGGGGATCCTTGTGTCCATATACGATAATTGGAGTTTTATCTTCTTTATTGTTGTTCTTTATATACGCAGCAAGCTTATCTGATTGACTCCACAATTGGAAATATGTTATCTCTTTATCACCGCTAATCATTGCAACCTGATTTGAACCTTTATATGACTCTAATACCTCTAAAATATTCATTTTGCGCCTCTTCAATCTTAAAATTTTTACAACTGAAACTAAATCTATATGGGATTTCGAATTGCCCGGTATCGTTCGGAACACCATCTCTCAGACAGAAATATGCCAAAAATGAAGCCGCTCCTCCCAAAACAGCATCTTTTGTTTTCTTCTTTATCTTTTGTCGTTTAGTTTTCATACATTTATTTTCCTCTTATAAAACCGACCATAATTGTATTGATAAGTTTTTTCTTAACGTCATATCTCTTTATCACGAGCATTTTACCCATAGCCAGGAAAAATATAATTTCAGATCCTCAAATTTGAATACATCTTGAAAATATTTTTATTCAAAAAATAATAAACATCTTTATAGCATCGATATTTCAAATAATCATACGCAACAATTTTATTACCATACGAAAAGAATATAAGAATGGCAATTTGACCAAATATGTAAGATACGAAACTCTTGATAATCCAATATCTTTCGCTCTTTGTTCCAGATTTTTTCCCAAATACCGTGCCGTATTATTATATTCTCTAAAAAAAGTTACTGCTTCATAACACCGGCATTGTCTTAAACTACATTCTACTTGATAACAATAACCTCGATAATTCTCTTTATGACCTTCAAACCTATTAGCTCCTGAACAAGTAAGACCATCTGGACGATATTCACATATATAAACAGGTACATTATACCATCTAATTTTATATCCTTCTTTCGCCAAGGTATTCCAGCAAACACTTTCTGTTATAAAATATTCTTTATCAAATTCTGGAAACGGATGTGTTCTTAATAACTCTGTTTTATAAATTTCCGCTTTATCACCCAAAAGTTTGAATAAATAGCGATCTGTATTTTTAACATCAATAAAGGAAATTTTTCTAAACAATATTCTATTCGGAAATTCTCCTACAACATTTCCATCAGGATATTGACGAAGCCCTGATACTCCTGCAAGATTTAAATTCTCATCGCTATCATTTATCCATTTTTTTATTATTTTAATACTATAGGAGAAAAGATAATCATCGCTATCTACAATAAAAAAGTATTTTCCGCGTGCAATTTTTACACCTTTATTTATAGCTCTATGTTTTCCTCCATGAGGTTGTTTTATATACGTTATCGCAAATCCTGGATCTTCATCCTTAATACTATCAAATAAAGCTTTTGTTTCATCTATGGAATCATCATCAATTACTATCCATTCAAAATCTTTACATTCCTGATTCATTAATGAATAATATAATTTTTTAATTAAATTTGCTCTATTATATGTTGATGTAAATACTGTAATCAAGGGCATTATACTTTTTCCTTTCGTACTTTCCCAAAAAAATTTATTCCCATAAGTTTCTGTGAAATCATCAAATACATAAAGATTAATATAAATATGTACACTACTAGCGGTATTATTGAAGTTACATACTTATACATTAGCAAAGAAATAATAACTACTATGCTTGTGAAATAACAAGAAATATTAATAGAAATATTAAAATTTTGTTTTAAGAAAAACAATCTAATAGCCATAAGCAAAATAAAAGAAAATGAAAGAATAAATACAATTCCTTGTATTCCCACAATTACTGCGCTAATTTTAGATAGCGAAATATTAACAAATGCAGCACAAACTGTACTAATTAGTATATAAGATGTCTTTCTTTCAGTCATAAATATTGTCCCAAGAAAACCAGCAATCGCATTTGATGAAACTCCTATCATCAAAATTGGAATAATCTCTGATGCTCTGCTATATTCAGAACCAATCATAAATGGAAATAATAATTTGACACCTATACATAATATTGCACAACCATACACTACTGTTACAAACAGAAGTTCAATACTTTTTTTATACAAAATTTTTCTGTTTGTATCATTTGCCATCATATATGCTGTCTCATTCCATGCAAACTGAAACACATTTACTGTAATAACTACTATATTTGCCAAACTACTTGCAATTGCATAAATTCCATTCTCATAAGCACCAAGGCATTGATTAATTACTAATTTTGTAAATCCATTCAATAACCAATATGAGATTGTAGCTATACAAAGAGGAATCGAAAATTTCAACATCTTTCTTAGTGCTTTTATATTTGGTCTATGTTTAAAAAATCTTTTTCGAATTTTTATTGACATTTCAATAATTAATATTTGAATTATGCACCCGCATATTTGAGATAAATAAAGAGATACTACTCCATAATCCAAATAAATAATAAATACTATATTACATAATGCCGTTACCAAAGTATTGGCTGTTCCAGAAAAGACAAACAATTTGTTTCTTAAAAACACTCTAGCTATAAATGAATAGACATATTGCAAGCCATAAATAAGTCCAAATATAAGTGCAAAAATATAATAATCGAATTTTAATATACAAAAAGCAAAATAAAAGGCAACTAGATATAAAAAAATACCAATCAAATAGAAATATAATGTATCACATACAACGTCATACTTTTCATTATCTTCCTTGCATTCAAACGAAAATCGAAACATACCATCCCAAATTTGAAAAAAGGCAACAGAAACAAAAAGTGTAATAATTGTAATAACTAAATCATAATTTCCGTATTCAGATGGCGTTAATTTATTTGTATAAATAGGAATTAAAACAAAAGTGATAAGTTTAGAAAGTATATTCCCAATAAAATATGTCAATGCTGTTTGTAAAAAGCGCTTTAAACGGTTCATAAAATCATCCTAAATATTTTTACTTGTAATCACTTCTTTAATAGGCGTATGTAGAAATTCTATTTTATCAACCACCTTTTCATATGGCCAATTCCACCATTCCATTTTTTCTAATAATTCAATACTTTTTTTATCAGTTCTATATCTTATATGTTTTGCTGGAACACCGCCTACCACTTCATAAGGCTCAACATTTCTAGTCACAACTGCACCTGCACCGATTACAGCACCGTTACCAATTGTTACCCCTTCCAATATTATACTGTTTAAACTAATTAATACGTCATTTCCTATATATACAGGTTTCCTTTTTTGTTTTTCACAATTGAATCTATATGCTATAGGATGAGTTGTAATAATATCAATATCATGTTCAAATGGACAAATATAAACCCCTGATGAAATAGAACAATATTTTCCAATCACACAATTTTCTATAGAAGAATTTTTATTAACATAACTATGATCTCCTATACATACATCTGATTCTATTATAGTATTTTTGTCAATTAGTACTTTTTCCCCATATTCAGCAGATATAGATGCATAATAACTTTTTATATTTGTATTATGTCTCATATTATAGAACAGCAAATACAACAGCTTAAATATTTTATGCAACATTAAATTCTCCTCACACTCATTTTTGGTCTCGCATACGTGTCCATATCACAAATTTTGATACTATACAAATCATAAGCGTTCCGAACACTGAATAAAGACTGAATATACCTCCGATAAAACCATCGAAATTCCCCCTAGGTGCCAAAATAACATAGTATATCATTGCAATCAATATTCCATCTCCCAAATAATTTTCAAATTGAATATTGTTTATTTTTTTTAGAATATAACCATAAAAAAAACTTCCTATCATTACACCTATCATTCCAAAATCATGATATAATTCTGCAATATAGCATGAACCTACACCGTGCCCTTGAAGATACATCTCACCATACTCATAATACGATAATCTATGAGCTAACGAATGTCCATATAGTGCATGTTCTACAGAATTCCCTGAATATACCTTTATATCAAAAATATTTCTAACAATCGCATTTTCAAATAATACACTTCTTAAATTATCAAAAGCTGTAAAATGAAGATCTTCTATTTCATCTTTATAATAAAATATTCTCTTAATTACATTTATACTTCCGCCCTGTTGATCAAGAAACGCAATTATAGATTTTCCCCCGCCTTCAAATTTAAATTCCCCACCAACCCGAATAGAATCAAGCGCTAATAAGAAAATAATTAAAAACGGAACCATTACTAAAATTGCAATAATATATTTTTTTGTTATCCATCCACCTTCAATACGATTTCTTATACACATATATATGATTACTGTCATACTTATGGCTATAAAAGTATATCTATGCCCTGTAAGCATCGTTAATACCCCATAAATTTCATAAAAAAACAGTGCACATAGTGCAGATTTTTTTGTAGGATTGGTCGCTAAATAGAGACATAGTGCTATACTTGAAAAAGCTGTCATATAGGAAAACAAAGGTGATATACTTTTATTTTCGCTCATGTATGAAACAAGATATCCACCATTTTTAATATATATAGCTTGAATCATTGTAGAAATTATTGAAACTATATAACAAATATAAAAAGTAATTTTACATATTTTGGAATAAACCTTATGTACATCTGAATTATTAGTGTTTATATCCCTCAATCTATTCCTTTTTACTAATAACATCGAAAATTTATATCGACATCCTGAGTAAATATATCCAATCAAAATAAATACAAGACTAACTATTAACAAAAAAAACGTAAACCTATTGTAAGGTTCCAAATATGTATAATATCTTTCCAATCCAAAATATACAAAACATATTTCTCGTCCTATTAAAAAAACAAAAAAAGATGATAAGTAAAAAAAGAGTACAATATGATTATAAATATCTGTAAAAGCATATATCATCATCATTATCCACACAACAAATACGCCTATCAATAATTTATCACTTTTTACTACTATCGATACAATTAATATTACTATTGAAAAAAATAGAATCAATAATTCTTTTAACCCTATTTCTATCTTATTTTTACCCATATTCTCACCTATATATATTGGTACTCTTTTATATTATTTATATTTTTTCGAATAATTCTACCCATTTTTTCATTACGTTTTCTTTATCATATCGATGCAAATTAATCCTGGCGTTTGACGCATAGTACTTCCTTAATTCCTTATTATCCATTAAATATCCCAAAACTTCTGCCATTTTTTCAACATCATATGATTGAACAATAATTCCATTTACACCATTTTCTACAATTTCAGATGGACCAGTTGGACAATTAAAACTTACTACTGGAAGACCCGCGCTTTGAGCTTCCAACAAAACCATTGGCAAGCCTTCATACAAGGATGTCATAACAAAAATAGAATAATTGTTGTATATATCTAACACATCTTTTACATTTCCTTTAAGTTTAATAAAATTATTTAGTTTTTTTTGATCTACTTGTTTTTGAATTTCTTCATGTAAAGAACCTTCTCCATAAATATCCCATTTCCAATCAGGAAATTTTAAATATACTTTTTTTGCGACTTCAATTAAATAATTATAACCCTTTACTTTTTCGAGACGACCTACTGATATTATCTTTTTTGACTGAATATTATATTCTTTGTTTTCTCTTGTATTCGATACAAACCAATTTGGTATAGTACATACTTTTCGTTCTGAAATTTTATACTTTTTTAAAAAATTATTTTTATCCTGATTCGTAAGAGTAACTATCGCATCTGAAAACTTTGCTCCAATCAACTGTCTGAACTCATGTTTTTTACCATATGTTTTATTCTCTAAATTCGAATGTTCCGCATATATAACTTGTACATTTGTTTTCGCAGTTGCAAAATTTGCAACCGTTACTACTCCTGCCGTAATTGAAACTAATACATTTATTTTATTTTTCTGAATATATCTTCGCAATTTGCATGAAAGACTTAACAAATTCAAAGAAATAGAAACAGTCTGTCTAAACAAAACACATGTATTAAAAGGATATATATTTTCAAATATATTTCTTTCATCAAAAAGTGAAATCAAATGTGTTTCATATAAATCAGAAAATTCTGTTGCCAGATTTAATGCAACTCGTTCTGCACCTCCTGTTAGACTTATATCATATACTAACAGTGCTATATTTATATTCTTCATAATATACTCTCACTAACTAAATGTAATTTATAACTCTATATATTCGTTCACAATTATTCGTATCATATAGTCTAAAATACTCTTTATGTGCTTGCAGATATGCATTAGTAACTGAAAAATCTTTCTTGATATATTTTTCTATTAGATTAAAAATTTCTTCTTGCCTTGTCTCTCTGTCACCAAAAGGATTTTTTTGATAACTAAAATATCCTTCACCATATTGTCCTTTTCTAAAGTTCTTATAATCAAATTGGTAAAAAATTACTGGTTTTTTCATATATACAAAATCAAAAAAAACACTGGAGTAATCAGTAATCATAAGCGAAGCTTTTTTTAAAAGTTCCTGTATATCCCAATCTTTACTGCCGACAATTGTCATATATTTCTTACATTCCGGAAAATACTCCATGTATTTCTGCATATTACGATGAGGGAAAAAAACAAATCGAACACTATACTTTTCTGCCAAAATTTCTAATTTTTCATCTTTTAAGAAAGAATTCCAATGCCTGAAATAATTTGTTTCTGGAATCTCCTTTGTTCCTTCATATTCAATTAACCGATCGTCCTCATCGGCAATCCACTCTCTCCACGTAGGCATAATTAAAATCAATTTCTGATCTCTTTGAAAATTATGTAGACCATCAAATCGACAAAATCCTGTATAGTAGACTTTTTTGGGGGGATATCCGAATTTATCTAATATGTATTGATATTCTGGATATGCTCCGCAAATAAAGCCAGTCATCTTTGTAGCACTATAATATAACCACCTAGAATCATTAATTGTTATCCCATGCTGTAGAAAAATTCTTTTGTCATGAAGTAACCCATATACTTCCAGAAAATAAAAAATAGCTGCATTGGGATTCCCTGCCTTTTGACTACTGATTTTCTTCGAAGAAGCTAAATAAAAAATCCAGTGCGCCAATGAGCCATATTCTACAGTTCTCCCAAGTTTTGCTACTTTTTGATAATCCACCGATTTCTTTTTAATTGCATATACACAACTCTGTTCTGGATGTTTCTCTCGAAGATATTTGAAAAACCAGTAACCATTATCTCTAGCTTCCATTGCGTCTTCACATACAATCCACAGATTCTTATTAAAACACCGATAAAATAATGCTGGCAGAATAGATGCCAACAATTTCCAGATCTGGAAAATATCATTCAACTTTACTCTTTTTAGTTTCTGCCAAAAATTCCTCATAGCGAATTATTCCTAAGCACTCCTAATATAGTTCCAACTCCATAATTAATATGTATAAGCAAAAATAAAATCGGCATTAGAGGACTATAAACGGTAAATCCCTCATTTATACCACTGATTATAGTATTAAAAACCGCAAACATTCCATATAATAACCACATTATTGTTCCTAACTGCCATACACCAATCTTTTCCAAAATCCCTGTCAATATAATTCCGCATACAAATGCCATCGGCACTAAATGATATAAGGAGATGCAGCCTGGACATACTTTCAATGTAATTCCAATCCAATAGCCATTCCCAAACTTCTGCTTTAACATATGTTTCAGGCTACTGCGTGCATACTGATACGAAACAATCTCTGGATCATAACATAGTTTATATCCTGCTTTCCTGATTCTATAGTGCATCTCATTATCTTCTGTTCTTATCAGACTTTCATTAAAGAGACCTACTTTTTGAAAAACTTCTTTCTTATAGGATGCATGAAACATTGTTTTTACATATGATCTCTCTTTTCCTCTCCGGCTTTTGTTGATACTACTTCCAAAAGCTGAATTTTCTGCGGCAAGAAGCAACTTACCATAAGCCGAGTTCCGTTCGATAATACACCGTCTAATTCCACCTACAATATCCTCGCCCTCAGATATGTCTTTTACAACAAGTGCCGAAAATTCTTTTGGAAGTACTGCATGTGCATCAATTCGAGAAATCACGTCACCTGTCGCATGAGTAATCGCTATATTCCATCCAGCGGCCTGAATCTTCTTTGGATTATCCAATACTTGAATTGAGTAGAAATCTTTGTTATCTTCTGAAAATTTCTTCATCAATTCCTTTGTTTTATCAACCGACATTCCATCAACCAATACTACTTCAATAAAGTGATGTGGATAAGTCTGCTTTCTTATATTTTCCAGAAGACCAGGAAGAAACTGTTCCTCATTATGCGCAATCACACAGATTGATAGCTTAATCATTTTGGTGCTCCTACTGCCAATACAGTTTTGATCATTATACATATCTCCCTAAATATTCCAAACTCTTCTATTGCTTTCAAATTCCATTTCATTTTTCTCGGCAATACTTCCCTTATATATACTTCATCCGCATTCTCGGTATTTTGCAATAACGCATTTTCATCCTTATACTTAATACTAGCTTCCGAAGTAACCCCCGCCAACAAAAGTAACGTTGCTTTCATCTCATCTGTATAAGTTGCAACATACTTTCCAACTTCAGGTCTTGTCCCTACAAAACTCATGTCTCCAATAAATATATTAAATAGTTGTGGTATTTCATCAATTCTTAATTTCCGAATTTTTTCTCCTGCTTTTGTAATTCTTGTATCATTTTTTAATGTAATTAGAGTACCTCTTTGATCTGCATTATCTACCATAGTTCTAAATTTAAATATCTGAAATTTTCTTCCATATTGAGTAACTCTTTCCTGCTTATAAAAAACTGGGCCACTACTGTCCAATCTAATCCATATTGCTATACCTAAAAATACTGGTGATAACAGCAAAATCAGAACAAAAGACATTATCACATCAAAAATACGTTTTACTTTTAGTTGAAATCGCCTTTTGTTTAATATATCGTAATACTCTTTTACTTTTTCATTTTTCATAAATTCTGGAATATCTTCCCACTGCCTTAAAACTGTATTATTTCTTTGCCTTCTCATAAATTATCCTACCGCTATAGCCGTATGACACCCTCATAGATATTCGCCTTAGTCTATACAACTGTATTTTTATATTTCATTGAAACTTCTGTCATTGTCCTGACAACATGCTCCACGTCTTCATTTTCCAGACAAGTATGCAGCGGCAGCGTGATCTCATTCTCATACTGCCGAAAAGCATTCGGATAATCCTTGATATCGAATCCCATCTTCTTATAAGCTGTCATCATCGGCAACGGTTTATAATGCACATTCGACGCCACACCCTGCCCGGCAAGTTCACGGATCATATGATTTCTTTCCTCTTCCGATATTCCTGGAATCCGTATCAAATACAGATGTCCGCATGATGCCTGTCCGTTTTCAAAATGCTCCAACACCTGCACTCCCAGCGGCCGAAACGCCGAATCATACCGCCCGATAATCTGCTTCCTCTTCGCCAATATCTCCGGATACCTCTGCATCTGCCTCAGCCCGATCGCCGCCATGATATCCGTCATATTCCACTTATAAGCCGGTTCCACGATATCATATTCCCAGGCTCCAAGCTTCGTCTTCGCCAACGCGTCCTTTGACTGTCCATGAAGCGACATCAGCATAAACTCCCGATAGATCCAGTCATCATCCACTCCATCAATGGTTCTCCATGTGATCGCCCCGCCCTCAGCAGTCGTAAGATTCTTTACCGCATGAAAAGAAAAGCTGGTAAAATCTGCGATATTCCCGCACATTTCCCACTCTCCGTTAATCTTCCTCTTCGAGCCGAACGCGTGCGCACTATCCGCAGCTACAACAATTCGTCCGATCGCTTCCTGAATCTCATTTCCCGGACGGAACAACGTCCTCTTTCTCTCCACGATCTCGAAGATCCTCTGATAATCACAGATCACCCCTCCGAGATCCACCGGAATGATCACCTTCGTCTTCTCCGTGATCGCTTGTTCCAGTGCGTCATAGTCCATCTCATAGCTGCCGTGCGCCACATCTACCAGCACAAGCCTTGCCCCCACATGACATACCGGGCTTGCCGATGCCGTATATGTATAGGCGGATGTGATAACTTCATCCCCTTCGCCCACGCCTAAGAACCTTAAGACCGCCTCCATACATGCCGTAGCCGAATTCAGCGCCGCCGCCCGCTTCGTCCCGCAATACGCGGCGATCTCCCTTTCAAATTCCTTCGTCCTGGGTCCTGTGGTGATCCATCCGCTTTTGAGCGTTCGTATCACTTCCGCTATCTCTAGATCTGTAATATCCGGCGGCGAAAACGGAATCTCTCTTTTCTCCATATCACGCTTCCCTCCTATCTATTTCCAACTGTACGGTTGCCGCCTACGGCTATCCCGCCATGGTCTCTCTCTTCTTCCCCACCATCTCAATCCCCAGATGTATCACCGTCTTCCGGTTCATAAATTCAACCTCAACCTTCGCAATCCGCCTGTGAAGATCGATCTTCCTGATATATCCTTCCATGCTTTTAAGCGGTCCCGACAGTATGGTGATCACATCATCCTCCGATACCGACACCTGGGACAGATCCACTTCCATTCCATCCCCCGCCGTCTGCATGATCCGTGTCAGCCATTCTACTTCCTCCTTGGGGAGCGGAATGAACTGCTCAGCATCCTTCCCCAGCATTCTTGTAAATGCCGGCACATGCTTAAGCTCCTGATACAACTCCTTGACGGAATCGCTCACAACAAATACATACCCGGGGAGCAGCTTCTCATGCAGCTCTCTCCACTCTCCCCGCAGCTTCTTTTTCATATGACGCATCGGGTGAAAACAGCGGTCATACAGTCTCCTGTCAACCACCACATTGATCTGTTCCTCCGCCCGTTCTTCCATCCCCGACGCAACCTGTATCACATAATACACAGCCATCCTCCAACTTTACCTGCATATCCGCGCATAAAGAAAAGCATTCCCCCTTAAAAGAGCATGCTTCGCCATCCGTGCCCATGGGAAATGCCCCACTGCCACAGTGCCGTCTGGTACTTTCATTCATTTCCCAGACGCCGGATATGTCATACTTTCCTCAAACCCTCGTGCCCATGCTGCGAGAATTTCTTAATAGTAATCCTAAGTCTTCGATACGATCTCCAATCCTACCTGCACCCGCCGCCTCTCTCCAAGCATTGGCAACTCTAAAAATGCTCGACGCTTATGGCGATCGATCTTACATATATATCTTTCTTTTCCTACCAGGGGACCGGAATAAATCTTTACTTTTGACCGTTCGATCACACCCTCTGACATTTCTATAGTCTGTTCTTTTCCGCCAAAAGTCTTCAGAAATTCCACTTCCGAATCCGATAGCGGGACTGCTTTATCCGCCGTTTCCAGAAGCTTCGTCTTCCCCTTGATACGGACCAGCTCATCGCTCAATCTGTCAGCCTCATCCGTGACCATAAAAACATATCCCGGAAATAAAGGCTTCGCCTGTATAACCCACTCTCCCCGGATATGCTTCTTCTCTTCATAGTAGAAAACATAACAATTCTTGACCAGATCAGAAGACAGCTTCTCCTGGCATTGCCGCCGGACACTCTCTTCCTCACCCTGTCGGACCTGTACAACACACCACATACCTGTGCCCCTTATCCTTCCGGCTTCTTGTTGACTGCCTGCAATTTTTACTCTTAATTGCTTTTCAAAAATGTAATGAAGTACTATACTTCATTACATTTTTTTATAAGAAAAATATGTCTGAAATTCGTTTTTCTACGTTATATTACCATGCAAAAAAGCATTTGTCAACATTTTGGGAAATTATGCGAAGGTTTCTAATGGCATTTCTGGAAGTTTTTGATCTAAAAAATATACAAATTGGGGATAGAGTCATTGCATGTCCAACCAAAACAAAAAATTTAAAGAGATTTTCAATTCATCGCCGTCAAAATTCTGGTCAAAATTCCGAGGAATTCATTATTAGACGATCTGACATATCAAAGCTTGAAAAAAGAAGATGGCTGTCGGGCGCTTCAGAAGTTATGTCATTTTGCTGCTGAGAAATTGAATTATGCGCCGTCAAAATTCTGGTCAAAAAAACCGGCTCCTTATAAGATAGGGGCCGATTATCATTTTGTAATGAAGTATAGTACTTCATTACTTTGTTAAGCTATTAGAATTTTCTATATCAACTTTCAGTTTAAAGACCAGAAGTCTGCACTCAGCCCCCTGGTCTTCCCTTATCATTCATTTGCTCCTTTTTCAGAGCATCCACCCTTCAGCCGCATCTACCAGCGCGCTTTGGTAACTGATCTTCCCGACCGACTCCTCAGCCACGACATCCCGCCGTCCAACCTCCGAATCGTTCAGATAATATATCGCCTCCCCGATCTTATCTCCCTTTTTAACAGGCGCCTCCAGCTTCTTCTTCATAACTACCTTCCGCTTCATCCCTTTCAGATCCGCCCCTGTGGTGTCGATATATGTAAATGGCTCCTTCTGCGCCGCTTCGACATTTCCCTTCACGCCTCTTGCGATCTTCACAGGTTTTATCGGCTTTACAGCATCCTCCTGATACTTATTACATTTCCCGAATCCATAATTACAGAGAGCAATCGCATCCCGGACACGCGCCTTGCTGTCTTCCGCTGCCATGATGACCGCGATCAGCTCTGTATCATCCTTCTTCGCCGTTGCCGATACACAGAACTTCGCCTTACTGGTTGATCCTGTCTTAAGCCCTGTCGCATATTCATACTGCCGGATCAGTTTATTCGTGTTAGTTAAACCGAACTCCGACGTTCCCTTCTTGGTCGTATGGGTGATATTTTCCATCCAGATCGTACAGTAATCATGAATCTGCGGATACTTGGTAATCAGCTCCCTTGACATCAGCGCAATATCCCTCGCTGTAGTCAGATGGCCGTCCGCATCCAGCCCGTTACAGTTTATAAATTGCGTATTGGCCATTCCAAGCCCCTGCGCCCTCTGGTTCATCTGCGCCACAAACTCTTCCTCATTGCCGCAGATATGTTCTGCCATTGCCACACATGCGTCGTTTCTAAAAAGAAGACTTCTCAATTATTCTAACAGTACCGCGTAACCGCTTCCTTTATCATCCTTTTGCATTTCTCGATCTGCGGAAGATCTTCCTCGGTCACCGACGGCAGCGGCTTACGCACTCCGCCGAATTCCAGCCCTTGATCCTTTAAGATTTCCTTCATGACCGCATAGAGGTTCCCATGACATGCGCACATTGCATAGATGATCCTGTCCGCCTCGTACTGGATCTCTCTCGCCCTGCCGATCTCACCGGCATCCACAAGCTCCTTGATCTTCAGATAGAGCTCCGGCATAACCCCATAGGTTCCGCCGATCCCGCCGTCCGCACCGATGGCAAGGCCGCTTACGAGCTGCTCGTCCGGGCCGTTGAATATCACACAGTCATCGCCTCTTACATCCTTGAACATCTGAATATCCTGAACCGGCATAGAAGAATTCTTCACACCGATCACCCTTGGATTCTTCAGCATCTCATGGTAGAGAGACATCCCGAGCGCCACTCCCGCCAGCTGCGGGATATTGTAGATGATAAAGTCCGTATTTGGAGCCGCCGAACTGATATCATTCCAATACTCTGCGATCGCATGATCCGGCAGATGGAAGTAGATCGGCGGGATGGACGCGATAGCGTCCGCACCCACACGCTCCGCATGTGCCGCCAGCTCCATGCTGTCAGCCGTATTATTGCATCCCACATGGGCGATGATCGTGATCTTGCCTTTTGCTTCCTGCATGACGCTTTCCAGTATGAGCTTTCGCTCCTCTTTGCTCTGGTAAATGCACTCTCCTGATGAGCCGCATACATACAGCCCCTTCACACCCTTCTCGATCAGATACCGGGTAAACTTCCTTGTCCTTTCAGGGCTTACGCTGCCGTCGTCTTCATAGCAGGCGTAGAACGCAGGTATGATCCCTTTATATTTTTCCAGATTTCTCATTTTATCTTCACTCCTATTATTTAATCTCGGCAACCTTTACCTTCCTGTTCTCTTTGACAGACAGGGTAAGCGCATCCGCCGTCGCGATCGCCGCCCGCGCCGCAGAACCGTTCAACAATGGCTTAAACTCTTCATCCACTGCCGCGCCGTGCATGATCTCATTGAAATATTTCATCTCATTCTTCATGATGCTGTGAAGCCACATCGGCGGCTTCTTGCCCGGTTTGCCGTACATGATCGCGCCGTCCATCTCCGTTCCGTGATAGATATTCGTACGGTCGTCATCCTCTTCCTTCGTCTCATGAACCAGGTAATGCTCTTCTCCGGCTTCCGTCTTTACCGTCATTCCCACATTCGCCATGTCAAGCCGAATCGCGCCCTTAGTTCCCTGGATCAGCACGTAGTGCTCCGGCCAGTGGAACGCGGAACCATATTCCAGAACGGCGAATTTCCGATCCGGGAACTCCAGGCTGATAAAGAGCATATCATCCTCGTCGCCGAACTGCTCGCCTCTGTGCGCCACATTTCCGCCCATCATGATCACGGACTCCGGCTCTCCCATGATAAACTGGATACAGTCCAGCTCATGGATATGATGATACAGATGCCCGCCTGATTTCGCACGGATCTTCTTCCAGCTGATGGATTCCTGCGGCTCTTCCCAGCCGTTTCTCGCGGAATGGCAGTAAAGAACGTCTCCGATCACACCTTCATTGATCAATTTCTTCGCATGTCTGACACCGCGGAAGAAGTTCATCACATGCCCCGCCATAAATGTTACGCCATGCTTCTCACATGCCTTCACCATCGCGTCGCAGTCTGCATAGGACAATGCGATGGGCTTCTCACAGAATACATGCACGCCGTGCTCTGCAGCCTTGATCACCGGCTCCTTATGCAGATAATTCGGCGAAGCGACGATCACTGCGTCCACATCTTCACGGCTAAACAGCGTATCAAGGTCTGTCTCTACTTCACATCCCAGTTCCTCTGCGATCACCTCTGCATTCTCTGGATCATACACTGCCGTGACAGCAGCTCCTTCCTGTTCCTTCATGATCCGTCCAAGCTCTGCCCCAAAATAACCCGTACCGACTACTGCATAACCTATATTTTTCATTTTAAAATCTCCTCTAATTATATTTTTTACTGAACCTTCTGTCATACCGTTAATGATAGCGCCATCTTTATTTTACCGAACCTTCCGTCATACCGCCGGCAATGTATTTCTGGATAAACATAAAGAACACTACCGATGGGATCACTACCAGCGTGGAAGCCGCCATCATACTTCCCCAGTCAAGTATCTCCGCTCCCTGCAGGGACCTGAGCGCTACGGACACCGTCATCAGCTCCGTACTGTTGATCAGGATCAACGAATACAGGAATTCATTCCATGCATTGATAAATGTATAGATCGCTGTCGCGACGATCCCGGGCGCTACCAGCGGCAGCACGATCCTTACGAACGTGACCATCTTGTTCGCACCGTCAACACGCGCCGCTTCCTCGATTCCGATCGGGACCGTCTTAAAGAATCCGATCAGCATCCACACCGCATACGGCACGCTGAATGATAAGTATACAATGACAAGCCCCACGCGGGTATTGGTTAACCCTAGCTTAGCCATAACCAGCGTGTATGGGATTGCCAGCAGGATCGGCGGAAACATATATGTGGTGACCAGTGCACGCGACATGATATTTCCGAACTTCGGGAAGAATCTTACGATCCCGTAAGCCGCCAGCGATGAGATCGCGATCGCGATCACGGTCGTAAAGAACGCTATGATCAGGCTGTTCCCAATATTCCTGGTAAATCCCAGTGTATCAATTACATTTTTAAAATGTCCCAATGTAAATTCTTTCGGCAAGATCGACGTAGGATTAGACGTCAGATCCCCTGAGGACTTCACGGAACAGAGCAGTACCCAGAGCAGCGGGAATGCTGCAATGACCGATAGGATGATCAGATACAGATGACATACGACATTTCCTAATTTCCCTTTTAACTTACCTGACATCTACTTATCCTCCTTTTCCCATTTTCCAATGATCTTAAAGTATATGAAGCATACGATAAGAAGAAATGCCAACAACAGCACCGTGACCGCAGACGACCTGCCGAGCAGCTTCGTCCCCCAGCCCATATTATATGCATAGATCGGAACCGTCGTCGTTGCATTCGCCGGGCCTCCTCCGGTGATCAGGTAGATAATATCGAAGTTATTAAATACCCAGATCGTTCTTAAGACAACCAGAAGGCCGACCACTACTTTGATATGCGGCACGGTAATGTACATAAACTGCTGTAATTTACTCGCCCCGTCGATCTGTGCCGCCTCATACTGATCCTGCGGAATGGTCTGCAGTGCAGACAGCACATTTACCATGATCATCGGCGCCCCAAACCATATATTGATAAAAATAAGCGTTCCGAACACGAGACTGCTGTCGCTTAAAAACTGCGGTAATTCCGAGGCAAACCCCATCTCATATAATAAATTCGGAAGGAATCCCGACACACCATTAAGAATCCACTTCCAGGACAATGCGATCACGATAGACGGAAACGCCCACGGTATGATCATCAGGATCCGATATACGCCTTTCAGATGGTTCACCCGGTTCAGCGCCAACGCGGCGGTAAACCCTACTATGATCTGTCCGAGAAGAGACGCGATCGTCCATAAGATAGACGTAAAAAACGCCTTAAAGAAATCTGGATCCGTTAATACTTTGATATAATTGTCAAATCCTATAAAGTCATAGGTCGCTTTGATCAGATGTTTGGTTGTCAGACTGTAATAAAGGCTTGAAAAAATCGGATAGACCAGAAGTGTCCCGACGACGATCAGAGCCGGCAATACAAGCAGCCATCTGCCATAATCAATTTTTTTTATTTTCACGCGCGACTACCACCTTTCCCAAAAGACTGCCCCGTCATGCCTCGCACGCGGGGCAGCTCAAAACACTATTGAACAGATTCAAATACCTCGTTCAACTTTTCTTCAGCCGCCTTCGCCGCTTTCTTAACATCAGTGCCGTTTGTTATAATATCCTGGAACATCTCTTCTATGATGCCCTGGGATGTCAGTAAGCCTGCCTCTACGCTTGGCCCGTGTTCGAACCCGATCGCAGCGGAGAGCTCTACCGCCTCAGAGATGACCTGCTCTGCGTTCGAGAACTTCTGTACGATCTCGTTGGACTGATACTTTTCCGTGTCAGAGATCCCTGTAATGGACGGAAGCATTCCTACCGGCGTAGCGCCTAAGAACTCCGTATAGGTCTCATCTTCGTACAGGGTCTCGATAAATGCTTTACAGATCTCCGGATGCTCGGATTTTGACCAGACTACCATAGGAATATTGGATGTCTCCGCACCGTAGACCGGGTCATCTTTATTGATCCTTGGAAGCGGCGCGCAGTCAATGCTGTCAACCAGATCCGGCGAGTTCGTCTCTACGCCTGAGATATGGAATCCGCTGTTAAAGTCAAAGGCTGTCTTTCCCTGATAGTAAAGGTTCGCCTGGTCAAGTACCGCATAGTTCACAGAATCCTTCGGAGAACAGTTCTCTTAAATATCCAGCCAGTACTTGATCCCTTCGATGGCAATATCGCTTGTCAGATCTGCTTTGAGATCGTCTGTCAGAAGGCTTCCGCCCCCGCTTCTCACATAGAAGTTCAAGAACCGCGTCGCCATCAAGTCTCCAGAGCCGCATGGGAAGGAGCATCCATAGACGCCGTCTTTCGTCAGCGCCTTTGCCGCCGCCGCGAATTCCTCCCAGGTTTCCGGTACTTCCAGATTCGCCTCTTGCAGCAGGTCCTTTCTGTACCACATAACCTGCGCATGTGAATACAGCGGTAAGGAATAACACTCGCCGTCCCTCTCCCCCTCGGATAACGCTGCTTCTGCGAAACGGTCTCTTCCGATATCGTCGATCACGTCGTCAAGCGGGATAACGGCCTCTGCATCCATCATCTCAACCACGTGTCCGGGCAACGCTGTACTCATATCCGGCACATTTCCAGATGCCAGGCCGGTCGTCCACTTCGTGTAAAAATCTCCCCAGGAGAATGTCTCGATCGTAATATTGACATCGGGATTCTCCTCCATGAACTTATCCGCTGCTTCCTGGATCACATCCATCCGTCCCCCCTGTGTGAAGGAATGCCAGAATGTAATGTCCCCTTTCAGTTCTCCGTCATTTTCCGAGCTTCCCCCTGCTCCTCCTGAATCTTTACCGCATCCCGCAGCCATGGATGCTACCATAAGCGCTGCTAACAAAACACTCAGCGTTTTCTTTTTCATAAAGTTACCTCCTTTGTAAATTTTTGTTATTTTTGCTTTGCTAAAATAGATTTTACGACTTTTTTTTGTGTAATTCTACAGTAAGAAATCTCAATAATAGCACAATACACTTATAGTTTAAACCTTCTATCTCACCCTTTTTGTCCAGGAAAAAGGTGTGAAAAAAGAGACGCCGCCCGTCAAATACGGACATACGCCTCTCCTTCTTTTTCTGATTCTTTTATTTTTTACGACAATTCTGACAAAAAGCCTCATTCATAGCACAATACACTTAAATTCATTCCGCTTCACGCCTGGCAAAGATCTATTCTTTCGCCGCCTTCCGGTATTGGTTCGGCGTATATCCAAAAGCAGACTTGAATTCCCTGATAAAATAGTTTGGATCTTCGTATCCTACATCATAAGCAATCTCGCTGACGGTCTCATTACACACCAGTAATTTCCTTGCCGCCGTCGTCAGCTTAAGTTCTTTAATATATGCCATCGGAGACTTCCCAACCTGCTCTTTGAACAGGCAGCTGAATCTCTGCTTACTAAGCTCCGCCATATCCGCCATGTTCTGCGGCGTATACTTTTCCGCCGGATGCAGCACGACATAGTCCATCACGACCTGGATCCGGGGATCTACCTTATTGCTTACCTTCCGGATCCTCCGTCTGATCTTCTCAAGCCTGTACGGATCCTCCGCCGTCTTCGGGTCCTCCCTGCAATCATCCTTTACATTCATCTTAGAGATCAGAGTACCGATCAGGATCTCGAGATACCCTCTCACGAAATACATCTTCGCCGGGCTGTCCTCCTTCACCCACTGATAGATCTGCTGAAAATAAGGCTTCACCTCCTTACATACCATAACCTTCTGAATCCCATAATAATCAGAAAGAAAATCTCCGCCCTCAAAATATACAGACGTCGTAAAACGTATGCTGGTAAACGAAAAATTATCTTCCATCGCATAGCAGGACAGCCTGCTTCCCATCGGTATGTAGATGACCTGGTCTTTATGGACGATCACTTCCTCGCCGTCTATGAAAAATGTCGCAGCCCCCGATTCTATATAACGGAGCATATTATATGGAACCATACTCTCCGGGAAGACCCAGTTCCTTCCAAACGAATATGTATCAATATACAGAAAATTAAACCTCACATTATCTACAACACTGCTCATTCCTTTGCCTCCTCAATAATACTAAGCAACAAGTTCCTTACCAATATTATACTCTACATTTTTCTTGTATTTCAATTATATTGTGCTATTTTTAGAGCTCGTACACGTTTTTTTTTCAATTTTTGTGTCTTATAATGAAGGCAGCATTAAAGGAGGTGTAAACATGCCGGAAAATAATGATATCTATCAAAAATTGGGGTATTTTTCGGAAATAGTTGCAGCCGACAGAAAACGTAAAGAGTATGATATCAAGAATCATTCTGTCGTCCGTGCCGGCTGCAAGCCAGATTTTCTTTTCATCGGTGACTCCATCACTCAATACTGGGAATTAGAGGCTTATTTTGACGGACCCGGACAGCTTCTGATCAACAGAGGGATCGAAGGAGACACCACAACCTATCTCAACAAACGTTTCCAGGTGGACGCTCTGCAATTGAAGCCCCGCTACTGTATCATGGGGATCGGGGTCAATGACACCATCTGCCTGGAAGGCGACTATTGGAAACTGATCCCTCCGCTTCCGTACGATGAAGTTCTCTACACGGCACAGGCGAACATCAAAGAGATCATCCAGAAGGCAAAAGCTTCTTCCACCACGTTGATCCTTGCCTCGCTTCTTCCGATACGTATAGATGTCTCTCTGCATGAAGCGGACAGGAAGCGTTTTATCCGGGATCTGAATCAATGGCTTGAAGAAACGGCAGAAAAAGAACGTCTCATTTTCCTGGATTATTATTCTGCCGCATCATATCCGGGAACAGACCGTCTGCTTGACGGTATAACCTACGACGGCCTTCATCCGAACGCCAACGGATACGCGCTGATGAGCTCCGTCCTCAAAAACACACTGAAAAAACACCATATTACGATTTAGCCAAAGGAGGCTCTTATGATTTTTGATTCTATAGAAAACAAGGATAATTATAAATATTTTCCCGCTCTGTACCAGGCGCTTAACTACCTTGACAGCCTGCCGGACCGGGTACTTCCCGCCCCTCATGTCGATCTTGATGAGGACCGGCTGTTCTGCAACTTCGTCGCCTTTACTTCAAAACCCGAAGACCAGTGCCTCTATGAAGCGCACCGCGATTACATCGACCTGCACTTCATTGTCGGCGGCGTAGAGCGGATCGCAACGGCTGACGTCTACTCCTTAACCTCTGAAGTACCCTATGCACCGGAGAAGGATATTGAATTCCTAAAAGGCGATGCCGACGGTTGCTATGAACTGAAACCCGGACAATTCATGGTCTGCTTCCCAAGCGATGCCCATAAGGTCGCGATGATGAAGGATCGTCCGGCAGAAGTCAAAAAAATCGTATTCAAGATCAAAATGGAGGGATGATCATCATGAAATATTCTAAAAGTGAAATTCTGAACCAGATAAAAGGACAGCTGATCGTATCCTGTCAGGCTCTTCCGGGAGAGCCTCTGTACGTGCCGGAGAAATCCGTCATGTATCTGATGGCGAGAGCCGCCAAAGAAGCCGGTTCTCCGTGTATCCGCACAAGCAGTATCCGCGACGTGAAAGCCATTAAAGAAGAGACCTGCCTGCCTGTCATCGGTATTATCAAGATCAATTATGAAGGCTATGATTCTTATATCACTCCGACCATGAAGGAGATCGACGAGCTTGCCGCGGCAGACGCCGATATTGTCGCCCTGGACTGCACCATGCGCAGCCGCGGCGACGGAACCACGATCAACGAATTTATCGCACAGATCAAGGCAAAATATCCTGACATTGTTCTTATGGCAGATATCTCTACCTACGAGGAAGGGGTAAATGCATGGAAATGCGGCGTCGATCTTGTCGGCACAACCTTAAGCGGATATACCAGTTATTCTCCCCAAAAGGACGGTCCTGACACGGAGCTGGTCCGCAGGCTCAGCAAGGATCTGGATATCCCGGTCATTGCAGAAGGGAAGGTACATACTCCCGATCAGGCAGTACAGATGTTAGAGGCGGGCGCCTTTGCCGTCGTTGTCGGCGGAGCCATTACCCGTCCGCTTGAGATCGCAGCCCGCTTTATAAGCAGAGTGAAGGAATATAGCCATGAATAAAGATACTTTTGATACGAAAAACATTTTTTTGGGAATAGATATCGGCGGTACTGCCGTAAAGATGGGGATCGTGGATGAAAACGGAACGATCCTGCTCTCTTATGAGGCTTCCGTCGCTTTTGATCATTATGACACTCCGATCCTGCAAACAGTATTAAAAGAATCCGAAAAATTTCTGAAGGATAATAAGATAGATCCCAGGGATCTTCGCGGAATCGGGATCTCCGCCACAGGACAGATCGACGTACAGAGAGGGATCGTGGCGGGCAGCGGCGGCAACATCCGTAATTGGGAAGGTTCCAACCTAAAGGAAGCATTTACACAAAAATACCGCCTGCCTGTTACGGTCGTAAACGATGCGAACTGTGTTGCCCTGGGAGAAAAATGGATCGGAAGCGCTAAGAATGCGAAGGATGTGATCGTTCTCACCATCGGCACCGGACTTGGCGGGGGGATCATCGTGAACGATCAGATCTTGCTTGGAAGGGCAGGCTTCGGCGGCGAATTGGGACATTTCTCCATCCATATGCAGGGCGAACCCTGTACCTGCAAGAACCGCGGGTGTTTCGAGCAATATGCTTCCATGACGGCTCTGGTAAGGTCTGTTGGCAAGTATTGTGAAGCTGCCGCCCCTGGCTGCCTTAAGGACCGTCCGGTAAACGGCAGGACCATTTTTGAAGCTGCCGCAGGGGGAGACGCGGCAATTACGCGCATTGTAGATACCTGGATCCAGAATATCTCCGCCGGGATCGTAAGCCTTGTGCATATCTTCAACCCAGAACTGGTCATCATCGGCGGAGGCGTATGCACACAGGAGGAATTGTTTATAGCAAAGCTGCGGGAAAAAGTTCTGGAAGCTGTGATGCCGAACTTAAAACAGGGACTTACCTTACGCGCCGCCACCCTCGGCAATAACGCGGGAATGATCGGCGCTGTCTATTACCTGATCCAGACTTTATCATAATAACCAGACACATACAATATATTGATAAAATAATCAAAAAATTTTAAGAAAATACACAAATAAGCTTTACATCACACCGATTATATAGTATAATACAACTAATTTAAATCTCCTTCCCAAAGGGCACACTGTTTGGTTGGTTTTAATCAAGACTTTGTGCCCTCGCCTGTTTTATTTTCATAGACAGCGGTTCGGTTGGGCGGCTGGAATTTGTAATATATATTCACCGACCCGTCCTCATTGACTTCTATTTTTTCAATCAGTTCCACGACTATCTCCCTCGTAAGCTCCTCCACTCCAATATAATTTTCAAACCTCTTAAGCCAGTCATCTTCTTTCATATCCGCACATTTACGCTCCGAATCCTGTTCCTTCATATTTCTGTAATTTTCCTTCAGATCGGCAATATCCCTCTCGAATTCTCTGATATAGGACAGATATTCTTCCTTTGAGATCAGTTCATCCATATAATTCTGATAGGTCTTACGCTTATATGCTTCCCTGCGCCTTAGCTCTCTTTCCATACCTTGAAGCCGGGCCTCATAATCCTTTTTACTTCCTGTTTCACACTCAGCTCTTACCTGCTCCAGATACGTGATATCCTTCGGAGTCAGGCTCCTTTCTGCTTCCTCCTTAAGAGAACGCAGCACGGCGCGGCACAGCCCTTCATAGTTGACCGCATGGCTTCGGCAGCAGTCCTTTCCCTGCGTCTTATATGTCTTACAGCAATATCCCTTGAACCTGCGGCTTCCTCTGCGCTCATATGTCTTCACCATAGCATGTTTACAATCCGCACAGATCAGTACCCCGGCAAATATTGATATCTCCCCTCCGCCGTTTACCTGCTTCGTACGGAGCTTCTGCCTCTCCTGTACCTTTCTGAACGTATCCTGATCGATGATCGCCTCATGCATATCCTCAACCCTGATCCATTGCTCCTTTGGCTGCCTGATATGCTTCTTATCCTTGTAGGAGATATTCCGATACTTATTCTGCACGACGCTCCCGATATATACTTCATTGTTCAATATGGTATGTACGGTCTGATACGACCATCTTCCGGTAGTCTCGCACTCATGGGCATTCCGGTAGTTGATACCAAGGATCTTCCTCTTATACAGAGTGGGGATCAGCACGCCCTCCCCGGTCAAAAGCCTCGCGATCCTTGCTTTCCCGTATCCTTTAAGATAGAGCTTATAGATTCTGCGTACAACGTCTGCCGCGTACGCATCCGCCACCAGATGGTTGCGGTCTTTGGGATCCTTCACATATCCGTACGGACAGGATGCGCCGAGATATTGGCCGTTTCTCATCTTTGCCCGAAATGCGCTCCTAATATTCTTAGATAAGTCCTCACAGTACCATTCATTCACCAGCCCATTGATCTGCCGCGATTTCTTATTGTTGGAATCGGCGGTATCCGCCCCGTCAACCACCCCGATAAACCGGATGCCGAGATTGGGAAAATCATGATGCAGATATCTCTCAATATGCTCCAGATTGCGGGAGAATCTGGACTGCGATTTGGCGATCACAACGTTGAATCTGCCAAGCTTCGCATCCGTCAGCATTCTCTCGAATTCCGGCCTCGTGTCAAAAAGCCCGCTCTCATCGTCATCGGAATAGACGTCTACGATCTGGCAGTCATGTGCAAGCGCATAGTCTGTCAGCAGAAGCCTCTGATTCTGGATGCTGGCGCTGTCGTCTCCCTTCGTCAGCTTATCTTTGTCCTCCTTTGACAGCCGAAGATACAGCACTGCTTTTGTCTTCTCCTCCATAATCTCTCTCCCTCCCGTTTGCGCCGGTCTAATCATGCAGCCTCATAACAGCTTCCATGCACGAAACCAGCGTCTTCGTTCCATATATCACCCGCACGGTCTTCACAATTCCCGCTTTTGTTCCTTTTTCCTGCGGTTCTTTTTCCTGTGATTCTTTTTCCTGCAGTTCTTTTTCCTGTGATTCTTTTTCCTGCGGTCCTTTCTCCGTCTCCTTTTGCACATTTAGTACATTTTGCGCACACCAACCGCTCTCTTGGCACAGGCAATCCTTTTTTGCGTCATTTTTGCCGCACACCAGCTTCTCTCCTGACTCAGCAACCCATTTTTATTAATCTATGCTCAGTCCGCCTTCCTTAATTACTTTTCCGTCAAGAAACCTGCAGACCAAACCACAGGAATATCTGGTAATTACATCAGAATATGTTATAATGTAAGAAATGCTAAGAACGAAGGTGGAACCGTGAATATCAAAGAATATGAGAAAATACTGCGCTCGATCCCGTCTACCGGAATCTTCATTATCCGTGAGGACGATCATACCATATTACATTATAATGAACGGGTACGCGAGGTGGCTCCCCATATTAAAAAGGGAATGCCCTGCCAGAAGCTCGGCAGCCACTCTTGCGCGAACTGCCCGCTCCTGGCTATAGGAGACAAACAAGAGAACCAGACTATCAACTACAACAATATATTCGGAGAGATGGTCGATATCATAGCCGTTCGGACACTGTGGGAGGATAAGATCCCCGCGTTTATCATCATGGTGGCGCCGCATACGCAGTCCATCAGCAATACCTATCACAAGATTCTCCGGGTCAATCTCTCAGAAGACCGCTATGAAGTAGTGAAGATCAACCCGGAGGAACGGGCTATCGGCTATGGGACAGACATCTTCTCGAGCTGGCTTGGTCAGTTCATCTACAATGGCGGCATCCACCCGGACGATATGAATAATTTTATCTCCTTTACCCGCCCGGAGCATATGACAAGCGCCTTAAAGTCCGGCAAGAAGTCCTTAAGCTGCTGTTACCGCAGACGCTTCGGCGATGATTACCGCTGGAATCTGATGGAAGTCGTTCCAGACCCCGATCCGGCAAGCGAAGACCTGTTCGTTTTCCTATACGTCAAGGATGTACACGATATCCTTCAGGAGAGCCTGGAGCTTGATGATGCCAGCCTGCGCGTTCAGGAGGTCATCCGAACCCTGGGCGAACAGAACTTCGGCATATACGGAATCGATCTGGATACAGGGGAGGCGAACCTTGTCCGGGAGAACGGACATACCCATACCGGCTGGAAATCCTGGACCGTACAGTGGAACGAGATCATGAGTTCCCGTCTGCTCAAGCAGATTCATCCCTCAGACAGGGACAAATTCTGTCACAGCTTCTCTTTGGACGGCCTGCGCCAGACCAAAGACTCTTCCGTAGAGAAGGCGGATATGCTCTGCCAGTGGCGCGGGGAAGAAGATCACGAATACCGCTATATGGCAGTGATCGCTTACTTCGGCCAGAACCACGGCACCAAGAATTACACGATCCTGGCGCTGCAGAATGTAGACAAGCGTGTGCGCCAGGAGCATACCCTTACACTCAGAGATATGCAGCTTGCGGCGATCCTTAAGTCCCGTTACAGCGTCATGACCACCGTTTATCTGGAGAACGGCCAGTGTGAGCGGGTCTGGATCAATGAAGACAGTAAGATGCAGAACAGCTTTTCCGGCAATTATCATCAGTATTTTCACAATCTGCTGGAAACTACCGTTAATCCTGAGGATGCATACATCTTCCAGAAGGTCATGAGTCCGGAGCATCTGTATCAGAAGGCAGCGGATACAAGAGATTATTCCGAAGAGATCTGTCAGTACCGCATCCTGGGAACCTCTCTGCGGTGGATGGAGCAGCATGTGATCTATGCCCGCCAGGGGAATCGGATGTCCGTCAATATCCTGGGCCGGGACATTACCCGGGAAAAGCTTGAAGAAGAGATCCGCCTGAAAGGCGAACAGGAACAGGCCGACATCATTCGTTCCTTAAGCGGCATGTTCTTCGCGACCTATTATGCGGATCTGGAGCAGGATTTTTTCCGCAGCGTAACACAGCAGCTTCCTGAAGTCAAAAAGGCTCTGGACAATGAAGTCGACTATGAGACCGGTCTTCGAATCTATGCTGAGGCCTTCGTCCATCCAGACGACCGTGAAGAATATCTTAAGGTTCTCAGCACTAAGAATCTTAAGAAGAAGCTTAGCCGGAAGAACCCTTATGTAACCCTTGCGTACCGCAAGCTCCCGGAACAGCCCGTGACGAAGCCGGAAGAATACGGTTGGATCCGCAGCACGGCCGTATTGTCTCAGACAGACGCGGACGGCAAGGCACGCTCCATCGTCTATGCCGCACAGGACGTAACGGAGAGTAAGCGCAAGGAGATGCGGGAGCAGCAGGCCCTCCAGGCAGCATGCGAAGCTGCCGATCAGGCCAATGCATCCAAGCGGAACTTCCTCTCTTGTATGAGCCATAATGTACGGACTCCGATGAACGGCATCATCGGCATGCTTAAGATCGCGTCTGACCATGTGGAAGATCACGTCCGGGTACAGGATTGTCTTAGCAAGGCGTCTTTATCCAGCCATCAGCTTCTCTCAACGCTTAATGAGATCCTGGATATCAGCCAGATCGAATCCGGGAATTTTAAGCTGGAAGCCGAAGCATTCTGCCTGTCGGATCTGATGCAGGAGATCAGCGAAGCCGTTCTCCCCGATGTCCGCGCGAAGAACCTTACGCTTAAGATCAACCCTATGCAGGTGGTGCACGAAGAGATTCTCGGAGACCGGATGCGCCTGCAGCAGATGATCATGAATATATTATGGAATTCCGTCAACTACACCCTCGTCGGCGGCACACTTGAGATATCCGTAGCCGAACATGAATCCAGCGAGCATGGCTGCAGCTCTTATAATTTCGTTTTCCGTGACAGCGGGATCGGCATAGAGGAAGAATTCATTCAGCATATTTTCGAACCTTTCAGCCGTGCAGACGATCCCAATGTCAGCCGGATCGACGGGGTCG
This sequence comes from Lachnospiraceae bacterium, assembly GCA_910575835.1. Lineage (GTDB taxonomy): Bacteria > Bacillota > Clostridia > Lachnospirales > Lachnospiraceae > Sporofaciens. The sequence goes on along the minus strand of CAJTGB010000015.1, from coordinate 80,196 downwards.
GCCTGGGTATGACGATCGCCCAGAACATTGCCCGCATGATGGGCGGAACGATCAGTGTGAAGAGCAGATTCGGGGAAGGAACTCAGATTACCGTAACCGTAATCCTAAGGCTCCAGACTTCGGCTGAGATATCCGACAGACTGCCGGCTGAGACATCCGACGCACCTGCCGGCGTCTCTTTTTACGGACGCAGGATCCTTCTTGTGGAAGACAACGAGCTTAATCAGGAGATTGCCATGGAACTGATAGGCGAGCTTGATGCGATGGTAGAATGCGCCGCAGACGGCAGAAAAGGCCTTCAGCGCTTCGCGGAGATGCCCGCAGGATATTACGATATGATCCTTATGGATATACAGATGCCTGTAATGAACGGTTTCGACGCCACACGCGCGATCCGTAAGCTTCCGCGCGCCGATGCCGCAACTATCCCTATCATCGCCCTGTCCGCCAATGCTTCCGTGGAGGACATGACGGCAAGCCATGAATCGGGAATGAACGGGCATATCGCCAAACCGCTGAATATCCCGCAGTTGATCGAGCGCATGGGCTATTGGCTGAAAGAACGATAAGATACCGGGGGAACCTATTATCTCAACAGATTCCCCCGTTTTCTTTGCATTTTCAGACCACAGCCTCCAGTATCGTCCTCTCTCCCAATGCAATCTCCTTTATACTCGTTTCCCCTCCATATCTTAATCTCAACAACAAGCTGACCACCAGATACTCCTTATCCAGGATTCGCTTCAAAGCGCGCAGTGTGGTTGTCTTACCGTATTGACGCGCCCGGTTAATTGTGAAATACTCCCCGCGGTCTACCAGACGCTTAATCTCTTCTATCCGCCCGCTGATATCAACCATATAGTGCAATTGCGGCTTACAATCGGCCGCTGTGTTAAATACTTTCCCCATATCAGATATCCTCCATTCTACTTTTATAATATGCCGCACACGCGTCATTGGCACTCGCCACAGAGATACACTTAATAAGCGTATCCACCGTCTGCACTTCTCCCGGCTCTAAAAACACCTGCGAGCCTCCCATCGACGCCGCATACTCTGACGTAGTCACCTGATCCTCCAGCTTGATCTTCCCGTCCTCTAGCGCATCGAAGATCAGCAGCAGCGTCATAACCTTCGTGACGCTTGCCGGGGGCCGCTGGGTATCCGCATCCTTATCATAGATCACCTGCCCCGTAGAAGCTTCCATCAGAACCGCAGACGGCGCGCTTACCGCCAAGCTCCCTGCGCTCCCGTCTCCTGTCGGTTCTTCCGCTCCTTCCTGTGCATCCGCATCTTCCTGCGCGTCTGACTTTTTTTGGATTCCTGCCTCTTCCTGTGTTCCCGCTTCTGCTTCCTCCTGCGTTCCCGCCTCCTCCTGCGTATCCGTATACAGAATCGGCTCCCGCACCTGCATCGCATATGCCGGCTGCACACTCAACAGGGCGCAGAACAATAATGCCACAATTTTCTTCATATACCAGACTCCTCATAAGTCACTTATCATTACTATCATTGTAATATGCATCCCTGTAAAATATGCCGGATTAGACTATATTGCCGCCGTACAAGCGAAAAAGAACAGGCGTTGCTGCCTGCTCTCAAAGAGGTGTCCCGCTGCCCGGGGTATGCAGAAAACGGAATGCTTGGTATGTAGTTCCGTTTAGTAATTGGGAAAGAATACCCAATCAGAAGCATTCGCATTTTTCGTCTTCGAAAATTCTCTCATGTATCATGGTAAATATCATACCACTTTTTATCGGAAATCGCAACAATTTGTCTGATTTTATTGAAATAACGTATTCCTTATATTGACAATATTTTACATATTCCCCTATAACCCCTTTGATTCACAGTTAGAAATGAAAATGGGACAGACAGATTCCTTAAAACCTGCATGTCCCAATTTCATTTCAAGAGTCTGTTAAGACTGTCTCAATTCTCAGGATTCAGATGTTATTTGCCTGCCATCTGCTTTTCCTGCTGCTCGATCATCTTCTTAACCATATAACCGCCGACAGAACCGTTCTGTCTGGAAGTCAGGTCTCCGTTGTAACCCTCTGTAAGCGGTACTCCCAACTCGTTTGCAACCTCATATTTGAACTTGTCTAATGCTCCCTTTGCCTCTGGTACGGCTGCTCTGTTTGATGAACTTGTCATAATTGTCTCCTCCTTTTTGTAACTTGTAACTTTTTTAGTTTAGTAATCTTTGTAACTTTATTTTTGTTACACCGATAGTATATGGAGGATTCAGATTATTACACTGGAAGTTGTTTCATAATCTGGAAGATTCTTCACCCATTCATTTTCAGTTTTTAAAAGCTCATCTGCAGCCTCATTGGCCATCTGAAGGATCTTGGCGTCCTGGTACACATCACCGAGCCTGAAGTCCATAAGCCCGCTCTGCCGGATGCCGAAGAGATCGCCCGGTCCGCGGATCCTCAGATCCTCACTCGCAATTTTAAATCCGTCATTGGATCTATTCAGTATATTCAGCCTCTCCTTCGTCTCCTTTGAATTAGAACCGCTCATGAAGATACAGTAAGACTGATGCTTTCCTCTTCCGACTCTTCCGCGGAGCTGATGCAATTGCGCAAGTCCGAAGCGTTCCGAATTCTCGACCATCATGACCGTAGCATTCGGCACGTCGATCCCGACTTCAATAACGGTCGTCGACACCAGGATTTGGATCTCATTTCTCCCGAACCGATCCATGATATCATCCTTTTCCGCCTGACGCATCTTCCCGTGAAGGTACGCCACACAGATCTCTGCTCCCATCTCTCCCTGCAGCATGGACGCATAGTCAATGACATTCTCCGCCTCTATGCTCTCGCTCTCCTCAACCATAGGACAGATCACGTAACACTGCCGCCCTTCTGCCACCTGCTTTTTCATAAATGTATACGCAGTCTGCCGATATCCGGTATCAACCACGCAATTCTTGATCGGCAGACGGTTCGCCGGAAGCTCGTCGATCACAGAGATATCAAGATCGCCGTACAGGATGATCGCCAGAGTTCTCGGTATCGGCGTCGCGCTCATGACCAGCACATGAGGCACACCGCCCTTCCTTGCAAATGCTTCTCTTTGCTTTACTCCGAACCGATGCTGCTCATCCGTCACCACAAGCGCCAGACAGTCGTAATTGACGCCGCCCTGGATCAGGGCATGGGTGCCGATGATAATCTTGGCGTACCCGCACTCGATCCGGTCATAGGCCCTTCTCTTCTCCTTTGCCGTCATCGACCCGGTGAGAAGCTCAACCTTGATCTTAATGCCGTAAGTCCCGAACAATCCCGTGACCGACTCATAATGCTGCCTCGCCAGCACCTCAGTCGGCGCCATCATAGCGCCCTGATATCCATTCAGCGCCGCAGTCATCAATGCCAGTACCGCCACGATCGTCTTGCCGGAGCCGACGTCTCCCTGCACCAGCCTGGACATAGCCGTATCGCCTGACATATCCCTCATGATCTCTTCCATGACCTTCTGCTGGGCGTTCGTCAGACGATACGGCAGACTCTCCAAGAATGTCTCCGTCTCCGGCTTCATCTCCATAATATATTCATTCGCAAGCTTTTCGTTCTTATCCTTAAGCTTCCGAATCGATAGTATAAACGCCAGAAACTCTTCAAACACCAGACGTTCCCTGGCATGATAGAATACTTCTTTATCTTCCGGGAAATGAATTCCCTGCACCGCGTAATTATACTCAGCCAGACCGTACTTAAGCCGAAGCTCTCCGGGCAGCGTATCCGCGGCGAGATCCATTCCGTCCAACGCCTGACGCACCGCCTTCATCACCGCATTGTTCGTAAGCCCCGAAGTCAGTCCGTAGAGAGGCTGCAGCGTGTTCAGCCTGTCCGCGTACTTCTCGCAGGGATAGAAGATCTCTGGATGCTCCATCACCAGACCGTCCCTTTTTCGCACCACTCTCCCCCGAAGCGTCACCGCTCCGCCCTTCGCAAACGTACTTCTAAGGAACGGCATACGGAACCAGACGACCTTAAGCGTCCCCGTCAGATCCTTGACATGCAGCGTCGTTATCTGCATCTTCGCCGTTCCCGACACCTGGACCCTTCCGTAGATAGCTCCGCTGACCGTCTGCGTCCTGCCCTCCTCGAGCTCACTTACAGGAACAGGATCCTCGTAGACATCATACCCTCTCGGATAATACCGGATCAGGTCGCCGACCGTATCGACGCCGACCTTCCCGAATAATTTCTGAGTCTTCTCACCTACTCCTTTTAGTTCCTTGATGCTCGTCTTATCTATCATGACTGCCTTACTCTACCGCGAGAACATAGTAATAGATCGGCTGACCGCCGAAATGCGCGTCCACATCCAGATCAGGATAGATTCCTTCTATCTCCGCGATAAATCTCTCGGCATCCTCTTCCTTCACTTCCTCGCCGTAATACAGACTGATCAGCTCAGAGTCCTCTTCCACAAGCTGCGCCAAAAGCTCCTTCGTAGTCTCTTCCACACTTCTTCCTACCGCAAGGATCCCTGCGTCGCCGATCCCCATAATATCGCCCTCATGGATCTCCTTATCGTCAATATGCGTATCCCTGACCGCATAGGTAACCTGGCCGGACTTCACATTCCCGATACTTTCCAGCATCGCATCCTCATTCTCTTTGACACTGGCTTCCGGCACGAAATTAATGATAGCCGTAATCCCCTGCGGAACCGTCTTGGTCGGAAGGACAACGATCTCCTTATCCTCCACCAGAGCCTTCGCCTGATTCGCGGCAAGGACAATATTCTTGTTATTAGGAAGGATGAATACACAGTCCGCATTCACCTGGTCAATGGCGTTGAGCATATCTTCCGTACTTGGATTCATGGTCTGTCCGCCCTCGATGATATGATCGACCCCAAGCTCCTTGAAGATCTCGTTCATACCTTCCCCGATAGATACCGCAATGAAGCCCATAGGCTTCCTCGGCTCGCTGCTCTTCTTCGCCTGGCCGCCCTTCCCGTGATCTTGGGCATCCTTAGCCGCCTCATTTGCCGCGATCTTCTCGGCATCACGGATCAGCTTCTCCTGATGTTCCTCACGCATATTGTCGATCTTCATACGCGACAGCTGTCCGTACGTCAGAGCCCTCTGGATCGCAAGCCCCGGATCATTGGTATGCACATGTACCTTCACCACATCATCATCCGCAACACAGACGATAGAATCTCCGATAGAAGACAGATATCCCTTGAAATCCTGTTCATTTTCCTCTGAGAATTCCTTCTCCGTCAGGATGATGAACTCCGTACAATAACCGAACTTGATATCCGCCGCTTCACCCGCGTCAGAAGCCGTCACCTTCACCCCGGCTCCCGCCCTTGGAGCGATCGCACTGTAGTCGATCTCCTTTCCAAGGAACGCGTCGTAGGCTCCTTTAATCACTTCCAGAAGTCCCTGGCCGCCGGAATCCACAACTCCGGCCTCCTTAAGCACCGGAAGCATCTCCGGCGTCTTCTCTAGCACCTCCTCGGCATGACGGATCACCTCCGGGAGGAATACCTCCAGATCGTCCGTCTCCTCCGCCATCTCGGCAGCCTTATCCGCAATACCGCTGGCAACCGTAAGGATCGTCCCCTCCTTCGGCTTCATGACCGCCTTGTATGCCGTATCCCTCGCCCTTGCGCAGGCCGCCGCAAGACCTCTCACATCGATCTGCTTCTCCTCGCGGATAGACTTGGTGAACCCTCTTAGAAGCTGGGATAAGATAACGCCGGAATTCCCTCTTGCTCCCCTCAGAGAACCAGAAGAAACAGCCTTCGCAAGATCCTTCATATCCGGCTTCTCAAGCGCAGTCACTTCCTTCGCCGCAGCCATGATCGTAAGCGACATATTCGTCCCCGTATCCCCATCCGGTACCGGGAATACGTTAAGTTCATTAATATACTCTTTCTTCGCCTCAATATTCTGTGCACCTGCCAAAAACATCTTTGCAAGCATATCCACATTAATCGTTTTCGTAGCCACTTCTTATGTTCCTCCTTAACTAATCGATGACTTTGACGCCTTCAATGTAGATATTGATCTTATCTACCGGCATTCCTGAAAATTCTTCTACCTTATATTTTACATTGCTGATCAAATTCTCAGTTACGGCTGAAATGCTGACGCCATATGCGACAACAATATGGAAGTTGATACTGATATGATTCTCCTCCGATATCGCAACCTTGATCCCTTTGGTCAGGCTCTCCCTCTTCAGCAAATGCACCAGCCCGTCCTTCATATTCACCGCAGCCATACCTACTATTCCAAAACACTCGACTGCAACGGTCCCCGCATACTTTGCAACAACCTCCGGATCGATCGTAATGATACCAAGATCCGTACTCATACATCCTTTCATATCTGAAACCTCCTGTCTTCTTCCTGATATTATTCATTCACGAAAAGCACCGGTAAGCACAGAGACCGCAAAATCCCCACCGATGCCAACTAAAAATATTATACCCTCTTTTTCCATATATTACAATAAAAACTCAGATTCCAAAATGAAATCTGAGTTTTAACTTACCTTATGCACGCTCAACTTTTCCTGACTTTAAACAAGAAGTACAAACATACATCTTCTTTGTTCCGCCGTTTTCAGTCTTCACACGAACTGATTTAACGTTTGATTTCCACATCTTTGGTGTCTTTCTATGAGAGTGGCTTACATTGTTCCCAAAGTGAGCACCCTTTTCACAAATAGCACATTTAGCCATGACTGCACCTCCTAACGCTCCATATATAGTCTGACAAGCAGACTCACAACACTAGTATCTTAACAGATAGGAGGAAGAAATGCAAGTATTATTTATACTTTTTCGGTTTTTTTTGGAAATAATGGATTATCATTCAACAACAAAACAAATTATATCCCGCCAATATACACAATATGATACACAGCACCTCAACAAATGTGTTCGGCAGGATCAGAGCCAGTATCATACCGATCGCCACACAGAACAGGGCGAAACCCACTACCCGTTTCATCTCTGCCACCCTTGCCACTGTTTTCTATATCATATGTGTATCCTCTTACAAAAATGCGTAAATCATGCCGCTTTCATGCCTATTCTTCAAAATCTCCCTCTTCCGCCTGATCCAGGATGTCCATTACGTCCTCTTCGGTCATCTTCTCCTCTTTCTTAGAACCGAACCGGTCAATCACATCCGGCACCATATCCAGAATCTTCGTCATCGTATCCTGATTCTTAACATTCACAAGCTTCGTATGACCGTTCTGAATTACAAGCACTGCGCTCGGAGTCATCTTACCGCCAAGTCCTCCCGCGCCCTTTTCCTTGCTGTCTCCGTTAAATGCTCCCGCGCCTACCGCAAAGGATACGTCCACCAGAGGAAGAATGATAGTATCTCCGATATGAATCGCTTCTCCTACCACTGTCTTGGATGAGACCACTCCGTTCATGCCTTGAAACAGGGCCTCCACCGCTCCTTTAAATTGATTCTCCGCCATACTTTCCAATCCTCCTAATACTTTTTATCTCTTCTTTTGAATCTCACACGATCAGATACAATGACATTCCGGGGATTCATTATAACATTATAATTTGAATTGCCTCACATGCCGGTACGTCATACGGACCTCCTTACACCACACAAGCTTCCACAGAAGCCACACGAAATAACTCGCCCTGATCCTTCCGGCGATCTTGACCTCCCCGTCCAGGACTCTCCGTTCAAAATCCGGGTACACCTCGACATCCTCTCCCAGAAACGGATAAGCGACGCTGATCCCCGCCAGAATCCTTCCCGTAAGGGACGGATCTTCGAATCCATAACGGACCCTGGCCGAGATCTTTTTCGGCTTCAGCTTCCGAAGCAATCTCAGCAGCTCGTCTTTCACCTTAACAAACGCTTTCTTATGGACCTCGTCTGTAAGGAAATCTAATATCTTGTCCTTCTTTCCCTTAAGCGCTTCTGCCTTATCCCGTATATTACTGACAGCATCTCTCAGCTTCGCGGGAATGCCTGCAATCTTACGATACAGTCCGGTTATCTTCTGCCAAATGCCATGACAGAAGTCTGCAATTTTCTGCCATACAGACCTTTGTTCTTCCAGAATCTCCCCATTGACTGAAGCTTCGCCCAGTTCCCTGCGCCGATCTTCTTCACTCCCTTCGGAATCTTCTTCACGATCTTCACAGTCTTTGGCAGTCCTCTCTTCGACTTCTTCCACAGCTTCACCGGAATTCCCTTCTTCGACTTCCACAGCTTCGGCAATTCTCTTCCTGTCTTCTTCCAAAACATCACCGGAACGCTCTTCTTCACCTTCCACAGCTTCGGCAGTCCTCTCTTCGACTTCTTCCAGAACTTCACCGGAGCGCTCTTCTTCACCTTCCAAAACTTCACCGGAATACTCTTCTTCCGCAGTTTCTTCAGCATCTTCCCGTAACTCTTCCACTTCTTCGCCATACGTTTCCACCTCTGCTCTTATCGTATTCTTCTCTTCCTGACCGCTTCTTATGTTCTTCCATGCGATCCGTATCCTCCAGGTCAGCTCCTTCTCCTCATAACACACATAGAGACCGACCAGGTGCAGAAGCCACGTTACCCTGGCGCCTGCACGGATCCCCGCCAGCGTCCCGTCACAGGAAGCCCTAAGGTCATACCTGACCGGCACATAGAGAACAACACAAGCCAGTAATACAAGTATCCCCAGTATCACCGCAAATATAATCCCTATGACCTTCAAGATAAGCAATAGAATATGTAGCATCTTACTCTTCCTGTTCTCTCTCTAATATATAGGAACGAATGTCTGCTCCTTTTGTCTTATTATACACTTCCTGAGTGATTTCTTCCACCATTTCTACCGCATCTTCATAACCTTTTGCAATGCCCACCACAAAAAAATCATCATGGGGAAACTCCGGCTGTAATAATATCATGGAGTTATAGATCTCCAACTGATCCTCCTCATTCTGGGACAGCGTTATGATATGGATATTCATCTGCAGTTGATTCTTCTCAAGCTTTCGGATCACCTTCTCCTTCTTCCTGATACCTTCCGCCAGATAAAGATGTTTATAGTATCTCATATTCCACCCTCTTTGTATACCAAAAATATGAAAAAGTTAATAATAAGCGTCAAACACCTGCTTCGCCACATTCACAGCCTTCGCAGCCCCGTCCGCAGATTCAATGATCACACTGATGGCAAGATCAGGATTATCCACATTGGTCATGCCGATGAACCAGGAATGGTCCTTCTCCTTATCAGAACTGTACTCCGCCGTTCCGGTCTTCCCCGCCGCCGTATAATTCTGTCCGCTTAAGACTGACGCCGTACCGTAATCCACAACTCCCTCCATATACTGCTTCAATTGAGCCGCTTCCTCCGCCGTCATCAGGTTTTTGTACTCCTTTGGAAGGTTCTTCTCAACCTCCTGCCCGGAATAATTCGTAATAGAATCCACCAGATACGGCCGCATCAGCGTCCCGCCGTTGGCAACTGCGCTTGCGATCAGCGCCATATGATACGGGCTGACCTGGGTCTGTCCCTGTCCCATAGCCGTCATCATCTTCTCCCCGTTTACAGAAGCGGCATTCAGCATGAATTTGCTCTGGCTGTAGGGGAGGTCTGAAGGCAGCTTGGAATCAAACAGCACCTCTTTTGCCGTGCTCCTGAACCGCTCGGCGTCAAGCGCCAAACCGATGCTGCAGAAGGAAGTATTGCACGAATAAGCCATGCTGTCCGCAAATGAGACCTGCCCATGGACATTTCCCCCATAACAGTGGATAGCGACTCCGTCCTGCTCGATCACCCCGCTGCAGTTATAGCCATAGTCCATATATGCCGGATTCTCACGCATATATTCCAACGCCGTTACCACCTTGAACGTAGATCCCGGCGCATACTGCCCCTGAGTCGCACGGTTAAGGAGCTCGCTGTCCTCGCTGGAATTCAGATATCCCCAATTTGCCTCCAATGCGTTAGGGTCAAAATCAGGCTTCGAGACCATCGCAAGAATCTTCCCCGTGGAAGGCTCGATGACTACGACCGCCCCCTTAAAATCGCCCAGCGCATGATAGGCGGCCTGCTGCAGATTCAGATCCAGCGTCGTCACGATGCTGTCTCCCCTGTTCTTCTGATCCTGGAATTCATCCTTAAGCTTTATAAGGAAAAATGCATTCGACGTAAGCATCTCAAAATTCATCTTTGATTCCAGCCCCGCCTTGCCGTGATCGCTGTATCCGATCACATGGGCAAACATATTGCCGTAAGGGTATTCCCTCGTCTCCGATCCGTCAGCGTCTACTCTGGTCGTTGCCAGGACAACTCCGTTCTTGTCAAGGATATCTCCCCGGACCACCCGCTCCGCATAAGCATCCTTCCTCGCGTTATACGGACTCTGGATCAAATCCTGGCTCTTAACTACCTGAAACTGCACGATATATCCCATCATCCCAAGGAACAGCGCCACGAATATATACGTGACCCTGGCGAATTCCTTGTTCCTTACCCTTTTCTCCCTGGCTCTTTTCCTATCTCTTTTGCCTGCCGCGCGGCGCTCTCTCCATGTCATTCCTTCTCTTTCCATAGCTCTCTTCATACGCCTGTCTGCTTCTCTTTGCTCGTAGCCTCTCTTTTTTCCTTCTCTCAATATCTTCTTCCTCGTCTTCCCTTACGATATACAATCCCTGGATGATCGCGAACATGATCAGGGTGCTTAAAAGCGAACTTCCTCCGTAGCTAACCAGCGGGAGCGTAACTCCTGTAGAAGGGATGAACTTCGTCACCCCGCCGATATTCAGAAACGCCTGGAATATATAACAGGTTCCAAGCCCCAAAGCCACCATCTTATAGAACATATTATGAAGCTGCATGGCAATATTCAGAAACATCACATAACAGCTTACGCAGATCAGGATCATGCACAGCGCGAAGATCAGCCCCAGCTCCTCCGCAATAGCCGAAAAGATAAAATCCTCATCCGCAACCGGTATACTGTCCGGCATCCCCTGGAACAAGCCCATCCCAAACCAGCCGCCCGTCCCGATGGCGAACAAAGACTGAGCCACCTGATATCCCCCGTTGTCATAAGCCGCGAACGGATCCTTCCACACGATCACCCTGGTCCTTACATGGTTGAACAGATAATATGCCGCAACAGACGCCGCGCTCCCCGCGCCGACCCCGGCTGCCACATACAAAAACTGGTGCGTCGCCACATAGAGCATTGCCAGATATACGACGAATATGATCAGCGCGGCTCCCAGATCCTTAGATACCACCAGGATCAGCACATGGAACGCCGCAAGCGCCGTCGTGATCACGATATTCCTGAATTCCAGCGACATCTTGAAGCTGGACGCCACAAAGAATACGAAGATGATCTTCACCAGCTCCGACGGCTGAATGCTGATCCCGCCGATGGTGAATCCAAGCTTCGCCCCGTAGGACACCCGGCCCACCACGACGACAATGGCAAGGGACGCGATCCCTGCGACTGCATACAGATTCCTCCACTCGGAGAGCTTCTTGAACTTCCGAATGATCACCGGCACCGCCATACTTATGGCAACCGCCCCCGCCGCGATAAGATACTGCTTCACAGCCTTCTCATAATTCAGCCTGGCCAGTATGATCATCCCGATACACAGAAGCATGCACATATTATTGACCACCAGCCTGGAAGACTGGGGATACAATATCTGATACAGCAGTATCGTCGCAGCGAATAAGATCGTCTGGATCACATAGAACGCCAGGATCTTCATATCATCCTTCTGCAGATACATCACCATAAACGCAACGATATGTATCATGAACATCAGCGCATTCTGTTTTCTCAATATCCGTTTCTGGTCAAACGGATCATAATATCCGAAGATGCTGAAGCAATGATATGTATACATCGTGATCAGCACGATCATCAGATATTTGGATATTTCAACAATAATATTTACCAAATCTTCACCTACTTTACTCCCCGTTTAAAATGTCCCCTCGTATATTCGGACTTCGGCAGACTTACATTCCTCTGACGGATAAACGCGTCGGCATATAGTTCTGCGATACGCCGCGCTTCCTCTCCCGTCTCCGCAGTAAAATCAAGCCGTACCTCCCCCGGCGCGAGCCGCCGGATCTCTTCAGCCTGATCTGCAAGAAAAAGAGGCGCGCTGTTGTAGATAATATTATAACAGTACCGGCAGCAGCTTCTTACCACGAACCTCTTCTGATAGCGGTCGCGGATATAGAGATATTCTCCCGTACTTCCGCCCGCAAAAGGTACATTCCGGCATTGCCCTTCCGTTCTTCGGATACAGTTTGCAGTGACCATCACCGGCTGATAACCGTAGACTCCGAGAACCGCACCTCTGATGTCAAGCTCCCTTAGTTCCCTGGCGTTTTGCTCCAGCGGTACAGTATATACGCTGATACCGGCATCCTCCATAAAAGTCTTGCCATATCTGTTAAATACATACAGATTGTGATCCGAACGGATCTCCTTCTCATACCCGTGCCGCTTAAGCCACTGATAACTCTCCCAATTGCGGATCAGCACGCCGTCATATACGGATACGATCTCATCATAACGTTCTTCCCATCCCTGCGCAGCCTTTGCCCGGAAGATATAAGGCATCGCAAGATACACCCTGCATCCGTCCGCCTTAAGCCGGCTGACCATACGCGTCCACTCTGCTTCGGATATCCCAAGCCCGTCGTCCGCATAGATCACATCCGCATATCCGCAGGACGCTAAAGCCTCCAACTGCCCGGCGGTCTGCACCAGATACGCCGTTTGCAAAACATTCCGGGGCGCTTCTGTCTCCCGTTCTTCTCTTCTTATATCTTTCCCGCCGCCCGAAGGTATCCTGACGGCCCCGTCTTTGCACGGCATATCCGCAAGATCTGCCCCGCTCCTCTTATATTCCTTAAGAATACACTCCGTAAGCGCATCTATCCCGTTCCTTCGCAGTTCGTTCAACGCCTGCATCGGAAGAAATACTTCTCCTTCAACCGAAACTTCAAGCCGTTCAAACTCAAATTCCGTATTGCCGGTCTTCTGCATCTGCTTTTCGGCCCGCTCCGCAAGAAGAGGCTGCTTAAGGGCAGGCTGCACCGTCTCTCCCCTGCACTCTGCCTGATGTCCGCCGCAGGACAATACCAGTTTAGCACGCCTGCCGGGAGAAAGTATTAAATTACCATTAATTTTTTCTTTTATTTTACAGTCCCAGACTCTTTCTTCTTCCTTAAGGGTATCTGGGCGCTGCAGCGAGATCATATTCTTCCCGTTGTGCTGCTTATAGTACCCTTCTGTGTAACCCCTGCGCTGATAAGCCTTGAAAAGCGTCTCCTTATCCGCCGCCGATACCTTATAGGATTCCCGGTATCCTTTCTTATCCTTACGGCAGGCGCCGGCCGAATCCATGCAAGCTCCCGTCTTAAGCCAGAGATCCGCGTATTTCCGGTACATCCCCACTACCGTATACACATAGTCCGGCTGCTTCATCCGCCCCTCGATCTTAAAGGAATCGATACCCGCTTCGATAAGCTCCGGCAGCATCTCGATGGTACACAGATCCTTAAGACTCATAAGATCTGCCTCCCTCTCTCCCTCCGCGCGGTAAGGCAGGCGGCAGGGCTGGGCGCACTGCCCCCGGTTACCGCTTCTCCCGCCGATCATGCTGCTTAACAGGCATTGCCCGGAATAACAGTAACACAACGCCCCGTGCACGAAGCACTCGATCTCAAGACCCGTCTTCTCCTTCATCCTTCGGATCTCAGGAAGAGACAGCTCCCTTGCCGGAACCACCCTCGTAATTCCCTTCTCCTTCATAAACGCCGCCCCGTCTTCCCCTGTGATCGTCATCTGGGTGCTTGCATGTAGCGGCAGCTTGGGGAAATACTGTCTCAGATAAGCGACCGCCCCGATATCCTGAACGATCACCCCGTCGATCCCTTCCAGATAATACGGCAGAAGATAATCATACAACTGACCGATCTCCGCCTCCTTAAGCAGCGTGTTGACCGTCAGGTAGATCCTCCGGCCGTGGATATGAACATAATCAATAGCCCCGAGAAGTTCCGTCTCCGTCAGATTCTTCGCATAGGCTCTTGCCCCGAATCTCGTACCGCCTATATAGACCGCATCCGCGCCTGCGCAGACAGCCGCCTTAAGACTGTCCATTGATCCTGCAGGCGCAAGTATCTCAACCTTCTTCTCCATACTTCCTCTCCTTCTTACGGAACTGTCAAACACCCCGCTGCAAGCAACGGGGCATCAAGCCTGTGCGCTGCAAAAGCAGCGAAGTATCTGACCTTCATAAAATAGGCTGTCCAAAGACAGCCTATTTCTTACGATTATTCTTTATCTCCGTTTCCAACTGGACAATCTTCATCTGAAATTCCTTATTCTCTTCCTTAAGCTTGTCCATAGATTTTTCTGCATTCTCGAGCTTGATCTGAACAGATATCAGCTCATGCTTCAGATCATACATCTCCTTGTCCTTTGCCTCTATATCACTCTCTAACGTGCCGCCCTGCTTCTTAGCCTTAAAATAATCATCCGCGATATTCAGCGCCAGCAGGATGCTCCTGGTCTCGGCGCTCTGCTTGCGGTACCCGTCGCTGTTACTGCACTCCTCAATCTTATGGTTCAAATATGTAGATACCTTCTGGAGATAGTCCTCGCTTTCAAATCCACTTAGGGTAAATACCTTTCCCCCTATTAGTACTTCCGTAAAGTTTTTTGATGATGCCATGAGAAGCCTCCTCGAAATTCTTAATCTCTGTCCCTATTATAAACTAAACTTTCACAAAAACCAACTATTTTTCAATAATTTCACGTGAAATTCCGAGATGGCGGTATGCGTGATCCGTAACGATCCTCCCTCTCGGCGTTCTCTGGATAAATCCGTTCATCAAAAGATAGGGTTCATAGACGTCCTCGATCGTTCCCGCGTCCTCTCCGATGGCTGCCGCAAGCGTATCCAGACCTACCGGCCCGCCCAGGAACTTCTCGATCATCACCTGCAATAGCCCGCGGTCCGTCTGGTCTAACCCTTCTTTATCCACATCCAGAAGATCCAGCGCATAGTTCGCCACCTCTTCCGTAATATACCCCTCGTACTTCACCTGCGCAAAGTCCCTGACCCGCTTCAGCAGCCGGTTCGCAAGCCTCGGCGTCCCTCTCGACCGCCTTGCAAGGGCAAAAGCCCCGTTCCTGTCGATCCCTACCTCCAGTACCTTCGCGGATCTCAGGATGATCTTCACCAGCTCCTCCACCGTATAGAATTCCATACGGTTCACCACCCCGAAGCGGTCTCTTAACGGCGCCGTCAGCATCCCTGCCCTTGTAGTCGCCCCTACCAGCGTGAATTTGGGAAGATCCAGGCGGATCGACCTTGCGCTCGCTCCCTTCCCGATCATGATATCAATGGCGTAATCCTCCATCGCCGGATACAGCACCTCCTCCACCTGCCGGTTCAGGCGGTGGATCTCGTCGACGAACAGCACATCCCCCTCCTGCAGATTGTTAAGGATCGCAGCCATCTCACCCGGTTTCTCGATCGCCGGGCCGGAAGTGATCTTAAGATTGACCTCCATCTCATTGGCAATAATGCCTGCAAGTGTCGTCTTGCCAAGCCCGGGCGGACCGTAGAACAGTACATGGTCCAGCGGCTCCTTCCTGGCCTTCGCCGCTTCAATATAGATCTTCAGGGTCTTCTTTGCCTTCTCCTGTCCTACATAGTCCTCAAGCATCTGCGGGCGCAGATGATTCTCTATCTTGACATCTTCTTCCAGATTCTCCGTCGTAATAATACGTCTGCCCATATTCCTTATCTCACCCTCATCTTATCTCATTCCATTCTATATATCTCTCTGTTCTCAGAGCGACATATGCTTCAGCGCAAGCTTTAAGACGTCTTCCACCTCCGCCGTCTCTTCTATATCCACCTGCTTCACGGCCCTAAGCGCCTCCGTACTGCCGTAGCCGAGCGCCACGAGCGCCTGCACCGCCTCGCTCTGGACTTCGCTGTGACAGACCGCGCCTTCGGATGTCCCTGAATCCGCCGTAATATGCTCCAGGGCGTCTTCAAGCTTCAGCCTGTCCTTAAGCTCCAGGATCAGCTTCTCCGCCGTCTTCTTCCCGATCCCCGGCGCCGCACAGATCGCCTTCACATCACCCGCCAGAACCGCGAATCTGAGATCGTCGGGACTTAAGGCTGCCAGGATCCCAAGCCCTCCCTTCGGGCCGATCCCGTTCACCCCGATCAGCAGCTTGAACACCATAAGATCGTCCCTCGTAAGGAACCCATACAACTGCATCGCGTCTTCCTTCACATTCAGATAGGTATGTATCTTCACTTCCCTGCCCACGGCCGGAAGCTTCCCCATTGCCTGCCCCGACATATAGACTCCGTAGCCTACGCCGCCCACATCTATGATCACCTTGTCCTCCTCAAACGCCGCGATCGTACCTCTCAGATAAGATATCATTTGCCTTCCTCCTACATGCTTATATTAACAAGTCTCTTCAACATCTCATTTGACACGATTCCGATCAGAAGCCCCGTCAGCATTCCTGCGATCAGGAGCACGGGAACATAATAGATCACGCTGAAAGTCTCCACTACCAGCATTGCCACGATCAACTGGCCGATGTTATGGAACACGCCGCCCGCAAGGCTGACTCCCATCACGCTGAATCCGCCGTTCTTCCTGAGCAGCGCCATAACCGATAAGCTCAGCAGACCGCCCGCAAGACTGTAAATAATACTGAAATAATTCCCAAACAAGAACCCTGTAAGAAGCACCCGCACAACCGATAACAGATATGCCTCCCCCGTTCCCATCTTGTATAATGCCAGAACAATGACAAGATTCGCAAGTCCCAGCTTCACGCCGGGAATGCCGAACTGTAACGGGATCAGAGTCTCAATATAACTGAATATCAGCGCCAGCGCCGTAAAAACACCGAAATAAGCCACTCTGCCTCGCATCTGTCTTCTCCTACTGGGTTACCGCATCAAACTCTCTGCTCGTGCCCGTCTCTACTTCCACAACTACCTTATTCGGGAGACAGATAATACTCTCCCGGTTCAGAGAAACCGGCTTCTGGTGGACGCAGAGCTGATCCGGGCAGTCCGCTTCTACCATAGAAGCCTTGCCGTTCCTGATCTGAAGAATATTCGTACCTCCGTTGATCTCATAATCCCCCTCCTCAGACAGACTGTATGTATCCTGTATCGCGCCCTCTATCTTAACGACCACACGGTTCGCACCTTTTCCGCCGATAAACGTATGGACAAGAACCGTAAGCCCGGCTACACACACAATGATGATGATCAGAACCCAATCCTTTTTCTTCAATCCTATCTTCATATCCGCCCACCTCTCTGCCATATATGCATAACATAAGTAAATCTGCTGTTCCAATTCACCTTAAAAAGTATTCTAACACAAGAAATCCATCTCTTCAACCACATGTTCGATTGCATATCTTCTTTTTTATGTTATAATGTTAGAAAAGTGTGCCAAAGTCAAAGACCCCGCTGCGAGCAACGGGGCATCAAATTAGTAGCGCTGCAGGGCAGCGGGGTATTTGACCCTCGCGGCAGTCGCCAAATGTGCATGCAAGCATGCCCGCTTGGCTCGTTGCTCGCGGGAATAAATCTACGAACGAGGTATTCTATCCTATGAAATGTAAGAGATTAACAGCAGTATTTACATCTATGGCCATTCTTCTGTCTGGATGCTCCGGGCTTCCGAGAGAACGGGATCAGATCTACACCGACACACTGTTCGACACGGTGGTCCGCATCGAGATCCTTGATTCTGTCGACGACGACGTCTTAAAAGGCTGCGAAGAGATATGCCGAAAATACGACGCCATGTTCTCCAATAAGACCGAGGACAGCGAGATCTCCCGGATCAATGCTGCCGGCGGCAATCCGGTCGAAGTGTCCGGCGAGACTGTCAAACTGATCAAGAAAGCTCTCTACTACAGCGAGTTTTCCAACGGTCTGTTTGACATCACCATTGCCCCCGTATCCAAGCTGTGGGATTTTCATTCGGATACGCCGGCGCCTCCCGCACCGGAAGTCCTTAATGAGGCTGTAAGCCATGTAGATTACAAGAATATCATCGTGAAGGACAATACGGTCCGGCTTACGGATCCTCATGCCGCAATCGATGTGGGCGGCATTGCCAAGGGCTACATCGCAGACCGCGTTAAGGAATATCTGAAGAAGCAAGGCGTCAAGCACGCTATCATCAATCTGGGCGGGAATGTCCTCGCTATGGGCGGACGGCTCGACGGCTCCGACTACAACATCGGAATCCAGAAGCCCTTCGACAATGCAGGCGAACCGATAACATCCGTTCGGATATCCAGCAAGTCCGTTGTGACATCCGGTACTTATCAGCGCTACTTTGAAGCCGGCGGCAAGCTCTATCATCATATACTGGATCCCCATACGGGACTCCCCTGTGAGAACAACCTGCACAGCGTCACGATCATCACCGACTCCTCACTCACGGCCGACGCGTTAAGCACTACCTGTTTTCTCCTCGGCCTTGACAAGAGCCTGCAGCTCATCGATCAGCTGGACAATGTAGACGCCGTATTTATCACCAAGGACAACAAGATCCATTATTCCAAGAATTTTCAGCATAAACTCAAAAAATAAATTCCAACTTCAAAAGGGGCTATCAGAAATCACTCCCGATAGCCCCTTTATCTTCGTCTAATCTTAATAATAAAAACCGTTGCTGAAGATCATCGTCCCAAACATCGCGATAAAGATCAAATAGATCACCAGCACCACGCCCATCATGATCAACTGAGCGCGGCAGTAGTTCCTGCGGTTCACGTTCGTAGTCTTGCTGAACGCCCACACGAAATACAGCACGATCCCCACGCACGGAATCATCGCAGCCAGAAGCGTAAGCAGCCAGTCTCCCATCGTCATCGGAGAAGTATCCTGGCCCGGCTCATACATCTGGTTATTGTTCCCGGTGTTGTAATTATAGTTATCCTGGTAATTATAACCACTGTTCTGATTATAATTATAGCCGCTATTCTGGTTCTGCTGGCCGTAATTATAGCCGTTGTTTGGAGTCTGCTGATTATACTGATAATTGTTGTTCTGCTGGTTATAATTATACGCGTTCTGCTGGCCGTAGTCGTTCTGGCTTGCATACTGATACTGCTGATAGTTCGTCTGCTGGCCTGCGTTCGGATCCGTATACTTCTGCCCCGCGTCTGCTGCTGACTCAGACTTAGCCGCGTTTGTATCCGTATTCTGTTCCCCGGCGCCTGACTCCTTAGACGGCTGCATCAGAGTGCCGCTGTCCTTTGGTGTATTATCAAAATTATTATCCATAATACGATCCTCCTCATAAACACTTATTTCTTCTACTATTCTACCATGCACAGCCCAGAATATCAATCCTGCTATTTATTTTTAAATCATTACAGCAGTCTTTATCCAGATATTAACGCTACCTTCCATAGTAACTCATCGGAGGTTCTCCCGGGAAACAATACCGCATCCTCCACAGATAGAACAAGATTATAAGAACCATAAGAACGATCATCAGGAATTTAAGCCGGCTCCCCATCTTCCGTCTCTTGACATACCGATTCCAGCCAAACATCCCCAGCCATAGGACAATGGGATAGATAAACGGATGTATCCGAAACGCTCCGGCAAGATCAAGCTTAAGCAGGCAGACCCCTGCTCTCGTAAGCCCGCAGCCCGGACATGGGAACCCGGTCGCCATCACCATCGGGCACAGGCTGTAGAGATAATATTTTCCCAACACAAAATAGGCGATTATTACTATAACCGCCCATTTTATATCTTTTATGTCTTTCCATAATAACCTGGAAGCATCCTGGATCACCTGTATGAAAGTCCGTCTCATTTTACTGTCATTTTGTCCTTCCCGCATCATAAAATGCTAATGAACTCCGCCTGATTCCTGCAGACGCCTTTCTCTTACATGATTATCTTCTTCGGACACTTCTCGGCACATTTGCCGCAATTGGTACATTTCTCAGGATCAATATGCGCAACATTGCCCTCTACCTTGACCGCGTCGGATTCACATACCTTCTCGCACATCTTACAGCCGATACATCCAACGGAGCATGCCTTCATAACATCCTTGCCCTTGTCGTGAGAGCTGCACTGTACCAGATGCTTCTGATCATAAGGCACAAGCTCGATAAGCTTCTTCGGACATACGGCGATACATTTGCCGCAGGCCTTACACTCTTCCTTGTCCACAACGGCAACGCCGTTCACGATATGGATCGCATCAAACGGACAGGCCTTCACACAGCTGCCTTCTCCCAGACACCCGTAATTACAGGACTTCGGTCCTCCCGCCTGCATCATATTGACCATGATACAATCATTCAGGCCGTGATATTCATAATCCTTTCCTGCCTTATCACAGGTTCCCGCGCATTTGACAAATGCAACCTGACGCGCCTGCGCCCCTGCCTCGACGCCCATGATCGCGCCGATCTTCTCCGCAACCGGCGCGCCGCCTACCGGACAGCCGCCGATCTCCGCCTCGCCCTTGACGATAGCCGCCGCAAGTCCGGAACATCCTGCGTAACCGCAGCCGCCGCAGTTATTGCCGGGAAGCACGCCCATGATCGCTTCCTCTCTCTCATCAACCTCTACTGCAAATTTCTTGCCTGCCACACCAAGGAACACACCAATGAACAAACCGGTGCCGCCCACGATCACAGCAGCAATGATAATACCTGTAACACTCATCGTTATGCCCCCTCCTATATCAGTCCTGAGAATCCGCAGAACGCGATCGCCATAAGAGTTGCTGTTACCAGCACGATCGGCGTCCCCTGGAAGGACTCTGAAATGTCGTTGTATTCGATCTTCTCACGGATTCCCGCCATGATCACGATAGCGATCAGGAATCCCACAGATGTTCCGATACCGTTGATGATACCCTGAAGGATACTGTATTCCTTCTGAACGTTGGTAAGCGCCACGCCAAGAACGGCACAGTTCGTGGTGATCAGCGGCAGATACACGCCGAGCGCATTGTATAGCGGCGGCATCGCCTTTTTTAAGAACATCTCTACGAACTGAACCAGCGCCGCGATGATCAGGATGAATACGATGGTCTGCAGGTATTCAAATCCTAACGGCATCAGGATAAACTTGTAGATCAAACTTGTTACCAATGAAGCTATCGTGATAACGAACACTACCGCTCCGCCCATACCTGCCGCGGTATCCACCTTCTTGGATACTCCAAGGAACGGACAGATTCCTAAGAACTGGCTGAGTACAACGTTATTCACAAGAGCCGAGCCTATTGCAATGATCAATAATTCTTTCATCTATGTACTCCTCCTATTCCTCATTTCCTGTCGGGAAGACCTTCCCGCCGCACGCACTGTTACCGCAGGAAGCACAGCCTTCGCCGCATCCCGTCGCTTCCGGCACCTTCTTGCCCTTCTTCGCGGCATTGCTCCTTACCTTGTTCTGCAATGCAACAAGGAACGCCAACACCAGGAACGCGCCCGGCGGAAGGATGAAGATCGTCACCGGCACATAACCGCCCTTGCCTGCCGCTGCATCCGCAAGCGGCAAGAGCTGCCGGCCGAAGATCGCGCCCGTACCGATCACCTCGCGCACGATACCGATCGCCGCCAGACCTACGGTAAATCCAAGTCCCATACCGATACCGTCGAAGATGGACGGCAGAACCGGATTCTTAGACGCATAACTCTCCGCACGGCCAAGGATGATACAGTTTACCACGATCAGCGGTATATAGATTCCAAGCGAAGCATACAGGCTTGGAACAAAACCTTCCAGCAGGAATTGCACGATCGTTACAAAGGACGCCACAACTACGATGAACGCCGGCATTCTGACAGAATCCGGGATGATCTTACGCAGCATGGATATCAGCATATTCGACAGCACAAGTACGACCGTTGTAGACAGGCCCATACCTACGCCGTTGATGGCGGATGTCGTTACCGCCAGGGTCGGACACATACCCAGCATCAGAACGAAGGTAGGGTTTTCTTTGACCAGACCGTTATAGATTCTTTCGGTACAATTATTCATCTTACTACCTCCTATCCCTATTGAAACGCAGCCTGATAATATCCAAGCGCCGCATTGACGGCTCCCGTCACGGATCTCGACGTGATCGTCGCGCCGCTTAGAGCGTCGATAGGCTCACCGTCCCCGCCGTCCTTGGATACCACAAACTTCTCTGTCTGTTTACCTTCATACTGTCCGTAGAATGAGCTTTCCGCAGCCTTCATTCCAAGACCTGCCGTCTCATTGATGGACAGGATGGATACTCCGTTCACCGTGCCGTCGCTGGTGATTCCAACCGTCACCTGGATACTGCCGCCGAATCCGTCCTTGTCAGTCGCGGTGACTACATATCCCATATCGCCTACCGTACATGCCTCGTCGACGGTTCCGTTAACGCCCATATCGGCAAGCGCCTGATCGGCGGCTGCCTCATCGACCTCCACCTGTGCAAAATCATTGATATCCGCTTCCGGGAATACCTCCTGCCATGCTTTCTTCTTGGCAGTCTCCTGAGCCTGGGCGATCGGCGCCTTCGTGATCTCGTATACCAGTCCAAGACCGAGGCCTGCAACCAGTGTGATCGCCGTCAGGATCAACGTGTTTTTCAGAATTTTATTCATTATTTTTCTCCTCCTTTACCGAATGGCTTTGGAAGAGTAACTCTCTCGATCAACGGCACTAAGAGGTTGCTGATGATGATCGCATAAGATACGCCTTCCGCGGAACCGCCGAAGAGACGGAACAGACCGGTCAGGATACCGAGAAGCGCACCGTAGACAAGCTGCCCTCTCTTCGTGATCGGCGAGGTTACATAATCAGTCGCCATAAACCATGCACCGAGCATCAGACCGCCTCCGCAAAGATGCGCGGTAATATACTGCGGATCGAAAAATCCGATATTCGGGTTCGCAAAATGTCCGAATATACCGACAAATATAACAAATGACACAATATAGGTTCCAGGGATCCGAAGATCGATGACGCCCAAAAGGATCAGGAAGATCGCTCCGATGATAATCGCGATCACCGACGTCTCGCCGATCGTTCCCGGAATCCGTCCAAGCAGCATGCTCATGCTGTCAACCGTTTCACCGCTCTTTAACTGTGCCAGCGGGGTCGGTCCTGTTACTCCGTCATAGACAAATGTAGTCATCTGGCTTGTAAATGATATCAGCAGGAAACACCTTGCACCGAGAGCCGGGTTCATGAAGTTCTGTCCCAGTCCTCCGAAGAGCTGCTTCACGATCAGGATCGCAAAGACGCCGCCCAGCACGCCCATCCACCATGGTGCGGATGCAGGCATATTAAGCCCCAGCAATAGTCCGGTAACCACCGCGCTGAAATCATTCACGGTGATCTTCTTGTGCATTAATTTCTCATATATGTATTCTGTCAGGACAGATGACGCCGTCGTACAGATCAGCATCACAAGCGCTGACACTCCAAAGTTCCATACACCAAAGGCAGAAGCCGGCAGCAATGCGATCGTCACATAGAGCATGATATTGGCTGAAGTAACTTTGGAACGTATGTGTGGTGAAGATGACATTTTCAACTTGTTTTCACTCACGTTTGTTCACCTCTTCCTCTTCTATTAGATTCTTTATTTCTTCTTGCGGTTCGCAAGCGCGATCTTTCTCATGGAACCGATCGCCTGCTTAAGCGGCCGTTTCGCCGGACACACAAAACTGCAGGAACCGCATTCCATACACTCTAAGCCCTCGTGCTTCGTAAATGCCGCTTCATCCTGATGTTCCGCATAGTCCGCAAGCCTTGACGGGATCAGACGGCTCGGACAGGCGTCCACGCAGCGTCCGCAGTTGATACATGCCGTCGGCTCAAACTTTGCAACCTCGTCCTTCGTAAGACAGAGAATCGACGAAGAGGTCTTCGTGATCGGGACATCCAGAGTAAACATGGAGAATCCCATCATCGGTCCGCCTGAGATCACCTTCTCAGGTTCGCTCTTATATCCGCCGGCAGCCTCGATCAGCTCTGCCTGATTAAGCCCGAACGGAACCCGGAAGTTCCCCGGTTCGTTCACAGCGTCGCCGCTTACTGTGGTCACGCGCTCCATGGACGGACGGCCTTCCGCTACAGCCTCATAGATACTGATGATCGTCGCTACGTTATCAACCACGCATCCCGCGTCTGCCGGAAGCATCGCGGAATTGATCGCCCTTCCTGTCGTCGCGTAGATAAGCTGACGCTCACCGCCCTGCGGATACTTCGTCTTAAGCGCAAGCACTTCGATCCGCGGTTCATCCTTCGTAAGCTCCCTGAGCTTCTCAATACAATCCGGCTTATTATCCTCTACCCCAAATATACCCTTCGCGTTGTCAAAGAGCTTAAGGATAATCTTCATACCGCCCACCAGCTTCTCCGGTATCTCCAGCATGCATCTGTAGTCAGCCGTGATATACGGCTCACATTCCGCGCAGTTCGCAATAATATAATCAATCTTATCCGGTTCCTTAGGCGAGAGCTTAACCCTGGTCGGGAATCCCGCACCGCCCATACCTACAATTCCTGCATTGCCGATCGTATTCAAGATCTCTTCCTTCGTCATCTCGTCCAACGGTTTGACAGCCGGATATTCCACCTCTTCATACTCACCGTCATTCTCAATGACAATACTGTTCACTGTCCCGCCTGTCGGATTCAGATGCGGCGCGATCGCCTTGACCTTACCGGATACAGACGCATAGATCGGCGCGGAGACGAAGCCTCCGGCTTCCGCTATCATCTGCCCCTTAAGGACACGGTCGCCTACCGCCACTACCGGACTGGCCGGAGCGCCGATATGCTGGGATACCGGATATACCAGATCCCCTTTGGGTTTTACTTCGACAATGGCCTTCTCTTTTGCCAGGCTCTTGCCGTCATCCGGATGAATACCACCCTTAAAAGTTAACAATGCCATCCCTTTTTTCCTTCCTTCCTTTTTACTCTTTATTACTATACATCAAAATCCCCCAATTATCCAGTAAATACGAGGATTTCTTTGTATATTTCCGTGAACAACTTGTTGATTTTTTAACGCATAAAAGATAGAGGCCGACAGGCCTCTATCCAATAATCATGTAGTATTCCGTTGCCTTAACCTTATACCTCTTCTGCAGCCTCATTCTCGTCTTCTGCCTTCTCCGGTGCATCAGATGCCGACTCCAAAGCCTTCATGCTAAGGCTGATCTTCTTCTCTGCCACATTCAGGTCTACTACCTTGGCAGTGATCTCCTGACCTACGGACAATACATCTGACGGCTTGTCTACATGTGCCCTTGAAATCTGTGAAACGTGGAGCAATGCATCCACTCCGGGTGCAAGCTCAACAAACGCGCCAAAATCTGTCATTCTGGCAACTCTGCCGTCCAATACGGTTCCTACTGCATAGCTGTCGGCAGCATTCGCCCATGGATTGCTCTCCGGGAACTTAAGGCTCAGAGCAATCTTGGTATCGTGAATCTCCTTGATCATCACTTCTACTGTCTCACCGACCTTGAACACCTTCTTCGGATTCTCGACACGTCCCCATGACATTTCTGAGATATGAAGAAGTCCGTCAACTCCTCCTAAGTCAATAAATGCGCCGAAATCCGTTACATTCTTAACAACACCTTCCATCCGGTCTCCCGCCTGGATCTTCGCAAACAGTTCCTTCTGCTTCTCTGCACGCTCCGCAACAAGAAGCTGCCTTCTATCGCCGATCACACGGTTCCTTCTTGGATTGAACTCGCTGATCACGAACTCGATCTCCTGATCCTGATACTTGCTCAGATCCTTCTCATAGGTATCAGATACAAGGCTTGCCGGGATAAATACCCTTGCCTCTTCGATTACAACGCTCAACCCGCCTCCAAGAATCTGTGCTACCGGAGCCTTCAGCACTTCATGATTCTCATATGCTTCTCTAAGCCTCTCATTACCCTTCTCGGCAGCAAGACGCTTATATGTTAATAACACCTGACCTTCGCCATCATTAACCTTCAAGACCTTCGCAGTCATGGCATCCCCCACTGATACCATCGTAGTCAGATCTGCGTTCGTCTCGTTCGTGTACTCGTTTCTTGTGATGATACCGTCTGCCTTGTATCCTATATTCAAGATGATTTCATCAGGCTTAACGTCGATGACAGTACCATCTACAACCTCTCCATTTCTTATTGTCTTGAAAGACTCCTCCAACATTTGTTCAAAAGTTAATTCTGACATAATTTTGAACCTCCTCAATTATAATATTGGGCGTGGATGCCCCTGCTGTAATACCTACTGTTTCCACGGACCTTAATTGATTCATATCCAAATCGTCAAGTGTCTGTATATAGTACGTATTCAAACATTCGTTCTTACATATTTCAAATAACTTCTGAGTATTCGAACTATGCTCGT
Organism: Lachnospiraceae bacterium; assembly: GCA_910575835.1. Classification (GTDB taxonomy): domain Bacteria; phylum Bacillota; class Clostridia; order Lachnospirales; family Lachnospiraceae; genus Sporofaciens. The sequence goes on along the minus strand of CAJTGB010000015.1, from coordinate 53,726 downwards.
CCCCTATAACCACCATAGCGTCGACTCTCCCCGCAATCCGGCGCGCCTCCTCCTGTCTCTCCTTCGTCGCATTGCAGATCGTATTTAAAACAATTATATCATAACCCTTTTCTTCGATAATTTCAACTAAATCTTTGAATTTATTGTAATTAAATGTCGTCTGAGAAACGATGCACAGCTTTTGGCTCTTATTTTCGTGCACGAATTGCCTTGCTTCCTCATGCGTCTGTATGACGTCCGCCCGGTCTCCAGCCCATCCTCTGGTCCCTTCTACTTCGGGGTGTGCGCCGTCTCCGATAATTACAATATGCGATCCTTTCTCACTTTCTTTTGCCACAATGTCATGAATCTTCTTTACAAACGGACAAGTTGCGTCAACACAGATGATCCCTTTTTCTTCCATGCGGTCATAGACGCTCTTTGCCACGCCGTGAGAACGGATGACCACAACGCCTTCCTTGATCTGCGCAAGCTCCTCTTCCGAATGGATCACCTTCACGCCCTGCTTCGCAAGATCCTTGATCACTTCCTCATTATGGATGATCGGGCCGTATGTATAGATCTTCTGTCCCTCATAACGCCGGACCTGCTCATAGACCATATCTACCGCGCGCTTCACTCCAAAGCAGAAGCCGGCGGTCCTCGCTAATTCAACCTTCACATTCCGTTCCTTCTCTTTCTTCGTAATATCCAGGCCCATGCAGGCGATATCGCAGCAGTTCGGACAAGCCGCTTTGTTACATACAAAGCCCCGCGATCTCCTTCACGACCTCTTCGATCGTCATATCCGAACTATCCACCAGCACCGCATCCTCAGCCTGCCTTAAGGGCGCCGTCTCCCGGTTCATATCCCGCTCGTCGCGCTCCTTGATATCCCTTGCGATCTCATCGAGATCACAGGCCTCCCCTTTTGCCGTCAATTCATCATAACGCCGCTTCGCGCGCGTCTGTACGCTCGCCGTCAGATAGACCTTCACATCGGCGTCAGGCAGCACGCAGGTGCCGATATCCCTTCCGTCCATGATCACATCCTGAGCCCTTGCAAGATCTCTTTGAAGGTCCAGAAGCTTCGCGCGGACCTCCGGGATCACAGAGCACTTAGAAGTCATCTGTCCTACCGCCTCATCCCTTAGCCGCCCCGTAATGTTAGTACCATTCAGGAACACCTGCTGTACCCCTTCCTCATACCGGATCTTCACGTCCGCATCCTTACACGCCTCGATGACCTTATCCGTCTCCTCCGCCCGTATCCCTCTGTCAAGGAAATGGATCGCAAGCCCTCTGTACATGGCTCCCGTATCCACGTAGATAAATCCCTTCTCCTCTGCAACCAGCTTCGCGATCGTGCTCTTCCCCGCTCCTGCCGGTCCGTCAATTGCCACATTATATCCCATTATTCTTCTCCTTTACACTCTTCATTGCACACCATTGCCGGCGGCATATCCCGTAGACCAGGCAATCTGCAGATTAAATCCTCCGGTAAGCGCATCCAGATCCAACACCTCTCCGGCAAAATGAAGTCCCCCGACATATCTCGACTCCATAGTTCCCGGATCGATCTCCTTCGTCTTCACACCGCCCCGGGTAATGATCGCCTCATCATAGCCCCGAAGCCCGGTAAGCGTCATCTCCAGATTCTTCGTCAGGTGTACCAGCCTTTGTCTCTCCTCCCTGGATATGACGTTTACCTTCTTCTCAGGATCGATCCCGCTTAATTCTACCATAACAGGAACCAATTTGGACGGGAACAATTTTCCAATTGCATTCTTAAACTGCCTGTTGAGATTCTCTTCAAAGTCTCTGAGCACCCTGCGGTCAAGCTGTTCTTCGCTGAGCGCAGGCTTCAGATCCACCGCAAGACGGAGGTTCTGCTTCCTCAATATATGACCCACCTGGCTGCTTGCGCTGATAATAAGCGGCCCGCTGACCCCGTAATGCGTAAAGAGCATCTCGCCGAACTCACGGTACAGAAGCTTGTTCTCCCGGAAGACGGACGCCGTGACGTTGCGAAGAGACAGTCCCATGAGACGCCCCGCCCACGGCTCGCCCACCTCCATAGGAACCAGCGACGGCATACACTCCGTGACCTCATGTCCGCATTCCCTGGCAAACCGGTAACCGTCCCCTGTAGAACCCGTCAGCGGATAAGAGAGTCCTCCGGTGGCAACGATACAGGAATCCCCGTATATCCGCTTCCCGCTGTCAAGCTCCGCACAGGAGAATCTTCCGTCCTCTGTAAGCACCCGGGCAACACCTGTACTCAGATGTACGGTAACGTTAAGCCGCCTCATCTCCTTCTCCATTGCACTGATGACATCCGAAGAATGGTCAGATACCGGAAATACCCTGTCTCCACGCTCTACCTTCGTCCGTACGCCAAGCCCCTCAAAAAACTGTATCACATCCCCGTTGGTACACCCGTAAAAACTGCTGTACAAAAATTTCGAATTGCTTGATACCGACGAAAACAGCGTCTCCATATCACAGGCATTCGTGATATTGCACCTTCCTTTTCCTGTGATAAACAGCTTCTTTCCTAATTTTTCATTCTTTTCAAACAGGCATACCTCATGCCCGTTCCTTGCGGCCGCGATCGACGCGAACATCCCCGCCGCTCCGCCGCCAACGACCAGAACCTTACTCATCTTCTCTTTCCCCTGACCAATTCATATTCCCGGATGAACCTGACAGCTCTACTTTCTCGCCTACCATATTCAGCTCATCCTTACTGTACACCTGATATTCATCCCAGATTCCTTCAAGCGCCGTGAGCGTTGAGATCACTTCATTCTGTTTCTTCATGCACAGAGCCACCACAAGCGCATTGACCACGCTGAGCGGCGCTACCAGAGAGTCCACGATAGACGCCATATCGCTTCTCGCGATCAGATTGCAGGAGGAGTACAGCGTCATCGGCGAATGTACGCTGTCCGTCAATGTAATGACCTTAGCCTTCCGGTTGCTCGCGTACTCAAGCGCCTTAAGCGTGCGCATGGAATACCGCGGGAAACTGATTCCGATCATCACATCTTCCTCTCCGATCCGAAGCATCTGCTCAAATATCTCGCTTGGGCTGCTGGTATTCACCGCCGTCACATCGTCGCATACCAGATTCAGATAGAAACACAGGAAACTGGCAAGGGGCGCGCAGCTCCTAATACCGACCACATAGATCTTACGGGCATTCAGGATCGTATCCACTGCCATCTCGAAGGCCCCCTGGTCGATCGCTTCCATCGTAAGCTTGATCTTCTCTATATCCGACTGCAGCACCGAAGCCAGGATCTCGCCCTGGCTGATCCTGCCGTATGTCACCTCCATACGCTGGATAGAATTCAGCTTCGTGCGCACCAGTTCGCCCAGCGCCTTCTGGAATCCCGGGTATCCGTCGTAGCCAAGGGCCATTGCAAACCGGACTACCGTAGATTCGCTGACGCCAACCTCTTCGCCCATCTTTGCCGCAGTGAGAAACGCCGCCTTGTCATAATCCTCCCGGATAAATTCCGCCAGTTTCTTCTGCCCTTTGCTGAACTTGGGATAACCATCATTAATTTTCTGCAATAATTCATTGTTATTTTGCATATTGCCTGTCTCTTTTCTGCACTCTCTTCTCTCATTGCCGGCCTGCCGGCTTGCCGCCCAGGCGGCTTCTCGCCGAACGGCAGCGCCAGACCCGCATCATAAAAGATGTCGGAACTCAGCGGCCGCATCGCTTCAAGCCCTGATTTCCAACATCTTTCATAGTTAAAGGTATACAATCAGACAGGGTAGCTTCCGTTCTCTGTATCGGCAACCGTCTGGTCAACCTTCGTCTGCTGCGCCTCTCTGTATTTGAAGAAGTCCGTAGCAACCTGCGGGAACAATGCATAAGAAAGCACGTCCTCATCCTGCTGGCTCCACTGCTCGCATTCCTTGCGCAGCGTATCCAACTCATCCGGAATCAGATCTGCCGGACGGCAGGTGATAACTTCCGCATTCTCACCCAGAACCTTCTTGGTCACCTCTTCGTTAAACGGCTTGACGGTCGTACCGTATTTGCCGCTTAAGATGTCCTTGGTCTCCTTGGTCGCCATCTTGTAACGCTCGCCCATCAGTACGTTAAATACAGCCTGTGTACCTACGATCTGTGAAGACGGTGTAACAAGCGGCGGTTCGCCGAGATCCTTGCGCACTCTCGGAACCTCTTCCAGCACATCGTAATACTTGTCTTCCGCATTCTGCTCCTTAAGCTGGGACGTCAGATTGGAGAGCATACCTCCCGGCACCTGATATAACAGGGTCTTGATGTTGACGCCCATATTCTTCGGATTGAGCAGACCGCTCTCTAACGCTTCGTCACGGATCGGACGGAAGTAGTCCGCGATCTCGGCAAGCAGATTTTGGTCAAATCCGGTATCATACGGCGTATCCTTAAATGTCTCGACCATAACCTCGGTTGCAGGCTGCGACGTTCCGAGCGCAAACGGCGACATCGCGGTATCGATCACATCCACGCCTGCCTCTACTGCCTTCAGATATGTCATGGAAGCGACACCGGACGTATAGTGCGTATGAAGCTGGATCGGAAGGCTCGTCGCCTCCTTCAGCGCTTCGATCATCTCCGTTGCCTTATAAGGAACCAGAAGACCCGCCATATCCTTCAGACAGATCGATGTCGCGCCCATCTCCTCGATCCTCTTCGCGATATCGATCCAGTATTCCATAGTGTAAGCGTCTCCCAAAGTATAGGATAACGCAACCTGGGCGTCCGCCTTCTCCTTTACCGCAGCGGTCACCGCCGTCTGAAGGTTTCTCAGATCGTTCAGACAGTCGAAGATACGGATCACATCGATACCGTTCGATACAGACTTCTGTACGAAATATTCCACCACATCATCCGCATAGGGACGGTATCCCAGGATATTCTGTCCGCGGAACAGCATTTGAAGCTTGGTGTTCTTGAATCCGTCGCGGAACTTGCGGAGTCTCTCCCACGGATCCTCCTTCAGGAAACGAAGAGACGCGTCGAATGTCGCACCGCCCCAGCATTCTACAGAGTGGTATCCGACCTTGTCCATCTTCTCCACGATCGGAAGCATCTGTTCCGTCGTCATACGAGTGGCGATCAAAGACTGGTGCGCGTCACGCAGAATGGTTTCTGTTATTTTAATTGGTTTTTTCTCTGCCATTTTCTATCCTCCATTAATAATATTCTTATCTTACATCACTCCGAAAATCGCCATAAATGTTCCTGCCGCAACCGCCGTGCCGATAACGCCCGCCACGTTCGGTCCCATGGCATGCATCAGAAGGAAATTCGTCGGATCGGATTCCGCGCCTACCTTCTGGGATACACGCGCCGCCATCGGAACCGCAGACACGCCTGCCGAACCGATCAGAGGATTCACCTTGCCGCCTGTAGCGACGCACATGATCTTACCGAACAGCACGCCTGCCGCCGTACCGAACATGAATGCGATCAGACCAAGCGCAACGATCTTAAGGGTATCCGCATTCAGGAACGCCTCCGCGCTCGTAGTCGCGCCTACAGAAGTACCCAGAAGGATAACTACGATATACATCAAAGCGTTGCTCGCCGTATCTGTAAGCTGGCGTACCACTCCTGACTCGCGGAAGAGATTACCCAGCATCAGCATACCGACCAGCGGCGCCGTCGTAGGAAGGATCATGCAGACCACGATCGTTACGATGATCGGGAAGAGGATTCTCTCAAGCTTCGTAACCGGCCTTAACTGCTCCATCTTGATCTTACGCTCTTTCTCCGTCGTCATCAGCTTCATGATCGGAGGCTGGATGATCGGCACCAGTGACATATAAGAATATGCCGCCACCGCGATCGGCCCCATGATCGCTGTCTGCGATAATTTGCCGGCAAGGAAGATGGATGTCGGTCCGTCCGCACCGCCGATAATAGAGATCGCTGCCGCCGCCTTGTCAGAGAAGCCCATTGCCATGGCTCCGAGATAAGCGGCGAAGATACCAAACTGTGCCGCCGCACCCAGAAGAAAACTCTTCGGGTTGGCAATCAGCGGTCCGAAGTCTGTCATCGCACCTACTCCAAGGAAGATCAGAGACGGAAGGATCGACCATTCATCTAACAGATAGAAATAATAGAGCAATCCGCCTGTCCCGTTCGCCGCGTCCTCCGCATGCAGCATAATATCCGGGAAGATATTAACGAGCAGCATACCAAACGCAATCGGTACCAGGAGCAGAGGTTCAAATCCATGTCTGATTGCTAAATATAGGAAAAAACATGCAACCGCAATCATGATCAGATTGCCGCCTGTAAGACTGAAAAATGCTGTCTGCTGCACGAGGTTTCCCAATGTCGTTGTTATATATTCCATTTTTTAACCTCCAGTCGTGTCATATAATCACAGGATTATATCTAATTCAATGTCGCAAGAACAGCACCGGCTTCAATCGCGTCTCCTACTGCCGCATTGATACTTGCCACGGTTCCGTCTTCCGGCGCCACAACCGGGATCTCCATCTTCATTGCCTCAATGATCACGACCGCATCGCCTTTCTTCACGCTCTGACCCACATTAGCCTCGATCTTGAATACCTTCCCTGCTGCTCCTGCCTTTACTTCGATAGAGCCTGCTCCCGCTGCCGCTTTCGGCGCTGCCTTTGGCGCCGCCGGGGCTGCTTTCGGCGCCGCTGCTCTTGGTGCCGCCGCTGCCGGCGCTCCTGAACCGTTCTCTTCTACCGTAACATCATATACATTGCCGTTAACTGTGATCGTATAATTTTTCATATTAATAATCCTCCTAGTATTATGAATTCCATTTATTTGACGGACGGCGTCTGATGCTTCTCACATAAAATCCGCCCGCAGCAGCCTCGTCCATACCGGCCTCTTCCCTGGCCGCCGCGATCGCCGCTGCAATAACCGCTATCAATTCCGTATCATCCTCTTTTGCTGCCTCGGAAACCGCCGGTGCGCTCGTCTGCGCCGCAGCGCTCTGAACCGGAGCAACAGACGGCTCTTCCTTCTTCTTCGCACCTAGAAGCGCCGGAATAAACTTAAACAAAGAGATCAAAAATGAGATAAAGATCAGTACCGTGAATACCGTTCCCATTCCAAGAACCGTATTAAGCCCTGCCTTCTCAAGGATCTCTCCCATTGAATACTCCGCATCCACGGTCATGCTCTCCATATAAGACTTATCGTCAAACACGAAGCTGATCGTCGCATCACGGTCTTCGAACTGTGCAGACGCGGATACCTTAAGCCCTTCATTCGTCTCCTCCGATGTAAAATCACCGTGGCTTACATAGGCGCCGCACTCTTCAACTGCCGCTTCCCATGCATCCAGCGCGCCGAGGAAACTCTCTGGTGTTGCCGGAACGCCCGCCTGTGTCAGCTGAAGCTCCATGGAGAATTCTCTCATGCTCCTCCACTGCTTCAGCATGGTCTCATCAGCATTCGCACAATAGTTGATCATGAATTCTGTGGTCTGGTCAATGGCTGCCGTGTTATACTCAGCCGCTTCCTCGCTACTTTTGCATGCGGTAAAGCAGAGCATTACAGCGACAGCACAGAGTAATAAGCTATTTTTTTTCCTCACTTTGCCTCACCTCTCTAAACCGATCCATGCTTTTTCATCGGACGGTCTTCTCTTTTAGTGAATAACATCTCAAATGCGCCGATCACGTATTTTCTTGTCTGATCCGGCTCAATGATGGTATCCACATAGCCTCTTCTTGCAGCAGATAATGGGCTTGACTGCAGCTGTCTGTATTCTGCAGTTTTCTCTTTTAACGTATCGGCGTCCGAACCTGCGTACATGATCTTCGCCGCAAGGTCCGCTTCCATCATACCGATCTCAGCCGCCGGCCACGCATATACCATATCCGCGCCGATGGACTTGCTGTTCATCGTAACATAAGCGCTTCCGAATGCCTTGCCGACTACCACGTTCACCTTCGGCACGGTCGCATTGGCGAATGCATAGGTAAGCTTCGCCATCTCTCTTGCAAGATTCTTCTCGTCATACTCGCACGCCTTGAATCCGGTCACATTAGTAAGCGTAAGAACAGGAATATTAAAAGCGTCGCAGAAATTCACGAATTCAGCCGCCTTCTTTGCACCGTCGGAAGACAGAGAACCGTCAAACTGGGCCGTGACCTCGGAGTTCTCATCATATACCTTGGAACGGTTCGCAACCGCTCCCACCGTCATTCCGTTCAAACGGATGAATCCGGTCACCATATCCTTCGCATAATTCTTCTTCGTCTCGAAGAACACATTGCTGTCGGAGATCATGGAAAGCGCGATCGCCGTATCCTCAGCCGCATTCTCGATGCCGTCGCAGAGACGGTTCAGGCTGTCCGTGCATTCGTCATAGGAAGTATTCTCTTCATTGTTGCCCGGGAGCATACATACCAGAGAACGGATATTCTCCAATATCTCGTCTTCCGTACCGATATCGTCTACAAGGCCGGCATTCTCGCTCTGGTACTTCGCAGAAGAAGTATCAAGCTTGGATATATTGTTGCCCGGAAGAGCATTCGGAGAATTCACAAACAGCTTCGCCTTGGAAGCCTCCATGAAGGTAAAATCCGTCAGTGCCGGCACAACAGAAAGTCCGCCGCCGCATGTCCCAAATATTGCCGTGATCTGAGGGATCACCCCAGACGCCATCGTCTGCTTCAGATAAAGATTGCCGAACGCGTTCAATGCGTCCGTAGCCTCCTGAAGCCTGATCCCGGCGCAATCCACAAGGCCGATCACCGGCGCTCCCATCTTCATCGCCATATCATAGATATTCGCGATCTTTTTCGCATGCATCTCACCAACTGCTCCATTCAAAACCGATGCATCCTGGCTATACACGTACACCAAATTCCCGTCGATCACTCCGTAGCCGGTGATCACACCGTCAGCCGGAGTCTCTTTTTCCTGCATGTTGAAATCCGTGCTTCTGGCAGTAACCGCCCCGCCGATCTCAACAAAGCTTCCTGCATCAAGTAAAGTCGCAATCCTGATACTCGCTGCACTTTCTGTTGACATGTTGCCCATAGTCAAGCCCTCCATCTTCTTTCATATTAAAATGAGTTCTGCTCTGTCTAAAAGCAAAACCAAATTTTTGCCAATTATATTATATCCCTTTTGATGTACTACTGCAATACTTTTTTAAAAACTAGAACGCATTCCAGTTATATCCAATTTCTAAAATTACTTAAAACTTTCTTAACTTAACGGTTGTACTTTAGTCTGTCTTATGATATATTTACAGTAGCTTTTCACAAACAGGATTACATAGGCTATGTAATCCGGGTGGAAAAATATATTTATATTGGAGGGTAAAATATATGGAAACAGCAAAAAAGCGCAGACCATTTGGTTTTTACGTGTGTTCAATGGGATTTACATTTGAACGTCTTGCATTCTACACCGTAAAATACTTACTTGCCATCTGGCTCGCGACGGAAGTTACTTCCGGCGGTCTGGGATTATCAGACGCAGAAGGCGCAGCTATGTCCGCATCTTTCGTGGCATGGACTTATATCACGCCGATCTTCGGAGGTTACATCGCTGACTACTGGTTAAGTCCAAGACTCTGTGTAGCTCTGGGCATGATCCTTATGGGCGCAGGATACCTTTGTACCTGGCAGGCTCACTCTATGGGGATGGTGTGGGCAATGGTTATTCTCGTATCCATTGGTACGGGTCTGTTCAAGGGGAATCTGTCCGGCGTGAACGGACTTCTGTTCCACGATGAAGAAGAGCTGAATTCAGCATTCTCCATTCAGTATTCTTTCGTTAACATCGGATCCTTCATCGGTACAACTTTCATTGCCATGCTGGCAACAACCGGTCTGTTCGGTATCAAGTGCAGCTTCAACACTGTATTTTTGATCTGTGCGATCTTCTTGTTCATCGACGCGGCATGGTTCATCCTGAACGGCAAGTCACTCGGCGATGCCGGTAAGAAACCTTTCAAGAACGACCAGAGAGAATTCGTATCTGCTGAGAAGAAGGCTGCTGCTGAGTCTGCACCGCTTACCGCAAGCGACAAGAAGAAGATCATTGCGATCATCCTTGTAACTATCTTCTCCGCTATCTTCTGGATGGTATGGTATATGGCTTACATGCCGGCTTACTATTACTTCGGATGGGGCAACGGCGCAGATTTCCTGAACAAGGCGAACTGGTACATCGGAAGCTTCCAGATTCCTACATCCTGGTTTGACTCCGTTAACGCTCTGACCTGTATCATCTTAGGACCTGTTCTTGCGGGCGTATGGGCTAAGATGGCTATGAGACCGAAAGGCGATATGAGTATGTTCAAGAAGACGGCTCTTGGTACCATGCTGGTAGGCGTATCCTATCTCGTTATGGTTTTCGCCGATATCATCAGAGGCGACGGACAGTGTTCTGTACTCTGGCTTGCTCTGGTATGTCTGTTGATGTCCGTAGGTGAGATGGTATTCTCTCCTCTTGGCAACTCTTTCGTATCTAAGCTTGCTCCTGCTAAGGTTCTGGGTCTGTTACTTGGCTTCTGGCCAATCGCGGTATTCCTTGCACAGCAGATTTACCCGAAGGTATATTCCTGGCTTGCAACACTGCCGTTCCAGCCTGGCTACGGCGCAGTCGGCGCGATCGTAATCGTCTTCGGTCTGATCCTCTGGGCATGCAGCGGTAAGCTGGACGCTCTGGAGAAGGAAGAATAAGAACCGCTTCAGAACTATACAATGAAGCCAAGACTATACAAGAAACCGGGCTGTCAGGTATGATCCTGACAGCCCTTTTCGTTCGGCTCATATCTATGCAGATGATACTACTCTTCTTCCATCTTCTCCATCTCGCGCAGGATCTCCCTGTAGAATTCGGAAGTATCCCCCTCCTTCTTCTCAAGGATCCTTACGATCACACCGTCGTCGATAAAAAATATCTTATCACTGCACCGGGCGATCTTAGGATCGTGCGTCACAAGAATAATATTCTTTCCCATCTCCTTGTTGATGTCGTCAAATGTATCCATAAGCCTCCTGCTGGACTTGGCGTCCAGATTACCGGTAGGCTCGTCAGCCATGATGATACCGGGATCATTGATCAACGCCCTGCATATGGCGATTCTCTGCTTCTCGCCGCCGGACAGCTCCCCTGGGGACTTGCCGATCAATTTCTCTACGCCGAACCTTCTGGCCAGACCGTGCATCTTCTGCTTCATCTCCTCTGCCTGCGCCTTATCAAGAATCATAGGCACCATGATATTCTCCCCAGCAGACAGGCTGTCCATCAGGTAAAAATCCTGGAACACAAACCCGATCTCCCGCCTGCGTATATCTGCCAGTTCATCCTTCCATAGAAGGGATGAATCCTGTCCTTTAAAATATAATTTCCCCTCCGTGAGAGGCTCCATCATTCCCAATATCTTAAGCAGCGTCGTCTTGCCGCCTCCCGAGCTTCCCATAATTGCAACGTATTCCCCGTCTTCTATGGTAATATCCAGCCCTTTCAGCACCTCGATCTTTGCGCTTGGATCCTTCTTATCCTGATTCCTGTAATAATTCTTCACAAGCTTATCAGTCCTAATTATCTCTGCCATACCCACTCTCTCCGCTTTCTATCGCCATCACTTTTTTATAAGTATCTTATCTGACAGAACCTTCTTAAGCGCCAGATAAGCCGTCCACTGCGCCAGCCAGTAGATTACCCAGACCGGCAGCACGCACCGCAGATATTGAAGGATCTCCGCAGCGTTATACATTCTGACCCGGAACATAAGCAGCGTAAATATCACGGCCGATCCTCCTCCCGCAAGCAGCGGGATCACACAAAACGGCCGCATCTCATGTCCAAGCGTCTTCCTAAGAGGTCCCTCATGCATCCCCATACAGTCAAGGAATCTGTATCTTGCAGTGATCTCATCCATCTCAAAACAGAACTTGATAAACAAAAGATAGATACCGCAGACTCCCACCATGATCAACATGAACATCCATACCACCTGCTTAAGATACCGCTCAGTCTCCGTATCCTGGATCATGGCTCTTCTGCCGTAATAGCTCATCCCTTCGATATCCTTCGATATGCTTAAGAGCTCCTGATCTGCCGCTTCGTAATCTCCTTCTTCTGCCAAGATCAGATACAACTGCTCTCCCTGATAGATCTCGTCAAAAAAATCATCGGAGAACACGACCAGATTTTGCTCTTTTCCTCCGCCGCATATACCCGTCAGTATATCTCTTTCCTCTCTTACGACCTTCCTCGGCGTATAAGCCCTGTAGCTCCAAAGCTCCGCCTCCTGACTTAAGGTCTGCAGATTTAGCGTATCTGCCGTTCCCGACCAGTCCAGAAGATGTGCCTTCGCCGAAGCATCCTCCTGGTACACGACTGCGATCTCCTCCCCGGACAGCTTAAGGGCTTCGGCGTCTTCCCCTCTCTCTTTCTTAAGCTTCAGATAGACGGATTCCGGTACGCCGATCTGGACCGGAGGGTCTGTCAAGGCCTGTCTGCCGTTAGAGACTGCCGCATAATCCAGACTGAATATATCCTTGAAAGAATTGACCAGCGATATGTTGTTCGGCATCAGCGAATACACCGTCGCCATCGGATACTGCTTAACATTTTGCGCATACTGCGCGCCTAATTCCTGCAGCTCTTCTTCGGCTTCCTCTCCCGCTGTACAGACAAAATCATAAGGATACTGCTCCTTGGACACCGGCGACGCCGCGCTGCTCCCATAGACGGACGCAAACGTATACATCACAAGGAACGCTATGACTGTCAGCAGATAGATCTTCTTCATATTCTGCCCAAAACCGGTAAGAAACGGGAATCTGTCAAAAAGATACCGAAAATACCTGTTATCATCCTGCCTGATCCTTTGCATCTCCACCGCGCGGACACACAGCAATACCAGGATCAGACCCAACAGGTACAACACCTGGCTCTCCTCGCTCTCTCCACCGTCTCTTCCCGTCATCCGCACAAACGCCCACACCATGCAGATACACCCGATTATGCCGCTTATCAGGCCGAACACACCCGGTATACGGTTCCTGCCAGGCGCAATAAGCCCCGACGCAGACCAGCGCATATGGTCATAGACGTGTGAATTCACCATTGCCGCAGTCAGCGCAGCCGCGGCAAATATTCCCAGTATTATCATATATGTCCCTGCTGTCATGCCCCCGGCCGTCACAGGAATCCTTGTCCCGATCACCCCTATAAGGATACGGTAGAACAGATTCCCAAGGATCAGTCCAAGGATTGCGGCGCACACCAGACATCCTGCATATTCCAGAAGCATTATGGCCCTTAGAGCGCCGCTTCGGATTCCCAGCACGACCAGCATATTCTCCTCACGCATCTTGCTGCGGATATAGTAGGAAAATGACAGCCCCATTAACACAGCGTTCAATATAAGCCCCATCCATACCGCGTTCAGAAGGATCCTCTGTGTCCCGCCGCCGGTAACGGCTTCCGCACTGTGGATCTCCATGAACGCAGACTTAAGCGCGAATACCAGGAACAGAAACAGCATCAAGAACGTACTGCTTACGATCAGCATCACATAATTCCGAATATGATACCTTACATTCTTCAAGATCATCTTATAATAAGAAGAACCGTATCTTCCCGGAAAATACAGCCGCCTCTTGCGCTCGTCTCTTTCAAGCCTGTCACGTTGTTCCCTCACCCTTGCCTCGGCAAGGATCGTATCCCTCTGCTCCACATACTGTCTCAGCACGAATTCCGCCATACAAAGCAACGGAAGAAGATAGGTCCACCCCATCGGCACCAAAGGGAAGAAGATCAGCGCCGCCGCCGTATACAGGAATTCACACCACTGGATCATCCTGTATACGATCTTTATATCCTTTCCCGCCAGCCTGCCAGCCACATAGACCAGCGAAAGCACAGCCGCCAAAAGTATCACATAAAAAAGATAATATGACGCTACCAGCTCCGGGTTCCCGTCCGTCATATGGACGATACCGCCGCTGTCTTTGACTATCATTATATATTCAGGAAGGCTGCGCCCCTTCCCGCCGCAGCGAATCCACGGAAGCCAGACGGCTGCGGCGATAAATGTATAGATCAGGACAGAGATTATCTGATATAACTTGCCTAATCTTTTCATGTTCTTCCTCCATCCTTAAATCGGCCGGGTATACTCCTTAAGCCATTCCCGCTCTTCCTCTGTCAGGCGCGGTCCGATCTTCTCATATACCTGCTCATGATAATGGTTCAGCCATTCCCGTTCATCCCGGCTCATCTCCTCCGGGTCGATCCCGTCAAGGTCGATCGGCGCGAATGTGACTGTCTCGAAGTACATAAACTGCCCGTACTTGTTCTTCACACCTTTTCTTACGACGAATTCATTCTCGATCCTGATACCGAACTTCCCGTCCTCGTAGATCCCCGGTTCATCGGTGATAACCATGCCTTCCTCGAGCTGATGATGCTCATTCTTGCTCGGAACCACATACCACCGGAATCCGGTCGGCGGTTCATGGACATTGGCAAGATATCCCACGCCGTGCCCGGTGCCGCACTGATAATCCAGATCCAGATCCCAGATCGGCCCTCTTGCAAGCACGTCCAGATTGTAACCATAGCAGCCATAGAGAAAACGTGCCCGTGACAGCCGCATCATAGCCCTTACGACAGCCGTAAAATATCTCTTCATCTGTGCGTCTGCAGAACCAAGGACAAAGGTCCTGGTGATATCGGTCGACCCCTCATAATAGCCGCCGCCGGTATCATTCAGGAAGAATGCGCCTGAGCTTAGAACCGCGTCCGTCTCCTCGCTCGGAGAATAATGCATCATTGCGGCATGGTCCGCAAACGCACACAACGGTTCGAAGCTGTCGCGGATATATCCCTCCTGCGAAGCCCGAAATTCCGTCAGCCTTGCCGCAGAACTAAGCTCCGTGATCGTCTCCTTATCGTAACGGGTCTTGATCCAATGCATAAACTTAGTAACGGCAACCCCGTCCTTAATATGGGCTTCACGGATATTCGCAAGCTCAACCTCATTCTTCATCGCCTTCATGAGGATGGTCGGATTAGCCGCCTCCACGATCTTGCACGGGATATTCTTATACAGCGCATAGTTCATCTTCATCGGGTCGATCAGCACCGTCTCAGAATGATCCAATGCTTTCACATCCTCATAGATCGCGTTATATGGATGAACCGTCACCTGATTCCCTGCCAGCTCCTCACGGATCCGGTCATCAAGCTTAGAATCATCCACATATAATTCCACCCCGTCCTGTCTGACGACCGCGTAGGAGAGCAGAAGCGGGAAGAAGTCGATATCGTCGCCCCGGATATTCAGAAGCCAGCAGACGTCGTCAAGCGACGCAATAATATGAACGCCGGCCTCATGCTCCTCCATTACCTTCCGCACGCGCGCGAGCTTGGACGCCGTACTCTCGCCGGAATACTTCTCCTCCAGGAAGAATGCCGGTTTGTCAGAGAGCGGCGGGCGGTCCTCCCAGATGTCCCCGACCAGATCGACAGAATAATGGATACGGATCTGTCTTGCTGTCAGCGCATCCTCAAATTCCTGCCCCTCTCCCATGGAGAGTACACGCCCGTCAAACGCAACCGTTCCTCCCACAGGGACACGGTCGATCAGATATTCCGTAATGGTCGGAGTATCCCCGACAAACATCTTCATCAGATGGATACCGCTTCCGCGAAGTTCATTCTCCGCCTGGAAGAAATATCTGCCGTCCGTCCACAGCCCTCCGTCATCTCCTGTGATCACGACTGTTCCGTAAGATCCGCTGAAGCCGGAGATATACTTCCTCGCCTTAAAATGCTCCCCAACATACTCACTCTGGTGAAAATCAGCGGTGGGTATCACATAAGCGTCGATCCCTTTGGCCGCCATCCGCAGGCGAAGTTCTGCAATCCTATCTGCTACGTTCATAAAAAAACCCTCCTAAAATTATACTGCATTTATAATGTAACATAAACCCGACCAAAGTACAATTTTTTACCGGATTTTTGTCTTGTTTCGTCTTGAATCCCGCTAAGTATTATGCTATGATTTGTCGGAAACTCTTAAAGCATAGCCTCTCTCGTCAAGAGATTGGCTATTGATCACGAATTATTATAGAGGTAACGCTATGGCAGCACGTATTAAAAATATGACCGAAGGGAAGCCCGCTTCCCTGATCTTCTCTTTTGCACTGCCCCTGATGATCGGCAATGTATTCCAACAACTGTATACCGTCGTAGACACCATGGTCGTGGGGAAGGCTCTTGGTGTCGGCGCACTTGCTGCACTCGGCGCGGCAGACTGGCTGAACTGGATGATGCTTGGTATCATCCAGGGATTCACACAGGGCTTCGGCATCCTGATGGCGCAGGAATTCGGCGCAGGAAGGCACGATAACCTGCGCAGGTCCATCGGCAGCTCCACGATCCTGGCGTTCCTCTCCTCCGCTGTACTGCTTGGCGCCGGACAGGTGTTGGCGCGTCCGATCCTGAACCTTCTTCAGACACCGGCACAGATCCTTCCCGATACCCTGCTGTACCTGCGGATCATGTACCTTGGGATACCTGTGGTGATGGCGTATAACCTCCTGGCCTCGATTCTCCGCTCCCTTGGAGACGGCAAGACGCCCCTTAACGCCATGATCGTAGCCGCCGTCACCAATATCGCGCTGGATCTTCTGTTCGTGCTGGGCTTCGGGCTTGGTATCGCCGGAGCCGCCGCCGCAACGCTGATCGCCCAGTTGATCTCAAGCCTGTTCTGCCTGTACCATATCCGAAAGATCGAGATCCTGAAGCTTACACCGTCGGATTTCAGCCTCAGCGATAAGAAGCTCTCCCTCCGGCTGCTGACGCTGGGCTTCCCCATGGCGTTTCAGAACGCTATCATATCCATCGGCGGCATGATCGTGCAGTCTGTCGTCAACGGATTCGGCGTCATCTTTATCGCAGGCTTCACCGCCACCAACAAGCTATACGGCGTACTGGAAGTTGCAGCTACCTCCTACGGTTATTCTATGGTCACGTACACCGGGCAGAACTTAGGCGCCGGCCGGACTGACCGCATCCGCCGGGGAGTAAGGTCCGCTCTTTTGATCGCACTTGCGACCTCCCTCGTCATTGCGCTTCTGATGATCTTCGGCGGGAAGATGATCCTTGGCTGGTTCATCTCAGGCACACCGGAAGAATTCGAGCAGACATTGGCGATCGCCTACTACTATCTGGCGATCATGAGCATCTGCCTTCCGATCCTCTACACGCTGCACATTACCCGTTCTGCCATACAGGGGATGGGCAATACGATCCTGCCGCTGGTCTCCGGCATTGCGGAATTCATGATGCGGGCGCTGACAGCCGTCTTCCTTCCACTTCTTATCGGGGAGAACGGGATCTTCTACGCGGAGATCATGGCATGGACCGGCGCAACCGTCATCCTGGTAATCAGTTACTTCGCCGTGATACGCAGGATGGAACGGATATTGAAACGGTGAACATTTTATGGTATGGTAATCATAGAAACTGATCGATATGTGCAGTGTTGGCAGGTGGTGTGATTCATGAGCGCAGAAAAAAAGAAACTTCCTATCGGAATAGAAATGTTCAAAAAGATTCGGACAGCCGGATTTTACTATGTAGATAAAACAGGTTTCATAAAGGAACTCCTGACCTCCTGGGCAGAGGTCAATCTGATCACCCGCCCGCGCCGTTTCGGCAAGAGCCTGAATATGAACATGCTGAAAACATTTTTTGAGCTCGGAACAGATCCTGCGCTCTTTGAAGGCCTTAGGATCTCCGGTGAGAAGGAGCTTTGCCAAACTCATATGGGACAGTATCCTGTGATCTCTATCAGCCTCAAGGATGTGGAAGGACTGAATTTTGAGGACGCCAGAGACATGCTGGGCTCTGTGATCAACGAAGAAGCCATGAATTTTCAAGAATTGATGGACAGCCCAAAGCTTTCCGAATATGAAAAAAAGCAATTTGAAAAACTGCTGCTTGAAGATTTCGAAAAAAATTCTTCCTTAACGGGAAGCCTGCGGCTATTATCGAACTTGCTATACAAGCATTATGGAAAACACCCCATCCTCTTGATCGATGAATATGATGTACCGTTGGATAAGGCTTACCAGAACAACTATTATCCCCAGATGGTCAGCCTCATCCGTTCTCTGTTCAGCCAGACTTTAAAAACGAACCATCATCTTCATTTTGCTGTCATTACAGGGTGCCTTCGAATCGCAAAAGAGAGTATCTTTACCGGACTTAATAATTTTAAAGTCAGAACAATTTCGGATGCTGACTACAGCGAACACTTCGGTTTTACAGATAATGAAGTGCGGGAAATGCTGGCATATTATGAAATAGAAGCTTCATACAGTGCAATTAAAGAATGGTATGACGGATATCATTTTGGCCATGCAAATGTATATTGTCCTTGGGATGTTCTAAATCAATGTGACAAACTCCGAGTATCAAAGGATGCTCCTATGGAAGCATATTGGGAAAACAGCAGCAGCAATGCCATCGTAAAAGATATTATTGAGGATTCTACTGCATCAACAAGAAATCAGATTGAGGCATTGATTTCCGGTGATTATATTGAAAAGGAATTACGGCCTGAATTAACGTATACAGATCTTGATAACGAGAATCAAGATATACGCCAAACATATCTATGGAGCGTTTTATTTGCAACCGGGTACTTGACGGCAATTGAGAAAACAGACAACGGTCTGTATAAACTCATCATCCCTAATCGGGAGGTACGTGAGATTTATACCGATAAGATCCGTTCCTGGTTTCATACAAAAATAATTCGCAACAGCACCATATGGAACGGTTTCTTGGATCGTTAAATCCAACCAAGAATCAGGTATTGGTTATACTGATATCTTGATTGAAATACCTGCCGGGAAGATTGGCTGCATCATCGAGACCAAATATGCAGAAAACGGTTCTTTTGACCATGCATGCGCAGCAGCCATGAGACAGATCGAAGTCAATGATTATATTTCACTACTGAAACAGCATGGAATGCAGGAAATCCACACTTACGGAATAGCATGTTATAAGAAAACCTGTAAGATCATACACAAAAAGTCTGCCGGCTAATAGGCTAATACCAATTTTAGGGACAGATGAGACTCACGCAAGCCGCATCTGCCCCTATTGAGGATTCAATCTCATATGTAAACTACATCCTCATATTCCCTGTCCCCACATACCGGACTCCATTCTCAAATACTCTCTTTCCGCCCAGGGTAACCAGCTTCACATCGTTAAGTCTTGTAATATCCTTGCTCAGATCCCCGCCGACTACCAGAAGATCCGCATCCAGTCCTTCTTCCACCAGACCTCTCTCCTCCTCTACGCCCAGAACCTTAGCCGGGTTCGAGGTAGCTGTCTGAATCGCCTGTACCGGCGTGATGCCGTACTCTACCATATATTGAAGCTCTCTGGCAAGCGGCAGCAGCGGCGACTGGTACATTACCATATCTGTACCCGCGATCACCGTCACACCCGTATCATAGAACTCCTTGAAATGATCCCTGTAAGCCTTATACGCCGGCTCAAAATACTGGTAATCCTTCATCTCCTTCTGCATGACCGGATCGTTCACCGGCGCACCTGCATGCTTCTCAATATTCTCTTTACAGATATCATACAGCAGAGTATACGCCATAATGGTCGGCGTCCACGCGATTCCTTTCCCGGCCATCTGCTTCGCGTGATCAAGCGTCATAAATGTAGCATGTTCTATGGTATCAAATCCGGCGTCAATGCACATCTGGATCCCCGGATTGGTTCCCGCATGCACTCCGCATTTGATTCCCCTTCTATGACATTCATCCACCGCCGCGTCGAGCTCTTCCTGGGTCAGCTCCGGCGTATGGGTCCGGTGCGTCGTTAATACCTTCACCCACTCTGCCCCGTCACGGATCTGCCTGCGGATTTCTTTGCGCACCTCCCAGGGACCGTCTACCTGCTCCACCTCTTCCCAGGCATGCCCTCCGGTCATACAGATCCCCGTATCCGTGTGAGTAATCCGCGGAATAGTGACAAATCCCTTCTCAGCGGCAAGCTTCAGATTCTTACAGACTCCATGGGCCGAAGACATATCCCGTACCGATGTGATCCCCCGCTCGAATGCCGCCTGGGCGTGCTGAAGGGCGTAAAGCATAATTAGCTGCGGGCCATAGTTGAAGCTGTCTGGCTGAGAATACCAATATCCCAGATGGACATGCATGTCGCAGAGCCCCGGAAGCAGCGTCGCCTCCCCGTAATCCTTCACTTCCTCATCAGGGAATTCCTGCACAAGCGCCGCAAGTTCCCCAATCTTCTGAATCTTTCCGTCCGTTCCGACAAGCACTGCACGGTCATTAAGAACCGTCTTGCCGTCTCCCGTTATCAAATATCTGGCTGCTATGATCATGTCTCTCATCCTCCCTCTAGCACAGCATGTTTTAAATCTTCCAGAGTCAACACTTTTATTATAGCAATCCCAAATTTGCGTGTAAAGATTTCATTCCCAATTATACCAACAAATCTCTCTTTTTTGTGCAAGATTAGAGAGGAAAAATCCAAGAATAAGCCTTATAATGAAAAAGACAAATTTATGTACAAGGGAGGTATCTCATGGAATGGGTTGAAAAGTTAAACCAAAGTATGAATTATATCGAGGAACATTTGACGGCCGAAATTGACTATGAACAGCTTGGGCGGATCGCCTGCTGCTCCGCCTATCACTACCAGAGGATGTTTACTTATATGGCGGGCATCACCCTGACAGAGTATATCCGAAGAAGAAGGATGTCTTTGGCAGCGGTCGACTTACAGGGCGGGGATGAACGGATCATTGATATCGCGGAGAAATACGGCTACCGCTCTCCGACTGCATTTAACAGAGCGTTCCAGTCTTTTCACGGGATAGCCCCTTCATCCGTGAAGGGCGAGGGCGTGTCCGTAAAATCTTTTTCCCCCATTGTATTTAGAATCGCTGTGAAAGGAGCAACTGAAATGAATTATAGAATTGAGACAAAAGAAACATTCCGCATTATCGGCATATCTGCACCGCTCGATAAAGAAATCGAAAATAATTTTATAGACGTGCCGAATATGTGGCAGGAAGCGTCAGTAAATGGAACAATACAGAAATTGGCAGGAATGATGGATACGCCTCCGATGGGGCTCTTGGGCGTAAGCGCCTGCAATGATGAAGAAGAATGGAGATATTTTATTGCTGTTTCCAGTACGAAGGCCGCCGGCGAGTTTGAAGAATATACGGTACCTGCGTCTACTTGGGCGATCTTTTCCGGAACGGGCACGAATCAGTCCATCCAGGAATTGGAGCAGCGGATCGTAACGGAATGGCTCCCAACCTCTGGATATGAGTATGCCAACGCCCCCGATATTGAGGTCTATCTGAATCCAGACCCGCAGAACGCACAGTATGAGGTATGGATACCAGTAACGAAGAAAAAGGCATAACGGAGGGATTTATGGACGAGAAATTTAATGTGTTTATGGAAACGGTCGACGTGAATTACCGTAGCTTTGTAAACCAAATCAACGAATATCTGACGGCAAATGGCTGTAAATGTGGTATCAAACTGCAAAAGAGCGGTTATATTGTATCCTATGTACGAAGCAGCAACAGGACTTTGGCAACCTTCGTATCCCGAAAAACAGGGATGAAGCTGCGCATTTATCCCGAACATATACAGCAATACCAGAGCTTCCTTGACACACTGCCCGAGAAATTAAAAAAAGAAATCAAGAAAGCCTCCGTCTGCAAACGGCTGATCGATCCCAACGCCTGCAATCCGAAATGTATTATGGGTTACACCTTTATGCTGGACGGCGATCAGTATCAGAAATGCCGTTATATGGCGTTCCAGCCTACATTGAGCGAAGAAAACAATCCGTACATTAAACAGTTCTTAGAGAAAGAACTGCGGGCACAGATATAATTGAAAAGCGGCCCCGCCGGTTATAACGGCGCAGGTATTGTCAGTAAACCTGCGCCAGAAACCCGCACCAGAAACAATGATCTATTTCTGATTCCGAAACTGCATCGGTGTAGTGTTATAAGCCTTCTTGAACATCCTGTTAAAATGCTCTACATTCTGATATCCCACTGACAGCGCGATATTCTCCACCGTCATATTACTGCTCTTTAAGAGCGCCTTCGCCTTCTTCATCCGAATCTTCTTCACCAGTTCTCCGAATGTCAGGCCGGATTTCTCCTTAATATATTTGGAGATATAAGGCTTCGACAGATAGAACTTCTCCGCCAGGCCGTCCAGTGTAATGTCGATATAGTTCGCCTGGATATAATTCATGATCTCGATCATCCTCTCGTCCTTGCACCCGTCGGCGCTCCCGATCTCTTCGATCTTATTCACCGCAACGATCAGTGCCTCGATCGAGGACTTGATGATATCCGCGTCGATTCCCACACCCCAGAAGGTCTTGCCGCTGCAGACGATCCCCACATAGGCAACCGCCTTAGAAGAAGACCCTCTGGTCAGAGAATGCTCCTCATAGAACCGCAGCTCATAGCTGATGTTAAAATACTGCTTGATGGCGTTGCTGACCGCATCCAGACGTCCGTTTCCCATGGCCGTGATCACCCTGGTCTCGCCGCCGTGATTGATGGTCACCTCTGAGGTAATCCCGTCTCCTTGTTTGAAATGGCACTCATCAATATGGAACACCGGCTTGGTGTTGATATAATGATCTGAGAAGATCTGGTATACCCACTCTGGATTCAATTCCTTATGCGCCTTGTCGGATACATCCTTCACCAGATATCCGACCTCCTCGCGCATCTTCTGCGGCAGGTTGATACCGTGGCTCTGCTTCAGGATGTAGTTGACGCCGCCCTTGCCGGACTGGCTGTTGATACGGATAACGTCGGAATCATATCTCCTGCCCACATCCTGAGGATCGATCGGAAGATAAGGAACCGTCCAGGTATCGCACTCCTTCTCCTCTCTCCAGGTCATGCCCTTGGCAATGGCATCCTGATGCGAGCCGGAGAACGCGGTGAATACCAGGTCGCCCGCATAAGGCTGACGGTCATATACTTCCATCCTGGTCAAGCGCTCATACGTCTCCCGGATATGCTTCATATCCGAAAAATCCAGTCCCGGATCCACACCGTGAGAATACATATTCATTCCCATAGTCACGATATCCACATTCCCGGTACGCTCGCCGTTGCCGAACAGCGTCCCCTCGATTCGGTCCGCACCTGCCAGGATCCCAAGCTCCGCCGTTGCCACACCGCATCCTCTGTCATTGTGCGGATGCAGGCAAAGGATCACATTGTCCCTGTAATTCAGATGCTTGTTCACATACTCTAACTGGCACGCAAATACATGAGGCATGGCGTTCTCCACCGTCGTAGGTATGTTAATGATCGCCTTATTGTCCGCTGTCGGTTTCCATACATCAAGCACCGCGTTGCAGACCTCCACCGCGTAATCCACTTCCGTTCCCGGGAAACTCTCCGGGCTGTACTGGAAGGTAAAGTTCCCGTCCGTCTCGGAAGCCAGCTGAAGGAGAAGATTCGCCCCTTCGATCGCTATTTGCTTGATCTCCTCCTTGCTCTTTCTGAATACCTGTTCCCGCTGTGCAACGGAAGTAGAATTATAGAGATGCACTACCGCGTGGGGCGCGCCTTTGACCGCCTCGAAGGTCTTCTTAATAATATGCTCTCTCGCCTGTGTCAACACCTGTACCGTCACATCATCCGGGATCATATCCTTCTCGATCAGCGTTCTCATGAACTGATACTCTGTCTCCGATGCCGCCGGGAAGCCCACCTCGATCTCCTTGAAACCGATATCCACCAACATCTGGAAGAACTCCAGCTTCTCCTCCAGGCTCATAGGCTCGATCAACGCCTGATTCCCGTCGCGCAGGTCAACGCTGCACCAGATCGGCGGTTTGTCTATATACTCCTTCTTCGCCCAATCGTAAGTAACCTCGGGCGGCATAAAATATGTCCTCTCGTATTTCTGATAATTTTTCATAATCTTCTCTTTCTCCTTCCTATTTCAAAACAATATCATGACCCATTCATCCGGCACATTACCAGCGGAAGCAAAAGGCATAATAATCATCAAATTAATTGCACTTTTTTAACACCTTCATATCCTAACATATATACAGCAAAAAGGAAAGTGATGATTTTAATCACTTTCCTTGATGTATTTTAACATTCCATTCACTCGCAGCTCGCCTCCACCCACCACGGGAGTAACTGCAGCTTCTACTCTTGCAGCGAAGATCTCTTCGTAATCGTTACCGTCTCTTCGTAGCAGGAGAAGATCCCCGAAAGCTCTGCTTCGTCCTGTTTCTTTGTAAATAAACTGATGACCGGAACAATAAGCAGACCTCCCGCCATTGCGATCACGCCGGAATTAATGGATGATTTGAAGATATATCCAAGAACCGGCCCCCATCCGCTTACGTCTACTTTGCCAAGCGTCACATATAACTGCAGCAAAGCGATCCCGCATCCCCAGATGAAGCAAATAACCACCGATATCTTCGTGATCCCTTTCCAATATAATCCATACAGAAACGGCGCAAGGAAAGCTCCTGCCAGCGCTCCCCAGGATACTCCCATCATCTGTGCGATAAAGGTCACCTCTGGATGCGCATCCTTGAAGATGGCGATCACTGCCGATACCAGAATGAAGAAGACGATAAAAACTCTCATGATCAAAACCTGCTTCTTATCCGACATCCCCTGTTTTGCCGCCGGCTTGATAACATCCAGCGTAAAAGTAGAACTGGACGTCAGAACCAGAGAAGACAGGGTGGACATAGACGCCGATAATACCAGCACGATCACCACCGCTATGACGATCGACGGCAAAGCAGACAGCATGGTCGGCACGATCGTATCAAACAACGGCTTGCCAGTCGCCTCATTGATCACCACCTTGCCGCCGTAGAGCCTCCCGAAACCGCCCAGGAAATAACATCCTCCGGCCACAATGATCGCAAATACCGTCGAGATCACGGTTCCCTTATGTATATCCTTCTCACTCTTGATCGCGTAAAACTTCCCGACCATCTGCGGCAGTCCCCAGGTTCCGAGCGATGTCAGAACCACCACAAACAGAAGCGCTAACGGATCCGGACCGAGGAATGCGCAGTACGCACCCTCCCACCCTGCATCCCCTGTAATGGCTGCCAGAGACTTCGTCGCCTGGAGCAATCCGCCGTTCTCCGCCAATACCGCCCCGATGACCGCGCAGATTCCAAACAGCATGATGATTCCCTGAATAAAGTCATTGATCGCCGTCGCCATATATCCGCCGAAGATCACGTAAAAGCCCGTCAGCACAGCCATTACCGCGATCACCGCCCAATACGGAATATCGAACACCAGACCGAACAGACTGGATAATCCATTATAAAGGGATGCCGTATATGGGATCAGGAAGATGAATACGATGATGGATGCCGCCACCTTAAGCGGAACTGAATCAAACCGTTTCCCGAAAAAATCCGGCATGGTCTTCGCATCCAGATGTTGGGTCATAACACGGGTCCTTCTTCCAAGTATATTCCATGCAAGCAACGATCCGATAAATGCGTTGCCAAGCCCCGCCCATGTGGCGGACATTCCGAAGTTCCAACCAAACTGTCCGGCATATCCCACGAAAATAACCGCGGAAAAATACGACGTACCGAACGCAAATGCAGTCAGCCACGGACCGACTCCCCTGCCTCCCAGCACGAACCCGTCTACGTCCGTCGCATGCTTCCTCGAGTAAAATCCAACATAGATCATAACGGCAAAAAATACCACCAGCATGATCACACACAATATTTCCTTTGACATCTCTCATTCCCTCCAAGTCACCTGTTAAGATTTAAATATTCAGGCATTTACTTTAAAGCGTTACGCTTTAAAGCACTAAATTATTCTTGAATATCTTAGCACACCGATCCATGCATGTCAATATATTTTTAACTGTGAACGCTCCTTCTGCCGTTGACATTTGTAACAGTTCAGATACCTTCACTGTTACAGGCATCCGGCCATTAACAATCGCTTCGCGATGGGCCGGATGCTTTCATGCTCTATTCTATGGCACGGTCAGCGCAGTGAATGCGCAGACCTGTCTGAACTGTTACTGCCATTTACAAAAAAAGAGCAGGTATACCGTTATGCATACTCCGCTCTTTAACCGCGTTCTCTTACTTCTCAGCTCTTAATATTTTCTCCGTCTTCCCCTTGATCCTCTGCAGCGCATTGTCGATCGTCTTAGGCTTCTTATCAAGCAGCCTGGCGATCGTCTTATAATCCGTCCCAAGAAGGTGCAGATAGAGAACCCTGTTCTCCAGATCGCTTAAGCTCTCCTCTAACTTAATCTCCAGCAGCTTCGCATATTCCCGGCTGACCAGCAATTCCTCCGGGTTGCTCTCGCACCCTGCCGCCATCGTCTCCATAAGCGGTCCCTGTTCTTCGCTTGTCTCATAGAGAGATATGTATGAGTTCAGCGGACTGTGCTTCTTCCGTCTGGAAGCCTCGATCGCCGAATACATCTGTCTGGTGATGCAAAGCCTGGCAAAGCTGTAGAATGAAGTCTCCTGCTGCACGTCATAATCCTGGACGGCTTTAAACAGACCGATCATCCCCTCCTGGATCAGATCGTCATTCTCTCCGCCAAGCAGATACATGGCGTTGGCCTCCTTGCGCACCATGTTCTTATATTTCTCCATGATATAATCAATAATATTCTTATCACCCTTGCGCAGTTTCCCGATCAACTGCTCATCCGTCATCTGCTCATAATTCGCCATGTACCGCTCCATCTCCGTTCTGTATCCACTGAATATCCTAGTACAGCATTGCTTAATTAACAGTGAATGCTGTACTAGCCGCGTAACAATCTCTGCCTTACAATCTCATATGCCAGCACTCCCGCGGCCACCG
Source organism: Lachnospiraceae bacterium (assembly GCA_910575835.1). Classification (GTDB taxonomy): domain Bacteria; phylum Bacillota; class Clostridia; order Lachnospirales; family Lachnospiraceae; genus Sporofaciens. Next base: position 26,787 of record CAJTGB010000015.1, on the reverse strand, counting down.
ACGCATTCAGAGAATCAATGTCTCCCTTCATCGGTATCCCGGCTATAAAGTCACAGTTCTCTTTCACCAGGCGGCTCACACCTTCTCCTTCACTGCCTATAACCACTCCTATCGGCCCGGTCAGATTCAGACGGTACATCTGCTCCCCGTCCATATCCGCGCATACGAACCACATGCCGCGCTTTTTAAGCTCCTCCATGGTCTTGGTCAGATTCGTCACCTTCGCCACAGGCGTATAGTTGATCGCTCCGGCTGACGCCTTCGCCACCGTTGCCGTAAGTCCCACTGCCCGTCTCTTTGGAATGATCACACCGTGGGCGCCCGCTAAGTTGGCTGTACGGATGATCGCCCCCAGATTATGCGGGTCTTCAATATTGTCCAAAAGGATCAGGAACGGGTCCTCACCCTTCTCTTCAGCGGTTTTCAGCATATCCTCTACCTCGGCATAGGCATAGGCCGCCGCATAGGCGATCACACCCTGATGCTTCCCTGTCTCGGATATCTGGGACAGACGTTCCTTTGTCACGAACTGTATCAGGGTGTCCTGCTTCTTTGCCTCTCTTATGATGCTTTTTACAGGACCGTCCTGACATCCGTCCAACACCAGTAACTTATCAATTGTCTTCCCGGCGCGGAAAGCTTCTAAGACCGCGTTCCGCCCTTCTATCAGGTTTTCATTTTCCCGATCTTTTTCCTTCATTCTGCCTCTTTTAAAATCCTTCTCTGTGATTTTCTCCATCTTCTTCCCCAACCGATATTTTCTGCCTATGTCTCTTCGTTCCCTAATGCGTCAAGCCCTGTCTTGATCAGCTCAAGCATTCTCTTCCATTCCTTTCTCAGATACAGATATCCCATCAATGCCTCGAATCCAGTCGCCTTATGGTAGTCGGAAACAGACTGGTTCTTGGCGATCGACACGCTCTTGGCGTTCCTTCCGCGCTTATATACCGCATGCTCCTCCTCGGTCAGACGGTCATTCAGCACAGTGATCATACGCGCCTGCGCAGAAGCCTTTACCATGGTGACCGTCTCCTTATGAAGCTTCTGTACCTGCTGATTTCCCTTATTCACCACCAGAGTACGGATGATCAGATCATAGACGGCGTCTCCGATATATGCCAGAGTAAGCGGTGACAGCGCCTTGGCGTCCACCTTTTGCAGCTCAAATACATCCTGCATATACATTCCCAATATATCCTGCTCATTCGCGGACTGCATCTTAAGACTGTCTTCCTGCCGCTTTATTACGCCCTCTTCCATTGCACGCCCTCTCTCGTATCCTTAAGAATGATACCCTTCTTAAGCAGCTCGCCGCGGATCTCATCCGCCCTGGCAAAATCCTTGGCCTTGCGCGCCGCCTGACGCTCTTCGATCAATTTCTCGATATCCGCATCCAGCATCTCTTCCTTCCGCTCTACGATCAGGCCAAGAACGTCCGTAAGCTTCGTAAGAAGAGATCGCAGATTTTCAAGATACTCCCTGGCGCTGTCCGCATTTGCCGTAGTATTGCTGTATTTTACAAGATCAAACACAGCCGCAACGGCGTCCGCAGTGTTAAAATCATCTTCCATAGCAGTTTCAAATGCCTTCACATACTCCTCTGTCTTCGCATATGCGTCCGCCTCTTCCTCAGTCATCTTCTCTGCCTTTGCATTTCCTGTCAAGAACTTCAAGTGATCCGCCGCATTGATGATACGCTCCAGACCGGTCTTAGACGCGTCCATCAGATCCGCGCTGAAATTCAGCGGACTTCTGTAATGCGCGCTCAGCATGAAGAACCGTAACACCTGCAGATCAAACTGCTCGCTGATCTCCCGAACTGTGCGGAAGTTGCCGAGAGACTTACTCATCTTACGGTTGTCAATATTCAAAAATGCATTGTGCATCCAGTATTTTGCAAATTCCTTGCCGTTCGCCGCCTCGCTCTGAGCGATCTCATTCTCATGATGAGGGAACACAAGATCTTCCCCTCCCGCGTGAATGTCAATCTGCTCGCCAAGATACTTCTTCGACATCTCAGAGCACTCAATATGCCATCCCGGACGTCCGTCGCTCCACGGAGACTCCCAGGACGGCTCTCCCTCCTTCTTCGGCTTCCAGAGCACAAAATCAAGCGGATCTTCCTTCTCGTCCTCTCCCGTCACAAGCAGAGAGCGCTCACCGGAACGAAGATCATCCAGGTTCTTATGGGATAATTTGCCGTAATCCGGGAACTTACGGGTACGGAAATACACCGTACCGTTCTTCTCATAGGCATATCCCTTCTCAATCAAAGCCCCGATCATCTCAATCATTCCGCCGATCTCCTCCGTAGCAAGGGGATGCGTGGTTGCAGGCTTCACATTCATCCCCTCCATATCCTTCTTACATTCGGCAATATACCGCTTGGAAATCTCATCGGAAGAAACGCCTTCTTCGATGGCTTTCTTAATGATCTTATCATCCACATCCGTGAAATTCGATACATAATTCACATCATAACCTTTGTATTCGAAATATCTTCTTACCGTATCGAACACGATCATCGGCCTTGCATTTCCGATATGAATGAAATTATACACGGTAGGCCCGCATACATACATCCTGACCTTTCCTTCCTCTAACGGGGTAAATTCTTCCTTTTTCTTAGACAATGTGTTATACAGTTTCATGCTTCGTTTTCTCTCCTTTTTCTCTTTTATCGCCGCAATGCTTTGGTGCGGATGTGCCTTCAAGAGCGCCTGTGCTTTTAGAATCTGTATCGAGTATCTCGATCTCCCGGGGCTTCATGCACCGCATACGCTTCTCCATCTCTTTGATTCGCTTGTGAAGCCGGATATTGTCTGCCTGGAGTTCCCGGATATCGTTGCTGATCGGATCAGGCAGATGCACCTGATCCAGATCCATACGCGGAATCTTCTGGTCTCCCATCTTCACGATCCTTCCCGGCACACCGACAACCGTGCAATTCGGCGGCACCTCTTTAAGCACCACACTCCCGGCTCCGATCTTGGAATTCTCCCCGATCTTGAAGGAACCTAAGACCTTCGCTCCCGCACTCACCATGACATTATCGCCGAGGGTCGGATGGCGTTTGCCCTTCTCCTTGCCTGTACCGCCAAGGGTCACACCCTGATACAGCGTAACATTGTCTCCAAGTTCGGCGGTCTCACCGATGATCACTCCGCTTCCATGGTCGATAAACAAGCCCTTCCCGATCTTCGCCCCTGGATGGATCTCAATCCCCGTCTTCCTGACTGCCCGCTGAGAAACCCATCTGGCAAGAAAATAATGCTTCTTAAGATACAGCCTATGCGCTACACGGTAACGCAGGATCGCCTTGAAGCTCGGATATAAGAAGACCTCCATATTCGACTTGATCGCCGGGTCACGTTCCCGGACTACCCTTATCTCCTGCTTAATATATGATAATATTCCCATATAAGACCACTCCTTATACTAAAAAAACTCCGCCTCTCAATCAACATCAAGAGACGAAGCATCACTCCGCGGTTCCACTCTCATAGAGGACTTCTAAAAATCACCAGATATCTGCACTTCTGACAAAGGCAGCATTCCTCATGACTGATCCTCCACTTTGATACACGTAACGTGTGTTATCCCGTATCCGGCTACCAGACCCAATGCCTTTCACCGAATCAACTCCCGGACGCACTTCACAGACATTCTCCCCGAAGCTGCTTTCAGCCGATGACAGCTTCTCTCTTTTGGTCTCCTGGTCCGCTACTCTTCCCGTTCCTTGTCTTTCCCATGTATGGTATATCATATGCGAAAATGCAGGATTTGTCAATCATAAAATCCGCGGCAACGACCACGTGCCGTTCCTCTCCCTGACCAGAAGAATCTTATATTGATTCCGTTGCCAAAAAAGAATATCTCTGCAGTTGATACTTCAAGACCTTTTTTTCATTTGTATCTTCTTCCTCTTCAATCCACCGCTGTACCGCAGCAAAATCCACACAAAAACCCTGTCCAAAATAGTGAAACATCTTCTCATGTGATCCGCAAAATGGTCTTGCAACTACCCTTTTTACATTCTCTTCTGCAGGGAAATGCCAATTAACACTCTGATTCGCCGTCAACAAGGACATTCCATTATCGAATATTGGTGCCGATACAAACCGATTCCCCCGAAGTACAACTGCCAGATTATTCAAATGCCGGTCTTCGTTAAGAATAAGCATATCCAACGTAAATACTTTTTTTAAATATTCTGTTATATCTAATCCACAACTCTGCCAGACAAATTTTATAACGTATTCTATCCGTTCCTCCATTGTCTCCATAAGTGCCAATATCTGAGATAAATCTTTTCCGAATTCATTATAATACAGACGGTAAAAAGTTATCAGTTCTTCTCCTGCCTCTAAAAAATTCTTACTGCGGCACCCTCTTGCTTCATTAATGTATCCATACTCATATACTACATATTCTGCTAAATCCAAAGTCGAATATTTAAGCATCTCAGAAACCAAATATTCCACAAGTCCTTCCTTACCACGGCAGTCTTTCTTATACCAATAATCTCCTTTTCGGTATTTCATCTGAGTTCCTTCACTCGTCCCCTCCTGTATCACAATATACTCATTTTCAATTGTCTCCCGAAACATTCCTAATCCCTCACCAACACGTCCCTACTAGTCAGCTTCTCGCCTGGAAATCGGAACCAAATATAATCATTCCACGACACTCCATGTGTCTTCCTAACAATCTCATAGGGATTATACTCCTTAAGCCCCAGATGCACCAAGATCTCATCAATATCTTCTCTTCTTCTATCCCAGCAGCGCATCTCCAGAATACGGTTCAACTGATATCTCGTCATAACATCTTCTGCAAAAAGCTGTTTGAGAGGATGTCTTACATACCGCGTAACCCTAACCTTATCCCCGTGTACATTTACACTCGCAGTAATATCATCCTTCCAAAATACTTCGAAAGAATAATCCTCAATGATTCTATCTTTCTCAAAATCCTGGCATATATATTCATTCGCATCCACCGCACATCACCTCATTCCCGCAGTCACATGATGAACCATACCAAGTACCGACTCATTCGCATTCACCGGAATCAACTCAATATCCAGATGCTTATTCTGAAATACCCGGAACACCTCATCTGCGAATCCCTGTCCCATAAAATCAACCCCGCCAAAGTCCAGTTCTACCTTCCGGAACTCTTCCAAGCGATATAATATCCTTCGGGCCTGAGACCTGGCGATCGGTTCCCCATACGGACATACCTCCTTGACAGGTATTACCGTGTGTATGAATCCTTCCTCTATCGGAGCATACATATCAAACACCTCCTTCAATTTGCGGTTTGTCTGATTCTCAAGCTTCATGACCACGAACTCTGCTCATCGGCTATATAAACTATAATCCCTGCCCCCTGAGCACACACCTCATCTCATGCCACTGACTGCCGCCCCACGTAGAATCCGCAATCCCCATATCCTCAAATCCCATCTTCTGATACATCTCCACCTTGGAATCAAGACACGTCAGCAAAACCATACGCCTGCCTTTCTTGCGTTCCCTCTTAAGGTAGCAATCCATAATCTCCCGAGCCAATCCCTGCATCCGATACTCTGGAAGCACGTCCAGTCCCAACAGCATAATATTCTCCCCTGACGGATCATGTAACTCGGCATCTGTAAAAAATTCATCCCTGAACGAATCCTCCTTCGTAGCAAGTCCATTTAAGAATCCGGCTATTCTACCCGTGTTCCTATCGACTGCTACCAGGAACAAATCCGGTGCCTTAGCAACACGCTTAAGCATCATATCCCTGGAGCATGCCTCGTTAGGCGGAAAACAGAGCCTTTCAATCTTTGCAGCCTGCTCACCCTCATCGGAATGAATATTCCGGAACTCGAACCTCTCTTGTAATTCACTCACCGCTTTTTCCTGTCTCTTCTCCATATCGTCATATCCTTTATCTAAAAATTAATATTCGTCTTTTTCCGGACTACACAGATCACAAAGCATTCCTTTCATGAGATTTCAGTTCATAAATCTCTTTCAAATCATCAATGGCCATTTCAACATCAAGAGTATGGAAACCAAGCCAGCATTCGCTCATCATTTTAGCATCTGCTGTTTTATATATTTCATGACTATACTCACCCGTGTAGTAATGCCAGTAGCGGTAGGTATACCCTATCCAATACATTGCTTCCGAGGAAAAAACCGTGCCGGCTTTTTTGAGTCCGTTCATTTCATCATTCAGTTCCTCAAGAATGTATTCCTCGCCCGCCCATTGTAAACGATCATAGACATCATCAAGTGCGGCCGCGGTCTTACTGTTCATAGTTTCTGAGCATACACACACATAGCAAAACATTTCCCACACAGATCCTTCTCAATACCGGTATGTTCATACATAATTTCATTCTGCTTTTTATAGCATTCCTCTACATTTACAATATCTTCTCTCTGAACACCTGTATTCCACAGAGTTCCTTTCAGCGCCCGCGCAGGACAATGCTCCACGCAAACTCTGCACTCCCCGCAGCGGGAAACATCAATCGCTTTATTGCATTCTAATGGAGCATTGGTCAGCAGAGATGAAATCCGTACTGCAGGGCCATACTGCGAAGTTACCAACAAACAATTCTTGCCGATCCACCCAAGTCCTGCCCTGGTAGCAACGGTCTTATGAGGAATTGCTGTGGCTCTGTCCTGATTTATCTTAACACGGTCTGTGGTCTGTGCATAAGCTTCATATCCCAAACTGAGCAAGTAATTTTCTCCGGCTGTGACAATATCGTTTAATTTCCTGTTCAGAGAATAATACAGATCATAATACTCTTTTGTCGGGGCAGTCCGCAGATCAATGATCACATTTTTAGGCAAAGCGGCTGCAACCGCTATTCCGACGTTAAAATCACTGTTTTTAACCTTGCTGATATCTCCAATTCCAACCAGATCCGCTCCGCAGTCATATAATACATTCTTTAGTTGTTCTGTTAATCCCATTATACTTCACCTTTCTTAATCAGACACTCTATCATCCCGGTTCTCCCCAAAAATTTTTCTATGTAACATTTATCCTCTTCTAACATTATATCGCTAAAGCGATATGCTATCAACCTCCCTTTTCAATTGCCTGACTTGATTTTCCCCATCAATATATATACCGCCAGCCACACTCCCCCGTGTCCCGCCAGCACTGCCGCCTCCCTGACCACATCCGTCTGGCCTTCCATCAGCCCCATCAGTCCATAGAAGGCCGCACTGGACGGGAACAGATAGCTTAACCCGTACCATATACTGTCCGGCAAGACCAGCATGTAGAACAGAATCGGCGGCGCCAGGAACAGAATCATTATAATTTTAATATACACGATCCCCACCATCAAACCGCCGGCAAACCGCGCAATGAACAAGCCCGCCAAAGCCGCGGTAAACGCAGACAGAACAACCAGAAGAAGGAGCGGCAAGACCTGTGCGGCCGTAACCCTCATACAGATCAGCGCCGTGATCACAGTGGAAAATACCCCTCCGACGAACCCGATCGCGATCTTCTGCTTCACGTACTGACCTCTGGTCATAGGAAGGATCTCATTGATATACTCGATCCCGTCCTCCTTCTCACTTAAGATATTCATAGCATTGAAGGTGCATCCCATGAACATGGCCGCAGCCATGATGATCACGATCAGCAGCGATTTCATGATATCATTCCCGCCTCCCGCCGGAAGTACCTTCAAGTCATACTGTGAGGTCCAGTCCCTCTGTTCATACAGCGCCGGCAGCCTGTCTGCAATGACTGCATACATGTGAAACTCATCTCCTGATCGTACCGTCCTCATTCCTTCACCGTCAGACAGCACACCTATCGTCTGCGTGGAAGGCTCCTTCACCGCCTCTTCCAGTTCTTCCCTGCTGTCATATATCTGCACAGCCCCATTGGTCTGAAGCCAGTCCTCCATCTCTTCTGTCAGGCCGCCCCGGACGATTCCGAAGGAAGGCTCCGCCGCCGAAGAGAAGTCCATATCTCCCATCAGATTAACGGCGATCCCGGCAAAGATCGGCAGCAAAAAAGTAAGAATACACAATTTATCACGCCGCAGCGCCTTAAGCTGATATTTTAATCCGGTCCAATTCATCCTGCATCACCCCTCCTTTTTCATCTCTCGGCCAAGCCCCCATCCGGCAGCCAAAAACAGCAGAATTATCGCCGCGGCACAAGCCCCATAGTAAAGGCCTCCCGCTGAAAGCACCTGAAAATACGCATTTTTCATCGCCGTAAAGAGATGGTACATCGGATGAAACCGCATCCATTCCATCTCTACGCCCGCCTGCACCGAAAGAAAGACCGGTGTGGTGATAAATACCGCAATCACCAGATAGATGAGAGAGAACTGCTTAAAGTCAGGCAGCAGCTCTGCACACAGGAAACCAACCAACGCCATCACAAGAGATAATATCCCGGCCTGCAAAAGAACGCCCGGCAGCGCTTTTAGCCCCTCCGGCATACCCAGATTGACTACCGTTAAAACCGCGGCAAACAGAAGATCCGACGATAGGAGCAGTGTTAATTTTGATAAGATAAACTGGATCCGGGATACCGGAAGGATCGCATGGACACGGATCACCCCCATCTGCTTCTCTTTAAAAAGCATCGAAGCCACCCCCAGGAACCCTACCGCAACCAATTCAAAGAATAAGACTTCTGCAGTCATCTCTCTTCGATTCTTCATCTCTCTGGTATTCACTCCGATGATCTCCGCCTGTCCCAGCGCATCCGTCTTATCCTCCTGAAAGAGCAGGGATCTTGCATATGCCTCCCGGATATGGTCCAGCCTTTCTATGCCGCAGGATACCATCATAATCTCCGTCTTCCCGCCAAAAACCGAATCACCGTTGATATGAAGCCCTACAGAATAGCCATCCGCACAGGCCTCCTCCAGTTCGTTAAGGCTGCCGACATCCGTAACGCCTGCTATCCGCTCTCCCCCTGCCTTCCCAGGGTCATACCGGTAGACGGGAAACAGCTCCTGGTCAAGCTTCGCATAGACCAGATTAATGTAACAAGAATATAAGATCAGCGACCCCAGCGCCAGCAAGAAAAACCCACCGGATACGCAGAGCCGGAAGTCCTTTTTAAGAAGTGCAACAAAACTGCCTCTCACTCTTCAAGCCCCCTTCCTGTATACCGGATAAATACCTCCTCCAGGGTCGGCTCTTTTTGCGCCGTTCGGTTCTGCTCTTTTAAATTCTGCGGCGTATCAAGGGCAGCGATATTGCCGTTTAAGATAAATGCAACCCTGTCGCATAGCAGATCCGCATCCACCATGTTATGCGTCGTCAGGAACACCGTCGTACCGTTTCCCCGTTCTTCCTCGATGATCTTGCGGAACAGGACCGCGCCTGACGGGTCAAGACCGCTGGTCGGCTCGTCCAGGAACAGAAGCTTCGGGCTGTTCAATAAGGCGCGCGCCATACTGACCCTCTGGCGCATTCCCTTGGAGTAAGAAGAGACCGGCTTCTTCAGATAATCCTTCTTAAACTCCAGCTTATCCAATAATTCCATCACGTCCCGCACCCGCTCCTGCGGATAGAAGGAAGCAAAATATCTCAGGTTGTCTACGGCGCTTAAGTTCGTGTACAGATACGGGAACTCGAACAAGACCCCGATCTGCTTCAATAACTCTTTGGTGTCCGCCGCGGCAATATCCTGCCCAAGCAGGGATACCCTTCCGCCATAGCCTTTTAAGATTCCCGTGAGTATCTTCTGAGTCGTTGATTTCCCGGAGCCGTTCGGCCCCAGGAATCCAAATATCTCCCCTTCCCCCACCGTAAAATCCAGGCCATGCAGCGCCTCTTTGTCCTTGCCGTATGAGAAGGTCAGATTGTTTACCCTGATCATTCCTCCTCACCCCATTTCCCGCGCTGATGATTCCTCTTCTCCTGTCCGCGTCTGCCCCACCATTTCATGAATTTGATCTTCAGCGGAAGCATAACCACGAATACGATTACGATAACCAGCCACCAATACCATTCCAACCCTAAAAACATAACAACTCTCCTTTCATTCGACTGTTTTTTGATGGTATCAGCTTATATCAGTGAAATGAAATCAGAGTGCGGTTCATGTGAAATTGATGTGAAATCTGGTGAAATCCAGTGAAACCTGCCATTCTTATAACAGGATCGGAAACCGGAAGAAAAACTCAACCCCCTGATCCACATTACGCACGCCATAATCGGCCTGGTACTTGGATAAGATCCAGTCAACGATCGCAAGCCCAAGCCCGGACCCTTCACATTTATTGTCAGGGCAGCGGTAGAACTTCCTCCATATTTTCGAAATATCCTGGTCATTCATAGAAGCACAGTCATTATAAACCGAAAACCTCAGTTCATCCCTGTCAAGGCTCACCGCCAGCCTGATCTCTCCTCCTCTCCGGACGTATTTCTTCGCATTTTCGATCAGATTGGTCAATACCTGCTCCATCCTCTGTCTGTCCGCCGTCACAAATACCTTCTCATCCGGAAGCTCATAGTAAAATCTGTAATCCGATTCGGGCGCGTCAAGAATCAGACGCCCTGCTGCCGTCTCCACAAGTTCTATAAATTCAAACCGTTCCTCAGAAAGCTTTGAAGCCCCGGATTCCAGTGCCGACAGATCCAGAAGCGAGACAATAATGTGATCCATGCGTTCTGTCGCATTTAAGATAGAATCTATATACCGTTGTCTCTTCTCCTGGTCCGTCACCTCATTCAGCCCTTCCGCGTAAGCCCGGATGAGCCCCAGCGGAGTCTTCATCTCATGGGAAAGGCTGTCTGTCAGTTCCTTTCGCTGTTCAAGCAGAATTCTCTCCTGCTCCACATCATTTTCAAGCCTGGCATTGGCCTCTTCAAGCTTTTGCAGCGCATTCTGAAGGTTCGAAAACATAGTATTCAGGCTCCTCGACAGTTCGCCGAACTCGTCTCTCGTATTGACATCGCAATGCGCTGTATGATCCAGCCCCGCCATCTGTCCCGCCGTGTCGTTGATCCTGCCAAGCGGCTTTGATATCAGCTTTCCCAACAGGTAATCCACAGTCATGACCACGGCGACCAGCAGTACGAACCATATCCAAAAGCTAAGTTCCCGGCCGACAGGCAGCTCCTCCGTGACAAGATAAAACAGCACGATGGCACCGCCCGCCAATTTGGACAGCACCATCGTCTTACTGCGTATCGTTCCAAAATCATAAAATTTTCTTCTCTTCATACCTTATTCCTCGAATTTATAACCGGAGCGGATCAGCGTTACAATATGGTGCCCCTCGCTCCCCAGCTTCTGCCGCAGCGTCTTAATATGAGTATCAACCGTGCGCGTATTCCCCTCATAGTCGTAGCCCCAGACACGATCCAGGAGCTGTTCTCGGGAAAATACCTGATTTTTATTCTGCATAAACAGCCGCAGCATCTCAAATTCCTTGTGGGTAAGCTCCGCTTCCATACCATTTACCGTAACCTGACGCGAAGAAGGATATAAGATAAGAGCCCCTGCCTGCAAAGCATCCTGCGGGATGTTCCCCGCGCGCCGAAGCAGCGCGTTCACCTTTGCAAGCAGTATCTTAGGGCTGAAAGGCTTTGTCATATAATCATCCGCACCATATTCATACCCCTTCAGTTTATCGTTCTCATCACTTTTCGCAGTCAGGAACAGAATCGGTACGGAATTCATCTCCCTTGCGATCCTGCATACGGAGAAACCGTCCAAATGCGGCATCATAATATCCAGGATCGCCAGATCCACCGCATGATTCTTAAGCGCCATGACCGCCTCTATCCCGTCTTCTGCGGTGATACAGGCATGGCCGCCTCGCCTCATGCAATCCGCAAGAATCTCCCTCATCTCTTTCTCATCTTCCGCTATCAGTATCGTCGCCATACTATCACCTCATCGGGCTTCTGTCCCTTTCAAAATAATCGTCTATCTTCTGTTTGATCTGTGAAGGCTTCAAATATTTGACCAGATATCCGTCAGGTTTCAAGGCCACCAATCTCCTGACAGTCTCAGGATCCGTCTTGCCGGTCAGAAATATGATCGGGATATCCGCCAGTGCCTCTTCCGAACGAAGCATTTCCAATACCTGCTGTCCGTCGCAGACCGGCATCTCATAATCCAGCAGAACCAGGTCCGGCCTATCCAGGATCACACACCGGATCGCGGCCGTGCCGGACGGGGCAAGAGCCACGTCATAATCGCCCGCCAGAAGCTTCCTGATCCCCTGCCTTATCGTAATAGAATCATCCACCACAAGCACCTTCTTCTTCAGACGGCTTTCCTTCTTCAGATGATCCTCTCTCTTCATCAGGTACTTCTCAACCTCGGCGAGCGCGTTATCCGAACCGATCGGCGCGGCGCCTGCTTTTTTCATCGAACGCCTTGCGAGCGCGCAGTACGCGAAATACCCCTCTCCCGTATCAAACAAAAGGCTCACCTGCAGCTTTTCATGTTCGAATACATCCTGAAATTCCTCATAAGTAAGAAGATTCTCTTCTTTTAACTCATGCCCCTCCATATCCGGCAGATGCTCCTTAACGCACCCCGCAAACTGACGCGCCGTATACCTGGCAGCATTCATCAAGATCGTGTTAAGCTTATTCGTCTTGATTCCCATAGCTTTTCCAACCGTATTAAGCAAAAGCTTTTCTTCAAATACCAAAAATATCTCCCACTTCTCTTCCTCCTGATCCGTACCGTAAACCAGGCGGTGGTATATCCCCTTACCGAATCTCTCTCCTCCGTACGTCTCGCTGATCACGGATGCCTCCAGACGGAACAGATCATACATCAGCTGAAGAATGACTTCCTTCATCTCCTCCTGTTCCTTCTCAGAAAGAAGCTCCATCCACCTGCTCCTGCTCTTTCCCGCAATCGCCCGGTCTTCCATCATCGTATGCCCGATCAGCCATCCGGCGCAGACTCCAAGGAAATGACCTACCGCATCCGCGCTGTAGTCCGTCTGTTCCAATTCCTCTTCAAGGGCCGGAAGCGTCCTCTCACGGAATTCCTGATGAATGTGCCTGTGTGCCGCAAGCCTCTCATAACCAACGGCTTCCATATATTCTTCTTCCTCGGTAAAATGCTTCGCCGCGTGATCCTTGAAGAATTTGATCCCCTCCTGGCACGCCCATTGGCTCTTACTTTTTTCGTCGGTGAATCTGAATAATTTGTTGATGATCTTAAATAACCTCTCGTGCTCCTTATCTATGATGTCAATACCAATGTTGTATTCGTCTTTCCATACTAACTGGCCTTCCATCCATAATCCTCCTTAACAAAAATATCTTACATTAAATAATATGATAACAGAGCTAAAAAGGTTATGTACGATCAAACTCCTCTCTCCTTCAGACCGTTTACCAGTCCCACATAATATTCTCTCACATCAAAATCCTTAATATTCTCCCTGTTCAGATCGATCATATCACCGTGAGAGATCCCCCGCCTTCCGCTGGTTGTAAGGAATGTATAATCCTCTCCCCATGGAAATGAACTCTCCGCCACCAGGCCGTCATTCGGCCCGTCGAAATATTTCACAAGCTGATGAGAAAAATTAAGCGGAAAACGCCCTCCCGACGCCGCATTGAGCTTCGATCCCACACTCTGGTAATAGATTCCGGGGCAATCCGGCACCTTCCGGTTAAATTCCTGACAGGCGGAAGCCGTAAGATCTGTCACCGCCGCCATAAAATCCGGCGTCTCGTCGCCCAATACCTTAAGCGCCGAGTTATATCCCTCCGCCACCTTATCCTTCGCCGCCGCGGGAATCTTATTCAGAAGATAATCCGCGAAGATACATCCTCTGTGCGGCGTATTGACGGTAGTAAGAGACGCGACATACTGATCCATTCCAAGGCAGCTTACCGCGTATCGTGAATCTAACCCGCCCTTCGAATGCGCGATAATATTGACCTTCTCACAGCCGGTCTCATCGACGATCTGCCTGATACGGCCGGCAAGTTCCTTCCCGCTGTCCGCAACAGAGGCCGCCGACTGATGGTTGCCGTAATAGATCACGGCGCCGTGCTTCTCCAATTCTTGCGGAATCCGCCCCCAGTAGTTAAAATATTTAAAATCCCGGAAAAACACTCCATGCACCATCAGAATCGGATATCTGGTCCGGCATAGCTGTTCGTCCTTCCGCTCCTGAGCCTGCATGATCTTCCCGCTCTCGAATTCCCACTCGTCCGACGCCATGCGGATGATCTTCACAAGGACGGCCAGATGCACGGCCGGAATCCAGCCGCATATAATTCCAATCGCCCGCCATTTAACCCCGATCTGAGCAGACGTAAGATAGACCCGGATGATCCCGCTCCAGAAGACAAGCGCTTCCACAAGAACCATACAAGCCAGATTCCCAAACCATGTCATCTTATTTCCCTGAAACAATACCGGCAGCGCGGCTAACAGACACAGCACGGATGCGCTTACCGATATCAGGAAATAAATCAGAAGCTCGCACCCGTCCGCGCAGATCTTAAGTCTCTTCCCCGGAATCCTCCGGTTAGAAAGCGCCGGAACAATATTGATCACAATTACTCCCACAACCAAAAGGAGCATTAAAATAATGCCCCCAAACTTCGGAATTATAATATCCTTCGATATCAGCAAATACTTGAGCAATGGTATATTAGCTGCAAGAAATATAAGAAAACCGCAGCATATTCTCCGAATATATTTCACTTCCTTCTTCCTCTCTGCATATTGTTCAATTGTACTAATCTACCAGCCCGATCTTCGGAAAATACTGGAACCAGGCCTTCGCCAGAATCTCATCCCTTGCCACAAAATGATTCTTCCAGAACCTGGAGTCATGGGAATTATTCCGATTATCGCCCATCACAAAATAAGAATCCTCCGGAACCACATAGGGACCAAAACTCCCCTGAGGGATCTCCTTGAGATACTCCTCCTTAAGGGGCACCTGCGCTCCGTCTATATAGACCGCTCCGGCCACGATCTGGATCTCCTCGCCCGGAAGTCCGATGATCCGCTTGATGAATACCTGCGATTCATCATCGGGAAACTTGAATATAATGATATCCGACCGCTGCGGATCCTGACTCAGATAAGCCAGACGTGACCCGATCACCCGGTCCCCGGGATGGATCGTATTCTCCATAGAACCGGACGGGATATTCGCATTGACGATCAGCACCTTGCCGCAGAATAACGCGAGCGCAACCGGGATCACGACCATCTGAAAGCATTCTTTTAATACCCTCTTTAACCTGCCCGTCTCCTGCACATTCTCATTCTTACATTGCGGTTCCTCTTCTGACCCTTTCGTAAATATACTCATACTAAGCCTGGTCTCCACCTTTCTTCACAGCCGGCTGCCTGACAGCTTCGGCCTTATTCTCATCCTTTTCAGATAGCTTCGCTCCCAAAAAGCCTGACAAAACTGCCTGGACATCAACCCCTGTTGATTCCTTTAATCCGTCCGATACCTGTGTAAATGTACCCACGATATCCTTCACTAGCTTCGACGTATTACCGTCTCCGTACATGGTGATCTTATCCACCTTGGCAAGCGGTTCCGCGATATTCCTTGCGATCTCCGGCATCGCCTTGAAATACATCTCAAGGATCGCAGCCTCGCCCATCATCTTCATCGCTTCCGCCTTCTTCTCGATACCTTCCGCCTCGGCAAGGGCTTTCGCCTTGATCGCGTCGGCCTCGGCAAGCCCCTTGCTTCGGATACCCTCGGCTTCCTGCTCCATAGCATACTTCCTGGCCTCCGCTGTCGCGCGCATAGCCTCGGCTTCCTTCTCACGCTCGAACTTCTCGGCCTCCGCGTTCTTCTGACGCTCGAAGAGCTGCGCCTCGGAATTCCTCTGCATCTCGTATAATCTGGCGTCCGACGCCTGCTGCTTCGCGTACTTGTCTGCGTCTGCCTGCTTCTTGATCTCAGCCTCCAAAGTGCGCTCCGTCAGCTCCACTTCCTTCTCCTGCAGTGCGATCGCTTTTTCCTGGCGCGCCAGGTTCGCATCCGCCGTCGCTACCTCAACCGTCTTCCTCTCTGTCTCCTGCTGAATCTGGTATGCCGCGTCCGCGATCGCCTTCTTGGTATCCGCGTCCTTCTGAAGCTCTGCCTTGCGGATCTCCAGGTCATTCTCCTTCTGTGCGATCAGGGTCGCCGCACTGATCTCGGCCTCCTTAGACTCCCTGTTCGCCTCCGCCTGGACTACCGCCTTCTCCTTCTGCGCCCGTGCTTTTGCGTTGGCGATCTCAAGATCGGAGCTTACCTGTGCGTCATTCGCTTCTTTCCTCGCCATCGCCTGTGCCCGCGCGATCTCCTTTTCACTCTCCGCCCTGGAAATCGCCGCGTTCTTCTGTATCTTCACGATGTTATCCACACCAAGGTTCTCGATCACACCGTTCCCGTCCTCAAAGTTCTGTACATTGAAGCTGACGATATCAAGCCCCATCGCCGCAAGATCCGGTTCCGCATTCTCCTTCACTAGATTGGCGAACTTCTGACGGTCAGATACCATCTCTTCCAGATTCATCTTGCCGACGATCTCACGCATGTTACCTTCCAGCACCTCTCGTGATACCTGGGCGATATAATCCGTCTGCCGGTTCAGGAAGTTCTGCGCCGCAAGCGCCAGACGCTCCGGGTTGTCGCTGATCTTGACATTGACCGCGGCATCCACGCGGATATTGATATAGTCCGCCGTCGGCACCGCACTGGACGTCTTGACGTCGATCGGGATCAACTGCAGGTTCAGCTCATCCTTCTTCTCAAGAAACGGAATCTTAATCCCGGCCTTACCGATCAGGACCTTAGGCTGCTTCCTGAGACCCGATATTATGTATGCGGTGTCCGGCGACGCCTTCACATACCCGGTCACCAGGACAAGCAGCACGGCCAATACCACCAACACGGCGGGAATTAAGGCTCCCGCCAATCCTAACATCTCACTTAACATATCCGTTCTCCTTACTTACTGAAATTAATACCCGAATACTCCTTCGATCGATTCATCATTCTCTACCCAGTCGCTTACAAGGATCACATGGTAGTCCTCTTTGGTATCACGGATATACACCTTCTTAATACCGGCGTTGATGATCAGCCTCTTACACATAGAGCAGCTATTGGCATTCTCAATATAATTCCCGGTATCCACCTCTATCCCTGTCAGATACATGGAACTTCCGATCATCTTGTCTCTGGAAGCGCTGATGATCGCATTCGCCTCGGCATGTACGCTCCGGCACAGCTCATAGCGCTCTCCTCTCGGCACCCCCATCTTCTTGCGGACACATTCTCCGATATCCGTACAATTCTTCCGTCCGCGGGGCGCTCCTACATACCCTGTGGATATGACCTCGTCATTCTTCACGATCACCGCCCCGTAATGACGCCTTAAGCAGGTACATCTCTGAGAAACCATCTCCGCAAGATCCAGATAATAATTGGTTTTGTCTCTGCGTTCCATTTGAACCTCCTGTCACAACACTCTGCGAAATATCAATATCTTTCTATCTCTATTATCCTCTAACTTCGGGAAAATATCAAGCAAAAATACCAGTCCTGCATAAAAGGCAAGACCGGTATCCGATCATCGTTATTTAATCATTGCCCTCACACTGTCTGCGCTGATCCGGCCTTCCATCGGCCCGAAAGCCGCCGCATTCAGCGCGCCTGCCGCCGCGCCCATCCGCGCCGCCTCCTTAAGACTCTTCCCCTGTACCAGTCCGGCAATAAACGCTCCGTCAAAACAATCCCCGGCTCCTGTCGCATCTACCTGCTCAACCGGATAGACACCTATCTCTGCCGCTTCGTCCCTTGTATAGATCCTGCTGCCCTTCGATCCGTTCTTCAAGGCAATAACCTCCATAGCTTCATACGCAAAACACTTCTCAACCGCCTCATCAACCGATACGGCGCCGGTAATCTTAAGAAGTTCACTTACGCCAGGCATGAATACGCTGGTGTTCTCCATCACCTCTCGGATCACGTCATTCACGCTCTGATCGGTAAGCAGCTCTTCCCTTATATTCGGATCAAAGGAGATCTTCGTCCCCTTTCTCCTCATCATACGCATAGTTTTTAAGATCTCCTGCGCAAACAAGCTGTCCGCCATCAGCGAACATCCCATAATATGCATATATTTTACATTGTCAAACTCATCTTCAAGAGGCGCTTTCGCCTCCACCGCCGGTGTATTCCCCATATGGAATATGAATTTTCTGGAGCCGTCCGAATAATATGTGACGAACGCAACTCCCGTCGACCTCTCCGTGCTCTCTAACACATGACTGCAGTCAACTCCATCCTTCCTAAGCCGGTCCAGGATATTTTTCCCGAAGTCATCCTTCCCAACGCCTCCGATAATCGCTGTACTGCACCCTAATCTCGCCGCCGTGTCAATAAATATTGCCGGGGCGCCGCTTGGAAACGGCCCCCTAAATACTCCCGGTTCATATAGCTCCTCGTTCTCCTGCCCGCGCATGATCTCAACAAGCATCTCTCCCATTACGATAATCTCCGCCATCTTCCGTCTCCTTTCAAAATAAAAACTCAAACCGTAGGTGATTCTAAAAAACGGATACGCTTATTATCACAATCCAACTCTGTCTCGATCCCATAAGGAAGGATTCCGATCGGCTTCGCGTGTCCGATATTGACATTATAGATAACAGGCAGACCGTCCAGATGTTCTTCCAAAAGAACCACCCTAAGGATTGCCTCCTTATACTCTTCATAATAGGCTTCATCCTTAGGCTTCCCTACTATGATCCCGTTGATTACATTAAGGATTCCCTGTGCGGCCAGATTTCTCAGCATATACACGATGTACTCTGGAGAAGGCTTCTCTTCGCTCGTCTCAAAGAACAGGATCGCATCCTTCCATTCGTCCAAAGCAGGCCACACAGAGGTCCCCACCGCCATCATAAATACATCGATACAGCCGCCCAGCAGACGGCCTCTCGCCGTACCGCTCCCATTCAGTACTTCGTATCCATGCGTGTCCTTTTTCATCTTATGGGAAACATGGATATTGCTTTCCTGCCATGTGATATAGTCGTCCGTCCATTCCGGGCTGGGAAGCAGATCATATTCTTCCCACGTCCCGAATAAAATGTCCTCCACCGCTCTCCTGGTGTAATCGAACATCTTGACATACTCCCCGAATTCACACATGACCGACGGTCCATAGAAGGAGCACAAACCGGCTTTGTGCATGATAAGATGGCTGATGGTCGTGTCCGAATACCCCATAAAAATCTTAGGATTATCTCTGATCACATCCAGATCCACATACGGCAGGATCCGGATAGAATCATCCCCTCCAATCGCACTGAACACAGCGGATATAGACGGATCCCTGAATGCATCCATCAAATCCTGCGCCCGAAGCCCTGGGTTCTCCGCTACAAACTCACTCCCGCTTAACGCATGGGGCATACAGGTCACTTCCAATCCAAAGTCATGTTCCAGCCGTTCTTTCGCAATGCGGTACTTATGGATGGCAGCCGGATCGCCCAGACCTCCCCAGGATAAGCTGACAATGGCGATTCTGTCTCCCTTATTTAATTTTCTCGGTTTGATCATAGCAATCCTCCTTGTGCTCCATTGACCTTTATAATGTACTTATTTTATCATGTTTCCCGCATCTGCTCAATGCAAATTCTCCCGATCATCCTATTTGCATGCGCCGGTATGTTTGATACAGGACAGGCAGGATCACGATCGTCAGAATCGTATATAAAATGAGTATGACCGGCAGTTCTCCGGTGATCCTTCCTCCCACCGAATACAGATTAAAATAATTAAGCGCTTCCCCTGCCTGCAGCAATTGATCAGGCAGCAGCCCAATGATCTTATTTACAAAAGGACTGCCTATATTGGCTATAAAAGACGGAATAAAAATCACCAGGACCGGCACCATAACCGCCGGCACCGCCGACCTTGTTTTCACAGATACAAGCATACTTAAAAAAGAGAGAAACAAGCATCCGACATACCCTCCTCCTATGATAAAAAGATACTTCTGCAGATTCGTGATATTATAAAAACATTTCCACGAAATCCAGCTTGACTGAATCGGAAGGTTCCATCCGTCCGTACCCAGATACAGAAGCACAATTCCTGTATATATTGTGAAAACCGCCGAATACACTGCAGTCACAACACAAAATCCAGCCTTGATCTTGGATGTTACCGCCTTATTCCTGCCATAGAAACTCGAAAATAAGACGGCGTCTGATCTCCATGCAAATTCATTGGAAAAAATTCCAGCCACAAGATAACCCAGGATCAACATGGTAAGCATTACAACCGTCGGCGCAAATTTAAATAGCTGCTGCCATCCCTCCATATAGTCATAATACAAAGGCGTATCCATGCGGCCGTATTGCCCGATCAGGTATTCTTTTTCTTCATCGGTAAATTGATCCTTCGCTTCTCCTTCCAGCCATTCCCGCAGAAGCCTTGTTCTGTTTCTGTAAAAATCCGCGGCGTCTTCTTCGGTCAAAGAATCTGCCAGATAATAATCATACTCCCGCAATCCCTTTGCATAAGCGCAATTCAGCAGATTTCGTATTTCTTTTATCCCCTGTCCCCAACTGTAAGCGATCTCTTTTTGAGTGATATCCTGTGCCAGCGCTTCCGGTGTATTCTGTATACGCCGGTTTTCTGCAATCACCTTCCGTATCTTTTCTTCGTCCAGACAGCCCGCCCATTCCTTCTGCGCCGCCTTTAACCCGGAAACCGCAGCCAGGCCTTCCCTGGTGCTGCCGTTTTCATCCACATAAGTAATATCCAGTGCAAAAAAGCAAGTAATACCCATTACAAAAAGCAGCAGCATAACTGCGATCTTACTGCTTGTCTTCGCAAATACCTTCTTAACTTCATATCTCGTCATTTTGCTCACCCGTTCTTTCACCAAAGTAATCCAAAAACAAATCTTCCAGCGTTGCCTCTTCTAACACCGCGCATTCTGCCGGTTTATCTGAAGAAATGATACGCAGCTCTGCCCCTTGCCGTGTCGTCTTTATATTGGACACTTTATAAGCTTGCATATAAAAATCTATTTCCTCTTTTGCAGCCGCCACGCTCCATACCTGTTCAGGCATCTCGGCTATCAGCTCCCTGGACGTTCCGGCTGCGCGGATCTCCCCGGCTTTCATCAGAAGTATTTCACCTGCGATATACTCGATATCCGATACGATATGAGTAGAAAGCAGAACCAGGCGCTCGTCTGCAAGTTCACTGATCAGGTTACGAAACCGGACCCTCTCACTTGGATCCAGTCCGGCAGTCGGCTCATCAAGAATCAGTATTTGGGGATTTCCAAGCATTGCCTGTGCGATCCCCACACGGCGCTTCATCCCGCCTGATAACTTTTTCATTTTCTTATGCGCTGTTTTCTCCATCCCAACCTGCCGCAACAGGATCTTTATGCGCTGTTTTGCGGTAACCGGGCGCAATCCCTTAATAGAGGCTGTATACATCAGGTAATCGTAAACCGTAAAATCTGGATAAAATCCAAAATCCTGCGGAAGATACCCGAGTATCTTCCGGTATTCCCCGTCCATTTCAAATATATCGGCGCCATTCCAGGTAATACTTCCCCCCGACGGCTTCAATAAGGTGCACAGCATACGCATAAGCGTAGTCTTCCCCGCCCCGTTGACTCCTAACAGTCCATAGACCCCCGTGCTCATCGTATAAGATATATTCCTCACGGCAGTTATATCTTTAAATTCTTTTGTCAAATTAGTTAACTTCAATTCCATAATGTGTTCACCTCCCACATTGCTGTGCAGTTATTCTGCCCTCTATATACGCAATACGCCAGATAAAACGCGGCGGCGGCCGTCATTGCGAACCATACAGGCATAGAAACCGCTCCATATATTTCTTCATTTGATACTATCTGCGTCCATATCAGGCACCAGACAACACATAAGAAGAGAGCAAATACCTCCGAACCGATCCTTCTGCTGGATAATACCCGAAAACAGATACAGCACGTCACAAGATAAGGAAGAAAAAACTGAATCAGCATTTCCTCGGCAAATACTTCCCCGGGCAGCATTACCATCAGAGTAAAGACGCTCAGCAGCAGCAAATCTACCAAGGCAAATGCGAAGATCCTGGCCGAATAAATCTGCCTCAAAGAATAGTACGATACGCTCTCGATCTCTAAAGCATTCGCATTTCGGTTTTTCCAGAGTTCCGGTAATAATAAGACCGCGAATAGAGAAGCCGCGATCCCCATATACCTCTGTATACAGACATTGCTCTCCGTAAGCCAGAGTGTGAGCCAGAGCAGGAACAGGAGCACTCCCTGCAGGATCCACCATCGTTTATGGATATATCTGCTCTGCTGATAGAGAAATTCAGCATGTGAAATAAGTTCTTCCGCTTCGCTTTCCTCGAATGCTGCTCTTGACTTCCGTATGGTTTCCTGTAACCCTTTCTCTATATAAATAACTTTATCTTTTGCACCAAGATGCTTCTTAAGCTGATGATCTGACAGACTCATATATTCTCCTTTCCCAAATACTCAGACAATAATTCTCTCGCTCTTCGTATCCTGTATTTGACAAGCGAAACACCGATTCCCAGAATAGCGGCGATATCTTTTTGTCTGCGTTCCTGTATAAAAAACAAAACTGCCGTTTCCCTCAATTCCTCAGAAAGAGTATCCAAAGCTTCCGTTATCATTATGGTATTTTCTATACCATCTATCTTCTCATCCGGGATCTTAGGCAGATCTTCAAGCAGGAGCTCTTTTCTCTTCCTGTGATAATCTTTGCAGGCATTGGCTGCAATGACATACAGATAGTTCACTGCCTTTCCATAATGCTTATATTGCTTGAAAGTTCGGAAAAAACGCGTGAAGGTTTCCTGCGTCA
Organism: Lachnospiraceae bacterium; assembly: GCA_910575835.1. Classification (GTDB taxonomy): domain Bacteria; phylum Bacillota; class Clostridia; order Lachnospirales; family Lachnospiraceae; genus Sporofaciens. The sequence continues at coordinate 3,891 of CAJTGB010000015.1, read as the reverse complement.
TATCCTCTGCGTATCCGTAATCCTTAATATGTATGCGGCAGTATTTCAATATTTCCGCATAGTATTTTCTGACAAAACGCTCAAAGGCTTCTTCATCTCCCATACGCATTTTCTGCACAAGCAGAAAATCCTCATCCAAGTCTATAATCACGATCCCCTCCCTTCCCGGCGTACCGGCTCATTTATATCTCGAAAGCGCTTTCTATATACTATAACGTCGTTTAACTGCAAAAAGATAGTTTAATATAAAAAACAGCACTTTTTATTAAGACATATACATCTGAGCTTGCTATAATGATCACGAATGCAAGGAGGATATCTAATGAGAAACCAGAAAGAAGCTGTTAAAAAAGTCATAGATTACATTGAAAGAAATTTAGAAGAAGAAATCAACTTAGATGATATATCGAAGAATATCGGCTATTCCAAGTTCTATCTTAACCGCATGTTTACAGAACATACGGGGATCACCATCTATAAATATTTACAAAACCGCAGGCTTACGGCTGCTGCCGAAAAGCTGGTTAAGACAGATAAACCGATAATTGAAATCGCATATGAAGCCGGATATGATTCGCCGCAATCATTTTCATATGCCTTTAAACAAGTTTACTTGTATCCGCCCAAGATCTACAGGGATATCGGGATCTTTACGCCAAAACAGAGCAGGATTTCTATGTGTTATTCACTTATTCCTGTATATTGCAAATTATTTGCAGAGATTAAGGAGATTGCAGCATGAGTACGATTCCTTACGTCATTGAACAAACCGGTCACGGAGAGAGAAGCTATGATATATTTTCACATCTATTGTCAGACAGAATAATTTTTCTGGGCGAGGAGGTCTGTGATACTTCCGCAAGCTTAATCATAGCGCAGTTACTCTTCTTAGAAGCACAAGACCCTGATAGAGATATCCAGCTATATATTAACAGCCCCGGAGGTTCTATAACTTCTGGATTTGCGATTTATGACACTATGCAATATATCAAATGTGACGTTTCTACGATATGCATAGGGCGGGCGGCAAGCTTCGGCGCTTTTTTATTAGCGGGCGGCGCTCATGGAAAACGTATGGCATTACCCAATTCTGAGATCATGATCCACCAGCCTTCTATCCATGGCAGCGGTATTCAGGGACAAGCCAGTGATGTGCGGATAGTGTCAGACCTTATACAAAAAAACAAGCAAAGGTTAAATCGCATTTTGGCAGAAAATACAGGGCGGACTGTGGAAGAAATCGAAAGAGACACGGACAGAGATAATTATATGAGTGCAGATGAAGCTCTGGCATATGGTCTGATAGATTCCGTTATCCCTTCGGCTGTCCCCCGCTTTTAAATGATCGGCAAGCATTTTAATAGTTTCGTTAAATATGGCATCCGGACGGTAACCATTTTTCGGCAAATACTTTCGTTGTCCAGAATAAAAGATAACTTCCGTAAATAAATACATAGGCTTTCCACTCCTTTATACCTATGAAGAATCCTATCGCTCTGAAATACGGATTTTCAGATATATACTACTTTTCCAACTGCTTCAAGCGACGATTCGGCATATCTCCTACAGGGTATCGCGAAAGAGAGACCCAATTGCTATCTCCGTGCTGCGTTCACTCTTTACAAACAGCTTTCGGTAAAGATATTATTATCTTTCGCACATTTGAGCAAGCCGTCTATAACAGTGCTGAATTTTACACCATACTTTTTAGCTTTACCACAGTTCATCCATAAGTTATGCCTTGGAGAACTATCTTCTAATCTCACTTTTTTACCCAATAATTCAATAAATTCTTGAGTAATATCATACATCGATTTTGTTGTTTCACTTCCAAAATTATATATGCCGCCCGGTAAAGCAATTACTTTTTCCATGTTTTCCGCTACTTCCTTCAAATATGTAATGCCCCTGAACTGACTGGAACTAAATGAAACCGTTACTTCTGCATTGATAATATTCATAAAATAGTTTGATTTTTTCAAATAGTAATCATACATCCATTCAGCGCGCAGCATCACTGCATCGGGTTTGATCTCTAATACTCTCTGCTCCATTTCTATCTTATGTTCTGCATATATATTTCCTGGTTTTACCGTATCCTCACAATATGGGCCTTTTTCATTACATCCGCTGTAAACCTGATCGGAACTAAAGCAGATTAATTTCCTGCCTTTTGATGCTTTTGCAATAAAAAGCGGGACTTGCACATTTGTATAATAAGAGGCGTCCGGATCCGCCTGACACACTCCTATATCGGAAATAGCAGCAGTGTGGATAATGACATCTGCATCGCTTTCTCCGATGATACGATTCACATCTTCTTGTCTTACATTGCGAAGAGATGGTGCAGCAATTGTATCCTCACATATCTTCATTATTTTATGGCCGACAAATCCATTTGCCCCCGTAACAAGTATCATTAAATCCTCCAAATTCACTATTGTTCGTTGCGCTAACCATATGACGCGCCAGAATGCTTATAAATCTTAGCTTTTCTGCACTTTCCGGCCTTCCTTAAAACTTCGCCTTTACATATGATACGGTGCTCCACATCATGCCTAAGTGCAAAAGATCTCATAGTATTATTTCAGGCAGAACACAAAAAATGCTCTGCCTGAAATATTTAACAGATTTCTTTTAAGTACGTTTCTGCTGTTTCTTCTGTCAGACCAAACTTTTCACAGATTTGTTTCAGAATAACGTCACTTGATATCTGCAGCTCTTTCAGTGTTAAAATCATTGCTGTGATTCCTTTATCAATTCCCTTCTGAATTCCTTTCTCCTCCACACCCTTACTTAAATTACACATAAGCGACACCTCACTTTCCAATGTCTGAGTCATTCTGATATGAAAATCTTCCTCCAATATCTGACACTTGTCCTGTGAACCTGTTTCTGTAGACAGAAGCACATTCAACAGTTTCAATAAATCCGTACCCGAATCCGTCTCTTTCCCAAGACAAATCATAACAGCCGCCATCAAATCATAATCTGCTTTTCGTTCCTTTACACTGCCCGCCAGATTCTCTTCCGCAATGTAATAACGGGTAATACTGTTTTCACGGCTCTTTGGCGGATTCATACAAATCCATATGCTGTATACCTTTTTGATATCCTCATAGTGGGAATTTGCAAACTCTGTTCCATATTGGGCAGAAATCATCCGGCTGCAGTAATAGATTCCCCTCTTTATCAACGGATAACCCGGATAAAAATCATTTTGGGCTTCAATATTGATAATCAAACGAATCAATTCACCGGATACAGGAGCTGTCGCAAAAAAGCGAATATCATAGGTAACAGTCCCCTCCGTCAGAGAAGTATCTTCATTTCCAGCTCCCTGTATCATAGAAACACGGTTGGATTCATCCAAAGCGACTGCCGCTTCACCCACCTGCGGCGTGCCCTCAATATATTTTTCCGCAATCTCTTCCACATCACAGCCACGATATTCTTCCAGGCAGTTCTTCATAATCCATGCTAAAATAATCTTTTCCGAAAGCAGCCGCTTACAGGCCGCGTCATAGCTGGCTTTTTCATCAGCCACACGGATATTTTTTGCTATGGTAGTATCTGTATTCACGGCCTCACCTCCTGCTTTTATTTGTATTTTATCATATTTTTTAAGAATAGGCCAATATATTTATCCGTCTTTCAAACAATGTTAACAACCTAACTCAATCAACTACAACATATAGTGTTTCTTTTAATTGGCACGGGATTCTCTGTGCCTTTCTTTATTCATAACCACTAATACGATTAAAATATTGCACAAAATTTGCCCATAAAAACCAGCATATTTACTATTGACATAAACTCCAAAAAATGCGGCGCAGCCCTTGTTTATATTACTTTTTTAAGGGGGCTGCATCGTATGCATTTAATTCAAAT
>CAJTGB010000014.1 GCA_910575835.1 Lachnospiraceae bacterium | reverse complement strand
ACAGCATCTCTGCTGTCCACCCAAGACTCGCTTGGTGCGGTATAGCTTGTACCTTACACCGTAGGACTTTCACCCACCGAATTCCAAGCCCTTAGCTGGGCGCACCCTATAAGATAAAAAACACCCTAAGCTTATATTGCTTAGGGCGAATATACATCCGTGTTACCACCTAACTTCAAAGAGCGAACTCTCTGCACTCTGCCGATACGGGAAAATCGAACGCGATCCGTTCTCCTCTCCGATACCGCTCCCCTCTAACGCCGGGACTGCGTTGAAGTCTACTCAAACCGGCGGCGCGTACCGTACATCCGGTTCTTTCGGTTCACTGCTCAAAGGCTACTTCCGCAAATCCGTCACGAAGATTCTCACCTGCCATCTTCTCTCTGGGCTTTGGGTATCTGCGTACTCCTCCTTGTCATAGCATTTCTGTAAATATTTCTTTCTTGAATAAGTCTCGAATAATTATTACTATTATAGTTGAGAAGACCTGTGCTTGTCAACCTGATATTTTTAACCAATTAATGACCTTTCCTGCGATCTTCTCCCAGGATATCCCGCTGACGTCGGCGAACTTCCTCTCCTTCGTCCGAATCCCCGCAAGCAGCGCATCCGCCAGACGTTCCTCGAACTCAGGCAGTGATCCCGGCACCGGCTCGTCGGTATTTCTCATCTGCGGCATTGCAACGAACCGGATATCTCCCCCCGGCGCGTACTCTTCGATCCATTCCCTGATTCCCGGCAGGTCCGTCATCACCACCCGGTCCCCGCACGCCAGCGCTTCAATGACTGTAAGCGGCAGCCCGTCAAAGAACGACGGAAGCACGAAGATATCACTCTTGCGGTATACCTCCGCCAGATCCGGCTGCGCAAGCCTTCCCAGGAATCGGACTTCATAAGGGCACTCCTTGACCATATCCTGTATGCTCCTGTATTCCTCCTGATTACCCGCGCTTCCCGCAAGCAGCACCAGGAGCTCTTCCTTCTTACAGCGATCCTCTCTTGCGTGCAGAATGGAAAGGCTCCTTATCAGACTCATAACACCCTTCTTCTCTGCGATCTTCCCTGCAAATACGATCCTTGTTATACCGTCCTCCTGCTTCGCTTCTGTCCTGTGGAAAATCTTGCTGTTATATCCCATCCCCACCGACTCGATCTTCTCTGGATCCGCATGATAGATTGCAAGCACGCCTTCCCGCTGGGCTTCCTGCGGCACAAAGATCCTGTCGAGCTTACGGATCTGTCCTGCTATATATTCCCTCCTAAGCTCCGTCTTCGCCATCTGCCGCAGATCCGTGTTATGGCAGAAGCCATAGACCGGATACTGCGGGAAATGCTCCCTCACAACGGCAGTCAGCAGATAGAGATGATGGCATAAGATCACATCCGGCGCCGCATCCTCTACCGCCCGGGCGATCACTTCTAAGAACGCGCTCTCAAACTGTACCGTCATCTCTTCCGTCATATCGCAGTACCGCGTACTTCTGTAAGGCATCTCGTCCGACATCCCGACGATCGGGTAAGGCAGTCTCTCGCTCTCAAAATAAACCGGATAGAAATCTACTCCATCCGGCAGTTCTATCGGATCGTCCTTATATACTCCTGCCACAACCGCCTGGCAAAAGCCCTGCCGGGCATATTCCTTCACCAATTCCGTCAGATAGATCCCGCTCCCCGTACTGCTTGGCTTCTGCGCCGTAATACTTAGTATCTTCATAACCTTATCCTACCCTTTGCTTCTATTTTTAAATACCATTCTGCTTCGCTGAGAATACTTTTTCGAGACAGACTTTTACACATGTACTGCCGGGAAAGCACACATCCCTCAATGCACGGCTCTCTCATATACTGTAAAATAATACTCCAGATCAAAACAAGTCTGCTCTTCGCTGATCTTCGTCATCTGCCACTCCCCGTCCAGATCCAGATCCGGGAAATACGTGTCCGCATCATAGGCATGGTCGATCTTCGTGACATATGCCAGATCACACAATGGAAGCATCTTCCGGTAGATGCTCTCTCCCCCGATCACATAGATCTCCCTGTCATACTTCTCTGCCTCTTTAACGGCCTCCCTTACACTGTGGACGACCACAGCGCCTCTTACTTTGTAATCCGGGTTCCTTGTAAGCACAATATTCACTCTCCCCGTAAGCGGCTGTCCCTGAGGAAGGCTCTCTAGAGTCTTCCTGCCCATGATCACAACGCTTCCCTTCGTGGTATCCCGGAAGAACTTCAGATCTGCCGGGATGCTCCACATCATCCTGTTATTCTTACCGATCGCCCAATTCTTATCTACCGCTACAATTAACTTCATCTCATCTCCCCCTTTTGCCGGAACAGTCATTCAAACGTTTTCTTATTGTATCATAATTTGCCTATAAAAAAAAGAGGAGATCACCCCTCTGTCAAACGCTCCGCAATATCCTGCATCGGCTTCCCCGTAAGGAATTCGTTGACCGCGCTGATCCTTGCCTTATCATATGCCAGGAATATCATCCGGGCTTTTCCCGGATCATGATAAACCTTCCAGTAACCGCTCAGAATCTCTCCCCTGCCGTCCCGCTCAATGAAGCCTCTCACATCATCGATCGGATAGTCTAAGAATGCTCCGATCTCGTGCGGGAAGCGCCCCTTACGGCTACAGTACCGGCATACTCTGACTGAGAGCCTTTGCAGCACCTTCTCCAGATCTTGACAGACATATCCGAAGCTTTCCAGGAATTCCCTGACATCCTCCCTCTTAAGATAGCTTGACAATTCCCTCCTGCGGTAGAAGGCTGACAGACATTTTCCTTCCCGCACCATCAAGATCATATATTCGATATCCGTGCCTTTCAAGATATCGTTCAGTTCTCCCACATGCCGCCTGTCAATATTGATGATACAGGCCACCTTGATCCCCTTCAGCAGCGGGGCGCATTGAAGCACCATCTGAAATTCCAGCCGCTTCCTTTCATCTTCACTGTCAAGCAGAAATGATATAACTTCTACAGGCATAATTCCTCCTCGCTTTGCAGTATATTTCCTCATACCGATAGCATTTTCTTAATTGCGGTTAATTATACCTAAAAAAGCCGAACCCCTACGGCTCGGCAATATTATACAGCACTCTCTCCAACACCTTCTCCAATGCTGCTTTCTCCTTCTTATTCATCCCCAATGTGAATCTCTTATCGATCCTCTTCCGGTCCATCTCCATCCTGCGCTGAATATCATAGGCCTTCTCCGTCAGATAGATGTTCTTGCACCGCTTATCCCTGTCGCTGGGCACAGAGAAGAGATATCCATTCTCCTCCAGCCTCTTGATAAGTCCCGTCACAGTCGGATTCCTGAGGCTTAATGCCTTCTCAATATCACGCTGGTTGACCGCCTCTTCATCACTGCGGAACAGATAATCCAGCACCGCGCACTGCGAGGCAGTGATCCCTACCGATTTCAGCAGATTGTTAAGCTCCTTCTCATAGATGGTATTGATCTGTTTAATCATGAACCCTATCGGCATTCGTTCCTTCATCTGTTGATTCCCTTTCTAACGCTTTCATCTTTTGCAGTTCCCTGACCGCACAAATGACCGCCGCCAATAAGGCCGCTCCGTCTGCGATCGGTCCCGCGTACATCACGCCGTCGATTCCCATGAACACAGGAAAGATCAGGATCAGCGGCAGCAGAAAGATTACCTGCCTTGTCAGCGACACCAAGATTCCAAGTCTCGCCTTCCCGATCGAAGTGAAAAACCCTGACGACATAGGCTGAATCCCATTCGTAAACGTCATCAGCATGAAGATGCGGAAGTATCTCTCAGCAAAATGAAAATATTCCTCGCTTCCCGTCCCGAATATCCCGACCAACTGCCGCGGAAAGAACTGAAAACAAAGACAGAATGTGATACCGACAGCAAGAACAAGCCGAAACGCCTTGCCATAGGTCTCTCTTACCCTGGCATATCTGCCTGCGCCGTAGTTGAATCCCCAGATCGGCTGACACCCCTGGGAGATTCCGATACAGATCGCCATGAATACCATATTTACCTTGGAAATAACTCCGACACAGGCCAACGGTATATCCGTTCCGTACATGGACGCCGCTCCGTAATGCCTCAGCGTATTATTCATAGTGATCTGGACCGCCGCCATGGCGATCTGGTTGATACAGGACGCCATGCCAAGGGACGCGATCGCTCTTAGGCAGCTTCGCTTCGGCCTTAGCATATCCCAGGACAGCTCCATCTTGCGAAACCTTAAGAAATACAGGATAACCAGCGCGCCTGAGACCGCCTGCCCGATCACCGTCGCCCATGCCGCTCCCTTGATCCCAAGATGGAATCCGAAGATAAACAGCGGATCCAGTATCGTATTAAGGATCGCTCCGGTCAGCATACAAGTCATAGAATATGTGGGGCTTCGGTCCGCCCTTATCAGGTGGTTCCCTCCCGTAGTCAGGATCAGGAACGGGATCCCATACGCCGTGATCCCCGTATAATCCTGGGCATATGGCAGTACCTCCGGGGTCACTCCGAATATCTTAAGCAGCGGATCCAAAAACAGCAGTACCGCCGCCGCGATCACGGTCCCGCAGATCACGAGCATAGATAACCCCGCACCCGCGATCCTGCTTGCCTTCTCCTTATTCCCGGCTCCTGACTCCAGATTATAATTCGACGCGCCTCCGATCCCCAGCATCAGCGCTGTGGCCGTACAGATGATCGATATCGGAAATGCAATATTAGTAGCCGCATTGCCCAGCATCCCGACTCCCTGGCCGATAAAGATCTGGTCTACGATATTATACAGGGAGCTTACCAGCATGCTGATGATCGCCGGTATGGCAAACTTCGCAATCAGCTTCCCAACCCGTTCAGCGGCCAACGGATTCTCTGCTTTCCCCGCTTCATCCGTCTTTCTTATCTCATTTACTCTCTCACTCATAAGCTTCTCTCATCTCTTAATTAAAATGCAGGGGTATAGGAAGCCCTTTCCCTATACCCCTGGATAAATATGCCGCTTCGGTTCTTCCTTCTTACGGCCTCTGTCCCATACCGCCTTCTAAAGTGATCGTCTCACCGCTCATATACTTGAAATCCGGTGAAGCAAGCTGTACGCAGACACGTCCGATCTCAAGCTCCGCATCCCCATAATGCCCTGCCGGCGGCATCTTCACATTCTGCTTGAATGCCTCTGGATAAGCCTTCTCGAAGTTCTCCAACTGTGCGGTCCACGCCAGAGGACAGATGATATTCACATTAACACCGTCTTTCCCCCATTCTGTTGCGGCCACGCGTGTCAGTCCGCGGACGCCTTCCTTGGCCGCCGCGTACGCACACTGTCCAAAGTTCCCGAAGAGCCCAGCCCCGGAAGCGAAGTTGATCACAGTTCCTTTGGTCTCTGCAAGATGCGGATAGCAAGCCTTCATATAGTAGAACGTTGCATACAGCCCTGAGTAAAGCGCCAGGTCAAACTGCTCCGTAGTATGATCTGCCAGCGTTACGCCGGAAGCGGAAGCCTGTGCATTGTTGATCAGCACATCGATCCGTCCGAATGTATCCATCGCCTGCTTCACAACATTGTTCACTACGGCTTCATTATCCGCTCCTGCCGACACATCAGCCTGTACAGCCAGTACCTTGATCCCGTACAGCCTCTCCAGCTCTTCCTTAGCGTCTTCAAGCTTCTTCACATTACGCCCTGTGATCACAAGGTTCGCGCCTTCCTTCGCATATGCGGTAGCAATTCCGTAACCGATAGAACCGCACCTGCCGTCGCTTAAGACAGAGCGTCCGCCTCCTGTAATGATTGCTGTCTTTCCTGTCAAAAATCCCATTCCAGCATTCTCCTCCTATCTATTATTTGTGAAAAATAAACATAAATTAAGAATATCACTTTTCAAAGAGGAAAACAACCGTAAATTTTGTGATTAATTATTACATTTTATTACATATGAGCCACATTGAAATCATAAATTTCTTCTCTCGGGTTTTTAAACCCATCAAACTCATCCACTTTCGTCAGACCAAACAAAAACCCATAATTTGCATCCGGGTTCCCCACAGACTGTCTGCGTACAAATCCTTTCACAGATAACAAATACTTCCCAGAAGGAATATCATATTTAAATGCCGAGTATATAATGTCTCCGTCTAATGAACGATAAGAGATTTCATTTTTAGAAATATAGTGTATTACACCATATTCTGTTTGATAAGTTTGCTCATTTCCACAATAATCACTTGCCCGAAATGTATAAAACGCCCCAATGTCAGAAATCCAAAGCGCATCTTTAATTTCAATATTGAACCCATGATATTCCATCTTCTGCTCCCATTCATCATTAAAAGGTGCATCATGACCTTCTAGCTTGATCATATAGCTTATAGAATCGATTTGCGGGAAAGGTATCCAAATACCTTCTTTCTGCATAGATAAATATCTCTGATTATTTTTTTGAAAATGATCCAAAAGCTTTTTGGATCTGACTTTCTCTTTCTTCAAAAATTCCTGTAATACTTCCAATGAAAATACACAAAGCCCATAACTTCCTGTAGTTAAAATCTTTTCCATAACTTATTCTCCTATACTGATAACTTTTCATTACTTCTATTACCTAATGCAAATACTTCGTATGCAAAAGAAATTTGACTTGCCTGAAATTTTACTTATTATTATCTACAAAAAAAAGATATTTAGATAAATTCTCAAATAACATTTATCTAAATACCCTTCTAATTCGATTACACTCTAGGTTATCTCTCTCTTCCATAGAGTGCTTTTGAAGCGACAGACGGGGTTCGAACCCGCGACCCCGACCTTGGCAAGGTCGTACTCTACCAACTGAGCCACTGTCGCATCTCTTGTGTGTCCCTCGGAACAATAATTATATTACTACAACTTCCTTAATATGTCAACATATTTTTTCAACTTTTTTTAAAATATTTTCAAACCATTTTGTCATTGCATTAACTGTGGAATTCTCAGCATCGATCCTCCGTGACTGTGCCCATCCACATTAAATTAATGCAATGACAATTCTCATTCTTTACCAGTTCTCTACTCTTCCCTGCTCACGACCGCAAGCCCCAGTTCATCCAATTGCTTCGGATCTACAGCCGTCGGCGCCTCTGTCATCAGATCGGAGGCGTCCTTCACCTTCGGGAATGCGATCACGTCACGGATACTCTCCTCCTTCGCCATCAGCATCACCAGTCTGTCCAACCCATATGCAAGCCCTGCATGCGGCGGCACCCCATACTTGAACGCCGTCAGAAGGAATCCGAACTGCTCGTTAGCCTGCTCCTGCGTGAACCCAAGCACCTCGAACATCTTATTCTGAATCTCAGGGTTGAAGATCCTGACGCTTCCCCCTCCGATCTCATTTCCATTCAGCACGATATCATAAGCCTTCGCACGCACTCTGCCCGGATCACTGTCGATATACAGAAGATCTTCCTCCATCGGCATAGTAAACGGATGATGCATCGCCGTATAGCGGTTCTGTTCTTCGCTCCACTCAAGCAGCGGGAACTCTGTCACCCACAAAAACTTATACTCGTTCTTGTCAAGCAGCTCCATCTGACGGGCAAGCTCCAGACGAAGCGCCCCTAAGACATCCCACACGACCTTGTTCTTATCCGCCGCAAAGAGCAGAAGGTCGCCCTTCTCTCCTTCCATCGCAGCGACCAGCGCAGCCATCTCCTCATCCTTCATGAACTTCGCAAAGGAAGACTTAAGCGAACCGTCCTCCTGAACCGCGATATATGCAAGGCCTTTCGCGCCGTAATCCTTGGCGAAGGACACCAGCTTATCGATCTTCTTACGCGGCATGCCGCCCTGACCCTTGGCGTTAATTCCCCGGACAGAACCGCCGTTTTCTACCGCACCTTTAAATACAGCGAACTCACAGTCTCTTACCACCTCCGTCACGTCATGAAGCTCCATACCGAAACGGATATCCGGCTTATCGGAACCATAGCGGTCCATCGCCTCCTGCCAGGTCATCCGCGGGATCGGAAGTTCAATATCAAGCCCCAGTACCTCTTTAAAGAGCTTGGCTAAGAGCCTTTCATTCACATCGATCACGTCGTCCACATCCACGAAGGACAATTCCATATCGATCTGGGTGAATTCAGGCTGACGGTCAGCCCTTAAGTCCTCGTCGCGGAAGCATTTTGCGATCTGGAAATACCGGTCATAGCCGGAGCACATCAAGAGCTGCTTGAACAACTGCGGCGACTGCGGCAGCGCATAGAAATGCCCCTGATGGATACGGCTCGGCACCAGATAATCCCTTGCCCCTTCCGGCGTGCTCCCGATCAGGATCGGTGTCTCGATCTCGAAGAATCCCTCGTCCGCCAGGAATTGACGGGTCAGGGTCGCTACTTGGCTTCGCATCATCAGATTCCTCTGAAGATCCGGCCTTCGGAGGTCCAGATACCGGTATTTTAAGCGCACCTCTTCCTTCGTCCTGGAATTCTCTTCAATCGGGAAAGGCGGCGTCTCCGATTCCGCCAGGATCCGAAGCTGCTTGGGGATGATCTCGATCTCACCCGTCGCCAGGTTCTCGTTCACCGCGCCGGAACGCTTCTCCACCTTACCCACGACCGCAACCACGAATTCCGCGCGGAGCCTGGCTGCCTTCTCGATCAGCTCTGCTTCTGACTTGCCCTCCTCGAACACTACCTGGATGATCCCGGAACGGTCCCTCACATCTACGAATACTAATCCGCCCTTATTCCTGTTCTTCTGTACCCAGCCCATAATGGTCACTGTCTCGCCTACATTAGCCGCGGACAGTTCTGCACATCTGTGGGTTCTCTTTAATCCCTGCATTGACTCTGCCATATCGTTCCTCTCCTTTTGCAAATATATTTTATCTCCAATGATCTTATCCCAGCATAATCCACTTAATTAGATGCTTTCCCAGGAATCCGCATAACAGTCGGTGATCTCCTCATACCCTTCTTCCATCAACTGCTCCTTCTGGAACTTCTTGTTCTTCTTCATATTCACGATCAACACCTGACGGCCCGCTTCGCGGTCTGCCTTCGCAAGCGCCAATACCTTAAGAATCCCCTCTCTGGGCATCCTCTTATCCAACAGGTACGCCTTCCTGCCGCCTTGCTTCGGAACCTGGTATCCATTTTCCAGCAAAAGCATGACGATCCTCTCGAATCCGATAGAGAACCCGCATGCCGGAGTATCCTGTCCGGTGAATTTCCCGATCATCTTATCATAACGGCCGCCTCCCGCGACAGATCCGCCGAAATCATCCATCCGCACTTCAAATATCGTTCCGGTATAATAAGACTGGCCCCTCACCAGCGTCGGGTCGAAGCAGATCTTGAACTCACAGTCCTTCGCCTCTTCCACGCTTGAAATGATCATCTCCATGCCGTCCGCCGTCTCTGCCTGCAGACAGTCTCCAAGCTTCTCCTTCAGATAACGGATACCCTCTGCATTCGGAGCCGTCTCCTCAAAAAGCTTCAGATAGGCATCCACGTTCTCCCTGTCATATCCCATCTCCTGAAGCTCCGACGCCACGCCTTCTGCTCCGATCTTGTCCATCTTGTCCAGGATGATAAACACCCCGTCATAGTCTTCCTCTTTGAAACCACTGTATGCCGCCATCGCCTTTAAGATATTGCGGTCATTGATGCACACAGTAAAGTTCTGAAAATCCAGCCTGCCAAGCATCGCCGTCGTCGCCAGTATCAGCTCGATCTCTGCCAGATTGGACGGTTCTCCCAGGATATCGATATCACACTGCATAAACTGGCGGAAGCGTCCTTTCTGCGGACGATCGGCACGCCACACATTGCCGATCTGCAGCGCCTTGAACGGGGACGGCAGCTCATTGGCATGATTCGAGTAATATCTGGCAAGCGGAACCGTCAGATCATAACGAAGCCCTCCGTCCACCAGATCGTCTTCTCCCTTCGCTGCCTCTATCTTCAGCTTCTCACCGCGTTTTAATATCTTGAAGATCAGCTTCTCATTGTCTCCTCCCTGCTTGCTGCACAGGTTCTCTATATGTTCCACACATGGGGTTTCCATGGACAGGAATCCGTATGTTTTGTAGGTATCCTTGATCAGTTGGACTACATAATCCCGGATCTCCATCTCCCGGGGCATCATATCCTTCATTCCGGTGACCGGTTTCTTCTTTAACGCCATAGCCATTCTCCTTTTCTTGCTGTCATCTCATCGATACGGGCGATATACGCATCGATCGCTTTCACATTCTCTATCCTCATCAGATATGTCATCTTCTTCTTTTTACTGCCCGGCATCGGAACCGGCTCCTTTAATACGATCTTGGTAGAAGCCCCCGCTCCCGCGGCTATAATGGATTGTTTCTCCTCCATAATCAGTATATTGTATATTCCCGCTTTGTCAACCTTCGCATAGCCGACATTCTCGAAATTCCCCGCGATATTCTTCTGACGGTACAGATAATACGGAACAAGTCCCATCCGATCGGCCGCCTCCCGCGACGCCTCGATCATCCCCTCCAAAGTCCGGGATACCTTCTCTTGGTCCTTCCCAAGGTCCGCGCGTCGCATCTTCGAAGCTCTCTTAATCGCCAGAGAATGCACCGTCAGGCTGTCCGGCGCAAGCTCTTCTATCTGCCGCAAGGTATCCTGCATATCCTGGATACCTTCGCCAGGAAGCCCCGCGATCAGATCCATATTAATATTGCCGAATCCAAGCTCCCGGGCCATACGGTATGCCGCGGCAATCTCCTCCACCCGGTGCTTCCGTCCGATCATATCAAGGGTCTTCTGCTGCATGCTCTGAGGGTTAATGGAGATCCTCGTGATCCCATGACGTTTTAATACCTTAAGCTTCTCTGCGGTAATGCTGTCCGGCCTTCCGGCCTCCACCGTATACTCTAACAGATATTCCCTTGAAAAATGCACATCAATACAGGTAAGCAGGCCGTCCAACTGATCCGCCGTCAGCGTGGTAGGCGTTCCGCCGCCGATATAGACCGTATTAAGCTTCCTGTCTCTTGATCTTTTTGCAATAAATACCAGTTCCTTCTGCAATGCTTCCAGATATTCTCCCACCCTGTCCTTCCAGTCTGACAGCGCACCAGAGCTGAATGAACAGTAAGTACAGACCGACGGACAGAACGGAATACCCACATAGAGACTGTACCCTTCTTCATAATCAAGCCTGCCAAGCATCGCCTGTTCCCTCTTTGCAATCTCCCAGGCAAGCTCTGCCTTCCTTCCGCTTACCATACACTCCTCTTGAAACCAGGGAACAAACCGATCCCTGTCCCAGCCTTCTTCAGCTCTTTGCATGGCAATCTTCGTAGGACGCACTCCCGTCAGGATCCCCCATGCAAGCGAACGGCCCGTAAGCTTTAAGAGCCGGCGGTACAGGCACACGTCAATCCAGTATTTAAGTTCCTTCTGTTCCTTCGGAGCCGCCCCTCTTTGGCGCATAGCATCTGCAAGCTGCTCCTCATCAACGGCAAGCCTGCCTCCCTCATCCGGCAGGCATACCTCCACATAACAAGAGGCCTCCTCATCCACGCTGGTGATAACCTCCTCAGATGGAAAAAAGGCCTTTATAATATGATACACATTATACGTGTACGCCTCGCTCTTACATAACAAATGAATCATTCCGCTACCCCTAGTACAGAAATGGATTATTCTTCCTCTCGTGGCCGATCGCAGTCTCTCCCATATGGCCCGGATATACGCGCGTATCGTCTGGAAGCGTCATAAGCTTATCCTTTATAGCGGAAATCAATGAAGATGAACTGCTTCCCGGGAAATCCGTACGCCCTACCGAATTGGCAAACAAGGTATCCCCGCTGAACAGCACGCCTTCAGATCTCACATAGTAACAGCAGCCTCCCGGCGTATGGCCCGGCGTATGGAAAACTTCAAAATCATAGCCGGCATACTTAAGCACCTGACCGTCCTGAACCGGCTTCGCATCCGCGAATGTGTAACCCTTCGTATAAGAAGCGGACTGGTTCATCCTTGGATCCTCCATCATCTCCCTGTCATCCCCGTGCACATATACCGGAACGTCATATTCCTTCAGGAATCCGTCAATTCCCATGATATGATCAAAATGTCCGTGTGTCAGAAGGATCGCCTCAACCTTAATCCCTTCCGTCTTAAGATGCTCCATAAGATAAGATGGGCTGGCCGCCGGATCCACCACAACCGTCTGTTTTGTCTCCTCATTGATCACCAGATAACAGTTCGTACTGATGATCCCCGTCACAAATCTCTCTACTTTCATCCTGATATCAACCTGTCGTCCTTTCTATATCGATCACATCTTCAAGCTGCAGAAGCTTGTTCACGATCCTATCCAGCTCGTCTCTGCCGTGTACGATAAATCCCGCGTCTATGGTGGCCGTCCCCTGCTTCTTACTGGTGCGCACATTCATAGACTTCACATCCACGTTCGCTTCCGTGAATATCCTGGACATATCCATCAGCAGCCCTCTTCTGTCATACGCGTACATCTTGATCTCCGCAAGGTACTGCCCGCCGGCCTTCTCCGCCACGTCGCTCTCCCACTCCGCGTCGATGAGGCGCGCCCGCTCGCCCTCCGTCAGATGAATCATATTGACACAGTCGGTACGGTGAATACTCAATCCTCTTCCCCGCGTTACGAATCCAACGATCTCATCGCCCGGTACCGGATTACAGCACCGTGAAAAACGCACAGCCACATCGTCGATCCCCTTCACGAGAATCCCGCTCTTCGACTTGGCTATGTGAACCTTGTTCCTCGCTGCCTCCGCAACCTTTTCAAGAACTCCCTCGTCCGTAAGCTCCTGCCTGTGCTCCTTACTGTACTCCTCCGCCAGACGGTTGACCACCTGGCCTTCCTTCAAGCCTCCGTGTCCGATCGCCGCAAGGACAGATTCCCAATCCTTGAATCCGTATTTCTTCTGTACGATCTCCTGGTATTTGGAAATCATGATATTGGACGGAACGATAGACTTGGCCTTACAGTATGAAGCGATCAGTTCCTTACCCTTGACGATATTCTCTTCTTTGAATTCCCGCTTAAACCACTGGTTGATCTTATTCTTCGCCTGCGTGCTCTTGACGATATTCAGCCAGTCGCGGCTCGGCCCTTTGGAATTCTGCGACGTCAGGATCTCGATCCTGTCGCCGTTCTGTATCTTGTAATCAATGTTCACAAGCTTCCCGTTCACCCTTGCGCCGACCATCTTATTGCCTACCGCGCTGTGGATGATATAGGCGAAATCGATCGGCGTGGAACCGTTGGGAAGATTCTTCACATCCCCCTGAGGAGTAAAACAGTATACATCCTCGGCGAACAGGTCCAGATCTCCCTTGATCAGGTTCATGAACTCCCGGTTATCCGACATATCTCTCTGCCATTCTAAGATCTGCCGAAGCCAGCTTAGCTTCTCCTCCTCCTGCGCCTTCACGTTCTTCTTGCCGTCATTGGATTCTTTATATTTCCAATGGGCGGCAATTCCGTATTCGGCAGTCTTATGCATCTCCTCCGTACGGATCTGGATCTCAAAAGGCTGCCCGACAGAACTCATCAGCGTCGTATGCAGCGATTGGTACATATTCGGCTTGGGCATGGCGATATAATCCTTAAACCGCCCCGGAATCGGTGTATACAATTCATGGATCACTCCCAGCGCAGCGTAACAGTCTCTTACGGACTCCACGATAATCCGCACCGCGAACAGATCGTAGATCTGGTCTACCGTCTTATCCTGGTTGACCATCTTCTTGTAAATACTGAAGAAATGCTTCACACGCCCGCTGACCTCAGCCTTGATATTGGAATTCTTCATATGGTCAGAGACTTCGTTCACAATCTGCTCCACGAATTCTTCCCGCTCCGTCTTCCTCGTATTGATCTGGTCCACCAGATCAAAAAACACCTCCGGCTGCGAATACTTAAGCGCCAGATCGTCAAGCTCTGTCTTGATCTTGGAGATACCGAGACGCTGGGCGATCGGTGCGTAGATATCCATCGTCTCCTTTGCCTTTTCCTTCTGCTTAGCCGGCTTCATGAACTGCAACGTTCTTAGGTTATGGAGCCTGTCGGCAAGCTTAATGATAATCACACGGATATCCTTCGCCATAGCAAGGAACATCTTCCTTAGATTCTCCGCCTGAACGTCTAATTTGTCCGAAGAATAAGACAGCCTTCCCAGCTTCGTAACGCCGTCCACCAGAAGAGCGACCTCATCTCCGAATTCCTTTCTGATACCTTCTTCACTGATCTCCGTATCTTCTACCACATCGTGAAGCATTCCTGCCGCGATCGTCTCCTTATCCATCTCCAGGTCCGCCAGTATGATAGCGACCCAAAGCGGATGGATAATATACGGTTCCCCAGACTTCCGGCACTGATCACCGTGGGCTTCTGAAGCCAGACGGTATGCCTTCTCGATCAATGACACATCCGTAGACGGGTGGTATCTGCGTATACGGGCAATCAGCATGTCATACAGGCGGTCCGGCTCTTCATAATCCCCCGGTGCCTTAACCGCATGACCATCTACAATCTCGAGTCCCTTCGCATGATCGACCATGATCGAATCTGCTGCGATCCTGCCGTCAATTGCTTCATAAGTTGTTGTCCCAGACATGCACAAGCGCCCCCTCCCTTTTCATATTCTGTCCTTCTTAACTGCTTGCTTCTACTTCCCAGGATATGTGATCACCGCTTCTACATCATATCCTGCAAGCTTCTCTCTTCCCTTCAATCCTGCAAGTTCCATCAGGAACACAGTCTTCACCACTTCCCCGCCAAGATCTTCTATCAGCTTGATGATCGCTTCATTGGTCCCGCCTGTCGCGATCAGGTCATCGATGATGACTACCCGCTGTCCCGGCTTAATCGCGTCCCGATGGATCTCCAGCTCTGCCGTGCCGTACTCCAGCTCGTACTTGACCGAGACCGTCTCGCACGGAAGCTTTCCTTTCTTGCGGATCGGGACAAACGGTTTGTGCAGATTGTAGGCAATCGGTACCCCGAAGATAAATCCTCTGGATTCCGGCCCTACCACCAGATCGAACTTTACATCCCTCAACTTCTCCTGCATCAGATCTATGGCCAGCGCCAACCCGTCAGCGTCCTGCAGAACGCTGGTCACATCTCTGAATATAATTCCCGGTTCCGGAAAATCCGGTATGCTTCTCACGTACTCTTCAATCGGTTTCATAACATTCTCCACTCCTGTTTATCGATACTATTATAATACTTTCCTTAGTATAGCATTAGTCTTCCGGTTTTTCAATATTTTGTTATGTTCACAGGCAGGCTGCCCTGTTACCCTGGCCCAAACTATGCGGGTCTGGCGTTTGCCGCAGTATCCTTATCTGTAATGTGTGACGGTAATCTGCGGCGTGATCCTTCCCATATACTCATTGAGCCCCGGATAATAGGTGACCGACAGCGTCATCTGCGTCTTTCTGCCGGCAAGCATCTCCTCTACCGTCCGCTTCCCGTACCGTTCTTTCAGCATCCCGAGCAGTTCGTCTGCGTGTTTGAAATACAGGGCGTCTATCACCGCTAAGGATGCATCCTTAAGCTTGAGTTTAAGCGTATCGCGATTCTTTCCAAGGATCCTTCCGCTCAAGATCTCGGCATCCTTCACCGCGAACACAGGCTTCGTATTCCCCTTTCCAAACGGCTCTATCATAGAGAGCTCCCGGATAAAAGCTTCCGTCACACAGGAGAACGGAAGCTCCATATCGATCGGCACCTTCTCTGTCAGGTCCTCCTCGCTTAAGCTGCAGTTCTCATTGATCTTCCGGCAAAATGCCGCAAGATTTTCTTTCTTAAGCGACAGGCCTGCCGCCAGTCTGTGTCCTCCAAACTTCGTGAACAGATCCTTGCATTTGCTCAATTCCTCGTACATATGGTATGCCTCAATGGAACGGCCGGAACCCTTGATCCCTTCCTCTGCGTCTGTCAGCACAAAGACCGGTTTATAATAACTCTCTCGCAGCCTTCCCGCCACGATCCCTGCCAGGCTCTCATGACACTTTGGCAGATAGACGACGAGCACCCTGTCCGCATGAAGCCCGGCATTCTCCACCTGCTCCTTTGCCTGGGCAACCGCCGTTTCCGTCATGTCCTTGCGGCTGTCGTTCAAGGCTTTCAGATCTCCCGCCAGCACATCCGCTTCCCTCTGATCTCTTGCCCGCAGAAGTTTTAACGCTCTCTTCGCCGTATCCAGCCTCCCGCTGGCATTCAGGCACGGCCCCAGTATGAAACCGATGTGATATGCCCGGATCTCCTCTCTTTCAAGCTTCGTGCATTCGATCAACGCCCTGAGCCCCAAGTTCTCTGTATTCCCAAGCCTTCTAAGCCCCTCTTTTACGAAGATGCGGTTCTCATCCTCCAGATCCATGACGTCCCCTACCGTAGCAACCGCCACATTTTCTATCAGATGCTCCAGCTCCTTTGCATCCCTTCCCATCGTTTTGGCAAGCGCCTCTACCAGCTTATATGCGACGGCCGCTCCGCACAGCCCTTTAAAGGGATAGCCGCAGTCCGGCTGCTTCGGGTCGATGACTGCATCTGCAGGAGGAAGAAGGTAACGCCGGCCATCGCCTTCCTCCTCGTAAGGCACCTCGTGATGATCCGTCACGATTACCGTCATTCCAAGGCTTTTCCCATAGGCGATCTCATCTGACGCCGCAATACCGTTGTCACAGGTAATAACCGTATCAATCCCTTCCCTGTATGCACGCTCGATCAGACTGCGGTTCAGTCCGTAACCGTCGGCGATGCGGTCAGGAATATCCATATCCACGTCCCCGCCGAGCGCCTCTATCCCCTCCAGCAGTATGTAGGTTGCATTGACTCCGTCAATATCGTAATCTCCGATGACCCGTATCCTCTGGTGTCCGTTAATCTTCTCCCGCAGGATCTCAATCGCCTTGTCCATACCTTTCATCAGCATTCCGTCGTAGAGATCCGAAGCCGTGCCGTTCAGATATCTTCCAATCGCATCTTCTCCAATCACATCCCTGTTTCTGATCAGACAGGCAAGCCTCGGACTGATCTGAAACCGCCTGGCGATCGCCGCGAAATCCGCACCCTTTCTCAACAGTACCCACCGTTCCATCTTATATCCTCCTGCATCTTACATGTGATAAAGAGCAGCCACGTCATACCCCTACAACGATGGCTGCTCTTTTTTATTATTTCTTAATGATCTTCGTACGCATTACATACCACAGAGCGCCCGTGATACATACGGAAGAGTACGCTCCGCAGATCACACCCATCATCAGCGGCGCCGCGAACTCACGGATGGAGCTCACGCCCATGATGAAGAGGATCGCTACCATCACGAACGTTGTCAGTGAAGTATAGATACTTCTGGTAAGCGTCTGAGTGATACTCTTATTCACTACCTGGGCAAGATCCGTCTTCTTCGTCTGATAATGCAGCTCTTCGCGGATACGGTCAAATATTACGATGGTCGCGTTGATCGAGTATCCGACGATCGTAAGCATACATGCGATAAACGTATTGCCCACAGATATCCTTGCGATCGCATAGAAGCCTATAACCACCAGGACGTCATGCAGAAGCGCAAGGATCGCGCTCGCCGCAAAACGGATATCCTTGAACCTGAACCAGATATAGAGCAGCATACAGATAGTTGAAACGATCACAGCGACAACCGCGTCCTGACGCATCTCATTACTTACAGTAGAACTGATATTCTCAGCCGTAATCAGGGATTCATCCACCTTGAATTCATCTACCATCGCCTGATTCAGAGCTTCACGCTGGTCAAGATCCAGAGTCACCGTCTTGATGATGATCTGGTTGGTGCCGGCAACCTTCTGGGTCTGTACATTGTTATCCCCTGTCACCTTCTCAACTACAGGAACGATCTTCTCGTCAATCTCATCTATAGAATAATCCTCTTTGAAGGTCACATTCGTGGAAGTACCGCCCTCAAACTCCAGGCTGTACGCAAACGCTCCCTTTCCTCCTGAGGAATTGATTCCCATAGCGGCCAATCCCGCAATGATCAATACCGCGGAAATGATGAAGAACAGCTTCCTCTTCTCCACGAATGCGATCGGTTCTCTCTCTTTCCTTGGACGGTAATAGAGACTCTCCTTACGCAGTCCTACCGCGTAGAAGGCAAATACGATCAGCCTTGTCACTACAAGCGCGGTAAACATGGATACGATAATACCGATCGCCAAAGTCTGCGCGAATCCCTTAACCGGGCCGGAACCTCTGAACCACAGTACCGCAGCAGCGATCAGCGTGGTCACATTACCGTCCACGATAGCTGACATAGCCTTCTGGAATCCAGTCTTCAGAGAATTCTTCACGCTCTTCCCGCGGGTCATCTCCTCACGCACACGGGCAAATATAATTACATTCGCATCTACCGCCATACCGATGCCGAGTATGATACCGGCGATTCCAGGCAGCGTCAATGTGATGTTAAATGCATTCAGGATTACCAGTACCAGTTCCGTATAGATCAGAAGCGCAAGCCCTGACGCAAGTCCCGGGAGGTAATACACGAAGATCATAAAGATGATGATCAGTGCCAGACCGATAGCGCCCGCCTTCAAGCTGGTGCTGATGGCCTGTTCTCCAAGCTGGGCCCCTACTACGTTCGAACGCAGTTCTTCAAGTTCCAGCTTCAGTCCGCCGATTCGGATGGTAGAAGCAAGATTCTCTGCCGATTCGTAAGTAAAGTTCCCGGAGATATATGCCAGTCCGTCCGGGATCTCAGTCTGTACGATCGGGCTGCTTATCTCCGCACCGTCATAGATAATGGAGATCTTCTTGTCAATATTCTCTCTGGTAGCCTTGGCGAACTTCTCTTTTCCGTCCTTATTCAGGTTCAGCTCAATGGTATACTCCCGGTTGCCCATCTTATCCTCACTGGCCTTCGCAGACGCCGTCTGCACATCCGCACCGGTGATCACCGTCTCCCCGTCCTCGGTCTTGAATTCCAGGGAACCCGGCTTGCCAAGCTCGTCCAGGATCGCGTTAGCATCTGTCACGCCGGGAATCTCAATGTTGATCCTGTCGCTTCCTTCCTGATAAACGCTTGACTCCGTACTGTACTGCTCCACACGTCTCTGAAGCTTATAGATGGTGTCGCTCATCGCCTCATCCGACGGATTGTCATCTTTTACCTGGTACGTGATGCTGACGCCGCCTGCAAGATCCAGGCCAAGCTTGATATTCTTCATCGCGCCGGTCCCGGTCTTGCCGAACCCGACTATCACCGTGAAGCCCATCAATGCGATCAGCACTGCTGTCAGCACCAGGCTAATGATACCTTTGTTTTTCTTCATGATTAACTTCCTTTCTACTCCTTAAGTATTCCCGGAAAATCCTGTCAAGCCGGCTTTCCCGAAGCGCTCCTATTCTGCAAGCGCAGCTTTTATCATAATCGCGCACTCCACACGCTTTCTTTGCATCTCGCATCCTATATCATAGGTGTCATGGATCGTACCGTGGAAATGATGAGCATTCGCCATACATCCTCCGCTGCAGTAGAATTTCGCGAAACAATTCCTGCACTTCTCCTTCGAATATACATTACAGCTTCGGAAATCATCCGCAATCTCCGGTCTGACGATACCTTCGTCCACATTCCCCATCAGGAATTCTTCCTGTCCTACAAACTGATGACACGGATACAAATCCCCCCACGGCGTGACCGCCAGATACTCCGTTCCCGAACCGCATCCCGACAATCTCTTCGCCACACAGGGTCCACCGTCTAAGTCTATCATAAAATGAAAGAATTGAAAACCTTTTCCTTCTTTTTCCCGCTGAATCATGACACGGGCCAGCTTGTCATACTCTTCCATGATCTTTGGAAGGTCTTCTTCGCGGATGGCATAGGGGTCGCTTGCATCTCCCACCACCGGTTCAATGGACATCTGCGTAAGTCCCAGATCGGCAAAATGCAGGATATCCTCCGAGAAATCCAGGTTCTCCCTGGTGAATGTCCCCCTGACATAATATCTCTCCTGATTACGGCTCTTAGCAAGCTTCTGGAACTTCGGAACGATCAGGTCATAACTGCCCTTCCCGTTTCGGAACGGGCGCATGTGATCGTTGACCTCCCGGCGTCCGTCCAGGCTTAAGACCACATTGTCCATCTCCTGATTAATGAATTCCTGTATCTCGTCATTCAGAAGGACCCCGTTGGTCGTCACCGTGAACCGGAAATGCTTGTCATGGATCTTCTCCTGCTGCCGTCCATAGGCCACAAGGTCCTTCACCGTCTGCCAGTTCATGAGCGGCTCGCCCCCGAAGAAATCCACCTCCAGATTCCGCCTGCTCCCGGAATTGGCGATCAGGAAATCAAGCGCCTTCCTCCCCACTTCGTAACTCATCAATGCACGCCTGCCATGATATTCCCCTTCTTCTGCAAAACAATACTTGCAGGCAAGGTTGCAGTCATGGGCTATATGGAGACAGAGCGCCTTCACCACCGTCTTCCTCTTCTTCACTTCTTCGACCATACTCTCATATGTATCCTTCACAAACAATTGACCCGCTTCTGCAAGCTCCGTCACCTCTGCCAGTGCGTCTGTGATCTCATCCTGACCGTATTTTGCGCCTAATTCCCGGATCAGCGCTTCTAAGACCTCCGGTTCCCGAAGCTTCTGTGTCTTCGGCTCCTCGAAGTCCCTGCACAACACAGCGATCACATCATAACATAACTGGTCCACCACATGGACCGCGCCGCTCACAACATCTAAGACGATATTATAGCCGTTATTCTGATACTGATGAATCAAGGCTTTTTACCCCTTTCATTTGAAAATAAAAACAACAAGAAACAGCGACCGAAAGACCGCTGTCTCAATCTTCTCTATGAATCTGATTATTTCTTCTGCTCGCAGGTCTGATTGCCTACCGTACAGGATGTCTTGCATGCTGACTGGCAGGACGTCTGGCACTCGCCGCATCCGCCCTTCTTCAGGCTGTTATTCATGGTCTGTGTATTTAATGTCTTTACATGCTTCATGGTCATGTTCCTCCTTATCTTTGCTTAACTTCTGTTATTATAGCATCACATCCGCATTTTCGCAATAACTTTATTTATGACAGCATTCCGCCTCCCATCCCGCCTCCCGCGCATAAGACAAACGTGGTCACCAGATTCGCCGCATCCCCGTTCAGAGTACGGTATACTCCAAGCGTGATCAAAAGAAGCAGGGCAAAGTAACTGATCCCAAGACCCAGCCCCCACAGATATCTCCTCACTCTGGCGAACTTGCCGATGATGATGCCTCCGATCAGAGTCGCCATAATGTAGATCGCGATGATGGCGGCAGACACAGCCTTCTCATTCAGTTCAAACTTATACAGCGCTACTGCCAGAAGCATCAGCAGGATCCCTGTGATGATGTAAGAAGCCAGAAGCGATTTTAATACCCACATGACCCTTGAATCTCTCTTAAGCTTTCTCTCCATATTCCGTCCCTCCCTTGCATATAGACTTCGCATATCCCTGTACCCGCTTTCCATTGCAAAGCGTTGTTATACGAGTTCTCTACCACAAGATATGACGGAACTTCCGTGTTTATTCTATTTAAATCATTCAGCTGCCTGCATATGCTATTGTTCCATCTGGCTTCCCAAAAATGCCGCCGCGCATGCAGCCATCTTCTGCTCCAGCTCCGCAAGCTTCTTCTTCGCGTCCCTGGACAAGAGAATCACGCCGCCGATAATATCTCCCTCACAGAGGATCGGACTGATCACCTCATGCTCATAATCCTCATCCTGCGTATCAACGACCGGAATATATGCCTTCTCTCCCGCCGACGCCGCAAGCTGCGTTCTGGTGCCTAAGTGCCGCTCCAACTGCCTGCTGATATATTTGTCCTGGAGTTCCTTCTTCCCGTTTCCTGCCGCCGCAATGACCTGGTCCATATCGCAGACACATACCAGGCAGCCCACCGTCTGCGACAGGCTCTCTGCATACTGTCTGGCAAAGGTCGACAGCTCGCCGATTGGCGAATACTTCTTCAGGATGATCTCGCCCTCCCGATCGGTGAAGATCTCTAGGGGATCGCCCTCCCGGATCCTTAATGTCCTGCGGATTTCCTTTGGGATCACTACCCTTCCCAAGTCATCGATTCTCCTTACAATACCCGTGGCTTTCATATATCAATTCCTCCATCTGTAGATTTCATATCACTCGTTACGATGATACTATTATCTGTAAGCGAAGGAATTTTATACCTTGGGATGCTTTGAATTCCTCATTTTCTAATATATTTTCAAACAGAGGCTTTCCGGCGCTTCCTGCTGACAGCGATCACTCCTGCCGCTAACGCCGCGATCACAGCGACAGCAGCTATGATCACTTTTCTGACATTGCCAAGGATAATCTGCCCTATGCTCTTCTTCGCAGGCATTGATTTTTCTATCTCTTTCTCCGGCTCCCCCATAAAACGCCCGGTATCAATCTTCTCCATCGCAAGCCCGGCGATCAATCTCTGCCCCTCCTGATCCGGGTGCAGTCCGTCTCTCTGGGTATGCTCACAGATCTCAGATTTAAACAGATCCACCACATGATAGTCGTATTCCTCCGCGTGATCATACATGACCTGGTTCATATTCTGGATGACCTCGTCCACCACCAGGTTCATCGTCCCCGGAAGCTCAAACTGATTGACCGGATTATAGATATCCGTCACCACTAACTGCGAGCCGTCTTTCCTGTGCTGCGAGATCGTCTCCATCGCCATGACCCATTGTTCGTCGAACGCAGCATAATCCCATTCCTCCAGCATACCCAGCACCTTCATGACCAGCAGCGGATTATTCTCTATCCCTTCCTGCAGCGCATCAAATGCATCATATGCACTGGTGAATCTCTGATCCGTCTCCAGGATCTCCCGCACCGTAAGCTTGAATTCCTGCATCAGATCATTGGCGCCGATCGTCAGCGTAATGATGTCTGCCTTCTCAAGAGAGACAGCCGCTTCTTCCGTACTCAGGACATCTGAATTCAGCCTTGCCGAAGTCAGCCCGTTCTTCGCATAATTCACATATTCCGTTGGAATCCCGGTCTCCTTTGACACTGTGTCCGCAACCAACTGCGGATAACTCTGCAGATCTTCCTGCTTCTTTCCTGCATAGCCCTTGGCAATACTGTCACCGAACGCAGCGCAGTATATCTTCTCCTCCTTCTTCATCTCTTCTGCCTGACCTTGCAGAACAGGCAGACAGCTCATTACAAGAATCGCACAGATCAATATATATAATCCGTTCCTTCTCTTCTTCCACAACACACATAACATACGAACACTTCCTAATTAAAATTCTAACATGTTCCTAATACCGATTATGCACATCCTCCGCAAAACACATCAAGTCCTTAAGCTCGATCACTTGCCCGTCATCCAGCACAGCCTTACCGCTCATCCGTCCGAATACCTGATGCTGGTCCGTCTCTATGATCACCGCCGCAGTCCTCGCCGCCCGGTCAAGTACTGGAACAAAATCCATCTCGAACCTTCCGTCGCTGGAGGTGAATCTCCACGGCTTCATATAATCATCCGCCGGGATATGGAAGGTCACGTCGTCAAGCTTATGCGCCTTCCCATCATAGAATAAGATATTCTCAGACGCCGCCTCCGTGTCTCCGAAACCATATCCGATGTTGAACCCAAAAGGCTTCCCCTCTATCATACAATTGCCTGACCCCCAGTACCATCGGTTATCATAGGTCCACACGCCCCGTCCCCAGTCAAGCGTCCCGAAATCCTTCGCCGGATCAAAAGTATATGTTCTATTGTCGTACCGCATGCTGCCGCCCGCCGTCATACAGTTGATCTTCTGGTTATAATAGAACGCCCTTTTGTTCTTCCAGGGGGTCGCGATCACCATCGTATCCATCGGCGGCTCACGAAGCGTAATGTTGCACTCCAATTCCTTCCCCTGCCAGAAGTTGCGGAATCTGCACAATATCCTCCTTCTGTCCCCTTCCTTGCGGAATTCCATATGCAGACGCTTATCATGGTAGACCGTATTCCCCTCCTTGGAAGAAGACGGAAGATGAAGCCGTCCCATGGTGAACGGATTCAGGATCGTCTCCGTATGCTCCCATCCTTCCTTGAAATTCAGCAAAGACACCGACTGCAATCCGATATACCCATCATCCGATATGGTAAATGCCCCCGCAAAATCCTCATTTAACACGAGATAATAATCCCACTCCTTGATCCGAACTGCCGGCGACTTGATCTTCGACCGGTCATAGACCTGCACCTGCCGCTTAGACCAGCCAGGCTCTCTTAAGAATCCGTCTTCATTCAGTAATGGCTGTCTTTTTGTTACTTCGTGATTCCTCATATCGTCCTCTCCTTTTGTCCCCTGACATCTATACTGAGCGCCGGATAAAACTGCCGCACAGTATAACATGATGTGCACTTATACACATTGTATCACATTTATCCTGCAAATACTTCATCAAATACGTCAAAAAAGGAAGGACCTTCATCCCTCCCCGATACGGTATCATACCACGATCTTCATACAGATCTCATCCTTCTCATCCGACTTATCAAGGCTTACCGTGATATCTCCATGATACCTCCCAACCAGCAGCTTCGCATTATACAGGCCAAGCCCGTGCCTGTCGGCATCCTGCTTCGTAGAATATCCCTTCTCAAAGAATCTGCTGACGTCCTCCATCTTCATGCCGCAGACCTGGTTGCGGATCAAGAACACCAGCCTGTCATTCTCCGAATCCAGTTCCATAGATACCTTGTTCAGCTCCCCGGTACAGGCCTCGTAAGCATTATCCACAAGCGTCCCAACGATCTCGATCAGATGATGCTCCGAGATGCCCGAGATGATCTCAAGGCTCTTCACATTCACCTCCGTCTTCACATAAGACGGCGCGCGGACGATCTTACTGTAGAGGAATCCCGCCAGTACCTTGTCGCTGATCCTAAGCAGCGGCAGGTATCTCCTGCTGTCATCATCCCTCAGCACCTCCGTGATATACGCGGACTGACGCGCCACCAGTTCATCATAGTCCCCTACCGTCAGATGCATGTTCAGGATCGCATTGACATGGTTGTCGAACTCGTGCTGCTTGGCACGGATCTCCTTCACCAATTCCTCCAGAGGCCTGATATAATGCTGATACAGCTTAAGCTCCGATTCCTTCTGCCGCATCATAAGATAGTTCTTCCGCCAGTCGATGATCCCCCAGATCTCCACCACAACCAATAAGAGGAACATGGTAAAGATCCTGTAATCAAACGTACCGCTGACCAGAAAATCCACGATCAGATAGACGGATACCAGCAGCGCGACCACACAAAATATACGATATAAAAATCTTCTAACCCAGCTTACCACTGACAATCCTCCCGATCTCCGCCTTGTAAGTCACACCGATCTCGATCACGTCCGCACAGTCCTTAAGCTTCACGATACGGTTCACCGTATCATAATATTCCACCTCCCGCCGGTTCACGGCAAATATCCGGTGGCACTGTAAGAACATCTCTCCCGGAACCTTCAGCAAGATCTGCTTAAGCGTCACATAAGGCACATCCCAGGTCTCACCCTTCATATGAAGCCGGATTCCGCGGTGCACCGCCTCTATATAGCGGATCTCCTCACACCTGACCTGATAATTGACCCCGTCACGCTTCACCACCACAGACGGCGGCTCCTCCTGCTTATCCCGGTCAAGGACCTTCCTAACGACCTCTATCACCTGTTCTGGACGATACGGCTTCATGATATACTGATAACAGTGCAGTTCCCTGTATGCCTGCATCTCCATCGCCCCCACAGACGTGACCATGACTACAGGGGTAAATGTATAGCAGAACTTCTCTCTGATCTCTCTCGCAAACAAGATGCCTCCGATATCTTCGCGGTTCTCTCCTCCCAGATTCACATCCAGGAGGAAAAGGCCGAACCGGATATCTCCGTCAAGCAGCTCCTTCGCCTCAGGATAAGAAGAGGCAGCGTGCACACAGATTTCTTCCGAATACTCTGTAAGGATCTTCCCGAGAGCCTCCATAGAAGCCCTGTCATCCTCAAGAATCAATACATGTGTCATAACGCTGCCTCCCTTCCCTGTCTATATTCTGTCCCTAATCAAGACTTCTGTTACTCAGTCATTACCTCCTTAGCGCTCTTTAGAAGGCCTGCGATACCCTGTATCTCCGACGGGATAATGATCTTCGTCGCCTTGCCGTCGGCTGCCTTCTCGAATGCCTCCAGGCTCTTCATAGTAAGCACAGCCTCGTCGGCTCCTGCTTCCTTCAGGAAACGGATACCGTCCGCGTTCGCCTTCTGTACCTTAAGGATCGCTTCCGCCTCACCTTCTGCCTCTCGGATCATGGCTTCCTTCTGAGCCTCCGCACGCAGGATCGCTGCCTGCTTCTCAGCCTCCGCATCCAGAATCGCAGATTCCTTATGTCCTTCCGCCACCAGGATCGTAGACTTCTTCTCACCTTCCGCACGCAGGATCGCCTCGCGGCGCTCACGCTCTGCCTTCATCTGCTTCTCCATCGCATCCTGGATGGCTGCCGGCGGGATGATGTTCTTAAGCTCTACACGGTTCACCTTGATCCCCCATGGATCTGTCGCCACATCTAAGGAGGCGCGCATCTTCGTGTTGATGGTCTCTCTGGAGGTCAATGTCTGATCCAGCTCCAGATCGCCGATGATGTTACGGAGCGTCGTCGCCGTCAGATTCTCGATCGCCATGATCGGATTCGCAACACCGTAGCAGAACATCTTCGGATCCGTGATCTGATAGAACACTACCGTGTCGATCCGCATGGTAACGTTATCCTTCGTGATCACCGGCTGCGGCGCGAAATCAACGACCTGCTCCTTTAAGTCCACTCTTCTTGCAACCCTGTCGATGATCGGCACTTTAAAATGAAGCCCCGTACTCCAGGTTGCCTGATACGCTCCCAGACGCTCCACGACCATTGCCTTTGCCTGCGGCACGATCTTGATACAGGAGATCAGAAGCAGTAATACGATCAACACAACTATAACAACAACTACCAATCCTACGATACTTTCCATTCCTATTCCTCCTCATACTCTTTTACTATCAGCTTAACGCCTGATATGTTCACTACCTTCGCCAGCATCTCCGGTTCCAGGATAAGGTCGTCCCTCTCTGCCCGTACCGTCCATTCCTGGCCGTTTACAATTGCCATCCCTGTCTGCCTGATATTGTCCACTCTCTCCGCGATGCGGATGGTCTTGCCGATGATCCCTTCATAGTTCGTCTTCTCACGCTGCGTATTGATGAATCTCACCGCAAACGGCCTTGTAAAGATCAGAAGCACAAAGGTCACCGCAAAAAACGCAGCCACCTGCCACATCAGCGAGAGTCCAAGGATATTCAGGAGCAGCGCCGCCAACGCCCCGCCGGCCGCCCAGATACTCGTAAGCCCCACCGTAATGATCTCAACGATCAGCAGGATGATCAGAAGCACCAGCCAGGCAATCGTGATATAACTGTCCTGTATCACCATATGCTCACTTCCTTTCTGTTGAACCTATGGTAACAAATTTGCATGATCCCGGCAATAGATATTGCGCGAATGCAGTGATTTCATGTTTGAATATCCTATATTCCATTTGCCTTGCAGAATAAATATTTATCTTGTATAATGAAGACCGGGTATACCTGGTATAACCATTGCACTCAGACTAAATTCAGGAGGGATCGATATGAGTAAGATTGAAGAAGTCCGCGGCGATATGTTCAAAGCCATGAAAGCCGGTGACAAAGAAACCAAAGAGACACTGTCCATGCTGCTTGCAGCCCTTAAGAATAAAGCAATCGACAAACGCGGGGACTTAACCGAAGAGGAAGAAGTCCAGGTCGTCTTAAAAGAGATCAAGCAGACGAAAGAAGCGCTGGAGATGGCGCCCGGCGACCGCACGGATATCATCGAAGAATGTACCAGGCGACTCGCCGTCTTAGAACAGTATGCCCCTAAGATGATGGGTGAGGCCGATATCCGGGAAGTGATCAGCGCGACTCTCTCAGAGCTTGGCATCGAAGCCCCCGCTGCCAAAGACAAGGGGCGGATCATGAAGGTCCTGATGCCTAAGGTCAAGGGCAAAGCAGACGGCAAGCTAGTGAACGAACTCCTCACATCCGTCATGCAATAGCCAAAAACGGGGCTGTCCGGTATACTGATGATATGCCGGACAGCCCCATTCTATTGATCCGCATCTGTTATTCGTTCTCACCCTCTGCGGCATCCTTGGCATCTGCCACATCGTCTGTCTGGACGGCATTCGAATATGGATCTTCTTTTACTTCCTTCATCTTAACCTTCAGATCCTTGAAACCGATCTTCCCCCATACCTCGTCATTCACCGTGATCTTCGCGTCGTCGCGCCACTTCTTGCAGGTATCCGTATATAACTCCTGCTTCCTCTCACTGACAATGGTATCCTTCTTAGCGTCGGTCGCCTCGCGGTCGAGAAGGCTCGTCACCCTGGCGACATAACATCCGTCGTCCGTCTTGATGACATCTGTCGTCTCGCCTTCCTTAAGCTTGTCCGCCGCCTTGATCAGGTCCTCTGACGGGGACACGGATTTGGAATCAAAGGTTGTCTTCTGTACTTCTAATTCCTTCCCTTTGGCATAAGCTTCAAAATCCGCCTCGCCCTTGGCAGCCTTGGCGAATTCCTCCGCCTTCTTCTGAAGCTCCTTCTTCTCCTTGTCCGTCATCTCCCTGGACTCTTCCTTCTTATCGCCGTCCTTATCGTCTTCCTTCTCTTCATCCTCTTCTTCGCTCTCAACAGTATAAGAGAATTCTACATACTGCAGACTCTTCTGCGCAGCCTCTTCATCGGACACCTCCGTATCCGCACCGCTCTGGATCGCATCCTGCATCTTATGCTGGATCGCGATAAGAGTCAGCACGCGCTTCACTGCTGTCTCAGAGCCGGATACCTTCTCCTTGTCCTCTAAGGCATTCACCTCGTCGAACGCCTTCGCCGAATCCTTGATCACCTGCTCCTCAGCCTCGGAAATGGACACTTCATATTCCTTCATATGCTGCTCTAACAGCACCATATCCTCCAAGGTCTGCAAGACGGAATCCTTGACCGACTCTTCATAGGTCTTACCCTCCGAAGCTTCGGATTCCCACATATTTTCTCCAAGAAATGCTGAATAATATGTCTCATACTGCGCCTGCACATATCTCGCATAGAAATTCGCAACCTCCGCCGTGATCTCCTGATCCTCTACCGTTGCCACCACGTCCTCCGGCTTAAATGAGCTGCAGCCGGCAAGGGAAGTCACCGTCAGCATCCCCGCCATTATGAGCATCACTATCTTCCTTTTCATCTCTCCAAAACCTCCTTAAGTATATCAACAGACTTTATCATTATATCCCTTTTTTATGACTCAATCAATCCCTTCATCCCAATTAACACATTTTTCACAACTGTCAGGGCGTCCATCCCCTTATCTTTCGTGTTCTTTCTCTTCCTCTCATAGATAAAACAGGGATTGGCCGTATCTGCCTTGATGGACAGCTCTCCTCTGAACTGATCCAGCAATTCCGGTATCTTCCGGGATTGTATCCTGGCTTTTTCGTACATTGTAAAATAATACGTCTCGCCCTTCTGCTCTACGGCAGTTACATACACGCTGTGCGCCAGAGCTTTCAGACCCGCCGCTTCCAAAAGCTTCTCAACCTTCTTAGGAATGTCTCCGAAGCGGTCCGTCAGCTCTTCCGCCATATCATCCTTCTCTTCCTCATTCTCGATAGCGGCAATGCGCTTATAGATATCCAGCTTCTGATACTCATTGGGAATATAGCTGTCCGGAATATAAGCGTCCACATTCAGATCCAGAGTCGTCATATACGTCTCCTCTTCCATCTCTCCTTTCAGATGCTTTACCGCCTCATTGAGCATCTTGCAGTACATATCATATCCCACCGCTTCCATATGCCCGTGCTGCTCTGCTCCCAGAAGATTCCCGGCGCCCCGGATCTCGAGATCGCGCATGGCGATCTTAAATCCCGAACCAAGGTCGGTAAACTCCCGGATCGCTGCCAGGCGCTTCTCCGCGATCTCCTTTAACATCTTGTCTCTGCGGTACAGAAGGAACGCATAGGCCATCCTGTTGGACCGCCCCACTCTTCCTCTGAGCTGATACAGCTGGGACAGCCCCAGCCGGTCCGCATCGTGGATGATCATAGTATTGACATTGGAGATGTCCAGCCCCGTCTCAATGATCGTCGTTGATACCAGTACGTCGATCTCACCGTTGATGAATTCATACATGATCTTCTCAAGCTGATGCTCACGCATCTGCCCGTGGGCGAATTCCACGGTAACCTCCGGGACCAGCTTCTGGATATGCGCAGTAACCTCCGCAATATCCTCCACCCTGTTATAGACATAATATACCTGGCCGTCTCTTGCACATTCCCGCTCGATCGCTTCCCGTACCATCTCGTCATTATATTCCATCACATAGGTCTGGATCGGCATACGGTCATTCGGCGCTTCTTCAAGGACGCTCATATCCCTGATCCCGATAAGGCTCATATGGAGTGTCCGCGGAATCGGCGTTGCCGTCAGCGTCAGCACGTCTACGTTCTCCTTAAGCTGCTTGATCTTCTCCTTATGCTGAACGCCGAACCGCTGCTCCTCATCGATGATCAGAAGGCCCAGATTCTTGAACTTGATGTCATTCCCAAGCACCCGGTGAGTCCCGATCACAATATCGACCAGACCCCGTTTCGTGTCCTCCACCGTCTTCTTCTGCTGCGCCGGAGTCCGGAAACGGCACATCAGGTCCACCCGGACCGGGAAATCCTTCATCCGCTGCAGGAACGTATTGTAATGCTGCTGTGCAAGGATCGTTGTCGGCACCAGATATACTACCTGCTTATCCTCCTGTACGGCCTTAAACGCCGCACGGATCGCGATCTCTGTCTTGCCGTACCCCACATCCCCGCAGATCAGGCGGTCCATGATCTTACGGCTCTGCATATCCCGCTTGACCGCCTCGATAGCAAGAAGCTGATCCTCCGTCTCCTCGAACGGAAACATCTCCTCGAATTCCTTCTGCCAGACGGTATCCTCTCCGTACACATACCCCTCTTGATTCTGCCGTGCAGCATACAGCTTCACCAGATCCCTGGCGATCTCCCTTACGGCGCCCCGCACCTTTGTCTTCGTCCGGTTCCACTCCTGGGTACCTAACTTGTTAAGCTTCGGCTTCTTCGCGTCTGCGCTGGCATACTTCTGGATCAGATCGAGCTGGGTTGCCGGAATATACAGATTCCCGCCCTGGGCATAGGATATCTTCATATAATCCTTGGAGATCTTGTCGACCTCTATCTTCTCGATCCCCTGGTAGATCCCAAGTCCATGATTCTCATGAACCACATAATCCCCCGGCTTCAGCTCCGCGAAATCCTGTATCTTCCGCCCTTCATAGAGCTTTCTCTTTTTCTTCTTCTTTACCTTCCCGAAGATGTCTGTCTCCGAGATCACCGTGTATTTCAGCATCGGATACTCGTACCCGCAGGCCACGTGCCCGTATGCCGTCATAATCTCCCCGGGACTTGCTTCCCGGTCCATATCGTCGCTGTAAAAGCTGCTTAAGTTATAGTCTCTCAGATCTTCCGCAAGACGCTTCGCCCTGGTGCGCGAACCGGACAGCAGTATCACTCGGTATCCGTTTCTCTTAAGCCTCTTAAGATCCTGCGTCAGCATATCAAAACTGCTGTTGTACGGATTCACACTCTTCGTCTGCAAACTGTAAGACTCTCTGGCATCTAAGCCTTTGCAGCGCATATCCAGCGCAAAAAAACCAATGCTGCTGTAAGTATTCATCCGATCCAGTATCTCCCCGGCGGAGTACAGCAGCACCTCTGCGTCAGTCATCTCATAGCCGCTCTCTACGCGCTTCTTCTGAGCTTCCATGAATTCTTCTTCCACGCCCTGCCCCTTTTCGATCAGGCGCACCGGTTCGTCTAAGAACAGGATCGTCTCGTCAGCAGGGAAATAATCAAGGAACGACACCCTGCGCTCCCCTTCCTTAGGAAATTCTGCGGCCGGGCAGATAGAGATCTCCGTCAGATTCTCAATGGATCTCTGCGTCTCCACGTCGAAGGTCCTGATGGAATCCACCTCATCCCCCCAAAACTCAATACGCACCGGCAGCTCTTCCGTCAGCGGATATACATCCAGGATCCCGCCCCTGACCGAGAACTGGCCATGCCCTTCGATCTGAACCTCTCTGTCATATCCAAGATCCGCAAGCCTTCTTACAATATCCTCAAGCTTGACAGCGCTGTCATTCCTGATATGAAGGAATCTCTTTTCAAGCTGTTCCTTGGGTATCAGCGAATCCATGAATGCATCAAAGCTTGCGACCACCGTAAGAGGACCGCCTTCCGCCACCGCCTGGAGCACCTCCATACGCTGCCTGAGCAGTTCCTTGCTTCGTAAGTCCGCCTGATAGAACAGAAGGTCCTTGGCCGGATAGAAATACGCCTGCGGATCCAGGAAACGGTACTCCTCATAGATCTGCTTCGCCTTCGACTCACCAGAACAGGCAATGACTTTGTATTTCAAGCCATCGCTCAGTGCATACATCATATGGGTCTTCTGGGAATTGACACATCCGCTTACGCGTATCATTCCCGGTCCTTTTGTCCGATTCCTGCAGAGCTCTTCAAACTCTGCCAACTCCTTCAATGGCCTGATCAAGGCTTGCATCTCTTATGCCTCCTTAGGCTTAGGCTTTGCCTTCCTATTATACACATTCATAGCCGCCTCTATTCCGTCATCAAGGATTGCTTCAATGGCGCTGACGGCCTTCTCATAGCCTTCCGCCATAAGCTCTCTCTCGGCTCTGGAGAAATGTCCAAGCACGTAATCCGCCAGATCATATCCCTTGGGCTTCTCTCCCACGCCTACTTTGATCCTGGGGAACACTTCGGTTCCAAGATTCGCTATGATATTCTTAATTCCGTTATGGCCGCCCGCGCTTCCCTTCTTACGGATGCGTAACTGCCCCATATCCAAACTCACATCGTCATAGACTACCAGAAGCTCGTCTTCCTTCGTGACCTTATAATACTCCACAAAGCCTCTCACACTCTCTCCGCTCAAATTCATATAAGTCTGAGGCTTTGCCAAGATCACCTTCTGGCCTCTGATCATTCCCATTCCGGCAAACGCCCGGTTCTTTCTGCTGTCTACAGAAATATTATATTTGTCCGCAAGGACATCTATGACATCAAATCCTGCATTATGCCTGGTTCCCGCATATTGCAGTGTCGGATTCCCAAGTCCTACAATTATAAACATCCTATTCACCTCGGATTCCTATTATACAAGAACAGAACGGATTTGTCACGCAAAAGAAACGAATAATTTCTATTCTTTTCTCATACATTATAAAAAAGAACATATACATACTCAATACAGGGGGGTCTTTTATGAGTTCCAAAACCAAAATAGTCGTATTGCATATGAAGGAGATCATCTATACAGCAGTCTTTGCCGCACTGGCCGTCATACTGATCGTACTGCTCTTGTTCATGTTCCTTCCCAAGAATAAAGAGACCAGAAGCTATGAGGAAAAATATATGCCGGGAGTCTATACCTCCACGGTCACTCTCAACAACACCGCCCTCGAAGTGGAGGTAACCGTGGATGAATCCCACATCAACTCCATCCGCTTCTCCAATCTGGATGAAACCGTGGCGGCCATGTTCCCGCTGATCCAGCCGGCCATCGAAGATATCGCGGAGCAGGTATACGACAAGCAATCCCTGGAGAACATCCAATATTCCGACAGCAATCCTTACACCTCACAGGTCATTATCAACGCCATCGAGGAAGCACTGAAAAAAGCCGAAACTACCAAGTAGTTACGGCTTTTCGTATGCTAACCTTCCACGATCAGGTATCTTCCTCCCGGAACGGCGAATACCTCTGAGGCTTCCTCCAGTTCTTCCGACGACATCCCCTCTACATCCACGCCCTCTTCCCTGAGGAAATCCCTCACCTCTTCAATACTGTCCACAACCACGGCCATACAATCTTCTAAAAATGCCTCGGCCTCTTCAAGCGTCTCCGCTACCGGCTCGTCAAACAGCCTTCTCTGATTCCTTATAAAAGCTTTCAGACAATCTTCATCGTATTCATACATCTTATCAAACCTCCCTTAGCCATTCGTGTACTCTTAAGATCAACAGCAATTGATCCTGAGCGTCCATACAGTTCTTACACATACTGCAGCAATTCTCCCGGTATGTCTATGATCGTCCCTGCCTCTGCAGCCTCCAGTTCTTCCCTGGTCCTAAACCCCCATGTCACGCTGACGGTCTTCACCCCGGCATTCCTTCCTGTTCGGATATCTACTTCTGAGTCTCCGACGTACAGACATTCCTCCTCTGTCACCTGCATCTTCTCCATCAGCCGGAATACCCCCGCCGGATCCGGTTTTCTTGCAACAGTCTCCTGCTGTCCCTGTACACAGTCGAATATATCTTCTCCGAATATCTCCCTGACTACCTTCACCGTCTGCTGATGCGGCTTATTCGATAAAACTCCGAGCCGTATCCCGCTCTCCTTCAGGCGTCCTAACATCTCTTCTATACCATCATAAGATGTTACATGATATGTACAATTGGCGTCAAATATACGTCCGTATCTCTCCATCGCCTCATTAAGCCTATCAAGGTTCTCTTCCCCCGCGGCACGAAGCGAGCATTCCATCAGGACCTTCGCGCCGTTGCCTACGAAGCTCTCACACTCCTTGTCCGTAATCGGAGACAGCTCCATCTCCTTAAGTGTCTCGTTCACAGAGTATGTCAGGGATTCCAGTGTATCGGTCAGTGTTCCGTCCAGATCAAATATACATGCTTTCATAACATAAATATCCTCCATGCACTAATCATAGTATAGACATAGAAAAAATGCAATAGGGGGAAAGGGACTTTTTCATATATGTTAATATAACAAATCCCCTGCAGCAGGCTGCAAGGGATAATGTTTTCCTTATTCAAGACAGATATTGGCGCATGATGCGGAGGGCATTCTTCTCGAGACGGCTGACCTGGGCCTGGGAGATGCGGATCTCTTCGGCTACCTCCATCTGGGTCTTGCCTTCGAAGAATCGAAGCTTGATGATGTAGCGTTCCCGCTCTCCAAGATGCTCCATGGCTGCCTCTAAGGAGAGATCTTCTACCCATTTTTCTTCTTTATTCTTAGTGTCGCTGATCTGATCCATCACGTAGAGGGCGTCTCCGCCGTCATTATAGACAGGCTCCTGCAGGCTCATAGGCACCTGGATCGCATCCAGCGCAAATACGATATCCTCCTTTGAG
The DNA here is from genome assembly GCA_910575835.1 of Lachnospiraceae bacterium. Lineage (GTDB taxonomy): Bacteria > Bacillota > Clostridia > Lachnospirales > Lachnospiraceae > Sporofaciens. Next base: position 77,946 of record CAJTGB010000014.1, on the reverse strand, counting down.
ATCCCGATCTCCTCCGCGATCTCCTGGACAGTGGGTTCCTTTAGGTTGCGCTTCACATAATTTTCTTTGGCATAGATCGCTTTATACGCGGTATCACGCAGCGAACGGCTGACCCGGATCGAATTGTTATCCCTCATATAGCGCCTGATCTCACCGATGATCATCGGCACGGCATAAGTGGAGAACTTCACATCCAGTTCTGTGTTAAAGTTATTGATCGCCTTTATAAGCCCGATACAGCCGATCTGGAACAGATCGTCCGGATTCTCATTACTTGCACCGAAACGCTTGATCACGCTTAACACAAGCCTAAGATTCCCCTTGATGTACTCTTCCTTCGCCTCAGCGTCGCCCGCCTTGATACGCGCGATCAAAGCCTCCTTCTCTTCTTCTTTCAAGACCGGAAGCTTCGCCGTATTCACTCCGCATATCTCTACTTTTCCCTGTGCCATAATCGAAAATCCTCCTACCAAATGAATAAATATGAATCTTTGTATAGTAAAATGATTCTCATTTGGCAGGAGTCATATTCGCTTATTCAAAAAATAAAAAAAGTTTTAGTCCTTGACAAGATCGTCACCGATCCCACTTATCCGCAAGATTCTGTATCTGGGTCTCAAACTTCGCCAGCTCCTTATTCGCCAGCCCTTCGTTCTTGTATACCACCTCAAGCAGCCTCTTTGCAGCCGCAACCACGCGCTGGAACGCGTGAACCGCACGTGTAACCGCAGGTTTTTGCACCGCCTTCTTCGGAGCCTTCACACCCTCGGTCAGGATCTCGCCTGTCATCAGATCGATCGTCCCGCCCGAATACGGCGCAAACGCCGGATATCCGAACTTCTCTTCTACCAGGCTCGCAAAATGCTCGGTAACAGTATCCTCGCCGTGCACGACAACGACCCGTTCCGGCCGTCTCTCAAATCCCCCAAGCCAGTCTAACAGCCCGTTCATATCCGCATGGCCGCTGATACCTCTAAGTACCTCGATCTTCGCATTCACCGTGATATTCTCACCGAACAGCTTCACACTCTGCGCGCCCTCGATCAGCGCGCGCCCAAGCGTCCCGATCGCCTGATAACCCACGAAACAGATGGTACACTCCGGCCGCCACAGATTATGCTTCAGATGGTGCCGGATTCGTCCTGCTTCACACATACCGGATGCAGACAGGATTACTTTCGGCTTCTCATCAAAATTGATCATCCTGGACTCGTCGCTGGTGATCGTCGTCTTAAGACCCGGGAACAAGAGCGGGTTGATCCCCCGCTCCACTAAGGCCATCGCCTCCTCGTCAAAACAGGACTTTACATTCTTGTTAAATACATTCGTTGCTCCGATCGCCAGCGGACTGTCTACATAGACCTCGAATCCTGGGAACTCCGGCAGCAGATCTCTCTCCTTGATCTCCCTGATAAAATACAGAAGCTCCTGTGTACGCCCAACCGCAAACGACGGAATGACGACATTGCCGCCTTTGGAAAATGTCTCCCTTAAGATCCTCGTAAACTCTCCGATATAATCCGGGATCACATCGCCGTGCGTCCTGTCCCCGTAAGTAGATTCGATCACGATATAATCCGCATCCTTCACCATCTGCGGTTCCTTGATGATCGGCTGGTTCGCATTCCCCACGTCGCCTGAGAAGACAACCTTCTTCGTGACCCCGTCTTCCGTGATCCATACCTCGATGCTGGCAGAGCCAAGCAGATGTCCCATATCATGGAACTGTACGTCGATTCCCTCGCACAGAGTGATCCGCTGTTCATAATCACAGGGCGCCAGAAGCTTGATGGCAGCGTCCGCATCCTCCATCGTATACAGCGGTTCAAACTTCTCCTCCCCGCTTCTTCTTCCCTTACGGTTCCGCCACTCCGCTTCAAATTCCTGAATGTGAGCGCTGTCACGAAGCATGATATTGCACAGGTCTGACGTGGCAAACGTTGTTACGATCTCTCCTTTAAATCCTTGCCGGCACAAAAGCGGAATCTTACCCGAGTGATCGATGTGCGCGTGTGTCAGCAGAACAAAATCAATCTCTCCTGCGGGAACAGGAAGCTCCTGGTTCTCATACAGATCCGGTCCCTGCTCCATACCGCAGTCAACCAGGATATTCTTCCCGCACGCATTCAGATAATGACAGCTTCCTGTTACTTCATGGGCCGCTCCAATAAAGCTAAGTCTCATACGTTCAACCCCTTTTTCTTTTTATTATAGCATCTTCTTGGAGCATTTTGCACTATTTTTCTGAAAATATCGACATTTCCATCTTTTTTCTACGAATATTTCACCATTTCCCTCTTTAATCTCTGCATAATCTTCTTTTCCAAACGCGATATGTAGGACTGAGAAATCCCCAGAAGGTCCGCAACCTCCTTCTGAGTCCGCTCCTCCCCGTCGGGCATTCCCAGGCCAAAGCGCATCTTTATGATGGTCCGCTCTCTTCCGGACAGGCGGTTAATCGCCTTGATCAGAAGCTTCCGTTCCGCCTCATTTTCCAGATCCTTATAGATCGTATCCTCATCCGTTCCCAGAATATCCGACAGCAGCAGCTCATTGCCGTCCCAGTCCACATTCAGAGGTTCATCGATAGATACCTCCATCTTCGTCTTGTTATTCCTCCTCAGATACATCAGGATCTCATTCTCAATACAGCGGGAAGCGTAGGTCGCCAGCTTGATATTCTTATCCGGGTTAAATGTATTGATGGCTTTGATAAGCCCGATCGTTCCGATAGAGATCAGATCTTCCACTCCAACGCCGGTGTTATCGAATTTCTTCGCGATATATACCACCAGCCTCAGATTGTGCTCGATCAGAAGCTTCCTTGCCGTCTCATCATCCTCCGACCCCAGTTCGTTTATCGCAGCCGTCTCCTCGCTCGTGTCAAGCGGCGCCGGCAGGATATCCGAACCTCCGATATAGTGAATGTCTCTCTTATCCGGGAAAAACAGCGTGCGAAGATCCGGAACTACCTTCAGTTTAAAATGATGCGGTACTGCAACTCTTATTACCATAATCTACTCCTCCTGTTGTAACCGGTCCAAGCCTTTGGCCGGTCACCATATCCTTCATTCCACAATTAATTTACACTCCCGAGAACGTCGGGATTCAAAATCATCTCATAACGGTCAGCCGTCATATCCTCCTCACAGATGGCCGCCAGCGGCTTCTCAATCCATTCCTTTTCTTTTCTGCATACATACATCCCATCCAGCGTGATCAATGGCATTACACCTTCCGCTTTTCCGATAGAGTGATATGGAATATACCGTATTCCAGCAATGTCTTTTCCGCCATAAAGTTCTTCTATCACCTTTTTATCAATAATACTGACCGGTTTTCCTGTAATATCATCCTTCAGGCAGTTTCCCGTATCGATCAACGCCTGTACTCTCCGGCTTCTTGCTCCCCGCATAAGAATTACCTGGCATCTGTACCGGCTCTGTCTTGCCAGATAGGTAAGCAGGCTCCAGATTCCCGATACCATGAAGAAGCTTACGGCCGCCAGCACCAGAAAAAGACTTCCTGTCCGTACATACTGCCCCAAGAACTGGAACACCCCGCCTGTCAGGAAACCGCAGACATAGAGCAATACCCATGTTCTTATGATTTCCCTTGTACCGGATATACCAAGCCCTGCTTTGATCATTGCAATACCGGGCAGACAATGGAACAATATGAATTTCACCGGCGCATACGGAACCGGAATACTTACGATCAGGCAGGTCAGAAGCGCTCCCGCCGCCGCTCCCAGGACGATTCGCCCATAAGCTGCGGAGCACTTCAGGACCTTACGGATCATCACAAGAATGATAAGATCCATCGTAAAATTTTCCAGGAAAAATACGTCTATGTACAATTCATAATGCACGTTCCACCTTCTTCCTTCATAAAAACGATCAGTGACACAAAATCGATTGGTTACTTAAGCAAGATTAATTATACGAGCTGATGCGAAAAGATTTTGTCATATGGTGGGATGAATCACAATTATCGTTCGACAGTCTTAATTGACCACAAGATATAGTTTGCATGAAAATGAATTTGTGGGGATTTGTTCAATCGGAGGTACAATACTTTGTATCCTTTTTTGACATAAAAGAAAGAATTATAAGAGAATAAACTGGAGAATGCTGAAAACTTTTGTCAAATCTCCCCGAATAAAGTAAAAAATGCGCACATAATCCCGAAATGTTCGCACAAAGATCCTCGGACATAAAAAGACCCGGACACAATTAATGTGTCCGAATCTGTATTGTCTCAAAATATACCGCTTACTTCTTAAAAAAATCTGGTATCTTAATAGACTGCTCCTTCACCTTGCTGCTTGGAGTCCTTGGTGTATCCAGAGAAGGTGCAGTTCCCCCTACCGGGCGCCTCGGCATCGCAGTCGCGCCGCTTCCCTTCGGTGCGCCCATACCGTAGTCAAGCCTTCCGCCTCCCTGCCCGCCTGGCTGCAGTGGCCTCTCATACACAGGACTGCGCATATCCACTCCGCCGTGGGCGATGGAAGAATTCCTCGGCGTCTCAAGCCTTGACTTAAGCTTGGACGCACTTCCGCCTACGTTGTGAAGACCGGTAGCGATCACGGTGATCGTCGCCTCGTCTGTTCTGGAATCGTCATACATAGCTCCGAAGATAATATTCGCATCCTCTCCTGCGAGATCCTGTACGTACTCAGCCGCATCGGATGCATCCATCAGAGTGATATCACCTGATACATTGATGATCACGTGGGACGCTCCGGCGATCGTCGTCTCAAGCAGCGGACTGGAAACCGCCTGCTTCACGGCTTCGAGAGCCTTGTCGTCGCCTCTTCCCTGTCCGATACCGATATGTGCTATACCCTTGTCCGTCATTACAGTCTGAACGTCGGCAAAGTCAAGGTTGATCAGCGCCGGTACATTAATCAGGTCCGTAATACCCTGAATACCCTGCTGTAATACCTCATCCGCCTTCTTAAGCGCCTCCGGCATGGTCGTCCGGCGGTCTACCACCTCGAGCAGCTTGTCATTAGGGATCACGATCAGTGTATCTACGCTCTCCTTAAGCTTCTCGATCCCTGAGAGGGCGTTGTTCATGCGCGTCTTGGATTCAAAACGGAACGGCTTCGTTACAACGCCGACCGTCAGCGCTCCTAATTCCTTCGCGATCCTGGCAACGACAGGCGTCGCTCCGGTACCCGTACCGCCTCCCATACCGCAGGTCACGAATACCATATCCGCGCCTTTAAGCGCTGATGATACCTCTTCCGCGCTCTCTTCCGCAGCCTTCTCACCGATCTCCGGTCTTGCTCCCGCTCCAAGCCCCTTCGTGATCTTCTCTCCAATCTGCATCAGCGTCGGCGCCTTGCACAATTGAAGCGCCTGCTTGTCTGTATTAATCGCAATAAACTCAACACCGGCAATCTGTTCATCGATCATTCGGTTCACGGCATTATTGCCGCCTCCTCCGACTCCAACAACAATAATTTTTGCCGCCGCTTCTGATTCGTTCGTTTTAATTTCTAGCAAGGGTTTCTCCTCCTTTGTTATCCTTATTATATATTATACATCCCACACAATAACAAATGAAATGTGTTCTTTGCCATATATACTTATATAATATAGACTTTTGTATAAAATATCAATAGAATTCCTCTATTTTTCTTAATTTTCTTCTGATTGCCTATCCTTAACCCGCGTTAAGGACGGATATCTAACCCGTTTCTCCCGGCTCTTCCGACGGTTCCTGCGGATCCGCTTCCAATTCCGGCTGCAATTCCTCAGAAACAGGCCCCGCCTCGAAGGTGATCGTCTTGCTCATCTCAGTATAGTGCTCTAAGTGCAGCGTCCCTTCCTGATTCCCCAATTTCTCAAGAATCGGCTCGATCTGCGCAATCTGCGCAGAAGATACGCTCTCTCCCAGACATATCCTGACATTCCCGACATACAGGCAGATATTATCCTCCTCACACACGATCCTGTCCGTAACCAGTTCATACTTGGTCACTTCCTTCGAAGTCTCAAGGATCTGCTCGAAGATCCCCGTATCGCCGCTTTTCAGATGACGGTACAGCCGAATCTCTCCGACCTCTATCCCTTCGATATAAGGAAGCCCTTCCATCAGCGAAGAAGACTCACAGACCACCAGTCCCTCCTTATCGAAGTACCCGTACTTCTCACCGTTCTGTATGTAACCGACGATCGGCTTCTCCCTCACCTCTACCTTCAGGGTCCAGGGATTCTTCATACGGACCTTCATCTGATCCAGACAAGGGATGACCGTACCCTTCCCCAAGGCATATTTCCCCAGAATATACAGAGAATTCATTGACAGCCGATCATCCTTGACCGCCTCTATGATCTCATCTTCCGCCGTATATTCATTGCCGCTGACCTCTATCTTCTGCACATAAAAAAGCAGCATGAAAGCAACCGCTATAATCGCAATTCCAAATACCAGCACAACAAAAGCATAGAGTCTGTGCGACTTCTTTTTCTTTCTTTTCCTTCTCCTTGGTCCTTCTCCTGACCTCTCCCTTTCCGGGATCTCTCTGTCTCTCATGAAATATCCTGCTCCCTCTCGCCCCTGTCCGTTCTCTTTCGGAATGTTTTTATTTTACCAGAGATGACACGCTCAGCACAAGCCCCATTTCCACAAGAAGAAACACCACCGACGTCCCCCCGTAACTGATAAAGGGCAGCGTGATCCCCGTATTGGGAATCGTATTGGTGACTACCGCTATATTCAATATTACCTGAATCATCATATGTCCCATAGCCCCGGCAGCAATCAGCGCTCCGAACAGATCGCCCGCATGAGTAGCGATCACGAAGAAACGCCAGATCAGGATCAGGAACAAAATCAGGATAAATCCGGCTCCAAACAACCCCAACTCCTCGCAAATAATAGAAAATATCATATCATTCTGCGCCTCCGGGACGAATCCTAGCTTCTGTATACTTCCGCCAAGCCCCCGGCCGAACAGTCCGCCCGAACCTATGGCATACAATCCCTGCAAGGTCTGATATCCCTTCTCATAAGCCTCCGGGTTCCGCCATATCGCAAGCCGCTCCAGACGGTAGCTTTCAAGCGCAAGGAAGATCGCCATAAAACCGATCCCCAGGATCCCCATGAATATAAACTGACCGTATTTGGGACTTGCGACAAATATCAGAATCACGCCTATTCCCAGGATAATGATCGCCGTACTCAGGTTGCTCGCCCCGACCAGACCCACGATCGGCAGGATCGTGACCATGATCTTGATCATGGTTCGCATCTTCCCGATATCTTTCGCGTTCTTCGTCACCATATGGGCAAGAAACAGAATGACGGCTACCTTGGCGAATTCCGACGGCTGAAAAGAAAAAGGCCCCAAAGACAGCCATCTTTTGGACCCGTTGATCTCGTCGCCTATAAACAAGACCGCCACTGACAGAAGAATCGCTGTCAGATATCCCAGTGCCGCCACATGGCGCCACACGTGGTAATCCATATTGGCTGCCACATACATCCCGGCAATCCCAAGCAATGTCGCAAATACCTGCTTCTTCAGATAATAAAATGAATCGTGGAACTTCACCTCACCATTATACGCGCTCGTACTGTAGAGGATCACAAGCCCCATGACCACGAGCATGAATAACGCGGTAAGAAGTGTATAATCAAGCCTTCTGTTGTTAGACTGTGTCAATATCTGCCACTCCTTATAAGGAATTTACAATCTCTTTGAACTTCTCTCCGCGTACTTCATAGCTTGGAAACATATCCCAGCTTGCACATGCCGGCGACAGCAGAACTGCGTCTCCCGGCCTTGCATATTCTGCCGCCTTAAGCACCGCCTCGTCAAATGTGCCGGCAAACACATACGACTCAAATCCGCACTCCCTGGCGTCTCTTGCAATCTTATCCTTCGTCTCCCCGAGCAGGATCAGCTTCTTCACCTTGCCATCGAAGCTCCTGATCCACTCCGTATACACAGAATCCTTGTCATATCCGCCTCCGATCAGGACGGTCGGACGGTTCATCGCCTGAATTCCCTTGATCGCGGCATCCGGGTTCGTTCCTTTGGAATCATTATAATAGACGACCCCGCCTTTTTCCGCCACATACTCAATGCGATGCTCCACACCCTTGAACTCCATGACGCATCTTCTCACGATCTCTGCCGGAACACCGTACACCAGCGCCATGGCGGACGCCGCCATAACATTCTCATAGTTGTGGGTTCCCAGAAGGTTTAACTCATTTACCTTGCAGATAGGAACCGTCCCGCCGTTCCGGTAGATGATACAGCCGTCCTCCAGACAGATCCCCTTTTCTAGTTTACGCTGGCTGCTGAAATATAGAACCTGCGCTTCTATATTTTCTCCGAATTCTCTGGTCAGCTCATCTTCATAATTCAGGATGCAGTAATCTTCCCCGTTCTGGTTCCTGGCAATATTCTTCTTCGCGTTCACATAAGCTTCCATTGTATGATGCCGGTTCAGATGATCCGGTGTGAAATTCAGGATCGCGCTGACCTTCGGCCTGAAGTCCAGGATCGTTTCAAGCTGGAAGCTGCTCATCTCCGCGACTGTAACCGAATCCTCCGTCATCTCTTTGACTGCCTCCGTATATGGATTGCCGATATTGCCCACCACGAATACCTGCTCCCGGTACGCCTTCATGATCTCCCCCAGAAGCGCCGTCGTAGTAGTCTTCCCGTTGGTCCCGGTAATTGCAAGCACATCTCCCTTGCCAGCCTCATAAGCAAGCTCCACTTCTCCTGTGATCAGGACTCCCCGCTCCCTCATCTGATTCACAGCCGGAAGGTCCGTCGGAACTCCCGGGCTTAACACGGCGATGTCCAGCATATCAGGCAATTCTTCCGGGAACGCGCCGATCACGATCCTGACACGGCCGTCTCCTCCAAGCTTCCTGCGCAGATCTGATTCTGACAGCTTCTCGTTCCCGTCATAGAGCACCACCTCTGCTCCCTGCTCAAGCAGAAGCCCTGCCGCACCGATCCCGCTGATCCCCGAGCCGAATACCAGGACTCTTTTCCCTGTTACTTCCATATTCAATGTCTCCTCCTGTTCGTAAACATCCTACATAGCCATCAGCGCGATCAGGCACAGTATCGCCGTGATGATAGCGAATACCGCCACTACTCTGGTCTCTGACCATCCGCATAACTCAAAATGGTGATGTATCGGCGCCATCTTAAAGATACGCTTGCCGCCTGTCTTCTTAAAATATGTTACCTGGATCATAACCGATAATACTTCCACCAGATAGATCATGCCCACGATAATGATGAATATAGGCATCTGCAGCATATATGCCGTAGATGCAACAAATCCGCCAAGGGCAAGAGAACCTGTATCCCCCATGAATACGCTGGCCGGATAAACGTTGAAGAGCAGAAATCCCATCAGCGCTCCCACCACCGCGCAGGTGACAGGCTCAATACCGCTCTGCGTCCCGATCGCAACCACCGTAAAAAACGTCGCTACAAGCACGGTCACACTGGACGCCAGGCCGTCCAGGCCGTCAGTAAAATTCACTCCGTTCACAGTGCCGATCACAGCGATGAACATGACCGGAATCGCAAGCCAGCCGACATTCCAGTACATCCCTCCTGTAAACGGGATCAGCATGGCAAGAGACACGTCGGTAAACTTCACCATATAAAACGCAAACACGGCAGTCACTACGATCTGCAGCGCCATCTTCTGTCTGGGAAATAGTCCGTCAGAACGCTTCATGACAACCTTCAGGTAGTCGTCCAGGAATCCGATCAGTCCGAAACCAAGGGTTACAAACAGGATCGGAATGATCTTGGGGTAATCCCTGATATAGAATACGGACGTGACCACCACGCTCAGCAGTATGATCACACCACCCATCGTCGGCGTACCGGCCTTCTTAAGGTGCGATTTTACACCGTCCTCTCTCTCCGTCTGTCCCATCTTAAGTCTTCTGAGCACCGGAATGATCAATGGTCCCATAACCACACTCAGCGCAAATGCGATCAAAACCGGAATAACTATTTTATAATCCATAATCCACCTCTTTGTTTCTTTCGTTAATCATTCTTTTCTCAACTCTGTGATACCAGTATTTTAGTATACTTCATTTCTTACTCTTTTTCAATGCCAAGATACGGTAATACGCTCTCAAATATATTCCGTATTACCGGAGCGGCGATCGTCCCCCCATAATAGACTCCCTGCGGGTCATAGATCACACATATTCCCAAGATCTGCGGATCGTCAGCCGGAGCAAATCCAATAAAAGAAGATATGTACTTATTGGCGCTTCTGGGCAATGTCTGGGATGTGGCCGTCTTGCCGCCGATGGCGTAGCCTTCTATGTAAGCATTTTTCCCGGAGCCTTCTGACACTACACTTTCAAGCAGCATCCGCATGGAAGCGGAAGTCTCCTCTGATATAATATTTCCCTTCTCCTCATATTGGAACTCTTCTACCTCTTTTCCGTCGGCGTCAAGAACTCTCACGCCGAAATGCGGCGTGACCCTCCTGCCCCCATTGATCAGTGAACTCACCGTTGTGGCCATCTGCATGGGCGTCACCTGAAAAGACTGTCCAAAACTCATGGTCGCAAGCTCCACAAGCCCTACATTCTCCTTCTTGTGCATAATGGTCCCGGCTTCCCCCGGAAGATCCACCCCTGTCATATCCATCAGACCAAACTGCTTAAAATACTTGTAGAAATCATCCGTCCCAAGCCGAAGCCCGATGTCAATAAATACCGGATTGCAGGAATTCTGGATCCCCTGTACAAATGTCTCCCCGCCGTGGCCGCCCACCTTATGGCAGCGGATCTTACGGTCCTCAACCACCCGGTAGCCCGGACAGCTGAAGTTATCCTCAAGCTTCACGACCCCCTCCTCTAAACAGGCAGACGCCGTGATGATCTTAAATGTAGAGCCCGGTTCATAGGTGTCGTTGATACATCCGTTCCTCCACATCTGGTTCAATGCGTCCTGCCGCTTCTCATCCGACATCGACGCCGGATCTTCTCCCGTATTCAGGGTAAACGGATCGTTCAGATCGAATTCCGGCACATTGACCATAGCAAGGATCTCACCGTTCTGGGGATTCATAAGCAGGATCCCGACCCTGTCGGCCTGCTTCTCCTCCATCACCTTCTCCGCCATCTGCTGCGCATACATCTGGATGTTATAATCCAGGCTGATCTGAAGCGTATTGCCCGCTACCGGCTCCACCCGGTCTTCCGCGACTCCGTCAAGCTCGACTCCCCGCGCGTCCGTTGTTGTCAGTATGGTGCCGTTCTGACCCTTCAAATATTCTTCGTACTTTACCTCCAGTCCAATAATCCCCTGGTTATCTCCCCCTGTGAAGCCAAGCACCTTGGAAGCCAGCTCATTATGCGGATAGTAACGCTTAAAATCCTCGTCGACCTTCACTCCGTCAAGCTCCATGTTGCGGATCACATCTCCCGTCTCCTTATCCACGTTCGTCTTGATCCTCTCCATGGAAGACACCTTCTCCACCCTTTTGCGCACAGTGTCTTCATCCATTTCAAGCGCCTCGGCAAGCGTCTTTATCACCTTCTCCGGTTCCTTGATCTGGCTGTGGATCACCGATATGGTACATACCGTCTTGTTGGTCGCAAGCACTTCCCCCTTCGCGTCCAGGATCTCCCCCCTTGCCGCCTTGATCTCCCGCTCCCTCTCATGCAGGTCCTCAGCCTTCTTCTGATAATATTTTGCGTCAAATATCATCAGATATACAAGCCTTCCTACAAGCGCAAATATAACCGCCGTCGCGCAGAGAAATACTACCAGGATCTTCTTCTTATTATATGTCTTATTCTTCATAATATAAAAACCTCGCAAAAGCTGTTTTTATAATTTATTATAGCTTTTGCAAGGTTATGAATCGGAAATTGGGCCAAGTACCTTTTTTAACTAATTCGCGGCTCCCTTCTCCACCCCGAGATACGGGAAGATCTCCGCCATTATATCGGACGCGATCTGCATAGCGTAGGAACTGGATGCCTGTTCCGCCACATTCGGCTCATCCACGACCACATACACGACTACCTGCGGATTCTCCTGCGGCGCATAGCCGATAAAGGATACCAGATATTTCCCGTTTCCTCTGGGCTGCTTCTCCGCCGTGCCTGTCTTGCCGCCGATATCATAGCCTGCGACTCCTGCCTTCGCGCCGGTACCTTCCTGTACTACTCCAAGCATATAATCCTTGATAATATCACTGGTCTCTTTTGAAATGGTTTTCTTAAGCAGTACCGGATTCTTGTTCTCGATAAGATTCCCGTTCTTATCCCAGATCTGTCTGACCACATGAGGCTTATAATAATCTCCGCCGTTGATAAGGGAACAGAACGACGCGCACAGCTGTGTCATCGTCACGTTAAAATTCTGCCCGAACGCGTTAGTTGCAAGACTGGCCGCATCCATGCTCTCTGCATCATACAGCAATCCCTGGGCTTCTCCCGGAAGGTCTATCCCGGTAAATTCGCCGAAGCCGAATAATTTCTGATAACGGCTGAATTCCTCCTTCCCAAGAGATTGGCCGATCTGCATCAGCGCAACGTTGCAGGAGTTCTCCAATGAACGCTTAAGCGACTGCGGTCCGTGTCCCTCACGGTTGCTGCAATGGATATCATGATCCCCTATATGCAGCATACCTCCGCAGGTATATCCCTCTCCTCCCGTCAGCGTTCCTGTCTCTAACCCCGCCGATATGGTAAACGGCTTGAATGTCGAACCCGGCTCATAGGCCTCGCTGACACAGAAATTATTCCACAGTTGATTCAGCTTCTCGATCTTCTCGTCGTCCGTCATAACAGCTAACGCTTCCTCCGCATAATACTTCGACAGATCTCTCGGCTGATTCAGATCATAATTCGGATAGGAAGCCTCCGCCAGGATCTCTCCGTTCTGGGGATTCATCACCATCACCGCTGTGGTCTTGCTTCCCTCTCCCGGCGTAACCCCGTTCCTGTGCGCCTCGTTAAACGCCAGGATATGCTTCTCCACAATACTCTGTACCTGGAGGTCGATAGTCGACACGACCGTATCGCCGTTCTCCGGCTCCTTCACCGTCCGCGCAAAGGTCGAGTCCTCATCCAGATAACCGTATTCCTTCCCGTCCGTGCCGTTGAGGATCGAATTGTACGCCGCTTCGATCCCATTGCTTCCCACATTGCCGTTGACCGTGAACCCGATCACATCACTGGCAAGCGTATTGTACGGATATCTTCGGATATAATCATCCTCCAGCCAGATTCCTTTGACATTGGGATAATTCTTCTCATCGTTATCGATCTCTTCGAACCTCTGCGCCGTGTTATAATCGATCCCTTTCAGAAGAATACTGTACCTGCTCGAAGGACTCTCCTCCATGACGCCCCGTACCTTCTCTTCCTCAATACCAAAACATTCCGCAAGCACTTGTATCGTGGGTTCGATATATTCCTCCTTGCTGCACATGACCTTGACGTCCAGAATCACATTGTAGACTCTCTCGCTGGTTGCGATCTTGGTGCCGTTGCGGTCCACGATATCTCCCCGTTTGAAAGGAATCGACCGGCTGTCATACTGCTGCTGGTCCAGTACCATCTTCGTATAGCTGGAACCGCTGGACGCATTGATATATGTGATCCTGCCTATCAATACAGCAAAAGCTAGTATAATCGCCACAAACAACAATACTAGCTTCTTCTGCATGAATTTTGAAAATTTTTTCTTATATATATTCTTTGCATGTTTTGCCATAATTCACCTATCTGCTATTCTTACCCGACCGGGCAAGCACTCCATCCTCCGGAATATCCTCATACTTCTTCACATAGTCCGTAGCAGGGCTCTCATACCCGACGATCCGTTCCGGCGAAGCATAGACCATTCCCAGCTCATTCTGGGCGCGGTCCCGGATCTCGTCCAGATTCACAGAATCCATCACCGCGTTATACTTCGTATTATTCTCCTCACGAAGCCTTGCCAGTTCTTCCTGCATAGCAGTAATATTCTTCGAACGGCTCGTGATCCGTGACTGAAGCTCAATATAATTGACGCATACTACAAGCGCCGTCACTGCCGCAACCGCAAGAAATATAACATACGCGGAATTCATGCGGAGGGCAAGCTTACGGTTCTTGCGGACCTGCTTGCTGGCTTTCCTCTGTCTTTCGGGCGACTTCTCATGACGGCGGGAATCATCCTCCGGTTTCGTCACAACATTGCCTTGTACATACATCTGTGAAGCCGCATCTCCCCTTCTTCTGTACTGCTGTCTATACTCCGGATAATTCTGTCTTGCTGCCATACATGTCACCCCTTTCTTCGTAGTACCCATCCTGCCGTACCGCTGTCGGAGCGCTTACGCGCCCGTCATCTGCGTTCGAAGATCCGAAGCTTCGCGCTCTTAGAGCGGCTGTTCTCCCTGATCTCTTCTTCACTGGGCAGGATCGGCTTTCTAGTGATAATACTCCCCTTCGAGACCTTCCCGCACACACATACGGGAAAATCTGCCGGACAGGTGCAAGGGTTCTCATTCTTCTTAAATGCACTCTTAACGATCCTGTCCTCCAGTGAATGGAATGTTATGATACACAACCTTCCCCCTGGATTCAATAAATCAATCATCATATCAAGCGAATTCCTTAAGACCTCCAGTTCCCGGTTCAGTTCAATCCTGATTGCCTGAAATGTTCTCTTAGCCGGATGCCCGGACTTCTTCTGGTACTTCATCGGAATCGCTCCCCGGACAATCTCTGACAATTGCCCTGTTGTCTCAATGGAACCTTTCCCGCGTGCCGATACGATATGCTTGGCAATATTCTTCGCAAACTTATCCTCCCCGTAATCCCTGATCACACGGTAAAGTTCCATCTCGCCGTAGTCATTGACAATATCTCTGGCCGTCATCTTCTGGCGCGTATCCATGCGCATGTCCAAAGATGCGTCCTCCCGATAGGAAAATCCCCGCTCAGCCGTATCCAACTGATAGGATGATACGCCCAGATCCAGAACGATCCCATCTGCCTTGTCAATCCCAAGGCCTTGAAGCTGCGACTTCATATCACAATAGTTGCTTCTGACTATCGTGACCTTCTCCCCGAAGTCTTTCAGTCGGATGCCTGCCGCCTCAATGGCCGCCGCATCCTGGTCTATTCCTATAATACTCCCCTTTGCTCCCAGACGCCTGCATATCTCCAGGCTGTGTCCTCCGCCTCCGAGCGTGCCGTCAACATAGACGCCGTCCGGTTTGACGTGCAGTCCGTCTATCGTCTCATACAGTAACACTGATCTGTGTTGGAATTCCATATCCTCTTCCTTTCATGTCTTGCCCGGGCCATACCCACAAAGCACTCGGGCAAACAACGCCAGATATTTCCAGCACTTAGGCTAGATACTGAATCCGCTTGCCTCCATATCAGATGCGATATCTTCTATGTTCATCTCCACTTCAGCATTCTTCTCATCCCATCTTGCCTTGTCCCAGATCTCGGCACGCTTCCCCATACCGATAAATACGACCTCCTTGTCCAGATGTGCGAATTCTCTGAGGACAGAAGGGATCAGAGTTCTTCCTTGCTTGTCAAGATCACCGTCCGTAGCGCTCCCCTGAAAAAAATAGGCAAGTGCACGCGCTTTCTTGTCCGTAGTAGTCGGCAGGGCGTTAAGCTTCTCTTCGAAGATGTTCCACTCGTTCTCCGGGTATACATAGAGGCAATTCTCCATCCCTTTGGTTATGACGAAATTCTCCCCTAGATCGTCACGAAACTTGGCCGGAATGATCAATCTGCCCTTTGCATCAATATTATGACTATACTCCCCTTTCAACATTCAGAACTCACCTTCTCCCAAGCGGCTCCACATTATTACCACATCATCACCACTTCGTTCCACTTTTCACCACTTTCTACCACTTGAATTCATTGTAAACCACTTTTTTGCTGATTTCAACCCCTTTTTCACTTTTTGGTATTTTGCACAAAAAAAGAAGCAGAACATTTTCTGCTTCTAACTTCCTCTGATCATCACTGAATTTCTATTGAATTTCCAACAAACCACGGCTATTGAGCCGCTTCTGCAAGCTCTGTCTTCAGATTCGTCAGCGCCGAATAATCAACCAGCGCCTCCTGATTCGATCTGCTTTCTTCATACCTTCCGTACGCGGAATAGCCGATCCATCCGATCAGCACGATTCCCACAAGGCATACCGCACACTTATGCATAACGTTGTGCAGCTTCTCCCTGCGCAGATTCTCCTTGCGGTTCGCCTTCTCCTTCTTATATCTATCAACCTTCTCCTGACTCATATCTTCTGACTCCTTCTTTCTATAAAATAATCTCTATATCCTCTATATACCTTCCGTGCACACACATTACCCCTGTACACTGAGAATATAAAAACAACAAAAAGACAGCCCAGCTGACAGCACAGAATCCGCCGCATGACGGACAGGGCCGGCCGGTCATCTTCCTGCAACTCCTGACATAAAAATTATTCTACCACAATCCGCAGAATTATACAACCACTATTACTCCGCCGTCTGCGGCATACATACTGCTGATTCCTGCCGTATCTACGATTACCACATCCTTAAAATCCGCTCTTTTTATCAGCATCTCCTTCACATACTCTGCCCTCTCCCGGCAGTTGCAATGCGAAATCGCCAGTATCTTCTTCTTCGGCTCCTTAAGATCCTTGATAATCTCATCCACCATCTTAGTCAGAGCCTTCTTCATGCCCCGCGCCTGTCCAAGCTGAAGGATCGTACCGATCGGCGTCGCACCCATGACCGGCTTGATGTTGAGCGCGGTCGCTACTATCGCCTTCACTCCGGTAAGCCGTCCGTTCTTCCTCAATGTATCCAGTGTCTCCAACACGAAATACGTGTGCTGTTCCCCGATATATGCCTCTACCGTCTCCACCACCTGAGCGAATTCCATCCCCTGTTCCTCGCATTCCACGATCTTCATAGCAATCAGCGTCTCCCCGATCGACGCGGAACGAGAATTAAACACATAGATATCCTTCCCGCCGTACTCCTCATGATACAGGTTCCTGCCAAGAACCGCGCTGTTATAGGAACCGCTCAGCTCCGCGGATAATGTGACCGCGTACACATGCTCGGCATCGCAGCGATACCCTTCCATATAACGCTCCGGTGACGGACAGGAAGACTTCGGGGAATCAGGAGACTCCGCTACCAGCCTTAGAAATTCCGCCTGGTCAAAGGTCTCGTCATCAATAATGTGACGTCCATGAACATCAATTTCAAGAGAAGCCGTCTCAAAACATCCTGACGCTTTCATCTCTTCCGTTAATTCGCCGCAGCTATCCACAATAATTTTGTAACTCATATCCATCCTCCCGGTATATCTATATTATTCGGCGCGTTCTTCATTTCCATACTATGTAGTTTTAAATACTACATGGTTATCATACCATATTTATACCGGAAAGAAAAGTATTTTATTCACTGATTCTGATTCTTCTGGACACTCCCAGCGCAATTCCCATCTCTGCCATGATAAACACGCTGGCCGTACCTCCGTAGCTGATAAAAGGCAGCGTGATACCGGTGGTAGGGATCAGGTTGAGCACAACGGCTACATTTAACACTACCTGAAGAGCCATATGGGCGAATATTCCCGTCACCACCAGCGATCCGTACATATCCGGCGCATTCTGCGCGATAAACATCAGCCTGTACAGCAGCAGCCCGAACAGCGCCAGTACAATGATCGCGCCAAAGACTCCAAGCTCCTCGCAGACAATGGAGAGGATCATATCATTCTGTACCTCCGGTATGATCATCTTCTGTGCGCTGTTCCCAAGCCCTTTCCCAAAAAATCCGCCGGAACCTACGGCATACAAGCCCTGCAAAACCTGATATCCGCCTTCTTCTGTATGCTCTTCTGGATTCAGCCACACAAGGATCCTCCGCAGACGGAAGTTACTGCTGGTATCCAGCGTCATGCTTATGATCTTCACCGCCGCAAGCACCAGAACCGCTCCTGCCGCCACAAGCGCCACAAAAGGCTTCGTCTTAGGGTGAACGACAAATACCATAATGCAGGTGATACCCATGACGATCACTGCCGTACTTAAGTTCTCCGTGAGAACCAGCACACATCCCGCCGAGACGCCTCCCCACACAAGGATTTGCCTGATCCCATACCAGGTCTTGATCTCCTTGCCAAGACTGCAGATCAAAACAGGGATAAACAGGATGATCGCGATCTTCGCGATCTCCGCCGGCTGCAGCTGCTGGTTAAAGGGCAGCTTCAGCCATCTTCTGGCGCCGTTCACTTCCTTGCCGAGCGGCGTCTTCACAAGCGCCATCGCAAATATAGAAAGAAAATATATCTGCCTTGCCCACTTGATGTAGATATGATAGTCAATCTTCGCGATCACATACATCCCGATAAATCCTAAGGCGTAGAAGAACAACTGGCGCTTAAAATAAAACATACTGTCTCCCTGTCTGAGCAGCGCCCCGTATGCGCTGCTGCTGTACAGCATCACCAGACCAAAACAGATCAGCGAGATCAGTACCGTCAGCAGATTGTAATCAAAGAAACGTACCATTCGCTTCTTCGCCGCCGATACTTCCGCACCCGTATCTTTCGTTCTGTTCTGTTTTACTTTTGGTTTTACCCTTTTTGCTTTCTGACTTTTCTCCATATATTTACACTCCAATCGTATCTATTATACTCAGATACGGCCGCAAAAACAACCGTCAATACGCGGAAACCTATCACCATTTTCTTAATTTTCCATACACTGTTATTGCAAACGTTCTATGGAAGGAGCATCACATATGCCGAATTATCGCTGTAATACATCAGACTATATGCGGCGGAGCGGCTGCAGCCGGCCATCTCCAATGCCTCAGCCGCCGGAAAGCTGCCGCCCCTCTTCTTCCGCATGCTGCGAAGACAGAGCTGAATACGATGAATTAAACGGTATGCCGATCGCCATGGCCTATGTTCCGTGGCAGGAGTGGCAGAATATCTACGAAGCAGAAAAAGGATTTCATCAGGGAACCATTTTTGAAGAATTAAATAAACCCTTCACTGGAATTGGGATAGGAGGTTGCTGCAGATGACAGAGAACAAACCTAACCGCCGTGAATTATTGGAATGGATCAACGTAGTCAGCTTCGCGGTAGATGATGTGAAGTTATTCTTAGATACGCATCCCTGTAATTCCGACGCCCTGGAATATTTTGAAGAATTCAAGAAGCAGCGGGTCCAGGCCCTAAGAGAGTACGCCAAATTCTACGGTCCTCTTACGCTTGATACCGCCCACACCCCGGCAGACTACTGGTGCTGGATCAACGAGCCATGGCCATGGCAGGAAGGAGGATGCTAGTATATGTGGAATTATGAGAAACGACTGCAGCACCCGGTGAGAATCACCCAGACGAATCCGAAGATCGCCCAGGTGATCATTACACAGTTCGGCGGACCGGACGGAGAACTGGCCGCATCCATGCGCTACCTGTCACAGCGGTATACCATGCCTTATAAGGAAGTAACGGGGATACTGACGGATATCGGTAGTGAAGCCTCTGAAATGTTCCGCTGTGCTTGCAGGGCGTTTTCAGAGGCTAACGCTTTTTTTAGCAACTGTCTGTCCTTTAGACAGTTTCCGCCCTGTGAACAGTTTATGCTGCCCGCAACCGTATAGCTCCATTTAAGGGGAAGTAAATTCAGATATACGTCTATGTTTTCTCTGTCGTTAATCACCATCTTGTCAAGTAGCTGTGTGTAAAATTCATCCTCGTATTCAATGCCGCCGATAAGCTCATCCACGGCGTTTTTAATGTCCTCCATCAGTTCCTTTTGCTTCGCAATTACAACTTGCTGTTTTTCCATGCTTTCCATCATGAATTTCAAACCGTTGATTTCGGCATCGTATTTAGCCCTAAGAGACGTAAATTCATCACGGTCAATATCGCCGCTTGTGTAAAGGTCAATCAAATCAGTACGTTTTTTCTGTGCCGCTTCTTTTTTTTCTTCCAGAGTATTTGTATCTGCACCAGTCATATCCAGTGAAATCACCTTTTGAATCGTTTTAATCATGTTATCCGCTATTTTCTGGCGGTCAATGGTGAGCTGCTTGCAGACAAGATACATAATGTGGATGGCTTCTTCGTTGCGGATGCTTGTTCCAGAGCAGCCCACTTGGTTTCCTGCTTTGTCGATGTGGGGGCTTCCATGCTTTGCGCCCTCAAAGCAACGCCATGCCTTATACTGGCTTCCATCCTTTCGGGTTTTGTATCGGGCAACATAGCTTGCCCCGCATCTGCCGCATTTGATTTTTCCAGAGAACGGATAGCGGTTGCTGTGTTTTGCCTTGCCCTCCTGCGAAAGCGATTTTGTATCTAAAATGCGGTTTGCCTTGTCGAAAAGCTCACGGGAGATAATCGGCTCGTGGTGGTCTTTGAGGATGACAAATTCCTCCTGCCCTCGGTTGTATTTCTTTTCGTGAGATAGGAAGTCTGGCGTATAGGTTTTCTTCTGTACTAAGTCACCGCAGTATTTTTCATTGCGTATCACTCGTAAAATGACGGTATTGCTCCATTCTTTCACACGCATGGGACTTATGCCCTCCTCCCGAAGCTCACGGGCGATAACATGAGTGCCTTTGCCCTCGTCTACAAACTTGCGGAAGATAAGACGGACGATTTTAGCTCCATCTTCATTGATATACATTTTGCCATCTTTTACATCATAGCCGAGCATACTGCGCCCGAACACAACGCCTTGTTCCATCTGGCGTTTCTGTCCCCATTTGACACGCTCGGAAGTCTTGCGGCTTTCCTCCTGTGCGATAGAGGACATAATGGCAAGGCGAAGCTCTGCATCGCCGTCCAAGGTGTTGATGTTGTCGTTTAGAAAGATAACGCCTACTCCGTGCTTTTTGAGGTCACGGGTGTAGAATATGCTGTCAAGGGTATTTCTCGCGAAACGGGAGATTTCCTTTGTGATAATCAAATCGAAATCGCCGTTTTTGGCACATGCAATCATGCGGTTAAATTCTTTTCTCTTTTTTGTGTTCGTTCCAGAGATGCCCTCATCGGCAAATATGGCATAAAGCTCCCAATCGGGGTTACGTTCGATATACTGGCGGAAATACCGCTGCTGGCTTTCAAATGAATTTGCCTGGTCGTCATTGTCCGTGGAGACACGGCAGTAAGCGGCAACTTTCTTTTTCATATTCTGTATTTTTCTCTCTTGATTGAGGATTTCGTATTTGTCTATTGACATAAGAATAGCTCCTTTCCCGACAAAAGCATTGCCGTATTTTAAGTATAGTTTCATAGAGGTATGTTGTCGAATGTGCAAATTTGGAAATCGTACATTTTTATTCTTGATTGAGTAGCGATGGTTCACGAAACATATGTAAAGAGCCAAGCGTTTAGGCTTGGCTGCGGTTGTTCTTTCTGTATTGCTTTTCTATTTCCTCGATACAACGCTCATACTGTGAGTGTGTCAATAGTTCTCTTTTTTTCAGAGAAGCCAGTATTGACTTTTGAAATTGCAGATAAAACGCTGTGTGTTCCTGTTCTGTGATTTGCGGAGCAGGCTCTCCGACATAGATAAACTCACGACACTTCAATCATCAACACCACCTCGCTATATGATATTCGTTAGGGTTTGTACGATATAACGGGATGGTTAGTCCTTTTTGGAAATGCCGATGCTGATAGCCAAGGCATCATCTACCAATAACATGAAACGCCTGTCAAAAGTACCGATGTACTCTTGCAGGCGTTGTTTATCAAGTGTCCTTATCTGTTCAAGCAGGATGATAGAATCTTTTTCAAGGCATTCATAGCCTTTTGCGATGATGTGGGTGGGGAGTTTTGCTTTGGCGTGTTTCATGCCCGTAATTGCCGCCACAATGACCGTAGTGCTGTGCTTGTTGCCCATATCATTAGAGATGATAAGTACGGGTCTGTGCTTGCCGCCCTGCTCCGAGCCGACAACGGGATTTAATTTGGCGTAATAAATATCGCCACGCTTGATAGTCCTTTCCATTATGTGTTTGACCTCCTATCTGGATTTAGGCAGGGGTTTCCCGCCTATGTAGCAGCCAGATACAAGGAAGTGTTTAAGGTCGGCGGGGTATAAAAGCAAAGCCCTGTTTCCATAGACCGCCCTGCATCTGGCTTGATATGATAGGAGCATTTCTATGTTGTCCAAAGCCAGCAGAGCTGGCTCTACACCCACGAAATGCAAATGCGTTAGATAACGCATAGAATCCACCAAACGGTCAGCAGCGAACTGACGCCACGGGAATCGCACCCAACTGTCGGTCTGACAGAGCCGCCCTCATTGCCTGCGGCGGGTTGGCTACCGCTCGGACTGTGACTGGACGGGAGTATCATTGTCCTCTTTGTGGGTCATGGCGAAATCGGGGGCTGCCCGATATTTTGAGTCGGTAATTTCCGCTCACCACCTTTCATTGCTTCTGCTTTTTCGGCAGGTCATGGCGTACCGCTGCACACGCTTTTGCTCATCACAATCACAAAGAGAATGTATTTGGTGAATGAATATTTGGTTGTCAAGGAGCTTGGGAAAGCCTGTAGAAAAGCCCCCTCACTTTTCCAAAGGAAAAAATGAGAGGGCTATGCACGGAAAATTTAATTTTCCAAAAGTTTTTTGAGTTTTTGCAGGATTTTCAGTAAGCGACACAAAACACACCGTAGTGAACCTTTCCCAGTCAATTGCTATACTTTCCTTATATCACAAGGAGGTATTTCAAATGAGTACAAAGTTTACAGATGATGAATGGCGGCTGATCTTTCAACAGAGAACGCAGAGCGGCCTGTCTGTCCGAAAGTGGTGTGACAGCAAGCAGATCAGCTATGACAAGTGTAAATATTGGGAAAAGAAACTGCTACGCAGGACGGATCCGGAAAGAACGGTGTCCCGGATCTCTTCTTTCGACTTTGGCCATTGAAAGACCATGTCCGGAAGCAGTTTTTTTGTTGCAAGAAGAAAGCCATCTTTATCAAAGTGCAGGGCTTTCAGACAGTTCTTTTTCCGATTGCAGAATAGGAACACACAGGCAGGGGAATAGGGATCCAGTTGATATCTCAGGCTGACCAGAGTGGCCAGTCCTTCGATCTGTTTGCGGAAATCTGTAGGCCCGCAGGCAAGATAGATGTGTTCCGCTCCCTGTGTGATCAGATTCAGCATGAGGCCTGCAGGATCTTAAGGATCCCTGCTAACTGTGAGAGTTGTGAATGACTGGCGATCTTTAGATGCATTCCATGAAAAGATAGTTCAAAAGGATAGGCTTGCTCCTGTTCAAGTGAAAGTGGAGGAAGAAATGCCTGTGGGAGTTCCAGAAAATCTATAGGCGATATACTAACACCAATTTTTCCCTGCTGTCTACATATAAGTGTGTTTTCTTTTCCCTCATACCGTCCACCATCCTTTCTTGGCTTCATTGTATTATGAAGACAATCCATCCTACAATGGTAAAAATACTATGCGGCAGAAATGGCACAATAGATATTTTTCGTTGAGAGCCTTGTACAATAACGGTTGGTTGTTCAGCGTATGTAAAATGGTTGTTCTTTCCATACCTTGTGGGCTTGTCCTTTGTTACAATGTCATCTACCCAGAAGCCCACAAATAAAGGCTGTTCGGGCATTTCGGGAGAGTGGAACATTTCCGGTGCTTCAGTGGGTCGAGGTTACGAAAATGGCTCACTTCAGTTAATCACTTAAAGAATTATTACCATTAAATCCCTAATATATCTATAAGCATTTTAAGCCGCTCATTTCGATTGCCTGTTATTGTAACATATTTAACTTCAAATTTATTAAGAAGCTTCACTATTGTTGCGTCAATCAATTGTCTGTATTCTTCATCTGAAGGATGGATATTATCAGGAGAACCCATAGGAAACTCGATAGGAAAATACACATATAAATCATACCTTTCTTTCTCCATAAGCCAAATATTCTCCATCATTTTTATAAAATAATCTGGTATAAATGGACGAGGTAAACCATGGTTTGCAGTTGCATATGCAAGCGGAGATAGCAAAGTTCTGTCACTTATAAAAATGTCATAACTGTTAATTGTCTTTTCTGCTTCTAGCTGATCATTAATATAGTTGACATATGAATAAATATTTCCGTCTTTATTTAGCGGAAAACCTCTCTGAATGATACTTCTTGCTATACCACTAATATATCCAAAAGAATATTTCCTTTCAGATTTCTGCTCAAAATATTTCTCATAATCTTTTAATAATGTGGTTTTTCCCGTAACATGAGTTCCTGTAAATGCTATCTTCATATGTCGCTCTCCTCATACATTTTTTTCATGAGCATTGCCCCTTGTTCTTGGGAGTTTAATGCTTCACATACCACAATAGGGTTAATTTTCTTTTGTTTAATTGCAGAAACGAAATGCTCTGGTCGGGGATAAAACCATTCATCTTTATTTGAAAATAAATTCATCTGTTGTATTTCATTTTTTTCAAAAAAAGCACGATGGCGCTTTTCACCATTTTTATCAATTTCGACAGGATACATATGAAAATGTATTTCATCTAACATTTTTCTTCCTAACTCTTGTTCAACACATTCTATTACCTTAACAATACTTTCAGTAGATATTAATGAACCATGAGTAAAACCGTGTATATGAGCTAAGTCTAGGCAGGGTCGAACATAAGAAACAGCATTACATATTTTGATAATTTCTTCAAGGCTGCCTAACTGAGAACACTTGCCTGCAGTTTCTGCATATAGATATATATTATTTGGAATGTCGTTCTTTATACTTAATAATCCATTTATTAGTTGATCCAATCCTTTTTTTCGATCCTCGTCAGTTTTTCCACCAAAAAAACCAGGATGGAAAATTATTCGGTTTGCTCCAATAACATCCGCAAGCCAATAGCATTGAAAGATCCTTTCTATAGAGCGTTTTACAACATCAGGATCAGCGCTTGCAAGAGTAATATAATATGGTGCATGAATAGAAATACCAACATTATACTCTGATGCCAACTTGCGATATTCTTTCGCTTGTTCTTCTTTCATTTTAACACCATATGTATTTTGTAATTCAACCCAATTTAAAGATAATGAATTTAACCATTGAAATATATTTGTGCGTTTTTTCCTGTACTCACTTTCAAAAAATGCGGGAGGGAAACCAGCAACACCAAATAAAGGTCTATCATTTAAGTCCATCATATTCTCCTTTTAATCAATATAAATATATTATATTCTGTATCTTGATGCAATTTCATGACCAGCAATAATTCCAGTAGCTGAAGAATATACTATTCCTTGACTTATTCCAGCTCCATCTCCAATAGCAAATAGATTTCTTGAGGATGTTTCCATTTTATCATTTACTAAAATAGTATCCATGTCCCATTCAATAGCAGGAGCATAAATTATATTATCTTTATCCGAGATGCCCATACTTAATTTTGAAATTGAGCTTATGAAGTCAATAAGAATATTTGAAAAGTCACTATCAATTGAATCCATTATTTCTCGAAAATTTCCCGTATAAATCATCTCTTTGTTTTTAGGAACTAGCCTTCCCCATTCACTGGTTACTTTGTTATCGAAGAAGTCACCAAGCCTCTGTGCAAAAATTCTTTCTCCCGCAATACTTTTGAACTGTTCTAATAATTTTTTAGGTGGTGTTTTTTCTTTATTGAAAGATAATAGAACATTAAAATTTGCTCTATTTATTTGAGTAAACTCAATATTCTTTTCTGTATAAGGCGAATGACCACCTACGGAAACTATACCATTATAATTATAAAGTCTTATATCTCCGTTGCGGCAAACGCAATGAATTTTTACTTTTCTCCCGTGGATTACTCGATATATTTTAGGATCAAGTGACAGTTTTAATAAGTTCTCTATGTTAGAAGCTGTTGTTTCCAATCTGATACCAAAAAAATAATTATGTTGTTCAAATTTGCAATCAAATTTTTGTGATATAGTTTTTAACCAATTTGCTCCTGATTTTCCAACAGCTGCTACTATAGTAGTGAAATTTTTATTTCCACGATTTGTGATTAAAAGATACTCACCATTGTTGTTCTTGACAATATCTGTTACATCGGTTTCAAAGCTAAACACAATTCTACCATAGAATTTTTCCAACAAATAGTCGATAAATCTACAAGTAATCTTAAACAAATTACTCGTTCCCATATGCATAACGGAATAGTACTTAATTTTTAAGTTTTGTTGAGCCAAATAATCATTATATTGTTCTTGTTCTGTCAATAATGGAACATCCATAAACTTAGACACCCCATCAAATTTTTCAAATGTCTTCTTTATCTCAGATGCAATGTTTTTTTGTTGCACTAATGATAAATTATCAATCCCTGTGGAAATTCCTCCAGAAGTCAAGTCGAGAACAAGTTTTCCATCAGAGAATAGTCCAGCACCACCTCCGCCATTTATTACATTACAATATTTGCACATTTTACAGCAAGATGATTGTATATAACATCGTCTATCTTTTGGGGATTTCCCGCGTTCAAAAATGTATACTTTTATATTTTTTGAATTCTCCAATATTGTTTTTGCTGCAAATAATGCAGATGGTCCCGAACCAATTATGGCCACATTATTCATATGATTACCTCACTCGACACTTTTTGAATTAGAATTTATTTTACTTTCTAATTCATCTAATTGTTCTTTTAAATCTTCAATTATTTCCTGCTGACTCTGAACCGTTTCTTGCAATTTCTCATATTTATTTTCTAATGGGTGAATTGAAGCATAAAAACCAAGTAGGGCAACTATTAACGGTATTAGAATCGCTGAACCGATTCTGATTAATAGTTCATGTTTTCTTTCAACTTCCTTTTTTACATTATCAGAAATTTGTTTAATAACGTTCTGTTCCTGAACAGCTTTAACGGCAGTTTCTGTAATATGGGATAAACCGCAACTATCTGGAAGCAATTTTCTTCTATTAAAATAGCGGACATTTAGAATTCCTTTTCCTTCATCGCAATAGTCAGTCGATAAGTATCGTTCATCTTTTTCATTTTTATCAATTAATGAATCTATCACTTCTTTTCTCTTCTTTGCATCACAAAAACATGATACATATGAAAATTCTATAGATGCAATAGGCTCTCCACGCTTTAATTCTATATCTCGATTACTCAAGTTATGAATAAAGCAGTACAATCTTCCTTTATAACAAGGTTCAATTTGTGTTCCTTGCTGACTTATTAAGCCCTTATTCACAAGTCCCAACTTTAAGTCAAAACGTCCTGTTACTAGAACATTTCTGCTCTTAGCAACAGAATATGTATCTACAATTTCATCCAATTGAATTAATGCCGATCCCAATGCTGGAATTGTAAGAACTGTAGTCCTACTCCTATCTTGCCGAACGAACTGTTCGTCTTCGGGGAAACCCTTATTTTCATCATTAAGTTCTTTTTTTGTCCCTATACAAATTGGGAGCCAAGTTTTTTTGTTGTCTGTGGTCTTGTTATCTGTATTGGTATTTCTTGAAGTACCATATACATAATGAAATGCTCCTAATGATAAGTCATAAATAGTAGGATTATAATTCTTACCATTTGCTTTCGGAATCAGACGAAGTTCCCTAATCTCAGCATCTGATAGAACTCCAGCAATTTTTTTATAACAACTTATTTCGTTTTGACAATCTGAACATTCGGGATACGGATTGCAAGGATTACTCTTTTCGGACATTTTAATAACTCCTTTGTAAATGATATTTATCTTCAAATCCATTTCTGAGATTTAACACACCAACAATTTGTTATATCTATTTGATTCACTATCGCATCGAATACAGGCTCAAGGAATTTCTGTATTCCCTCATTGACCACTGAAAACTCGAGCGTATCATTTTTTATAGTTTTCAAAAAAAATTTCCAACGCTTCTTCATATCCACATCCTCGGCAAGTGTGAGAATACGCTTGAAGCTATCCTTATCGTAAGGTGTCCCTCGTCGTTCCAATGTTCTGGATATTGCCGTCTGCAATCTTGCTCCGTCAAAATCAAAAGTCCTTGCCAGATAGTAAATATCGTAAAAATCTTTCATTCTTCCAGTTAGTTCAAACCGTTGCAGAATAGCGTCAAGCTTTTCTGCTATAGTGCTTTCAAGTGAATAGGTGAAAATAACAGGAGCCTCAAAGCCTGGAAGCTGTGTTTGAATTTTCTGTTCCATAGCATGAGGAACAATAACATCACCGATTCCCATATCTATATTGAACGGAACACGAACATTTTTTATCTTCCCGATAATTTGGGCACTGATACCGTGATATTTTCTCTGCGGTGAAATTTCTTCAAAACCGTTTGCCGTCATCTCGATATAGTCATTCCCTGTTGGGACTTTAAGGATTTCATCTATCAGAGTTTCAACAACATCTATAGAGTTTGACATATCCCTAAGAAGAAAGTCCACATCAATGGTCGCCCTGCTTTCAAAATTGGTAAGCGTATAAATAAACAGACCACCTTTAAGAACAAGGAATTTTTTCAGTCCAGACTTTGAGAGCTTCCGTAAAAACTCCTCCTGCATAAAAAGCTGTAGGCACTGCTGATAGCCGATATCAGCCGCCTTCGCTTTATTCCTTAACTTTGCCAAAACAGATGCCGCAATATCAGCCATCACAACCACACTCCAATCAAATCTTTTACTTTTTTCTGAACTCTCAGTATTTTTGCATATTCCATAAGGTTAGGAATATTTTTTTGAGGGTCTTTCACATAGCTTTGGATAGCCTTATTAAAAATCTCTTTATCCATCCTATTCATATTCCGCAGAATGTCGCAAATCGTTCGGTCACGGTCATAGATTCTGATTTTTATATAATCAATTTCTCCTGTTGTTTCACCCAATGTTACCAATGGCGGCTCAACTCGATATGCCTTTACGAACGGATAATCAATGCTTGTACGGTTTCTCGAAACATTCTTATCAATGGTAATACTCCATTCAGCGGGATTGCGGTCACTGTATCGGTAATAGAATAGAGCTGTTTCCATACAGAGCACTGCATCGGGGAACATACCTTTAATAATTCGGACTTCTGTTTTAGTCGTTGCTTCTACCCAAGCATAATAACCTCTTTTGATTTTTTCGATATATCCATCGTTCAGCAATTTTTGAATATCTCGATAAAACAGTTTTTCTTCCTTCAGTTGTGACGTGGTCATAATATAATCATATTTAAAAAAAACTCCTCTAAGGAATTTCTTATCTTCACGATTAAGCATAAATTCACCTCTGCACTAAACTCAACGCTATTAGATAAACGATTGTGTGGTTTAGTACATTATAGCCTTTTTTCGGAATAAAGTCAATGGCATCTAACCAATCAATCTCAATTATTCGGTCGTGTAGTTTAGTACAGAAAAAAGAGCCTGTCCAACTTTTTTCAGACAAGCTCACTTTCTCACACTTCATAATTATAATAGACATCTGCATCCGCTACCGCATAAAGGTTTATCCATCTCGGAGTGCCGCCAAGCTCGATGAAATAAGGCTTTCTGCCACCTTTCCTGTATCTGTCCTCATCCCACTTACCAATCCTTTCATAGCTTACAAAGCTATGTACAGATAAGCCGAAGGCACTGGGCTTGTCCGCATAGGGCTTGATTTGGAACATTTCTGAGCACAAGGTAGGTACAGAAGAACTGGCGCACATGGAAATGATCTGCGCTATCGTCTACCAGCTCACCAAGGATCTGACGCCTGAACAGCTCGTCGAATCCGGTTTTGATAAATATTACGTCGACCACACCCTGGCCCTCTGGCCGCAGGCGGCAAGCGGCGCACCTTGGACTGCCACGTATTTCCAGTCCAAGGGCGACCCGATCACCGATCTTCATGAAGATATGGCAGCGGAGCAGAAAGCCAGAACCACCTACGACAACATCCTGCGCCTGGTCAAAGACCCGGAAGTCTGCGAACCGATCCGTTTCCTAAGAGAACGCGAGATCGTCCACTATCAGCGTTTCGGTGAAACGAATCGGGAAGATTGTAGTAAAAATTCAAAGGTGTTAAAAGCCCACAACTACGGCACTTTTGAGCAGATACTAACAATCAGAAAATTCACAGGACACAGGCATAAGCCGCCCTATTTCCTGTATATCTCAAAAAATGATAAAGTGAAGCAATACTATACTACATAGTTTATTGATTTCAAGAATTAAGACGTTCAGAAATGAGCGTCTATTTTTTTATCCAAAACGAAAGGAGAATCATAACATTATGAAAAAAATCTTGAAACGGTTACTGACAGCTATCCTTGCTCTCGTAACTGTATTTACAACATTACCTGTCATACAGACACAGGCAGCGGAACATGTTTATACGGATACCGCAGGAATCGCCGGAAAGATTATCAAAGTCAATAACAGTGGCGTAGTCGTTGACAGCCTTACGGAAAGCGTCATGCACGCTGACGGGCAGATAGCCTATTGTATTGATATAAACGCACATTTCACATCGGGTTATAAAAATCGCATTAACGCTTCGGATAGAATGAATAATGAGCAGATTTCAGATGTTGCTTTATCATTGGAATATGTTAAACAGTATGCGCAGCAGCATACAAACCTCACATCTAATCAGATGTATTTGCTTGAACAATGTATTGTATGGCGTAGGTTAAGCGTTCATCTTGGATGGGGATATGATAATGTACATGCTGATTTCAGCGAATTACCAGAAACAATTCAAGCAGAAGTATATGAGAACGCAAAAGAATTTGTGAAAGCAAATAAGGGAAGATATGATTGCGGCGGCTATATTTATATCGGTGAAGGACAGGATTTAGGACAGTTCTGGGCGAATCTGGCAATCGGAAAAGGAAAAATCCAAAAAGTTTCTGCGAATACTGAAATCACGAATAATAATGACTGCTATTCCTTATCTGGTGCGACCTATGGAGTTTATTCTGATAATGGCTGCACACAGTCCGTTACCACTCTTATTACAGATGAAAACGGGAATACAAATGCTGTGGAACTTAGAGCCGGAACATATTATGTGAAAGAAGAAAAAGCTCCAAAGGGATTCCAATTAGATAAACATATCTATACCCTTACAGTCAATGTAGGAGAAACTGCTACCTTACAGGTCGGTGATACGCCCAAAGTTACAAATATAGAAATTGAACTTTTCAAGCTGGATATGGAAACATCAAAAGGAATACCACAGGGCAAAGCTACCTTAGAGGGCGCAGAGTTTATCTGGAAATATTATGACGGGTATTACACCAGAAACAATCTCCCATCAACGCCGACACGCACATGGACAACCAGAACTAAAGCAGAAAAGGGCAACGACGGAACAAATCATTATATTACACGGCTGTCGGATTCTTATAAGGTATCTGGCGACAGTTTCTATACACAGAATGATGTTATCTGTCTGCCGCTAGGTACGATTACTGTAGAAGAAAAATCAGCTCCAAATGGATACTTGCTGGACGGTGCTTACTTACACGTAAATGGAACTTCCGAACAGGTAACAGGCGTATACGTCGCACAGGTAACAGAAAATGGAGAGCGTGCAATACTGAATGGCGGCAACCAGTATTTCGTATCGGATAAGGTTACTAGGGGCGGTGTGAAAATCCAGAAACGTGACCTTGAAACTAAGGATACTAAACCACAAGGCAACGCAGATTTAAAAAATGTAGCATTTACCATTACTTCACTGAATGAGAATCCTGTACTGGTTGAGGGGAAACTGTATCAGAAAAACGAAGTAGTAAAGACAATCCGTACTGGAATTGACGGTATCGCTACTACTACTGTTGATACGCTGCCCTATGGGCGATACAGGATTGATGAATCAACGCCGCCAGAGGGGTATCTAACAAATGGTGCGGTATCCCGTGAATTTGATATTGTGGATAATGAAAAAATTGTAGATTTAACATCAGAAAACCAATCCATTTACAATCAGATTATCCGTGGCGGCGTGAAAATCCAGAAACGTGACCTTGAAACTAAGGATACTAAACCACAGGGCGACGCAACCATAAAAAATACAGCATTTACGATTACTTCCCTTAATGAGAATCCTGTGCTGGTTGATGGGAAACTGTATCAGAAAAACGAAGCGGTAAAGACAATCTATACAGGAATTAGCGGTATTGCTAAGACTTCTATTGATACGCTACCCTACGGACATTATAGGATTGATGAAGTAACGCCGCCAGAGGGGTATCTAACAAATGGTGCGGTATCCCGTGAATTTGATATTGTGGATAATGAAAAAATCGTAGATTTAACATCCGAAGAAAAATCTATCTACAATCAAATTATTCGTGGCGGCGTGAAAATTCAGAAGCGTGACCTTGAAACTAAGGATACAAAACCACAAGGCAGCACAACCTTTAGCGATACGGCATTTACTATCACTAACCTTAGTAAGAATCCTGTGCTGGTGAACGGAAAATTATATAAGAAGAATGAAATCGTAAAGACAATTCATACGGGAATTGACGGTATCGCTACCACAGCCGCCGATACACTTCCTTACGGACATTACAGAATTGATGAAGTAACGCCGCCAGAGGGGTATCTGATAAATGGTGCGGTATCCCGTGAATTTGATATTGTGGATAATGAAAAAATCGTAGATTTAACATCCGAAGAAAAATCTATCTATAATCAGATAAAGCGTGGAGATATTGAGGGCGTGAAAATCGGTTCTGGAACGCACAAGCGGCTTTCTAATGTACCTTTTAAAATAACCAGCAAGACTACTGGTGAAAGCCATATTATCGTCACGGATAAAAACGGGCAGTTCTCTACTTGTTCTGACTGGACATCCCACAAGAAGAATACTAATGCCGGAAAATCCAGTGAGGACGGTATCTGGTTTGGAACGTCAGAGCCGGACGACAGTAAGGGGGCATTGCTTTACGATACATATGAGGTTAAGGAGCTTCGCTGTGATTCCAACAAGGGGCTGACACTGATTCCTGCTTTTGATATTGTGGTATCCAGAAATAAAGTTGTTATCAATTTAGGCACTCTGACGGACGAATACGAACCGGAACTGACTATCCATACTACTGCCATTGATAAGGTGACAGGGGAGAAATCCATTATTGCAGGTAAAAACGTGACTATCATTGATACAGTGGCTTTAGATGGTTTGAAGAAAGATACAAAATACCAGCTTAAAGGCTGGGAAATGGTGAAATCGGAAAATGCTGAACTTTTAATTGACGGTAAGCGTGTAGAAAATGACCTCACATTTACCGCAAAGGATTCTAAGATGGAAGTACAGATTACCTTTACCTTCAATGCCAGCCAGCTTGCAGGAAAAGAGCTGGTGACTTTTGAGGAATTGTACGACGTGACGAATCCCGACGAGCCTGTTAAGGTAGCGGAACACAAAGACATTGAGGACGACGGACAGACCGTGACGATTGAGGAACGTGTGATAGACATTCACACAAAGGCTTGTGATAAAGCGACAGGCGACAAGATGATTCTTGCCAGCAAAGACATAACTATTGTTGATACGGTATCTCTAGCTGGATTAGAAAAAGGTACAAAATACCAGTTAAAAGGCTGGGAAATGGTGAAATCAGAAAATGCTGAACTTTTAATTGACGGTAAGCGTGTAGAAAATGACCTCACATTTACCGCAAAGGATTCTAAGATGGAAGTACAGATTGCCTTTACCTTCAATGCCAGCCAGCTTGCAGGAAAAGAGCTTGTAACTTTTGAAGAATTGTACGACGTGACGAATCCCGACGAGCCTGTTAAGGTAGCGGAACACAAAGACATTGAGGACGACGGACAGACCGTGACGATTGAGGAACGTGTGATAGATATTCACACAAAGGCTTGTGATAAAGCGACAGGCGATAAGATGATTCTTGCCAGCAAAGATATTACCATTGTTGACACGGTAGCGTTAGCCGGATTGGAGAAAGATACAAAATATCAGCTTAAAGGCTGGGAAATGGTGAAATCGGAAAATAGTGAACTTCTGATTGATGGAAAGTCTGTGGAAAATGAACTTACATTCATTGCAGAGGATTCAGAAATGGAAATGCAGCTTTCCTTTACATTTAATGCCAGTGAACTTGCAGAAAAAGAGCTGGTGACCTTTGAGGAATTATACGACGTAACGAATCCCGACAAGCCTGTTAAGGTGGCAGAACATAAGGACATTGAGAATGACCGACAGACCGTGGCGATTACAGAGCGTATTACCACTATGCACACCAACGCTGCCGATAAAGCTACAGGAGAAAAGGCAATCGACGCTGACAAGGAAGTAACGATTATTGATACGGTTTCCTTAGATGGTATAGAAAAAGGCGTGAAATATCAGTTGAAAGGCTGGGAGATGGTAAGGTCTGAAAATGCAGAGCTTATCATCAATGAAAAACGTGTGGAAAAAGACCTCACGTTTACCGCTACTGACAGCGTAATGGAGATTCAGATTGCCTTTACCTTCAATGCCAGTGAACTTGCAGGAAAAGAGCTTGTGACCTTTGAGGAATTGTACGACGTAACAAATCCCGACAAGCCTATCAAGGTAGCGGAACATAAGGACATTGAGGATAAAGGGCAGACGGTGACAATCACAGAAAATCCCACCGAACCAACCACACCAGAATCCAGTACCCCGACAGGTAATGGCAATCAACCAAAAACAGGCGACACGACAAATCTTGCTCTCCTGTTTATCCTACTTATCTTTTCCGCTGCCGGACTTGTATTTACGGCATACAGAAAATACCGCAGCATGAAAGCAAAACATAATTAATACGGGAGGAATCAGCATATGAAATCCAATTCCCATGCTCCGCCTTGAATATGTATGCCTATATAAGATATGCAAACTGTTTTTTTCAGTCAATCGTCTTTTTGATTGGCTGGAAAAAACAGTACACTAGGGGTTTGGGGAGTGTAGCTCCCCATATGGAGATATAGAAAATCAGAAAGAAAGAGGTAAACATATATGGAATTAAAGCATGTTATCCCGAACATGGAAAAGACTTTCGGGAATCTGGAATTTGCAGGTGAGAATAAGGTAGAACAGCGGAGAATCAACGGGCGTATGGCTGTAATTTCCCGTAGCTATAACTTGTATTCAGACGTACAGAGAGCCGACGACATTATTGTGGTGCTGCCTGCTACTGCTGGAGAGAAGAATTTCGAGGTTGAAGAAAAAATACGGCTTATTAATCCGAAGATTACCGCAGAGGGTTATAAAATCGGCAACCGTGGGTTCACAAACTATATTTTGTCCGCTGACGATATGGTGAAGGCGTAAGGAGGTATCAGAGATTATGAGATTAGCGAATGGAATCATTATAGACAAGGAAAAGACCTTTGGACTGTTGAAGTTTTCTGCATTGCGGCGTGAGGTACATAAACAGAATGAGGACGGAACGGTTTCTGAAGAAATCAAAGAACGCACTTACGATTTGAAATCCAGAGGACAAGGACGCATGATACAGGTGAGTATTCCGGCTGCCGTGCCACTAAAGGCGTTTGATTATAATGCGGAGGTTGAGATTATCAATCCTGTAGCGGATACAGTGGCGACAGCTACGTTTCAAGGGGCAGACGTGGACTGGTATATTAAAGCTGAGGATATTGTCTTGAAGAATAAAGACGGACACTCAACGGAAAATCTACAGAATCATAATCCGCATGATAAAAAGGAAATTAAGAATCATAAATAAGCATTGCCTATACGATAATATTCTGATAAAATTAGGATAAAATAAACAAAAAAGGAGTGCTTAGACTATGATACAAATTCGACCTGTTTCTGACCTTAGAAATAAATTTCCGGAAATTGAAACTATCGTAAACAGCGGAAAACCTGTTTATCTTACAAAGAATGGCTATGGAGCTATGGTAGTTTTGAGTTTGGAGGAGTACGCAAATCTGACAGATGATATAGAGATGAAACTTGACGAAGCCGACAGGCAGGCGGCAATGACGGAAGAAAGGCTTTCCCATGAAACCGTATTCAGCAATGTAAGGAGTACGATACATGGAAAATAAAGTTTATCATCTTCGCTATCTGCCGATTTTTGAACAGGATTTAATCAATACAGCGAGTTACATTACCAATGTTTTAAAAAATGAGGACGCTGCGCTGCGTTTGATTGATGATGTAGAGGCTGCGATTCTGGAAAGGCTGAATAATCCTGTTGCCTTTGAACCATATGTTTCCGCAAAAAAGAGAAACTATCCGTACTATAGAATCTATGTGAGAAATTACGTTATTTATTATGTGGTGATTGGTGATGTAATGGAAGTACGGCGTTTGCTGTATGGTGCTAGAGATACGGATAAACATTTATAATTTGCTCCCTCAATCAGATAATAGAAGTATAAGCAGTTAGTCTTGATGATTAGCTGCTTTTCTTAGCGGTGAAATGTATATAAGCAGAATGAGGATGGAACGGTTTCTGAAAAAATCAAAGAACGTACCTATATATATTGTGTCCAATATTTGAAAGTGATATAATTGATAAAAATATTCTAAGGAGACAATATGTATGGAATTATTTGATTTCTTAAAAGCGAATTGGGTCAATCTTGGTTTGATTTTGGTGGGATTATCTGCTGTATGGATTTACAAAATGCAGGAAAAAGAGAAATTACGTGATGCAGCTTGTATGATTGTATTACAAATAAATGAACTTCAAAAGCGTGTACAGGAAATCCAATCTTACATAACTAATCAAGGATTAAATTTAACTGCGTTCTATGAATCACTTCCTTTAATTGACGTTAATTATTGGAATAATTATAAGCATTTATTTGTTCGTAAAATAGATAATAAAAGTTACGATAGTATAAATAAATTTTACCAGTATGTTACTTCTATGCAAGAACAACAGGAATTATTACGCAATCTACAAAGAAATTATTTCTATGTAAAGCAAAATGCTATATGCAATGTGGAAATTTCATTTATAATTGAAACATTGAAAGAGGTTGATTGTAGCTCTGTATCTAGCAATCAATTACAATCCTTTTTTCAAGAGGTTTCTACAGCAAGTGCCGAAAAACAATCTGAGATTTTTACTAATTTAGTTAAGCAGATTGAACAAAATAACCCTGATATTGATATGAGCAGATTTTGGAGTATTTATCAAAGTAAACGAAAGAGATTTATATCTATTACTAACGGGGATTCTTTAACACCATATACGCCTGAACAAATTTCATCAACACTACAGTCACTTTTAAAGCAATATGCTCTATTAGAAATCGCAGGAATTGAAGGGTATCGAACGCTTTGTAAAATAGCTAAAATGATAGATAAATAACATATAAGTAAGCAGCAGATTTTACAGGATTTGCTGCTTTTTTCATGGAAAGGAAAAGATTATGCAATTATTTAAAAGGAAAAGGAACCGTATCAGAACCAGTGATAAATCTCTGATTTTCCGCTTTGCTGCTAGCTCGTTGCTCCGGCTGTTCTTTATGGCAATGATACTCTTGAACCTAAAGACAATCATAACAACTGACTGGAACTCGGTCACGCTTTTTAGTGGCGGCAACATACAGTTTCACCTTACGCCATACAGGATAGTTACGTTCATTATATCAACATTTATCTGTTTAGCTGCTGCTCTGTCCTATTACCGATTCCGATATGACAAGGTTAAGCAACTCCTTCACCGCCAAAAGCTGGCACGTATGATTCTGGAAAATGGCTGGTATGAAGAAGAAACTTCACAGGATGGCGGTATCTTCAAAGACCTGCCGTTAGATGGGAAAAAGAAACGGATTACCTATTTTCCAAAGATGTATTACCGCATGGAGAATGGCTTGCTCCATATCCAGACGGAAATCACGCTGGGAAAATATCAAGACCAGCTCTTACATTTGGAGAAAAAGCTGGAAACAGGCTTATATTGTGAATTGGTATCCAAAGAGCTGCATGATTCCTACGTGGAGTATGCCCTGCTCTATGATACGATTGCAAACCGCATTACCATCAATGATGTACAGGCAGAAAAGGGCAGACTCCGGCTGATGAAAAATATCTGGTGGGAGTATGACAAACTCCCCCACATGCTGATTGCTGGCGGTACAGGTGGAGGAAAAACCTATTTTATCCTTACCATTATTGAAGCCATGTTGCGCTGTAATTCAGTGCTATATGTATTAGACCCGAAGAACGCTGACCTTGCCGACCTTGCCGCTGTCATGCCCGAAGTCTACTACAAAAAGGAAGATATTACCGCTTGTATTGACCGTTTCTATAACGGCATGATGGAACGCTCGGAAACCATGAAACACATGGAAAATTATAAGACGGGTGAAAACTATGCTTACTTGGGATTACCGCCCCACTTCCTAATCTTTGATGAATATGTGGCGTTTATGGAAATGCTGATGACAAAAGAAAATGCGGCTGTCCTAAATAAGCTGAAACAAATAGTCATGCTTGGGCGGCAGGCAGGATATTTTCTCATTCTCGCCTGTCAGAGACCAGACGCAAAATATCTGGGCGATGGAATACGAGACCAATTTAATTTCCGTGTGGCTCTTGGGCGTATGTCGGAACTGGGTTACTCTATGATGTTCGGAGAAGTAAACAAGGACTTCTTCTTAAAACAGATAAAGGGGCGTGGCTATGTGGATACGGGTACGAGTGTTATATCCGAGTTTTACACTCCCCTTGTACCAAAAGGGTATGACTTCCTAAAGGAGATAGGGAAACTTACACAGGACAGGCAGGACGGACAGGCGGCGTGCGAAGCGGAAGCCGCAGGTACGGACTAGCCTGTGCAGGTGCGGTATGCCGCACCTGCCATATGCCCCCGGTATCTAACAGGGGGGCACAAATACAACTGAAAACAGATTCGGAAATCTGAAAATCCCTTATGGTACAGGCATTTTCGACGGATTTTAGAGGTGTGACAAAAGACTGGTATCCTGTCACACCTTTTTAAGTTAGGAGGGGTTAGACTGAATGAAACGGACTGGATAAAGGATTTCAAGGAAAAGCGTATTGCCTATGGCATTTCTCAAAATAAGCTGGCGGTTGAAGCAGGAATCAGCAGAGAACATTTGAACCGTCTGGAATCCGGCAAAGTGGCACTGACAGAGGAAATCCAGAAACAATTACTTCTGGCACTGGAAAAATATAATCCAGAATCGCCGCTTACCATGCTGTTTGACTATGTACGCATACGCTTTCCCACAACTGATGTAAAACATGTGATAGAGGATATTCTGCAACTGAAAACAGATATGATGATACACGAAGATTTCGGTTTTTATTCCTACTCGGAGCATTATGTCTTAGGTGACGTGTTCGTACTTACTTCCGCTGATGAAGAAAAAGGTACGCTGCTGGAGCTGAAAGGAAAAGGCTGCCGACAGATGGAGAGTTATCTGTTGGCACAGCATAGAAGCTGGTACGATTTCTTCATGGACGCTTTAGGCGACGGCGGCGTAATGAAGCGGCTTGACCTTGCTATTAACGATATGGTCGGTATACTGGATATTCCAGAGCTGACCGAAAAATGTAACCATGAAGAATGTATTTCTGTATTCCGCAGTTTCAAGAGCTACCGCAGCGGCGAATTGGTGCGAACCCATGAACAGGACGGATATAGTATGGGAAATACACTGTATATCGGTTCTCTGAAATCAGAAGTATACTTCTGCATTTATGAAAAGAATTATGAGCAGTATGTGAAGAATGGGATTCCCATAGAGGATACGAAAATCAGAAACCGATTTGAAATCCGGCTCAAAAA
Source organism: Lachnospiraceae bacterium (assembly GCA_910575835.1). Lineage (GTDB taxonomy): Bacteria > Bacillota > Clostridia > Lachnospirales > Lachnospiraceae > Sporofaciens. The sequence continues at coordinate 38,148 of CAJTGB010000014.1, read as the reverse complement.
TGAAAGAGCCTACCATGCAGTATGTGACTTGTTGACTTATTACGACGCAGAGCGTACCGCATTTTCCATTATCAACCGATATATCCGTTTCGCTGATAAGGAGGTGGACAAGCGGCGCAGCGAATGGAAAACCAACGAAAAATGGGCATACTTTATCGGTTCTGACCGCAGACGTTTGAAACTGACGACGCAGCCAGAGCCGTATACGCTCACACGGACGCTAAACTGGATAGACAGGCAGGTTGCCCCTACATGGAAAATGCTGCAAAAGATTGACCGTGCCAACGGCACACATTTTCTTAGAGACATTTTAAATGATGTGGAGCTAAGCGAACGTCATAAGAAACTGATAAAACAACAGACGACTTCCACAGAGGAAGTGATTCAAAGACAGGAGGATACGGATTGAAACAATTATTGTTTGACTTGTTCCTATTATCATTTGGGGCAGGCGTAGGAATCTCGGCGTTATGTCTGGTACAGGCTGGCAGCCGATTTGACAGGGAAATGGAACAATTTGAAAGGAGAAATGAAGAATGAATTTCGGACAGAATTTATACAACTGGTTTTTAAGCAATGCACAATCGCTGGTACTTATGGCAATCGTGGTTATCGGGGTGTATCTTGGATTCAAGAGGGAGTTTTCAAAACTTATCGGGTTCTTGGTGATTGCATTGATTGCTGTCGGTCTGGTATTCAATGCTGCTGGCGTGAAAGAGGTGTTATTGCAGCTTTTCAATAGAATTATCGGAGCATAGCAAATCTAATAGTTTGCGTCTCAACGCAAACTTACCATTCCCCCTATGGGAGTTCGGGCATAGGGGGAATGAAAAGGGGGTGAAGGAATGGTACACAAATAGAAGAAATAAATATTTAAACAGCAAATCAATAGTGATATAATGTGAGAAACAGACAAATGAACATATATACTTTATAACTACAGAAAAATAAGGAGACATCATGTTAATAAACCAAAATGCAGATGCTTATAGTCGAAAAACGGATACTTATATTGTTGCATATATTGACCTTTTAGGTATTACAAACAAAATCAAGTCAACAGACCAACAACTGGCAATGAACATATTACACAATTTATATACGTTCTCAATAAATGTAACAAAGGAAGTTCAAATTGAAGAAAACAAAGATATTCGATTTAAAATCTTCTCCGATAATATCATCATAGCAAAAAAAATATCAAGTAAAACAAAACAACGTAAACGTGATATTAGAAGTTTATTAATGTGTGCAGGTCATTTTCAAGAGTTGGCAGCAAGCGATTGTGTAGGTTGGCTCATGCGTGGTGGTATTTCTATAGGACAACTTTTTATAGATGATGTAATGGTTTTGGGGGAAGCACTTTTAAAATCATATTACTTAGAGGATAAGGTTGCGAATTACCCTAGAATTATAATTGATAGAAATGTTGTCAATGAAATTCTTCAAGATAGCAAGTTGAGTGGATATATTAGAAAAGATTTTGATAATCTTTATTTTTTGAACTTTCTCAATGATTGCCATTTTTGCGGTGAAATGCTAATGAATGGGTTTAAAAATATGCAAAAGGAAATTGGCAAAGACATCGACGAAAAAACCTACCAAAAATTTTGTTGGCATATGAACTTTGTTAATTCAGAATTGGATAGAAAAAATGAAAAAAGAGATAGAAAATATAGGCTTTCACTAGATTTACAATTAAAGTAACGATTAAATACCTGAAATTGTAAAAAAATATTCAGTATTGTCTTTGGGTGACGATTTTATATTCATAATTAATGAGCAGTATATCAAACATGGTTACTGCTTTTTTTATGTGGAATTGGAGGATTAAATGAAAACAGATATTTTTGAGGACATGGTAGGACTGGCTGGTTGCAACTATATCTCTGACCTGCCCCATCGCAGAAAAAGGGTGTTGGAAGAATTAAAGGAGCTGCCACCGTACTCCTACCCAAAGGAACAGTTAGAAAAATTTTCCCATTATGTATTTGGAGAGGATTATATTGTAATCATGGGAACACAGGAAATTAAGAAAGGACGTGAAACAACGTGTATGAAATGAGGATTTACCTGTTGAACAATACAAAGCCTTACCGAGAGGGCGACGAGGAATATTCCGGCGACTGGTTTGACTGCCCTGTGGATTTTGAGAAAATCAAGGAAAGATTAGGCGTGGAGCATGAGGAACAATTATTAATTGCAGACTATGAGTTGCCGTTCTATGTGAATACCGACACTCCCATCTGGGAGGTCAACGAGAACTGCCGCAAGGTACAGGAAATAGAGGGTACGCCTGTGGGGAATGAAATAGAAACCATACAGAAAAAGTGGTTTTACAGATTTGAGGATTTTTTTGAAAACAAGGACGAGATACGCCATTATGACGCATACGACGGGGAATCGCTGGCAAGGATTCTTCTGACAGAGGAACAGCTCTACGGGGAGATTCCGGCTGCTCTGCAGAACCATATCGACTATGCGTCAATCGGGCAGGAATTAGAAGCAAGCGACGAGTATCTTTTCACAGCAAGCGGCGTGTTCCGCTATCGGTAAAGGTGGTGGTATATCATAGAAGAAATGCAGGTTTACATTGCCAACCTCGGAAAATACAATGAAGGGGAACTGGTGGGCGCATGGTTCACGCCGCCCATAGACTATGACGAGATGGCAGAACGTATCGGCTTAAATGACGAGTATGAGGAATACGCAATTCACGACTACGAGCTGCCCTTTGACATTGACGAGTATACGCCTATTGAGGAAATCAACCGACTTTGCGAGATGGTGGAGGATTTACCGGAGGACATACAGGACGAGCTTTCGGAGTTGCTTGGCTACTACCGCAATTTAGAAGAACTATGCGAACATGCAGATGAGATTATCCAGTATCCCGATTGCAACGATATGACCGACGTTGCCTACTATTTCATAGATGAATGTCAAAGTCTCGGAGAGATACCAGACAGAATCCGCAGCTACATAGATTATGAAGCATACGGGCGTGACTTAGATTTAGAAGGACGTTTTGTAGTTACCAATCACGGGGTATTTGAATGTCCGTATTAAGGATACTTTCTACCAGTAATGACAATAATATACGGATTTACTCTCTGCCAGTGAAACTCCACTGGTACTTTTTATGCAACAAGAGATATGCGGCGGTCTGGAAACAGGCTGCCGTTTCCAGTTAAAGCAAAATTAAGAAAGGACTGATTCAGAAAAATGAAGAAAATAAAAAGTTACACCAGCATTTGGAGCGTGGAGAAAGTTATCTATGCTATCAACGACTTTCAGCTCCCGTTTCCCGTAACTTTTAGCCAGATGGCGTGGTTTGTACTGTCGCTGTTCGTTGTTATCCTGTTCGGAGAGATGCCGCCATTTTCCATGATTGACGGGGTGTTCCTTAAATATTTTGGACTTCCCGTGGCATTTACATGGTTCGTATCCCAAAAGACTTTCGACGGGAAGAAACCTTTTGGATTCCTAAAATCCTGTATTTCCTACTACTTGCGCCCCAAAGTTACCTATGCCGGAAAGACCGTCCATCTGAAAACCGAAAAAATTAATACCGCTGTCACAGCAGTTAGGAGTGAAATCTATGTTCCCGATTAAATATATCGAAAACAATCTGGTATTCAACCATGACGGCGAATGTTTCGCCTACTATGAGCTGATACCCTACAATTATTCGTTCCTGTCACCGGACGAAAAGTATCTGGTGCATGATAATTTCCGCCAGCTTATCGCACAGAGCCGTGACGGAAAAATCCACGCCTTGCAGATAAGCACAGAATCCAGTATACGAGCCACGCAGGAGCGTTCCAAAAAGGAAATCACAGGGCAGTTACGTGAGGTCGCCTGTGAGAAGATAGACCAGCAGACACAGGCATTAGTAGATATGATTGGAGAAAATCAGATTGACTACCGCTTTTTTGTCGGCTTTAAGCTGATGGTGAACGAGGAAGAAATCAGCTTAAAGGGTATGCGGAAATCGGCGGCTATGAGCTTTGCGGATTTCATCTATGAGGTCAACCATAAGCTGATGGGCGACTTCGTTTCCATGAGCAATGATGAAATCAGCCGCTACATGAAGATGGAGAAATTACTGGAAAATAAAATCTCCCGTCGTTTTAAGTTCCGCAGGTTGGAGAAAAAGGATTTCGGTTATCTCATAGAGCATATCTACGGCAGAGCCGGTGTTGCCTATGAGGATTATGAATACGATTACCCCGTAAAAAGATTGAAGCGTGAAACACTGGTAAAGCGGTATGACCTTATCCGTCCTACTCGCTGTATGATAACCGAAAACCAGCGATATTTAAAAATAGACAGTGAGGATATCACAACCTACGCTGCCTATTTTACCATCAACAACATTGTCGGGGAGCTGGACTTTCCATCTTCGGAAATCTTCTACTACCAGCAACAGCAGTTTACATTCCCCGTCTCAACCTCTATGAATGTGGAGATTGTGACGAATAAAAAAGCCTTATCCACTGTCCGCAACAAGAAGAAAGAGCTGAAAGACTTGGATAACCATGCGTGGGAATCCAACAACGAGACGGGCAGCAACGTAATGGAGGCTCTGGATTCAGTAAATGAGCTGGAAACCAGTTTAGACCAGTCAAAGGAATCCATGTACAAGCTGTCCTATGTTATCCGTGTAGCGGCTGACAATCTGGACGAGCTGAAACGCCGCTGTGATGAAGTCAAGGATTTCTACGACGACTTGAATGTAAAGTTGGTGCGCCCGTTCGGGGATATGATGGGATTGCACGGAGAATTTCTGCCAGCCAGCAAACGGTACATGAATGACTATATCCAGTATGTTACCAGCGATTTCCTTGCCGGACTTGGATTCGGGGCAACGCAGCAGCTAGGGGAATCGGACGGCATTTATATCGGCTATAACCTTGATACGGGAAGAAATGTCTACCTAAAACCCAGCCTTGCGGCACAGGGGGTAAAAGGTTCTGTCACCAATGCGTTAGCGGCGGCGTTCTTAGGCTCTCTCGGCGGTGGAAAATCATTCTGCAATAACCTTATTATTTACTATGCGGTATTGTTCGGTGGAAAGGCGGTTATTGTAGACCCAAAATCTGAGCGTGGCAACTGGCAGGATTCATTGCCCGACATTGCACATGAAATCAAGATGGTAAACCTTACCAGTGAGGACAGGAACAAAGGACTTCTTGACCCGTATGTGATTATGGAGCGCACAAAGGACGCTGAAAGCCTTGCGATTGATATTTTGACATTCCTTACAGGGATTTCTTCCCGTGACGGCGAGAAGTTCCCCGTCCTTAGACGAGCAATCCGTTCTGTTACCCAGAGTAAGAAACGTGGACTTCTCCGTGTGATTGATGAATTGAGAAATGACGGCTCTCCTGTGGCAGAGAATATCGCAGACCATATCGAGAGCATAACGGACTATGATTTTGCCCACCTGCTTTTCTCGGACGGTGAAAAAAGGCAGTCTATCAGCTTGGACAGACAGCTCAACATTATACAGGTGGCAGACCTTGTGCTGCCAGATAAGGATACAAAGTTTGAGGAATACACTACAATGGAATTATTGTCTGTAGCTATGCTTATCGTTATCAGTACCTTTGCCTTAGATTTTATCCACTCGGACAGAAGTATTTTTAAGATGGTGGATTTAGATGAAGCATGGACATTTTTACAAGTGGCACAGGGGAAAGCTCTCTCTAACAAGCTGATTCGTGCCGGACGTTCCATGAACGCCGCCGTATATTTCGTAACGCAAAATTCCGGCGACGTAGACGACGAGAAGATGAAAAATAATATCGGCTTAAAGTTTGCGTTCCGTTCTACAGATATAAAAGAAATCAAGAATACCCTTGAATTTTTCGGCGTGGATAAAGAGGATGAGGGCAACCAGAAACGGCTTAGAGATTTAGAAAACGGGCAATGTCTGTTTCAAGATTTATATGGGCGTGTGGGCGTAATCCAGATACATCCTGTATTCTCCGATTTGTTCCATGCTTTTGACACCAGACCGCCTGTACAGACAGGAGAATCGAGGTGAAGCCTATGGATACAGATAAAAGAAAAGTTCTCCGCTGGCTGGTTATCCTGCTTTCCGCAATTTTAGGCATGCTGGTATTTCTATCCATTACAGGCACGGTGGCTTACGCCGCCGGACTGGTGGATAATACGGTGAGCGACGCAAACACCTACTCCAAATATCCGTTGGAAAACTACCAGCTTGATTTCTATGTAGACAGTTCGTGGGATTGGCTGCCGTGGAACTGGCTGGACGGGATTGGAAAAAGTATCCAGTATGGGTTGTATGCCATCACAAATTTTGGCTGGACGGTGAGCTTATATATCTCTAATGCTACAGGCTATGTGGTGCAGGAAGCCTATAAGCTGGATTTCATATCGAATACAGCGGACGCAATCGGCAAAAACATACAGACACTTGCCGGAGTGACTTCCGACGGCTTTTCCAATGAAGGATTCTATGTAGGATTCCTGCTTATCCTCATTCTGGTTATGGGTATTTATGTGGCGTATACAGGACTTATCAAACAGGAAACCACAAAGGCGGTTCATGCAATAGTAAATTTTCTGGTCGTGTTTCTGCTGTCAGCGTCAATGATTGCCTATGCGCCGGATTATATCGCAAAGGTGAACGGATTTTCCGCAGACATAAGCAATGCCGCCCTGTCGCATGGAACAAAGATTATGCTACCGGACTCTGACAGTAAGGGTAAGGACAGCGTAGATTTGATACGTGACAGCTTATTTTCCGTGCAGGTGAAACAGCCGTGGCTGCTTTTGCAGTACGGGGAATCGGATATAGAATCGCTGGGTGCTGACCGTATCGAAAACTTACTGTCTGCCAGTCCAGACACGGACGACAGGGAGGACGTGGTGATTGACGAGATTGAGGACAGGGATAATGCAAATTTAAGCGTCACAAAGACTATGAGCCGTTTGGGAACGGTGGTTTTCCTGTTTATTTTCAATATCGGGATTTCGGTTTTTATCTTCTTACTTACAGGCATGATGATATTTTCGCAGGTGCTATTTATCCTGTATGCTATGTTCCTGCCCGTCAGCTTTATCTTGTCCATGCTGCCGACTTATGAGAGCATGGCAAAAAAAGCTCTTACAAAGCTGTTCAACGCTATCATGCTCCGTGCTGGCATTACGCTGGTGATTACGGCGGCTTTCAGCATATCCGCTATGTTTTATTCTATCTCCACAGGTTATCCGTTCTTTATGATAGCGTTCTTGCAGATAGTGACCTTTGCAGGAATCTACTTTAAGCTGGGGGATTTGATGGCTATGTTCAGTCTGCAATCCTCGGATACTCAACAGGTCGGCAGACGTATCATGCGACGACCATACCTGTTCTTGGGGCGAGGGGCAAGGCGTTTGGAACGCAGGATTGGAAGAACCGTAGCCGCTGGTGCTGCCGGAGGTGTGGCAGGTGCGGCAATAGTCTCTCGCTCACAAAAAAACAATGCGGCAAAGGCAGGAAGCCATAACAGACCAAACCACAATACACAGACGGATTCTCCGGCAAACAATAGCACTTCTACTTTCGGAAAACGTGCTGGTGAAAAAGTAGGTGCTGTCCTTGACAGCAAAGACCGTATCCGTGATAAGGCACAGTCTGTCAGACAACAAGTGAAAGATATGCCGACACAGGCACAGTACGCTATCCATAACGGAGCAAGCCGGATACAGGAAAATGTATCGGATTTCAAGCGTGGCATTGTGGAGGAACAGGCGACAAGGAAACAAGGACGCACAGACAGGAAGAATCAGCATAGACAGACCATTGCAGAAAAGCGTAAGGAACTGGATAGGGCAAAACAAGACTCTGACTCTACAGGTAAAAAAGCTGCCCCAACACATAACCGACCAGCGGCAACGCCTGTACCTGTAAAATCAGCTCCACAGGCGGCAGCTAACAGGCAGCATGAACCTATAACTAGGGAACGTCCGGCAATGGCAGAAAAAGGACAGGCAGCAACAGGCAGAACAAGAGACACAGTTTTAAAACAACAGGAAAATATACGGACACAAGTGGTAAGACAGGCAGAAAAGACCAAGGCAAAGCAACCTACATCAACGATAGCAAAACACTCTATACCAGTAACGGCAAATCAGCCTGTTTCTGCCGTTTTATCACATCAGACTGTAAAACGGCAAGAACAAACGGCAGCTCTAAAGAAACAGACGTTCAACCCATCTTCTGTTAATCAGACTTCCCACCAAAACGCCAGCCGGAAAGGACGGAAGAAATGAAGTTAAGATATTTGTCGTTGTTCGGTGGGATATTTACAATAATTATCAGCTTACTTTTGTTTCTTTTCATCATAACCACAGATGATGAAGAAAGCGGCACTTCTTCCTTTGCTTTTTCGGGAATGAACCTGTCGCCAGAGGTATTGAAACATCAGCCTACAGTTGAGAAATACGCAAGGCAGTACGGGGTTGAGGATTATGTTGATTACTTGCTTGCGATTATGCAGGTGGAATCCGGCGGTACGGCTATGGACGTTATGCAGTCCTCGGAGTCCCTCGGCTTGCCGCCTAATTCCCTCTCTACAGAGGAATCCATCAGACAGGGGTGTAAATATTTCTCCGAACTGGTGAAATCTGCAAAGGCAAACGGATGTGACATTCATACAGTTGTACAAGCCTATAATTATGGCGGCGGTTTTATCGGATATGCCGCCGGATATGGGAAGAAATATACCTTTGAACTGGCGGTGAGTTTTGCTAGGGAGAAATCCGGCGGCGTGAAAGTCAGCTATAAAAATGAAATTTCCATAAAAGAAAATGGCGGCTGGCGTTACCGATATGGAAACATGTTCTATGTAAAGCTGGTGTCGCAATATTTGACTGTCTCTAATTTTAGCGACGCTACAGTAAAGGCAATCTTCGATGAAGCGTTAAAATATCAAGGATGGAAATACGTGTATGGCGGCAGCAATCCGAATACGTCCTTTGATTGTTCTGGTCTTACGGCATGGTGTTATGGAAAAGTCGGTATACGATTGCCACGAACCGCACAGGCGCAGTATGACGCTACCCAGCATATACCACTGTCACATGCAAAGGCAGGCGACTTGGTATTCTTCCACTCTACCTATGACGCAGGAACATATGTAACGCATGTGGGGATTTATGCGGGAAACAACCGTATGTATCACGCTGGCGACCCGATTGGTTACGCAGATTTGACAGATTCATACTGGCAGCAACACCTAATCGGCGCAGGACGAATGAAAACAAATTAAAAAGGAAAGGAATGGTATCTATGCTATTTAAGAAAAAAGATAAGGAATCAAAATTTAAAGGAGAAAAGCAAGTGCCTGTAATGAAAGTCGGCACACAAAAGAAAGCGATACTTGCCCTGTGGCTGGTACTGATAGCAAGCGTCAGCTTCGGAGTGTATAAGAACTTTACCGCCATTGACAGACACACAGTACATGAAAAGGAAGTCATTGAGCAGAGGATAATTGACACAAATCGAATTGAAAATTTTGTCAGAGCTTTTGCAACGGATTATTATTCATGGAGCAACACACAGGAATCCATTGACGCAAGGACTATGAATATCAGCCGTTATCTGACAAAAGAATTACAGGATTTGAATATGGATACGATACGGCAGGATATACCTACAAGTTCTACGGTTACAGACGTTAAAATCTGGGATATTGAACAAGGCGGAACACAAGAATTCACAGTCACCTACTCTGTAAACCAGACTGTGACAGAGGGGGAACAGTCCATAGGCTATACTTCTGCTTATACGGTAGTGGTTCATGTAGACGATAACGGGGATATGGTGGTTACAAAGAATCCGACCGTCAGCAGCCTGCCGGAAAAATCCGACTTTGAACCAAAGATAAGAGAATCAGATGGAACTATGGACGCTGCCACTACGGAGGAAGTGACAGAGTTCTTGGAGACGTTCTTCAAACTGTATCCGACAGCTACGGAAAAGGAACTTACCTATTATGTAGAGGGAAATGCGCTTGCCCCTGTAGGATGTAATTACCAATATTCGGAGCTTATCAATCCCATATTTACAAAAGAGGGAGGACAGGTGAAAGTATTCGTATCCGTAAAGTATCTGGATAATCGGACAAAAGCGGAGCAGATTTCACAGTTTCATTTGATATTGGAAAAAGATAGTAACTGGAAGATAGTAAAATGAATACAGAGGGATTGCCTTCCAGTGGTAATCCCTCTATTATAAAACTCAAAATATCAATCATAGAGACCTTTGAAAAACTCGTCTATTGAGTCTGCATGATAAAGTTTTTTCATAGCTAATAATACACTTATTCTTATACTATACTTTCCCGATTCCATTTGAGAAATCATTTCCCGACTTATGGGAAATCCTAGTAACTGCATTTTTGCTGCCACTTCTTCTTGGGATAAACCAGCATTAATTCTCAATCTTTGCAAATTTTCCCCAATAGATACATCTTGTTTTATCTTCTTATCCACTATGCTACACCCTCGTTTTGGAATGAATACATTACATTACTATTGATTCTATATGATTTTTAGTATAATATTGGAATGTATACATTCCATTTTCTGTTATAGAAAAAAATACAAGCAAGGAGAAAAAGTATGATTACTAAAAAGACAAATATTATTGGACAAGTAGCACTTAGAGTAGAAACCTCACCGGAAGTGGTACGAAAAGAACTCGAAGAAGCTATTATAATGGCTAAGGAGTCCCCAAATCCAAAAACACGACAATTAATCTGTGACGAACATATAAATACAAGAATAATGAAAAGGTTAGGAACTTCAATTTTACTATCATGCGTTCTGTTATCTGGATGTAGAAAAGAATTTGTTGAAATGGATGTTCTATCATCTCAAAATATAACTTCTGCTAATTGGTATGAACTTAACATTAGTGTCATTGCTGATAAAGATACCATATTAGATATGGATGCCTGTTCTAATGAAATTATACAGCATGTTCTGGACAACGATTTCCATAGCATACGCTTTTCATATGATTTAAGTGGATATCCCAATGAGGTTACTGTAGATGTTTTTACTTCTGAAAAAAATTTCAAAAAAGGGAAGGTTGCTTATTCTTTTGACTATGTTACGAACTTCGATACGGAAAATACTGAAATTCAAAATAATATCAAAGATAATCCCGATGAATTTGAAATCCAATATAAATAATCGTAATAAGATGAAAATAAGCGGTAAAACTGTTACAGATTTATCGCTTTCTTAAATGTAAAAAAGACAATAATATAAAAATTCCTCTGTTACTGGTAAACTCACAGAAGACTACAAAATATCTATAAAGATAATCCATCAAAAAAATCATCCATTGACTTTACTTTATAGATTTCTTTCATTGCCAACAATACACTTATTCGGATACTATATTTTCCACATTCCATTTGTGATATGATTTCTCGGCTTATCGACTGCTCTAATACCTGCAATTTTACCGCCACTTCTTCTTGAGACAAACCTGCTTTTTTTCTAAGAGTACGAAGATTATCACCTATAGAGATATCCTGTTTTAGTTTCATAATCAACTGCATTCTCCTTTAAGTTCTGTTAAATAAAATTATAATGATTTTATTTCGTAAAACCGGAATGTATACATTCCGTTTTAGAGAAATACAAATTATATATACAAATGCAAATTAATCAAATAGTTATTGTTCAGAAACGAAAAGTATAGTAATAAATTTTTTTAACTTACAATATTTGACATTTTTTTCACATTCTTTGTTGTATTATTAACAAGGTCATTGTAAATAAATGTAAAAATATGTCCGATAAAAATTTTGTTATTATATGGCATAACCATACATTATATAAGGTATAAAATACTCTCCATATAAATATCTCCAAAGTTAAATACTTTATATCTGTTTATTGCAGTAAATAGATTGTAACGAAGCCTGCCGATTTTTACCGGTCAGGCTTTTTATTATGCAAAAGAAAATTCTGATTTTTTGAAAAATATGCACCAAAACGCTTTTATGAAACGAGTGTTAGTGCGAAAAGGGAAAGAACAATCTTTATCCCCTTTCAATTCACAAGAAAGGGGGTGAGATGATGAAAATAACTTCTTTTCAGAAAGCTATCCAACTTCAATTTGACACTCTGGCACGTAAAGTTGTTGATTGTACTGTAAAAGATTATGAACGGGAAATTGATAGGCGTGCAAAGCATGAATTGACTTTTTCTGACTTATCAGAAAAAGAAATGAACTGTATTGGAAATACAGATGAATACTTTTCTGATTTTACATCATTCAAAGTGTTGGGTGAAATTATCCCTGTTTTAGATGACAGGTTGAACGCTACTCTCAAATGTCTATCTGAAAGAAAACGAGACATTATTTTAATGTATTATTTCTTGGACATGACAGATGAAGAAATCTCAAATTTTTTTCAAATAGCACGTTCAACAGCTACCAGAAACCGTGCAAAGGCATTGAACGAAATTAGGAGATTAATTGAGGAGGAAATGAAACATGATGAAATCAACTGCTAAATGTCCGCAATATGCTGTTATTGCAGCAGCGACAGATGGAAACGAAATGGCAATTCATAAAGTTTTAAATCACTATGACGCATACATATCAAAAGCCAGTTTACGCCCTCTATTTGATGAATATGGGAATATCTATCTTGCTGTGGATATGGAATTAAAAGGCAGAATCCGAACTGCTTTAATGAAGATGATAATGAAATTTGAGATGGAAATAGTGTAATTTTAGGCAGAGAATAACAATTAAGGAAATACTCCAACATACTTTTCTTGTTAGTTTATGAAAATCCATTATTTTAATAGTGGATTTTCATAGACTGGCAAATTACAGTCGAATGTTCTTTGACAATAGAATAAAACAATCAGATACGTTTGATGTACAGTGAGCCTACGAACTGGAACGCCATGACCGAAAGGGGGGAATTAATGGAGCGATAATTCCAGTGAAACGTAAGCGGCTGTTGGAAAAGCCGCTGCCATGACCTGTATATCAGAATAATGATACGCCCGTATGACACGGTTCGCCCATCAGAATGGGAATGGTGAAAATCCAGCGGAGCTTTCCAAAGCCGTCTGATTGCTCATTGTTATAATGTACTTGCTGTCTTTCATAAGATGTACAAAAGTACCTGCAAGGGGGTATGTTTTATGGAGGATAAAATATCTTATGCGATTGATAAAGATAGAATCAATCAGCAAAAAATGAAACTAATTGTAGTCAACCGCCGCCCACAATATACAGAACAATCACAAAAAACTGCCAGACAGGAAATTGAAAAACAATTATTCCAAATATTTAAAAAATATGATTGATTTTGTTGAAAGAATATACGTTCGATGGTATAATATAAATGTGGGCGGCTTATGTCATACGTCCTTGTCGGGAGGGCAAAGAGATGATGTATGACGCATTATATGGACGCCAATCAATAGAAAAGAAAGACAGTATATCCGTTGAAAGCCAGCTTGAGTATTGTAAATATGAAACCCACGGAGACCCTTATATCGAATATGCAGACAGGGGATTCAGCGGAAAGAATACAAACAGACCGGATTTTGAGAAAATGATGTCTGATATCAAAGCTGGTAAAATTAAGCGAGTTATCGTCTACAAGCTAGACCGTATCAGCCGTTCGATACTGGACTTTGCTAACATGATGGAAGTATTTCAAAAATACAATGTAGAATTTGTATCCTCAACAGAGAAATTCGACACATCAGCTCCAATCGGCAGAGCTATGTTGAATATCTGTATTGTCTTTGCACAGCTTGAACGGGAAACAATACAGAAACGAGTAACAGACGCTTATTATGCAAGGTGTAAGCATGGTTTCTACATGGGTGGTCGTATTCCTTATGGTTTCCGGCTTGTGGATGCGGTAATTGATAATGTCCGCACTTCCATGTATGAAGAAGTTCCAGAGGAAAGCGAACAACTGAAACTTATTTATTCCATGTATGCTGACCCGTCAAATTCGCTTGGTGAAATTATGCGGTATCTTAATCATCACGGTATTAAAAACTTACGAGGTGCTAATTGGAGTACCGCAAGGTTAAGTGAAATGTTGAGAAATCCTATCTATGTAGAAGCGGATATTGATGTGTACAATTTCTATAAAAGTCAAGGTGCGAACATCTTCAATCCTGCAAGTGATTTTACAGGCTACAATGCTTGTTATCTCTACAGGGGAACGGTCTCAAAGACCAGAAAACAATGCGACCTTGCTGATAAAGAAATTGTGTTAGCGCCACATAAGGGATTTATCCCCTCTAAGACATGGATAGCATGTCGGGTACGCTGTCTGAATAACCGCCAGTCAACTAAGACCTGCAAGGCTAAAAATTCATGGCTGGTAGGGAAAGTAAAATGTGGTAATTGCGGTTATGCATTGGTAGTGAGAAAAGCAAAGACAAAACACGGACGCTATTTTGTATGTAGCTGCGTAGGAAACAGCGGAGCTTGCAAAGGAACAGGCTGTACTATCTATGCCGACGTTCTGGAAGAATATATGCTGAACGCTATCCGTGACAGACTGTCAGAGTTTAAACAAATATCCAGTGGAAAAGACGCTGGGGCAAATCCCCAATTATCAAAAACAAAAATCCGTTTGACGCAAATCGACGAGGAAATCAACGACCTACTTTCAAAAGTGGTGAACGCCAATAGTGTTTTGATGAAATACATTAATGATAAGATTTCCGAGTTAGACACTGAACGCCAGACCTTACAGGAAGAACTTCTTTCTCTCACCGTTTCTAAAACAGGTGATAAAATCGGACAGATAACAGACCATGTAGAGAAATGGGATAAGATTACCTTTGAGGATAAGCAGACAGTCGTTGACACTTTAATCAAAGTAATTAAGATAGCAAACGGGAATATTGAAATCACATGGAAAATCTAAGGCGGATTTTAACCGCTATCTTTTTTGGGGTAAATCTACTTCAATCTTCCCGTTTCGGTGAAAGCTTAAGAATCGTTCAGGATCACTTAGACAGCAAGAATTTCTATGCGATCAACCCGGAATTTGACATCCGGCCCCGCAATTAATCCTTTACGATCACATAATCATACCCTCAGCGGACACAGGGATATTCTTATCCCTGGCCGCTGAGGGTATATACCGTCACATGAAGAAAATATATGTTAGCATTTACATCTTCTTGTCTTACAGCTTTTCGTAATGAACCAGTTCATCCAGAGGAATCCGCTGCGAAGCATGACGGTCCGGATCGGCAGGACTTCCGTCAGCATATCCTATCGCCAGGATATTCACAGGTTCAAGGGTATCAGGAAGTTTGAATTCCTGTCTGATAACATCGGGCTTAAAATAGCAGATCCATACAGAGCCTAAGCCCAGATCGGCCGCTTCCATCATCATGTGGTCCGTAAGGATCGACGCGTCTATATCCACGGTATTCTTCTTGTCAAACGGACGAGTCCATGCCTGGGTATGTTCAGAACAGACAATGATCGCCAACGGAGCCCCGTATATGTTCGCCGCCTTCCCGATCTTCTCCAGTCCTTCTTTCTCCTGTACAACGATCAGACGAACGGGCTGCTTATTCGCCGCCGTAGGCGCGACACGGGCTGCCGTTAATATTTTTTCTAATTTTTCCCGCTCTACCTTTGTCTCCTTGTAATCACGGACAGAATACCGTGATTTAGCAATTTCTAAAAAGTCCATAGATTTACCTCCTGTTTGCTGAATTTGTTTGCTAAGCTTGTCTTTCAGGTTGCCCTGTACTATAATTATATCGCAAACGAATCAGAAAACAAGAATGCACTTTTTAGGTATATACTACCCAAAAAGTAAGTCAGGAGATATCATCATGAGCGTAAATTGTAAAAACAGCTATCACTGCCCCGTAGAAGCTACCATCGATCTGATCGGCGGAAAATACAAATCCGTCATCTTATGGCATCTCATGGGTAAAACCCTGCGATACAGCGAACTGCACAGATTAGTTCCAAAAGCAACTGACAAAATGCTGGCACAGCAGCTTCGGGAACTTGAAAAGGACGGTCTGATAACCAGAAAGGTCTATCCTGTCGTCCCTCCCAAAACCGAATATTCTTTGACAGATTTCGGCAATACTCTTGCCCCCATCTTAGACGCAATGTGTAACTGGGGTTCTGTTTATTTGGATCAGAATAATTGACGCAGACGCTTCTTATCAAGGATCGTGATACCTCCTCTGGAAACCTCCACGATCCCCTCGCCTGCAAAATACTTCAGCATCCTGGATACAACCTCGCGGGCAGAACCCATATACCGTGCGATCTGTCCCTGGGTCAGCGCAATAACGTCTGAACCGGTCCTCACCGCCTCATCAGAAAGGAAGATCGCCAGCCTCTTATCCATACTCATGAATAAGATCTGCTGCATGACCCACATCACATCAGAGAAACGGCTGACAGCAGTTTCCAGCGCAAATATGCGGATATCCGGGTTCCGCTCCGAAACCGCCGCAAATGCGGGACCGCTGACTACGCAGCACTCACTGTCCTCTTCCGCATCCACGAACACGTCAAAAGTGATGGCAGACAGTACACAGGAAGCAGACAGCATACACATATCGCCCCTGTGCAAGCGGTACAGCGTGATGTCCTTCCCCTCATCCGACATAATATATAGCCGCAGGCTTCCCGATCGGACAATGAGCACACCGGAACATTCACTTCCGTCGTGGATATTCTTTCCTTTCGGATATGTACAGATATGAGAATTCTGACAGATATAATCCTTGTCCGTATCTGATATATTCCCCCAGAAAGGAAATATCTCTTTATAAACAGCTTCAAGCTTCTCCATTGCTTTCCTCCGAATTAAATATGATCCCAAATGCCGAACCCACCTTTTCACCGCGAATGAGCCGTTCTTTTATATTACGCTGCAAGCTGGTTCTCTCCGGCAGCTTCCGATAATCCGTATCCTTGGAGACCTGGAACAACCATTCTATGAATTCCTTATCCTCCGAATCTTCCTCTATAACCGTAAATCGTTCCTGAAACGCCAGTATATTCGAATCCTGCGCTAATGACGCTCTCAATGCCGGCGACAATAACCACGAACCGCAGGTATATTTACCGTATTCATAATCAGCGTAACAGGTCCGAAAGAACTGTTCTGCCCGCCCAAGCGAGACATCCACCGACTCTCTCGACAGATCTGCATCCGACGGGATATGGATCGCAATGACATTCTCTCCTTCATATTCTTTCATTTCATATTCTAATGCCCCTATGCGGAACAGGCTCATACTGACCTGCCTGTAAGTCCACCACCCCCGATCGAAAAACATCCGCCCGGTTCTTACCCGGCATTCTTCGATAAATCTTGCAAAACACCTCATAGTCTCTGTAAATATCGTCTCTGGAATCTGCATTTCCCGATACCGGTCATGCAGACGCCGGGCGCACTCTAACTGACAATACAGCATTTTCAGATGTTCTTCATCCTCCGAAAGCAATTCTTTAAGCTGCAAATAGGCCGGTCTTGCTGTCTTCCTGTCCATCATCCGCTCCAGATCGCCGGTCAGCCCGCTTATATCTATCTGTTCACTAAGCGCGTCCAGCTTTTCAATTATCTCAGGCTGCAGATGAATCCTGTCATATAATTCATTTCTCGTAATTCCCATTGTCTTCCACCCTTTCATCTCCCACGCAGAAAATCTTCAGCGCATTTTGCCTGTTATGATTCTCCTATCTCACAGTATATGATAAAATATGATTTCATACAAGTGCAGAAGCATAAGATCAGGCTATGTGAGATCAGGCTATGTGAGATTCCGGTATAAATCAGGAACGCCCCCTTTGCATCACTGCCCGCACGCCTTCATCCGTATTCTCTATCGATAACCCTATCCCATGAAGCCCAAATATCCTTTTCGCCAGGAATAACCCCAGTCCCATGTGTCTTACCTTCTTCCCCCTGCTCTTATCCCCTGTATAGAACAGGTCGAATGCGTGCATGATCTGCTCCTCACTCAGATGCGCCCCTGTATTCTCAATACTGCACATTCCTTCCTTCACAGCTACGATGATCCGCCCATCCGATACATTATATTCCACCGCGTTCGACAACAGATTCCACACCGCTTTCGCCAGATATTCTCTGTCACCGTCTATCTGCAGATCCGCCTCCACCCGGTATTGCACCTGCAGATTCTTCTCCTCGATCAATGGGGCAAACCGCTCCATCTGCTCCCGGATCAATTCTGCAAAGGACACGTTCTCTTTCTTAAGCGCCAGCTCTTCAGAATCAAGCTTCGCGATCTCGATCATATCCGCCACCAGATGATCCATCTCTTCCGTCTGCCCGATGATCTGGGCAAGATAATAATCCCGCTTCTCCTCCATATTATATTCGATCAGATTCTCCGCAAAATTCCGAATGATACCAAGAGGCGTCTTGAGCTCATGAGCCATAGCATTGGTAAGATCCCGTCTGGTCGCCTCAAGCGCCATCTGCCTGTCATAGGTCCTGTTAAACGCCCGGACGATCCATATCATACATCCAACAGCCAGCACCAATCCAGCAAGAAATACATATTTCATATAATCAAAAGCGGCAATCCAGGGACGTTCCTCCATCCGTACTTCTATATACGCATAAGGATTGTCGTCGCCCCAGACCTTCCCCTGGAATCTGCACCTGTAATAGAATCCGTCCGAGTCAATTCTTAATCCGCGGTAGACATTTCCTTCTTCTAAATAAAACTCTCCCTTCTCAGGGTATCCATGGAGATATTCACTGGAACTCCACCTGCGCCATTCCTCAAAAGTCTTCATAGATGAAAGCTTTATACTCGCATTCTGAATCCTTCCTTTCACCTTCTGTCCTTCCTGTACATCCGGGTTCGTCCATTCCCACACCACGTGGCTGTCTGTTACATAGAATACCTGGCTCTCATCAGTCTCAGTGCCGGTCTCATAATCGATAAAGGCATCGGTCTCATAGCTGTTAATGCTTCCGGTAAGAGGATCTACATACTGCTTTTCCTCCGCCTCCCGGCCTTCTTCCCATGTAAGCTCCTGGACAATGATATCATACAGCTCCTTACCATCCGAAGACGTCCGAATCAAAAACCGATATTTCTCCGGTATTGTATAAATCCCCTCTGCCGTCAGCCTTTCCTTCCAGTAATATTCCGCCATTTCCTCCTTCTGCTCAAACGACAGATAATCATCCAGCGCAAACGGCCCGTTCTTCTGACCGTCCGTGCTGATAGCCGACGCCAGATCACCGATCGCATCATAGCTCCTGGCAAGAAGCTTCCCCTCCGTATCATAGACGGCAGCCGAACCTTTCATCTCCTGCTTCCCTGTACTCTGGAAGCATCCATAGATCAATTCCTGATAGAACTCTGCCCTCTCTTCTTCTCCCCACACTTCTTCGAAGTCTTTCCCGCCGGTTCCTTTCTCCGCCAATTCCGTCTCTGCCGTTCGCACCCCGGTCTCTTTCTCCGATGCCGTATTGATCAGGAACATCGCGATCTCCTCAAATGCCTGTGCATACTCATCTATATATTTCTCTTTCACCAGATAGGTGGCCAGACCCATGGTCAACAGATACAACGCCATAAAACCGGCCGCCACAGGCTTCCAGAATTTTCCCTTCTTTCTCCTTACTGTTCTGTTCACACGTATCACCTCCTACTTCCCATCCACCGTCAGCCGATACCCGAATTTGCGCACAGTCTCAATGGTGCATCCGCAGGAACCGACAGCTTTCCGCAGCTTCTTGATATGATTATCCACCACCCGTTCATTCCCGTCGAAATCATATCCCCAGAAACGGATCAGGAGCTGTTCCCTGCTGAAGATCCTCCCCGGATTCTGCATGAAGAACAGAAGCATCTCATATTCCTTCGGCGGCAGCGGCAGCAGCTCGCCATTCTTAAATACCTTGTGGCTCCGTACATCTATCTTGAGACCGGCCAGCTCTGCCGCGCTGTTGATCCCCTGCACTCTTCCCGTCAGCGCCATCGCCTTGGCATATAAGACCGGCAGGGAAAAGGGCTTCGTCACATAATCGTCCGCTCCCAGGGCATATCCGTTCAGCTTATCCTCCTCCAATACACGGGCGGTTATAAAGATCACAGGGATATCGCTGTACTTGCGGATCTTACGGCACACAGCGAATCCGTCCATCTCCGGCAGCATCACATCCAGAAGGATCAGATGATAGCTTTTTCTTCTCAGCAATTCCAACGCCTCTGCCCCATCCTCTGCCGTCTCGACCCTCCAGCCCTTACCGGCGAAGTAATCGGCGGCAGCCTCCGCAAGCAGGCAGTCATCTTCTACGATCAGTAATCTCAGTTCCATGTACATTCTCCATTCCTGTATGATGATATTTTATCAGTCAAATATATCCTTTTTGTATCCTCTTGTAAACATTCCGGCACTTGAAGCCAAAAAATTATTTTGACCTCTGACCTTCTCCCATAAGTTAAAGACTTCGCGGAAACAAATCAGGGCGCCGGGAATTAACAATATCTTCTCCCGACACCCTGATCTATAAACGCTCCCCGGCTAATACTCTCTCCTGACACTGATGGCAGTTCCCACCGCCCCCGGACCTGTATGGCTTCCGATGCTGAACGACAACGGATTATAATACACTGCCGCGTCCGGGAACGCTTCCTTAAGCGTATCCGTCCATTCTCTCTCTTCTTCTTCACTGAGTCCCGATCCGGCCGCCCCGATGACGATCCGGCTCATCTCTACACCCTCAAACCGCTCAGCAAGGTCATGCTTCAAAGCTTCCAGCATCTTATGCTTTCCTTTCTTCATCCCTCTGACCTTGGCAAATGCATCCAGACGTTCTCCCTGTATCGTAAGCACCGGCTTGATATTCAATACCGCGCCGAGAGCCGCGCCTGCCGGAGTGACCCTTCCGCCCTTTTTCAGGAACTCCAGAGTATCCACCGTTATATAGATACAGGACTCATACGCCCTTCTCTCCAGCTCTTCCTTGATCTCCTTTGCCGAAAGGCCCCTGTCCGCAAGCTCCTTTGCTTCCAGCACCGATTCCCGCAGAGTCACGGAGATCCTGTGATTGTCTGCCACCTGCACTCTTCCGTCATATCCCGACGCAAGCCCCGCCGCCGACTCATAGGAATTGCTTAGCCCGCTGGACATCGGGATATGGACGATCTCGTCATAACCTTTTTCAAAAATCATATCCCACATCCCCATTACCTCGCCCGGAGACGGCTGGGAAGTCGTTACATCCTTCCCTCCCGTAAGACTTGCATAGAACATCTCCTGGGTAAGATCTATTCCTTCATAACAGGTCTCACCGTCAATGATCACAGGCATCGGAAGCGAAAATATCCCTAACTCTTCTGCTTCGCTCTTTGTAATTCCGCTGTTGCTGTCCGTCATGACCGCTGTCTTCATATCACAATTCCCCCTTCTGCCGTTCATATATTCTATTACATCGAAAATCTCGCATTTTGCGTCTTGAAATCTTATCCTTGCTTCTATTATAATAAGTGTGACAAATTGTAACACTTTAAAAATAAAATTTCAATACATTATCACGCAACTGTTACAAACAGGGGGATTTTGTTCATGGATTCAGAAAGAAAAAACCAGGCTAATAAATTAGCCCGGGAATGTATGGTGACCGCATTAATGCTGTTATTGAAGGAAAAACCGCTGTCCGCCATCTCCATATCCGAATTGACGGAAAAAGCCGGCGTATCAAGAATGACCTATTACCGCAATTACCAGTCAAAAGAAGACATCTTCGCTTCTTATCTTGACGAAGCGCTGGCCGATTATCAGCGTGAAGCCCGCGAACTGTCATTGGATCAGCGCGCCTATGCTCCCGCCAATCTCTATCACTGCTTTTCATATTTTGAGAAACACAAGGAGTTTCTTGACAGCCTGTTCAAAAGCGGCCTGGGACATCTTCTCCTGACCGCCATCAGCCGCTATATGATCGAAACCTGGCACAAACCGGAGAACGGCATAGAACATTATTACGGCCTGCAGGCTTTCGCGGGGGCGCTGTATAACCTGTATATCTCGTGGTCCTCCAACGGAGCGAAGGAAACGCCGGCAGAACTGGTAAAGATCCTGCAGCGGATAGCCCCGCCTGTATAAATATATAGTCTGCGCTTCGCAGAAGGCTTAAGATAACAGCCGTCTACTCAATTCTGCCCCTGCCTACGCTGTCCCTGACATACAGTCTCGTCGGCACCGTCACCTTAACGCTGATCTCCCTTCCGCTTAAGATCCTCTCTTCCAGCATGCGCACCGCATACTCGCCCATGAATTCCATGTAGAGCCGTACCGTAGTCAGCGGAGGGATCATATATTTGGCCGTCGGTATATCATTGAACCCGATAATACTGATATCCTTCGGGATGGATATCCCCAGCTCATACGCGGCCTTATAACACCCTACAGCCATAGAATCGTTGGCAACAAACAGCGCTGTCGGAAGATTCCCCTCCTCCTTCAGTTCTTTGAGCAGCGTGTATCCGTAATGCGCATGATACCTTCCGGTCTTCACATACTCTGGATGATACAGACCCTTCTGTTCCAAATAATCCCTGAAGCCGGATATCCGGGGATCCAGAAAGCCGCTCTCGTCCTCTTCCGCTTCTATACCTCCGATCAGCCCGATCTTCGTATGTCCGTTCTCTATAAAATAATCAAGAATCTCCATAACCGACTTCCGGTAATCAATGACAACCGCATCGAACCGGCTAAGATCCGGGCAGGCATCGATAAACACGACCGGCTTCCCCCATGAACCGACCCGTTCCACGACAGAAGGCGCGAAGGTTCCTGTACATATGATCCCGTCAACACCTTCCAGAGACTCCCTTGTGTCCTCGGGCGTCACGGACTGCTTCCGGTATCCTTCCTCCTCAAGCGTCTTCTCAATCGAGAGACGGATACACAGGTAATAAGGATCCTCTAATTCCTCTGTCGGAGAGTATGAACAGAACACCCCGATCTTAAGCTTCTTCTTCCGCTTCTTCTGAATGCGCGGTTCATATTCAAGCTCCTCCGCGATCTCAAAGATCCTCTTCTTCGTCTCGTCCTGTGCATTCAATGTCTCATCATGATTCAGTACCCGGGATACGGTCGCGATCGATACGCCCGCCTTCGCCGCAATGTCTTTTATTGTTGCCATATGATGCCCACCTTTATATTTATTTCCCGGTAACCGTAAGCCTTTCCCGTTACCTTATAACTTCCTTCTTTCCGGCCTTTTTAAATGAGATCTCTGAGACAAGCACCGCTGCCAGTATCAGCGCAGATCCGGCAAGCATTCGGACCGTCACGCTCTCATGGAGCAGCACCACGGAAAAGAATGTCCCAAACACAGCTTCCATGGACAGAATGATCGCTGATTTCGTCTCATCCACATATTTCTGCGACACCGTCTGCAGAAGATAGGTAATAGTCGTACTCACCACTCCCAGATACAATACCGCCAGAAAACTCCTTGCAGACGGGGCAAATGTATAATCCCCCGACAGCAGCAGCCCCGCCGCCGACAGTACGCACGCCGTCGTCATCTGCAGGAAATTAAGCACCGCCGGACGTATCCTGCCCACATATTCTCCCGTCAGAAATATCTGAAGCGCAAAACATACCGCGCACAGAAGCGTCAGCCCGTCGCCAAGGCCGATAGAAAAATCGTCCTTCAGCGAGAGCACTCCCGCCCCTACAAGCGCCATCCCCGCACCGATCAGGCTCCTGACCTCTATCTTCTTCCTGTATATCACCAATGCGATAAAGGGTACCAATACCACATTCGTCGCTGTCAAAAACGCATTCTTAGAAGGCGTCGTATATTGAAGCGCAATGATCTGCAGCGCAAATCCGCCAAAAAGCGCCGAACCAAGCCAGATACCGCACCGCGCCTCCTCCCTGGAGATCGTCCTGATCTGTTTTACACCCAGCAATGTCATGAGCACCGCCGCGATCAGGAAACGAATCACCATGATCTGAAAGGGAGAGAGCGTCTCCAGCGCCATATCGCTTGCCACAAAACCTCCGCCCCAGATCACCGTTACCGTCAAAAGTCCCAGAATCCCTAAATACTTCTTCATCTGTCCTCCATCTTACTATACCAGTATATCACAATTCATTTTAAAAAGGGGCATTTTATGCCCCTTTCCTGGTTATTTTTCTGAAATTTATATTTGCTCTACTTAAATTTCGCCTCCAGCTCTTTCTGAAGATCCTTCATTACAGACTTTACTTCTTCCCCGTTAAGCAGGATCTTAGATACTGCCGCGCCGATGGAATCACTTGCTTCCTGTCCGTTTGGAGAGATCGGGATCTCGGCAACCTTCTTACCGTTTTCGATAAAGATATCGTAGATATTCTCCTCACCGAAGAACGGGTCGCCCTTCTTAAAGAGCTCATTTTCATATGAAGGGATATAGGACGGATACAGTCCGTATTTCTCAAATCCGCTTGCCTGGAGCGCTTCATCTGTCATCGCAAATTTCACGAAATCCTTCACCTCGTCCGGGTAATCTGTCTTCGCGTTGATCGCTACGTCAGAACCGCCGTTGCTGCAGCTATACTCTCCGCCTTCTACTGCCGGGAGATCCATAACTCCCCATTTGCCTTCTGTCTGAGGTCCCTTGTCCTTGATCGTTCCGATCATCCATACCGCCTCCGGGATACATGCAACAGACTCGTTTACAACCGTCTGCTCATACTCATCCCATCCGTTATAGTTAAGTGCAACGCCTGAATCATAGATCTCCTTCGTCTTCTCCATCGCCTGAATAGAACGCTCATCATCTACGATCGGATTGCCTTCTTCATCAAATACGCCGATTCCAAGCTGGCTGCGGATCAGCGCATAGAGCGTGCTCTTCTTCGGGTCAACAGGGATCATCTTCACAGGGTCTCCCGCAGGAGTCTTACAAACCGCCTCAATCTTCTTACCTGCTTCAACCAAGTCATCCCAGGTCTTGATATCTTCCGGGGAAACCTCTGCCTGCTCAAAATAATCAGTCCTGTAGAACAGTCCTTCCGGGCCTGCATCCCACGGGAACGCATGGATCTTATCCTTATAAGATACCTCGGCTATCTTGGACGGAAGGAAATCATCCGTCTCTACCACATCGCTCACATCTAAGAATCCTTCCGGGAATTTATCCGCATAACCCACGAGAATCTCACCCTCGACAGAGATGATGTCCGCGATACCGTTCCCTGTTGCAAGGGAAGTAGATAACTTCTTATAGATCTGATCGGTTCCCATCTCTTCGAACTCGAACTTTACGTCCGGGTGATCCTTCTGGTACTCCTCTGCCGCCTCCTGAAGCTGCATCAGGGCAACGTCCCATGACCACACCGTAATCACCTTCTCGCCGCTGTCTGACTTCTTCTTGTCCTTCCCGCCGCATCCGGTAAGCGCAAGCGACGCCGTCATTACGCCTACAAGCGCTGCTGCCATCATTCGTTTCATGTTTCTTCTCATCATTATTTTTTCCTCCTTCATAGTGTACCGCCTTCTTATCTTCATTCGGCGGCAATTTACTCTTTCACTGCTCCGCCCATAACGCCTGCTACGAATTGCTTCTGGAATACCAGGAAGATAACCAGGATCGGCAGGGTCGCTACGGCTGTAGCAAGTAAGATCACAGCATAGTTTTTATTCGTCGGATTTCCGTCCAGCATCGCCAGGGAAATCGGAAGCGTATATTTCTCCTCGCTTCCAAGGATGATCAACGGCCACATAAAGTTATTCCACATACTGGTAAACATATAGATGACCAGTGCGCCGAGCGCCGGCTTGATGTTCGGCAGTACGATCCTGAAAAACAGGCTGATCTCGCCGACTCCGTCGATTCTTCCCGCCTCTAAAAGAGCCGTCGGGAAGTTCAGCATATTCTGGCGCATCAGAAAGATTCCGAAAGCGTTGGCAAGCATCGGCAGAATCACCGCCCAATGGCTGTCCGTCATATCGATCTCGATCATCATCTCGAATAACGGCACATACATAACCAGCGACGGAATCATCATGGAACCCATAACAAATGTAAAGATGATGCCTTTTCCCTTGAAATCAAATTTTGCCAGCGCATAGCCTGCCGCCGAGAATATCAAAAGCGCCAGGACCGTATACGCAACGGATACAAACAGCGTGTTCCAGATACTTGTCAGCAGGTCTACCTTATCTACAAGAATCTCAAAATTCGCCACAAGCTCGCTGCCGATCGAAAGCTTCGGCGGCACCGACAAAATCTGGTTATTAGTATTCGTTCCCGACACGAACATGAAGTAGAACGGGAACAGCGACAAAAAGGCTGCAATGATAAGTACGATATATCCAAATATTTTTCCGAATGCTTTCATAACTAATCCTCCTTCGTCGCTTTGAACTGAACGATTGACAGCAGACCGATGATCACCGTCATTACATAGCCGATCGCTGATGCGTATCCGAACTTAAGATAGCGGAAACCGTTGTTGTACAGATATTGTCCCATCGTGATCGTCGCATTGTTCGGTCCGCCCTCTGTCAGGATAAACGGCTCGTCGAATAACTGCAGCGTACCGATCGTTGAAGTGATGGTACAGAACATGATGATCGGCTTCACCATAGGGATCGTGATGTAGAATAATTTATCCCAGAAGGTCGCCCCGTCAATATCGGCTGCCTCCATCAGTTCTCCGGGTATGGACTGGATCCCTGCCAGAAGGATGATCATATTATATCCAAGCCATCTCCAGGTGATAGAGATGATCACCGCGAACCTTGCCGGCCATTCCTCGTAGAACCAGTTGATCCCCTTGCCTCCGACCATCTCTATCACATAGTTGATCAGGCCGTGGTCGCCGTTTAACAGTACCTTGAATACCAGCGCGTACGCAACCAGAGCGGTTACGGACGGGAGGAAGATCGTCGTCCTGAAAAATGCCTTCCCCCTCATAAACTTCTGTTCTACTGCAACCGCGATCAGCAGCGCGCCGCCGATCATTACCGGAACCTGCACGATCAGATAGATACATGTGTTAAGCAGACTCTTCCAGTATGTCTCGTCTTTGAAGAGATTCTGATAGTTCTTGATCCCTACGAATTCATAAGAGCCTGATACCAGTTCAAAAAAGCTCAGATACAGGGATCTTAAGATCGGGTATACCATAAATATAAGAAATATCACCACAACCGGAGCTATCATGATATAAGGTATTGTTCTGCGGTTCACAAAAGATTTCTTACTCATATTCTTTCACCTTAACTTTCCTGCTTTCCTCAATAACAGCCTCATTCCTTACGCATCTAAATACAAGTCTCATGGAATAATCATTGAGTTTCGTTTTATTTGCATACGTCTGTTCCTCACCGCAGGAGTTGCTTCCAAGACCGGAGTGTTTCGCATCCATGTGGATCACCGTCTCGCCGCAGCGCCGGATCTCACCCGCATGCCGTGCCCGCTCCAGGTCCTCTGTAGTGTAATCGTGGACATTGATCCCAACGCCTTTGTCCGAACAGATCAGAAGACTCTCTTCTTCATCTCCCGCCGCAAGCCAGCGCACATCCTCCCTGTGCCCGTTCTCCTGTGGTTTTGCATATTCTTCATGCATCTCTTCCACAGCCCTTCTGTAAATGCCCATCCGGGCCGCGGACTTCATATCACAGTAATTCTCCTCCGGTCCAAGGCCGTACCATGCGATATTCTTCATTTCCCCCGGAAGCCTCATCTCAATTCCGATCCTTGGGATGAACTCCGGTATGAACTTGCTGTACTTAAATCCCTTCATATCCAGCGACAGTTCTAGTTCCCCGCTCCTTTTGACGCGCCAGATATAACATGCCTTGAAACCAAACGCCATGCTAAGGGGCGCAAAATGCGTCCGAATCTGTACCATCACATCGCCTTTATCTTCCCCGGCCATAAGACCTTTTTCGCTAAGCTTCTCTCCCGCGCCGTGACAGATCGTGAATTCTTCCACCTGTTCCTGCTGCCGGTGAAGGAAATACTTCTCCTTCCAGTCAGCGACCTTGTACATATCATTGTCGATCGGCGCGCGCCAGAGATTCAGCGACGGTCCGTCAATGATCCTGTTCTTCCCGTTCACCTCATAGCTCTCAAGCTTCCCGGTGATCTTGTTGAAAACAACGCAGAATTTCTCTCCCGTAATCTCTGCACGGACCGCTGTCTCGCTGACGGCAAGCGCCGTCTTCGATTCCTGTCCGCTTACACCAAAGCCTGCCTCATCTGCATCCAAACCGTTCCCCGGCGCCGCTTCTGCATCCGACGGTACGCCGTTTTGCTGTTCTTTCGCATTGCCGTCAGGCAGAAGGAACTGCTCCGTCCCGATCTCATGTTCTGCCGCCGCATAGTCTGTGGCCTCCTTATACACGAAAGACAGATTCATATAATAATCGCTTCCCGCTTCCGGTTCTTCTATCTGATTCGGGATCGTTAGCAGCATCTCCTCTTTGGCCCCGGCCTTCAATTCATCGATCCGCCCTGAAGCATCCACCGTCTCGTCATGTACGATCTGATAATTCAGCGCAATATTGCTCAGATCTTTGAAATCATAAAGATTCCTGATTCTTAACATACCCCTGGACAGATCAACAGCTTCGGCTCTTACCGGAGCGATCACCTGCTTATAATGTAGCAATCCCGCAGACGCCTTTCCGTCCGGCCTTAGAAGTCCGTCCATACAGAAGTTGGAATTATTCGGCTCATCCCCGAAATCACCGCCGTACCGCCAGGTTGTATTGCCGTTTTCGTCCTTCTTCTCGATCCCGTGATCGTACCATTCCCATATGAATCCGCCCTGAAGCCTCTCATATCTTCGGAATAACTCCTGATACTCTTCAAGATTGCCGGGCCCGTTTCCCATGGCATGCCCGTACTCACACAGAATATGCGGTTTCCCGTGGCAGTCATTGCTCTCCCCGATATGCTTAAGCCCGTCAAGCCTTGTATACATGGTAGAGTAGACGTCCGTGATATCTGCCCCGTAGTCGCTCTCATAATGGATCAGCCTGGAAGAATCCAGATTCCTGATGGCCTCAGCCGACGCATTGAAATTCTCCCCCACCGAGGATTCATTTCCAAGGGACCACATCAGGATACACGGATGATTCCGGTGCTCCTTCACCATGCGGACAGCCCGGTCTATATATGCCGTCTGCCAGGTCTTTTCGTTGTTCAGCCACTCGTATCTCTCGATCCACTCGAATCCATGCGTTTCCAGATCCGCTTCGTCAATTACATAGAAACCATATTTATCACACAGCCCGTAAAAATACGGCATCTTCGGATAATGAGCGCAGCGGATGGCGTTGATGTTATAACGCTTCATCATGCGCATATGCTCCTCGACGGTCTCCCTGCTTACCACCGGGCCTCCCGCCGGACTGAAATCATGCATATTGACTCCGTTGATCATTATCGGCACGCCGTTTACAAGGAAATTAGAACCTTTGACCTCGATCCTCCTGAAGCCTGTAACGACCTCCACAGAATCCAGAGCCTCCGTAAGCTCCCCCTGCCCGTACAGATCAAGCGTTACCGTATAAAGCGACGGCTGTTCCGCACTCCACGGACAGACCGCGCCGACCTTCGTCTGGATTCTGGCACGTCCTTCTTCAAGCTTCTCCGTCCCGGATGCAATCTCCGTCCCGGATGCATCCGTAAGCTTCCACTCTGCCCGTTTTGCCTCCCCTGACGCAACGATGCTCTGGGTCAGGATTCCTTCCTGATAGCTGTCGTCAAGTCCGGCGTCCACAGCATAATCCTCAATTCCGGCTTTGGGTCTGGCGATCAGTGTCACGTCCCTGTAAATACCGCCGTACCACCACATGTCCTGACACTCTAAGTAGGTTCCGTCAGACCACTTGTACACCCGGACCGTAATCTGATTCTCGCCGGAGCATACAAGCCCGGTAACATCGAATTCCGACGAAATGCGGCTTCCCTTGCTGTAACCGGCATGGCGTCCGTTCACCCATACATCAAAAGCACTGCCCGCGCCGTCAAACCTTAAGATCTTCCGCTTGTCTTCCCACTCTTTTGGCAGCGTCACCGTCCTCCGATAGATTCCCGTCGGATTCTCGGAAGGTACAAACGGAGGATTGATCGGAAACAGATACCAGACGTCGGTGTAATGCATCCGTCCGTACCCCTTCATCTCCCAGCAGGACGGTACCGCAAGCGTATCCCAGCCGCAATCCGGAAAATCCGCGTCATAGAAGCCTTCCGGTGAATATTCCGGCGCCTGGATATAGAGGAACCGCCAGTTTCCGTTCAGGGAAAGCCGGTGTTCATTCCCGGATGTTCTTCCGTAATCCGTATGGGGTTCGCATCTTCCGATATGCAGAAGTTGTTCATCCTCCCAACGTTTCTTTACTCTTGACACACACTTTTTCCTCCTATTCCTTAGTTAAATATTTTGATACCAGGGTCAAAAGGTCAAATTGGTTAAATACTTTCTGACCTCAACATCACATTTTGTATATTTACGGCTTTATAATATCATTTTACTGGTTATAAGTCAATGTTTTACTGGTAAATATCTATATTCACCAGTAAAACTGTCATTATAACCAAATCAGAACACCACTTTTTTGTATGTATTTAACAATGACTTTTCATTTGATTCCATGTGTTAAATTTGATAAAATAAAAATAGGAGAAAATTTCATTAGTAAAATTTTACTAAATTAAAAACTCACGGCAGCCGCCAAATATAATACGGTCAGCACATTCGTGTAATGTCTGCCCGGCTCGCTGCTTCACAGAAATCATATTATATTACGGAGGATGTTATCATGAATCACGAAATGAAAATAATAGACATGTTTTCAAGAATTTTTGAACTGCTGCTTTTGAACCTTCTCTTCGTCCTTACTTCTCTGCCCCTCGTCACCGTCGGCGCCTCGATGACGGCGCTTTTCTCGGTGAACTTAAAGCTGGTAAAAAATGAAGAGTCTTATATTGCAAAAGAATATTTCCGCGCATTCCGGCAAAATCTTAAGCCCGCGACCATCTCCTTTCTGCTGTTCGCCGTTATGGGAACATTATTTTCGTTCAACATCATTCTGGCGCTTCGAAGTACAGAACTCCTGTTTCTGATAACAGGAGTCCTGTCACTGATCTTCCTGATCCTGCTCGGCGTATATGCGCTGTACTACTTTCCTTTCCTTGCCCGATTCCATTATACGCACGCCAAGGCCGCCCGGCAAATCCTGCGTATCGTCACAGAAAAGCCCGGATTATTCCTGCTGCTCGCCGCACTGAATATACCGGTACTCTTCCTCTGCCTCTTCTCCGTTCAAACAATGCTGTTCGTTCTGATCTTCACACTTCTGATCGGGGCGTCCGGCTTCACTTATGTGGAATCCCTCCTCCTAAGAGCCATGATGGGGGATTCCTGACTTTCTCTTATTCATATCGGCACAGAAACTCTGCGATCAGCTCTATGCACCCTTCCACGTCCTTCAGATCCGCTACCTCCGCCGGTGTATGCATGTATCGAAGCGGTATGGATACCAGCACCAGAGGAACGCCCTCCCCGGAAAAATGTATCCGGTCGCCGTCCGTGCATGTAAGCCCGCCTGCCGCTTCCCGCTGAATTGGTATCTGCAGATCTGCTCCGCAGGCTTCCATCTTATCATTCATCTTCTTCGCTACAGTCGGACTGTTGCACAGAACCGGTCCGCCTCCAAGCGTCACTGTCCCCGCCTCTGCCGTCTCCTTATCGCCATAATCACTGCAGTAGGTGACATCCACTACGATTGCTGCATCCGGCCTGATCCGCGCACTGCACCAGTAAGCACCGTTCTTCGTGGTCTCCTCGCCGACTGTTGCAGCCGCGTATACGCCCGCGCTGCAGCCCTTCTCCTTCGCCCTTCGAAGCGCCTCCATAATGATGAACACACCAAGCCTGTCATCCAATGCACGGGCGGTCAGCCTTCCGTTCATCATCCTTCGGATATGAGTGTCCAATACCACTGCATCTCCGAGAGATATCTGCCGGAGAGCCTCCTCCTTCGTCACCGCACCGATATCCACCAGAAAATCCTTCGCTTTCATCTCTTTATTGTCGAAGAATTCCCGCCGCGCTTCGACGACTCCGTAGACGATCTTCTCTCTCGTACGTATCTGGATCTGCTGCCCCGGATACGTGAAAGGAATGATCCCCCCGCGGCTTACGACCTGAAGCCGTCCGTTTTCCGTCACGTTGGAGATCACCGCCCCGATCTCATCCGCATGTGCGGACAGCATGATCCTCTTACTGCTGCCCGGGTTCAGCACACAGACCACATCTCCGATCTCGTCTTCTCGTATCTCGTCCGCATAATCCTTCATATACGCTTTTACAACCTCCTGCACCGGCTCTTCGCAGCCGGATACGGATATCTCACTCAAAATATTTTCCAAAAAAATCTCATTCATACTCTGAATTACCTCCTGTTCTTCCTCCCATTCTAACATCCGAAGATCCGATAGTAAACCAGATGCATTATAAAATATCAGCAAATCCTCTTTCACTTTTTTCTATTTTAATAATTTATCAGTTTTTTATATATTATTATAATTTTTTTCTGATTTTCTCTTGACATTTCCTTCTTTATGCGATATCATAATATCAACAAAAGAAAAGGAGGACAGACCACCAAAAACTTAAATTTTTCATCCAAAGAATAAAATACTAAATATAAGAAAGATGAGGTATCATCCAATGGACACAGAATTTTAAAATCCACTGTACAGAATAAAAGATTCGTACAGTGGATTTCGTTTTACAGAAAAGTCAATGAAAATATCTAATAATCTGATTTTCAAATCTGACATTCGTCAGTAATTATCCGTTACACCATTACTTGCATCTAAATAACTCCAATACCTTGCATACAGGCAATATATTGAATATAATGGAGGTAGCAAATGGCAGCTGATCTCTTACAGTGGCATGACGGTTTTCATGCGTCGCTTCAAATCGAACTCCAAAGAGAGACTGCGCATCTGGAATTCCATTCAGAACATGAGCTATACAAAAAGGCTCTGCGTATTGACACTCTGATCATAAAGAATTCTGATGATACGCCTGTACAAAAGAACATTGGAAAGATTTTCCGAAAATATAACTTAATAGAATACAAAAGTCCTGATGATTATCTAAGCATCAATGATTTTTACAAAGTATACGGTTATGCATGCCTCTTTCAATCTAATACGGAAAATACTCACGGCATCTCCATGAACGATGTCACAATCACTTTCGTATGCAGCCATTTTCCTCGAAAAATGCTGAAGATTCTGAAAGCCGAAAGGAATATAGACGCCGAACAAACGGCAAAAGGCATCTATAAGCTTAAAAACGATCCGATATCCATGCAGATTCTATTAATCAGCAAGCTCCCGCCCGAAGAAAATCTATGGCTTAGCAGCTTAACCCGGAATCTGCCGATGAATAGGAATACAGAGCTGCTGCTCAGAGAATATCAAAAGCATAAAGCTTCTTCTCCACGACAATCTTATGGATGATTTGAAAAAAGCAAGCGAGGACAGGACATATCTTGAACAGATGTATCAACGCTATGGTTTATAGCGGAAAATAATGTCAAAAAGAAGGAATCCAATTCCTGCAATACCATATGGGAAATGATGCCTTTACACAAGACACCATTTCCCAATACTTTCTTATACGTTATCTAAAAAACTCCTAGCGGTCCATACCGCATGCCGTCGCCGATTCTATCAGGCACCGGTCATTGTTCACCGCGTCATAGAAGCGGAATCCGCCGGACAGATTATATGCGTCATATCCGCAGCCTGTCAGGATTCTTACTGCAATATAGCTGCGCAGCCCGCTCTGGCACATCACATAGACTGGTTTTCCCTTCTCAATCTCATTGATCCGCTCACGAAGCTCATCCACCGGGATATTGATAAAATCCTCAATATGTCCGCGGCTGTACTCTCCTTCTGTCCGAACATCGAGCAGAACCACGCTTCCGTCACGGGGCAGCTCCTTCACATCCTCAGGATGGAACTGCTTTAATATCCCCTGTGCTATATTTTCAGCCATGAACCCTGCCATATTTACCGGATCCTTCGCTGAAGAATACGGCGGCGCATAGGCAAGGTCAAGCTCCTTTAGATCGGCCGCTTTCATGCCCGCATGGATTGCCGCGGCAAGAACGTCGATCCGCTTATCCACACCCTCGTATCCTACGATCTGAGCTCCAAGCAGACGGCCGGTCTCTTTTTCAAAGACCACCTTCATCGTCATCACCTTGCCGCCGGGATAATAACCTGCATGGCTCATAGGTGAGAGGATCACCTTATCTACGATAAGTCCCGCTTTCTTCGCGTTGGTCTCGTTGATCCCTGTAACCGCGGCGGTCATATCGAATACCTGTATGACAGAGCTTCCCATAGATCCCCGATATCTGCTGTCCCTGCCGCAGATATTGTCAGCCGCGATCCGTCCCTGTTTATTTGCTGGACCTGCAAGAGAGATCAGCGCATCCTGCCCGGTAACGTAATGCTTCACCTGCACCGCGTCGCCGACGGCATAGACGTCCGAAGCTGAGGTTTCCATCCGGTCATTGACGATAATACTGCCCTTGATCCCAAGTTCAAGCCCCGCGTCCTTCGCAAGAACCGTATCAGGAGTGACACCGATAGCAAGCACCACCATATCTGCGAAAAGAGGAGCCTCGTCCTTAAGAAGCACTTCCACACCGTCCCCCTTCTCCTCGAAGCCCTCCACAGTATGGCCAAGGGCCAGTTTTACGCCATGCTTACGCATCTCCCCGTGAATAAAAGCCGCCATATCTGAGTCAAAGGGATTCATCAACTGCTTCGGACGCTGAACGATGGTGACCTCCATGCCAAGACGCCTCAGATTCTCAGCCAATTCAAGACCGATAAACCCGCCGCCTGACAGGACGGCTGACTGCGGATGATGCTTCTGAATATATTCTTTTATGCGGAAGGTATCCTCTACCGTGCGCAGAGTAAACACCTTATCGCTTGCTGTGCCGGGAATCCTTGGCTGGGTTGGCTTTGCTCCCGGGGAAAGAATAAGCTTATCATAGCTTTCTTCAAATTCTTCGCCGGATTCCAGATTCTTAACGGTAACCGTATGTTCCTTGGGATGAAGCGCAATGACCTCATGACGCACCTTCATTGTTACACGGAACCGCGAGAAGAAACTCTCCGGCGTCTGAAGTGTCAGCTCTTCCGGATCCGTGATAATATCTCCTATATAATACGGCAATCCGCAGTTTGCATAGGAAATATACCCTGAACGCTCAAATACAATGATTTCCGCCTGTTCATCTAATCTTCTAAGCCTGGCGGCGGCAGTTGCCCCGCCGGCTACACCGCCTACAATTACAACCTTCATATTATCTTTCCACCTTTCCTTTATAGGCGCTGATACCGCCTATGTTTTTTACATTGCCATATCCCATCCGTTCCAGCATTCCCGCCGCCTGCCGGCTCCTGCCTCCAGAAAGACAGTACACAAAAACAGGTGTATCCGTTCTGCTGATAACCGCCTTTGCTTCCCGGATCGACTGAAGCGGAACATTTTTGCTTCCCGGAACGTGTCCGTCCTTATATTCCTGGGGTGTCCGTACATCCAGGAGCACGGCGCCCGCCGTATTTTCATATTCTTTCAGACCTTGATTGATATCAGCGCCTCCAAACAAATTAAATAATCCCATCCTATGTCTCCTTCTCTTCTTGTTGAATCGATCATACCAAAATACAGAATGGATTTCTGTGATTATGTCACAGAACTACCCGCTTAATCTCTGCCCGCTTAAGTCCAAATGAACTCCAAACAGCATCACTCCTCATATATTATTACTTCATCCGTATATTTCCGCTCCATATCATGGCGGATCTTCCTGTTCGCAACCGTATCAAAGACGATCGAGAAATCATAATCTTCCGGATACAGCTCCTCTGCCGCCACATGGAGCTTCACCCGTTTGTGATTGATCCAGATCTTTTTACCGGGCATCTGCACCCGCAGTACACCCTTCTCATTGACTGGTTCACATACGATCCCGATCTTCCTGTCAGGATATACCATCACACTGTCGCCCCGGTTGTATTTCGCCGTAAGCCCGGCATTGCCTTTTGACTTCTTTATCCTGGAGATCTTCTTAGTGTTCCGCTTTTTTACTATTGTATCCTCCTCCCCAAACGGATAAGAAGCAAGCGCGTCTTCACCATAAGCGGCGCGCACCGCCGTTCTCAGCATCTCGTTTGGCATCCCAAGCCTGTCGGCTATATAAAAGGCACAGCTCTCTCCCGCTTCGCCGATCACCATCTGGTAAGCCGGCTTTAACGTTTCCCTGTCAAATGTCATTCTCGCATTCACGACGCCCTCTGTCTTATCCGCATACTCCTTGATCTCAGGATAGTGCGTCGTCACAAGGAAGATCGCGCCGCTCTTTTTCAGCTCTTCCAGGATTGCAACCGCTATCCCCATGCCTTCCGCCGGATCGGTCCCGGATCCCAGTTCATCCATGATCACAAAGCTGTCCTTATTTACCTCATTTAACACTTCCAGCACATTCCTGATATGGGCCGAGAAGGTAGACAGATTCTCCGTAATATCCTGCCCGTCGCCGATATCGCAAAGATACGCGCTGTTCATGCAGATATCTGCCTCCCTACAGGTAACATGCAGCCCGCACTGCGCCATTATGCAGTTTAACATGACCGTCTTGATCGCCACCGTCTTCCCGCCCATATTCGGCCCGGTTATGACAATCCCTCTCGCCCGTTCTCCGACTTCGAACTGCAACGGCACATTCACTTCCTTGTCCATCAGCGGATGTCTGGCGTCCTTAAGAACGATCCTGCGATCCGTGTTGATGGCCGGATCCGACGCATCCAGGTCTATACTCAGCTTTCCTTTTGAAAAGATGAAGTCCAGCTTTTCAATCATCCTCATATCTTCCTTCATCAGATCAGCCGATTCTGCGGTAAGCGCCGTCAGCGTATAGAGAATACGGCAGACCTCATTCTCTTCACTGCTCTTAAGAAGCGTAAGCTCCTCGTAATACTTCGCCGCACCCGCCGGCTCAATGAAAAAAGTATTGCCGGTCGAGGATCTATCGATTGTGTTTCCCTGTATCCTGAACTTATATTCCTTTTTTACCGGGACACAGATCCTTCCGTTACGCAGGGTACAAAAATTATCCGCCATGCACTCTTTGTTGGAGCGCAGCACCTGCTCCGCCTTCTGCCTCATCTGCTCTTCACACTTTACGATCTGCCTTCGGATCTGCAAAAGCTCCTTTGACGCATGATCATCCACCTCCTGTCCCCGGATCTGCCTGCCGATCTCCTCCCGGAGTTCTTCAACAGTATAGAGATTCTCGTCATAATAGGCCAGTGAATTGCCAGAGCTCCTTCCTCTGGTCAGGTAATCTCTGAGACGCCTGACTGCCGCTAATACCTTCTCCACCTGTTCAAGCTGATACGGCGTAAGACATCCCCCTTTTTCCGCGATCATCAGGATCTCTTTGATCTCAGATACATTTTGCAAAGGCGGCATTCCTATTTGTTCCATTAGAAGCCTGCTGTCCGTTGTATCCTTTAATCTTTTTCTTAATTCCATTTCAGACAGACAGAACGACACCGTGCGGATCCGCTCCTTTGCCTGGTCCGTGATTGCCAGCTCCATCCATTTCTCTTTGATCTTATCAAATTCAATCTGTTTTTCTATATTCATCTCATATCTCCTCTATTAATCAGACATTAATTCCCGCGCCCTAAAATGTGCCTATGCCAAGGGATCCCTTCCGCCTGTCATGAACAAAACAGCTCGTTCAATATCTATCTATATCAGAACGCAAAAAGACCATGGCTGCCCAATACATCAACATACCATGGTCCTGCTGTCACGTGAATCAGCCCGGCAGAAACTTACTGTCTTTCTGCCGAACTAATACACATCCCCGGAAAGATTCGTATAACGGAAAAATCTAAGATATAAATTTGGTAAGTAGGTAAGTCCCTTACGGGGCTTACCCCTCTCAGAACCGGACGTGCAGCTTTCCCGCATCCGGCTCCCTGCAAAGCTAATACATCTACAAC